>NZ_VOBE01000004.1:0-453873 GCF_008369225.1 Psychrobacter sp. ANT_H59
TCAAGAGCGGCTTAAACAACAGCTTCTAGATATTCTTGTACCAACGCTTCAACAACGGGTTCAACAACGGGTTCAACAACGGGTTCAACAACGGGTTCAACAACGGGTTCAACAACGGGTTCAACAACGGGTTCAACAACGGGTTCAACAACAGGTTCAACAACAGGTTCAACAACAGGTTCAACAACAGGTTCAGGCTGATTATTGGACAATTCTAGCGTGTCATAAACGCTAGAATTGTCATACTGGCTTAAATGACTAGCCTCGTCATTTGAATAATATTTCTCATGTTGAGTAATACTATTATCAGCGCCAACATCCTGTTTATCATTGACACTTATATCAATATTCTCATAAACGATATTATCAGATTGAGTTTGTAATTCTAATGATGATGACACTGGCTCAGTGATTAACGTAGCGCTAGAGACAGTGGTAGTAGGTTTTTCTATAGCCGTTACTGTACTATCAGGTACATTGGCTAATATCTCATCAACCGGTAAGGGACGAAAAGCTAAGAGACGTAAAATACACATCTCAAGTGCTTGCATCGGCGTACTGGCAAGCTTTACGCCTTCCCGTGCTTGTACCACAATTTCATAATAAAGCTGTAATACGTCAGGGCTCATATGCTGGGCAAGCTGATCGATTTGCTGTGCTTGCGCTTCATTGACATTGAGAGCGACTTCGGGCAGCAGCTGACACAATGCCAACTGATGCAATAGCTCAGCGAGTCCGTCAAACATACTGCTAGCATCAACCATTTGCGCACGCATCTGCTCGATATGGGCAGCGACAGCAGGCTTATCATGATTATAGATATCTGTAATTAAGCTCACTAAGTCGGCCGCATCAATCAAGCCGAGCATTGAATTAACGGTCACATCATCAAGCGCACCTTGGCCAAAAGCAATGGCTTGATCGGTTAACGATAAGGCATCACGTACCGAACCTTTTGCCGCACTAGCCAATTGCCAAAGTGCAGGCTGTGTATAGCCTACTTGTTCTTGGGTTAGAACATTGGCTAAATGCTCACTGAGCAAGCTTTGCGACAAAGGACGCAATACGAACTGCAGACAGCGCGAGATAATAGTAATCGGCAGCTTTTGAGGATCCGTAGTGGCTAATAGGAACTTGACATGCTCAGGCGGCTCTTCCAAGGTTTTGAGTAGCGCATTAAAGCTGTGTGTTGACAACATATGCACTTCGTCAATCAGGTAGACTTTATAACGGCCTTGGCTTGGCGCATACGGCACATTATCCAGTAGCTCGCGCGTGTCCTCAACTTTGGTACGAGAAGCCGCATCAATCTCAATCAGATCAATAAAACGCCCTTGATCAATCGCCACGCAATTATCACACACGCCACATGGGGTACTGGTAATGCCAGTATCACAGTTCAAACATTTAGACAAAATACGGGCGATGGTCGTCTTACCGACGCCGCGCGTACCCGTAAATAGATAAGCATGATGCAGACGATTGTAATCAATGGCATTAATCAATGCCTGTGAGACATGCGTTTGCCCAATCAACTCGTGAAAGTTTTTGGGGCGGTATTTGCGGGCTAAAACTTGATATTGCTGCGTCATAATGAATGCCAAGGTAAGTCGTAAAAATATAAGTAAAGCATCAAATTAGCAATTTATCTTAAAATCAGTTATCGAAGCTAAGTGTCAAAAATAAGTGTCGAAACTAACTATTGAACCTAACTATCCAAACCAAGCATCAAAAACAGCTATCAAACTTAAGTCTCAAAACTAGGCTATGATTGAGCTCTCAATTGAGCCAATTGTTGATATAAACGCTGCGTATTCGCATCGATAAGCGATCCATGCTGATGGAAAGCATCTAGATGTACTTCGGTATTCACGCTATCTTCACAAGGTCTGATATCGACACCAATTAAAAACAGCTCTTGCATAACGGGCTGCTGCATCTGAGCGTTGAGCTCAAATAGCAAATCTTGATGACCAGCACGAACTTTATCTGCACTTAACGAGCTATTGCTATCTTGCGCATAAAATACCATCAAATAATGGCGACCAAATACATTGTAAGAGTGCTCATGGCGCACATAACCTGTCCAGCGCGATTCTTGGTCAATTGTTCTATGGGCCAATATTTTTTCTATCAAACACGCATAGGTGTACATGGATTCATCGACCAAAATATCAACCTGCTCTTTTGGTAGTGGGTTACCCGCTTCATAACAGCTTTTGATTAAACTATTAAAAAGCTTGTACCACATTCGAGTATTTTTCTGAATCTCTGCCATCAGCGCTGCCGCAAACTCAGTTTGGTTAGGCTCTGCTGCTTTTATCAATCGTGGTTCAATCTGTGCTATCAATCCATGACTGACCAATTGCTCTTGAACTTCAATCGCCCTATGATGAAAATCTGGCGATTGTAAGAACTGCACAAGCAAAGTCGACTCGTCTGCAAACGTCTCAAGCCCAGTCAGTTTACTGCGATGAAACGCTAGATAGGCGGTCAAATCACTTGGCGTCACCAACTGGTTTAATATCTCAGCAAAGTTCTGGTAGCTAAATACTTGTAGAACGCTGTGTTCATCGTCCAAATCTAATACACAATCTTCAGCAAAGAACTGACTGCCATACTCATAACCAACCGCATAAGATGGCAATGATGAATACTGGTTTTGTAGATCATTATGATCGCAATCTTGATGCTGGACTGAAAGTGATGTTAATCCAATAAAATATACGGGTTTATTAGATGTCGCTTCATTTTTATGAGTGATGGCTTTATCGTTTTTGAGATAAAGATGTGCATGTTGCTTGATAAGCTGATTGACAACTTCTTTTCTCCATGTACGAACTTGACTAGTATCAATGCCTTGCTTACTTGCCTGCATCACGACATCATTGACAATAAGATCAATCGTCGCATTAGAGAACTTGAAAACAAAATCATAACCCTGAAAATATTCAGGGCTAGTGATTTTATTTTCTGATAAGTCATACAAAGACAAAAAACTCTGTTGAATCATCTGTTGCCAAATCGAGGGCGTTACTTGCTGATTGTCCATAGTATGCATAATGTCCCTATTAATTAAGTACTAAAAAACCATATAAGGCTATTTCATTAAAATTAGAAATAGCCATCTTATGTTCAGTTTAGTACTAGGATAGACTTATGACAAGCAACTGTCTTTCTTTATCCTTCCAGCTTACGGCGCATGTGTGGGAATAAAATAACATCACGGATACTGGCAGAGTCTGTCAATAGCATCACTAAGCGATCAATACCGATACCCTCACCTGCTGTTGGCGGTAAACCATAAGACAGAGCTTCGATATACTCTGCATCGAAATGCATCGCTTCATCATCGCCAGCGTCTTTTTCAGCCACCTGACCAAGGAAACGCTCAGCCTGATCTGCAGGATCATTGAGCTCACTAAAGCCATTAGCCAACTCACGACCACCGACAAACAGCTCAAAACGATCCGTAATCTCAGGGTTATCATCACTACGGCGTGCTAGCGGTGAGGTTTCAGCAGGGTATTCAGTGATAAACGTTGGCTGACGCAATTGGTGCTCAGCGGTTTCTTCAAAGATGATGGTCTGCAACTTACCCACACCAAAGACATCCTTTACCTGTTGCTTTAGCGTTGTCGATGCGTACTCTGCAAGATACTCACGATCGTTAATACGATTCATATCAAAGTTTTCTGCATATTTGGCAATCGCATCAGACATAGATAGACGTATAAATGGCGCTTTTAGGCTAATGGCTTCTTCTTGGTAAGTAATCTCTGTCGTTCCCAAGATATCCGTCGCCAATTCATTAAATAAGCGCTCAGTCAAATCCATCAAATCATGATAATCCGCATACGCTTGATAGAACTCAATCATGGTAAATTCAGGATTATGACGGGTTGAAACGCCTTCATTACGGAAGCTACGGTTAATCTCAAATACTTTCTCAAAGCCACCAACGACCAAGCGCTTAAGATAAAGCTCAGGAGCAATACGCAGATATAATGGCATGTCTAACGCATTATGATGAGTCACAAACGGACGTGCCACTGCACCACCTGGGATCGGATGCATCATAGGCGTTTCAACTTCCATAAAACGCTCATTTAGCATAAATTTGCGAATACCGCTGATAACCTGACTGCGCACCATAAAGGTATCACGGGTCGTCTCATTGGTCATCAAATCAAGATGACGATTGCGATAGCGTGCTTCCACATCTGCTAGACCATGAAATTTATTTGGCATTGGGCGTAATGCTTTGGTCAATAACTCAATCTCTTCAATATGTACGTACAAATCGCCTTTGCCTGAACGACCGATATAACCTGATACACCAACGATATCACCCAAGTCTAGCGATTTGATGTCTGCTAACGTCTGCTCATCTAACTCTTTGCGTGCCACATATAACTGGATACGACCTGTCATATCTTGGATAACAATAAACGCCCCACGGTTCAGCATGACGCGACCGGCGACATTCACCTTTGTTTTTTCGCCTTTAGCATCATTGTCAGCAATTTCTTGTTTTGAGATACCCTCAAAAGCTGCCTGCAAGTCTTGAGCATAATCTGTGCGCTTAAACGTATTCGGATAAGGCTGTTTACCTGAAGCGACGATATCATCCAGCTTGGCTTGCAATTGGGCAATCAGCTCATTAGCGTCTTCTGGAGCTTGCTCTTGATTGTTTTGCTGATTTTGATTATTAGGCTTTGACATAACACTCTCAAAATTATTAGATAATTAAAGGAATAAACGAAAACGATAAACTTAAATTAAGGGATTAAAACAAAAAATTCAAATTAGGCAGCTGCCTAATGATTATGTGGCTTTAGTATTAAAAATAAATAGTAAATTAATCAACACAGATAGCAGGTTGTGCCACACCTTTTTCTATGGTTTGATAACAGCCAAAACCGCTGCTGTCACTAGCGCATTGCCCTGACTGAGTCTTGACATTGGCAGCTATAAACTCACCGGTATTTTTGCACTTACCTTGGCAGTCGGTACTGTCTTGGCAAGCTTTTCCTGCATCGGTATAAGTCACCACACATTGATAACAACCAAGCCGACCTTGCTGTGAAAACGCGCCACCCTTCGCAGTACACGCTTGTACCAGCTCGTTAGGCGGATAAATGCACGCTTGATAAGAAAACGGGTCATTTTTATTAGTCGTTGCGGTATTAGTCGTTACACTACTATCGCTCTGGTCTGGCTGTACGACTGACGTTGATAAAGGCGTGACGCTACAAGCAGATAACCAAAACGCCATTAATATCGCGACAATACTTATCGCGATTTTATTAAACGGTAATAGTAGCGATGAGTTGGTTATCATATGCATAGCATACGCCTCTTATTTTATAGGCTTATGAATCTTTTATTAAACACCGCCAATACTTGCCATCAAGTCCGCTTGATGCTCACGTAACAGCGCATCAAGGATTTCATCCAAGTCACCTTCCATAATAGAATCAAGCTTATATAAAGTCAGATTAATACGATGATCCGTCATACGTCCTTGCGGGAAATTATAGGTGCGGATACGCTCTGAACGATCGCCACTACCGACCAAATCGCGACGTATCGTATCAGCGGCATCTACCTGTGCTTGGACTTTGACTTGCTGAATTTTTGATATCAGCATTTTCATTGCTTGCGCACGGTTTTTATGTTGACTGCGTTCTTGTTGACACTCTACCACGGTACCCGTTGGTATATGCGTCAAACGTACAGCAGAGTCGGTAGTATTCACGTGCTGACCACCAGCACCGCTTGAGCGGAAAGTATCAAAGCGAATATCAGCTGGATTCAGATCAACCGTATCATCAATTTCAACTTCAGGCATTACAGCGACAGTACAGGCTGACGTATGCACTCGACCTTGGCTTTCTGTATCAGGTACACGCTGAACACGATGTACACCAGACTCAAACTTTAGACGACCATAAACGCTATTACCAGACACACGAGTAATGATTTCTTTATAACCCCCATGCTCACCCTCATTGGCTGACAAAATCTCTAAAGTCCAGCCTTGGTTCTGGGCAAATTTTTGGTACATACGGAACAAATCACCAGAGAAAATCGCTGCTTCATCACCACCTGTCCCTGCACGAATCTCAAGGAATGCGGGCACTTTGTCGTTAGGGTCTTTTGGCAGCATCATGAGATTAAGTGCTTCTTCCATCTCTACGATAGTATCGCGAGCACTGTCAATCTCTTCTTGCATCATCTCTTTCATGTCAGGATCTGATGCTTCTTTTAGCATCGCTTCTGCATCAGCTTGATCCTTTTCTGCACCAACATAGTTCTGCCATAAAGTGGTGATATCCATCAAGTCACTATGCTCAACGGACAGCTCACGGAATTTATTGTTATCACTGATGACACTCGGGTCTGATAATAAGGCAGTGACCTCTTCATAACGGTCTACCATTTGGTCTAAACGCAGGCGTAAGGATTCTTTCATAAAAGGACTTTTAATTGAATAATTGAAATAAGACGGTGATTATAGCAAATTTTTGCGCTTAAATTAAAACCTCTCAGCAATCTTGTCAATATATGAACAAACTTTTCTACTGCTTGCACCATATCGACACTTTTTTCTGATAATTTGAATACAGCATCAGCTTCCCTTAAAATTTAAATAAAAAAATAGCCAAGAATACTCTTGGCTATTTTGCTAATAATTAAGACTCAAGGCTTAAAAAATTAGACCTTACGGACGATTACTGACCCAATAGAGTAACCAGCACCAAACGAGCAAATAACACCCAGATCACCGGATGCAAGGTCATCTTTATAGCGATGAAATACAATCATCGGGCTGGCTGAGCTGGTATTGGCAAATTCAGCAATGACACTCGGTACAATAGCTTTGTCTGCTTCTTTACCGATGACCGTACGCAAGATTAAATCTAGCATATTGGCATTGGCTTGGTGCAGCCACATCATTTTTACATCAGAGGTTGGGATATTGTTTTCTTGTAGATGCTCAGTAATGACTTCTGACACTTTTGGACAGACTTCACGGAAGACTTTACGACCATTTTGTAAGAATAATTTATCGGTTACTGGCTCTTTAAGATCCGGATACATCTCTGTTTGCGCTGCCAAAAACTCTGAGCGATCCATAAAACCGTATTCGTTTTTGATATTGGTTGAAAACTGAGTAAATAGCTTAGAGTTTAGAATCTCATAGCCTTTAGGCGTATCGAGTTCTTCTACGATGCAAGCAGTGGCAACATCACCAAAGATAAAATGACTGTCACGGTTACGCCAGTTTAAATGCGCTGAAGTAATTTCAACGTTGACCACAGCGACGCGCTTAGCAAGACCTGATGCGATAGAACCATGTGCTTGTGATAGACCAAAAGTCGCCGCACTACAAGCCACATTCATATCATAAGCAAAGCCGCCCACCATACCGATCGCATTTTGAATCTCGATAGAGACGGCTGGGTAAGTACGCTGAAAGTTTGAGCAGGCAAGGATGATACCATCTAAATCATTGGCCTCAAGTCCTGCATCAGCCAAGGCATCATTTAACGCAGCTACACCCATTTCTGCCATGATAGACAGCTCTTCGCCCAAGTTACGATAAGCGATAACAGGTGCCATGATGTCAGGATTTAAGATGCCGTCTTTTTCCATCACATAGCGTGATTTGATACCAGATACTTTTTCGATAAAAGCCGCTGATGAAGGTTGAAGAGCCGTGAGTGTGCCTGCTTCAATGTCAGCCGCGTGTTTTGTATTATAGTTTTCAACATACTGATTAAAGGACTCTACCAGTTCTTCATTACTGATGCTAAAAGGCGGGATATACAGGCCGGTGCCTGTGATACAAGTCGTCATGATACGCTTCCTTGTCTACTACTATGGTGCTTGAAATAAGCATAAGGTGAAGTAAAACAACAGTCGTCTAATTTTGGGTGAATGACTGTAAACTTAAAATAAGTGCCTTTATTATGCCTGAATATTATTATTTTTCTAATACTTTGTTACAAATAATCAGCTTCTTGCCAAGAATAAGCAAAGATTGGCTTCATTTTGCGGCAGCTGCGTTATAATCAGCCTTGCTTACTCACGTTATTTGTATAAATAATTGATCTGCATTTTGATTGTCTACATCTCTATTAAGAAATATCAAACTTATTATCTATTTTGGAATGACAATGGTGGAACTTTTGCATTGGTTGTTTGGTCAGTATGCCGACTATCCGACCTTGTTTATCGGGTTGGAATTGATTGCGGTTATCTTTGGGGTAGCCAGTGTACTACTCGCCAGTAAAACCAATATTTTGGTATTCCCTATTGGCTTGGTCAGCACCGCTATATTTGTCTATCTGTTATGGAAATGGCAATTATTTGGTGATATGTTTATCAATGCTTATTATACCATTATGAGTATTTATGGCTGGATAAATTGGTCAAAAAATAAAGAACTTACACAGCATCGAGACCATATAAACCCCACCGCTCAACAGCATAACCAAGAGCTTAAAACTACTGATGCGCCAAACCTTATCCAAGTAGAACGTTTAGATAAAAATGACGTACCTATATTGGCACTATTAGCCGCGGCAACTATATCTTTTGTTGGTCTGGTTTATTATTTTAGACCAGTTATCAATAACAACTTCATCTTTGATGGCGCTGAGCTTGGCATGCATCTATTTACGTGGGTTGACTATACTGATATGTTGACCACTGCCTTGTTTTTGATGGCGATGTGGCTGATGGCACGGCGCAAGATTGAGCATTGGATACTCTGGATTATCGCTGATGCTATCTCAGTACCGCTCTATTTTTATAAAGGTCTAACCTTTACAGCATTACAATACGTAGTCTTCACTCTTATCGCAATTTGGGCTTATTATGAATGGCAACGACGCTATCGCCTTCAATCTCACGCAGCATACGCCTAAATCCGTCATCAAGGTCGCAGTTTTAGGCGCAGAAAGTACGGGAAAAACCACACTGTGCCGTGATTTGGCCGCGCATTTTGACTGCCCTTGGGTGCCAGAATATATGCGCACCTATCTGCAAGAAAAATGGGATAAAGAGCAGCTGACCTGTACGTGGGAGGACTTGCTGCCTATTGCAGAAGGTCAGATTGAGTTAGAAAATAAACTGGCTCAACAAGCCTTGCAAACAGCTGATAATAAACATTATTTATTTTGCGATACCAGCTTGTTTGAGCTGATGGTTTATTCCAATTGGTATTATGGCGATTGCCCTGAAACGCTTACCCAAGCAGCATTGGTACATCATTATGACTTAATACTATTAACCGACGTTGATACACCTTGGGTTGCTGATGACTTGCGTGATAGCCCACATCAGCGCGATGAAATAAGCGCTTATTTTGCTGATCAGTTAACAGCTTATAACAAACCATTTCAATCAATTGGTGGTGATAGAGAGGTGCGGGTTCAACAAGTGATAAAATTGCTAGATACATTTAAATTAAATAATAATGCTTAGGCTATTTAATAAACACTGTTGAATCTTGTGCCAATTTCTACCTTACGAGCTTAGTGTTTAAGGCTTTTGCCCAATTCCGGCAGTTATCTTCACAGCGCTCGCAAGGCTGATTGGCATCGGAGATAAAATCTAAATGTCCACAATACATACAGGCGTAATATGTTCCTGATTCTACCTGCTCAACCGCCTGATACTGTTTCGGGAAAAGTGGCAGACCATAGCCGGTGTCATCAGGTGGGTATAATAACAGGCTAAAATTGCCATCGGTTTCAAGCAAACCGGTACGAACTTGACCTAGATGCTCGACCCCCTGTTGGCGCATTTCCGCAAAAAACTCATCATGTGACATTTTCCCTTCTGCTATTTTGTCGTGTACCAGCATGCCATCTTCGACAATATATAAGGACTTCCCTTCTAACAAATCTTCAAAAGGCTGATATTTCATCATGCCCCATGTACAGAGACGGTAAAGCAGTATTACCGTACTCATGATTAGTACCGCTTGGATAATCGGTAAATCCTCGGTAAACATCGGGTCACCTGCGATAGAGCCCAATGACAAGATGATGGTCAGCTCAAAGATAGATAACTGTCGAACGCCGCGCTTGCCGGTAAAGCGCAAAAATGAAATGATGAGCACAAACATGACAATGACACGTATCAGTATCTCAGCAGCAAATGTCCATGTTGTATCATGAATGAAAATACTTGCCCAATCCATATTTTTTCCCTTGTTATTATTGTTAATGATGGCATCAAAACCACTCTATTTAAAGCTGCTCTATTTTATGCAAAAACTCACTTATTAATTGTAGGAATTATTTTTGAAAGTCACATTGTATACGCTGATTGCGTTAATAGCCTTTGCTGCAAACTCTCTGTTTTGTAGGATGGCCTTAGCAGAGGGTTATATAGACGCTTGGAGCTTTACCATTGTTCGCCTATTAAGCGCTGCTGTCTGCTTGAGTATGATCATGGCAGCTCAGTCCTACTACTTAAGACATCGCAAATTGAGACTTAGTCATTCTTTCAATGAAGAGATATTAAGTGAAAGAGGGAATTGGCTGAGTAGCATAAGCTTAGTTATTTATGCGCTGTGTTTTTCGATTGCCTATGTAGAGCTTGAGACTGGCACTGGGGCGCTGATTTTATTTTCAGCGGTTCAGCTCACTATGATTGGTTGGGGGATTTATAAAAAAGAGACATTGAGTCATTTGCAATGGATTGCCTTTGTTATTGCCATCACAGGGTTTGTATATTTGATGCTACCATCGGCCTCAATGCCTTCATTACTCGCTGCCATGCTCATGGCAATCAGCGGTGTGGCGTGGGGTATCTATAGCATACGCGGCAAGACCTGTCTCTCACCGCTGCGAGCCACAGGTTTTAATTTCATCAGAAGTTTGCTAGCGATACCGATATTATTAGTCGCTGGTTTTATATATCAAAACATTATGGATGTGCAACTCATTCATATCGACAGTATCACCATGGAAGGGATATGGTTGGCGTGTGCATCAGGGGCAATTGCCTCTGGCATCGGCTACAGCATCTGGTATATAGCAATGCCTTTATTAAAAAACACACAGGCTGCCGTTATACAGCTTTGTGTGCCCGTGCTTGCAGCTTTACTGGGCGTGGTGATTTTGTCTGAGCCGATCACTTTAACTTTTATGATAGCAAGTACTGTCATCTTGAGCGCAGTATTGGTCTTTATTTTAAATAAACAGCCATATTAGTCACAATATAAGGCGCTTATGCTGAAATGTTGTCTATAATGCTCATTTGAGGCGACATCGCCATAGTGATAACAGGGTTTTATAAATATCGCAGGCGATGGCCGTTTTTATCAGGGTTTTTTATTGAAGGAATTTTATTAAATGACAACCACTACTCGCCAAGAATACGACTTACTTGGTCATCGCGATGTGCCGGCTGACGCTTACTATGGCATCCAAACTCTACGTGCTTTTGAAAACTTTACCGTTAGTGGTGTGCGCTTACATCAGTTTTCCACCTTTATCCGCGCATTTGCTACGGTCAAAAAAGCAGCTGCTATTGCCAATAATAAAGTTGGTGTATTAAACGACGTTGTTGAAGATGCAATCGTTGCGGCATGTGATGATTTAATCGCTAATAAATACCATGAGCAGTTTATCGTCGATATGTTTCAAGGCGGCGCAGGTACCTCAACCAATATGAATGTCAATGAGGTTATTGCCAATCGTGCTTTAGAGATATTGGGCTATGAAAAAGGACAATATCAGCATGTCCATCCAAACAATCATGTTAATCTTTCGCAATCGACCAATGACGCTTATCCAACAGCGTTAAATGTTGCATTAGACGATTATTGCACGCGTCTGTTGGGTAAGATGGCAATGCTGCATCAAAGCTTAGTCAATAAGAGTATTGAATTTGCCGATCACTTAAAAATGGGTCGCACTCACCTACAAGATGCGGTACCGATGACTGCAGGTCAAGAGTTCAATGCTTTTGCAACCATGGTCAAAAAAGAGATGATACGTATCGAGTCAACTCGTGCATTGTTTCATGAAATTAATATGGGTGGTACCGCTATCGGTACTGGCTTGAATGCACCTGCTGGGTATTCAGAGCTGTGTGCTGAGACGTTACAAGAGCTGACTGGGAGACCTTATTATATCGCTGAAGACTTAATTGAAGCCACACAAGATACCAGTGCTTATGTCGCTTTGTCTGGCAATCTGCGTCTATTTGCTGCTCGTCTATCAAAGATTGCCCATGATCTGCGCTTACAATCATCAGGTCCTCGTGCAGGCTTGGCACAATATCGCCTGCCTGAGATGCAGCCTGGTAGCTCAATCATGCCGGGTAAAGTAAACCCTGTTATACCTGAGGTGGTCAATCAAGCGTGTTTTCATGTAATGGGTATTGATACCGCTATCGTCATGGCATCAGAAAACGCTCAGCTACAGCTCAACGTCTTTGAGCCAGTCATTGCCTTCAACTTATTTACCGGTATGAGCATGATGGCAAATATCTGTGAGATGTTTGCCACGCGCTGTATCGATGGCGTAATGATGAATAATGAAGCGTGTAATACGGAAGTATTCAACAATATTGGTCTAGTTACCGCATTAAATCCGCATTTGGGTTATGAGTCGTCCACCTATGTCGCTAGAAAAGCCCAAGAAACTGGCGGTCGTGTTTATGACATTGTTCTAGAAGAGAATCTGATGGATAAAGAGACATTAGACAATCTACTCTCTCCTGCTAACATGGTCTATCCAAAGGTCAAACTAAGCCCTTAGTTTTTCTTTTTTAACGTAAGAAGGCTGAGTTAGCGATTGCTAATCCAGCCTTTTTTTATTTTATTCATACCTGCATTATTTGGGGAAAGCCTATAAGCTATATCTACGCACTGTCTAAAGATTGTGAAAATTAAAAATTAGTGCGTGGAACTCGCCCTATGTATTTACTCTAAAACGCTTAAGCCTGCGCGAGCAATACTTACGTCTTCATTGCCATGTGCGCCGCCCACACCAATACCACCAGCCACAATACCATCGATATAGACAGGAATACCGCCCGGCATGATCAATATGTTTTCATCAAGGTACCTGATGTCGGCAGCAATACTACCGTCCGCAACGCCTCTAGCGATAACCGCTGTTTCTCTTTTTTGCGAATTGGCTGTATAGGCTTTTTTATAACTTGAGCGAATAGTGTGCACACCCGCTCGGTGATCCTTTAAAAAGGCCAGTATTTGCCCAGAACGATCAACCACCGTCACCGATACCATTAGACCATGCCTTTTAGACTCTATAAATGCAGCATTTACCATATCTTGTGCCATCTCGCCTGTAAGTAACGAGATTTTTGTATCTTGTGTCTCAGTACAAGAGACGCTATCCATAGCTGTAATTCCCATCTTCAATCCTTGATTTGATTTTATGAATAATTCATTGTCTTTGCTTAACTCTCAGGCGCAAGCTTCATAGTAATAATCAGCATGCTCACCAATGTGATAAGTAGTATCAGCCAAACGGCTTGAAAGCTACTTGACCACTCACGCAAAAATCCGGCAAAGTACGGAATAATCGCGGTAATAACAAACTAATACCTTGTACAAATGCGGTCACAGCACCAGCCAATGTAGGAGATGACAGAGATTCAAATATGACTGTTAACATGAAAGAGATACATTAATTTTGTAAAAATGATAACTGAAACACTGTAGAGGTTAGCAATCGGTGCATGGGGACTGCTTGAATATTTATTTCTCTAGAAAGGCTTGTAAGTTATGAGCTTAGCAGCCAGTGTCATGATAATATCTAAGATATCTATATAAGCGGTTGAATAAGCTTTTTGATAATACGGGCAAGAGTGTCATGCTTTTAGCAAATGGCAACTAAAAGCATGACCATAAAAATTTGCGAACGGTTACTGAAGTACTTACTTTCATGCTAACTTATTTTATCCCATATCTTACTGAGACGCTTGGGCGATACCGCCATACGGGTTTTCATCGGTTGAGCAAACAGTTGAATGCGGTACTCCTCGACCATCCAGCGGTAATCGCTGATGGCTTTATCATTAGCACGTCCTGCAAGTCTTTCCATATGTAAGTCAAGGGCATAGACGCCATCGAGGTCAGCTTCAACATTGTGCTCAAGGCGGTCGATACGAATCTCTAGCGCTTCCAGATAGCGTGGATACTGCTGCCAGTGGCTATAATCCATACGATAAACAAAATCAGCCAAATGCAAATCTGCTAACTGATCTTCAATATCTTCAATAGACTCGCCGAATATCTCTCGATCAAGCATTAGCATGCTTTGGCGAATACGTTGCCAGCGGGTATAAACGCTTTTGAGCGTTTTTATGACCGTTTGACCAATCAGCAAGAAGTTACTTAGTAGCACATCGAGCGTTTGGCTATACTCTTCAGGAGTAAAGGGTAGCTCCTCACTGAGTCCAACCGCAACATCATTAGCACTCTCAGGTAGGTCTGCCGTATGATTAAACAATACATAGTGCTCTTCGAGTGTTGCATCTAAAGTCGCATCAATGATGATAGTTTTAAGCTTTTCCATATCACCAAGCGGTGCGAACGCCAGTTTAAATATGTTGTCGACTTGACTGGTCAGCTGTTTTTTCTTTGAGCCAAGTCTGCTTTTGATTAGCGTTAACACCCCGATACGGTGCGCCTGCAGTGCTGCATTAACATCGGTATATTGATGGATAGATACCGCTTCACCTGCCTCGTCAGCAACCAAAGCAGCAAACTGCTTCATAACCACGCCTGCGCTATGATGGTTTTTACTAAAGGCGAAGTGCTCAGGAAATTCTGTATGCGCGCCTTGCTGCTCATTCACCGCTTGGCGAGTCTGAGAGGCATGGCGAATCTGTAGCGTTTGCAGATCGCGTCCTTTTTCGATGATACGGTTCTTATCATCGACCACGCAGATTTGTGGCTGCAAATAACGATCGATACTAGACGGATTAAAATGCTCGGCGGTGACTGACATAATGCCACGGCGGTTGAGTGCTTGGCAAAGCTGTTTTAATAACCCCTGTCCACCCGCAGGCTGCAACTCATCAAACAAACTATCGGCAGTATCAGGAATAGGTACAATCTGACGACGAATGTCTTTTGGTAATGACTTTAATAATTGCAATACCAGCTCATAACGCCAACCGGGTACACCCCATAACAATTCAATCGCATCAAGCTGCGGTAGGGCGACAAGCGGCACACGGATGGTCACCCCATCATCATCGCTTGCTGGATCAAAGATATAGCGTAGTGGCAGCTTTAAGTCACCAAGCTTCCACACTTCTGGGAAATCGCCTGTGGTCGGAGCTTGGCTATTAAGCACATCTTCATCAGTAAAGAACAGATACTTACTATCGGTTTTTTCAACTTCGGCACGCCAGTCTTCAAACGTTTTGCGGCTCGCAATATGATCGGGGATTTTTTTATCATAAAACTGATACAAGGACTCTTCATCGACCAATAGATCACGGCGGCGTAATTTATCCTCGATGCGTTCAATGTCAGCAATTTTATCCATATTATGCTGTAAGAACGGTGCTTGTCTACCTAAATTTCCAGTAACCAGACCGTCACGGATAAATATCTCACGCGACTCGCTTAGATTAACTTGCTCATAGTTGGTCAGTTGCTTGCTGATAATAATCAGACCAAATAAACTGATTTGGGCATAAGCTTTAACGCGGCCAGTTTTTTTCGACCAATGTGGCTCAAAGTAGTGATATTTTAATAAGTTACCGGCGGCTGAGATAATCCATTCTGGTTCAATCTTGGCAACGGTACGCATAAAGACTTGCGATGTCTCAACCACTTCAAAAGCCATGACCCAAGGTGGTATTTGCTTAAAAACCGTACTGGCTGGGAATATTTTGGCTTTCTGCTGGCGAGCGGCTAAGTATTCACCACGATTTTCAGTTTTGTGAGCAATCGTCGACAACAAACCCGTTAACAATGCGCGATGTAAATTGGCGTATTTAACCGCTTTGAGTGCTTCATCTTCAATCGCGGTAGGGTCACTGTGAGTCACTTCTTTCGAGGCATGCTTGTCAGCAGTTTTTGCCTCATTAGCATCAGTCAGCTTAAGATCAGTGACCATTTGTACTAACTGACGATGGGTTTGACTCCACTCACGTACACGCGGGAAGCTTAGATAGTTTTTCTTCGTAAACTGCTTACGCTGATTGCCAGACAACTTATTGCCATCTTCGTCTTTCTCAAACAGGGCTTTCCACAGACTTAAATAGAATAAAAAATCAGAATCATCTTGGCGAAATTCAGCATGCTTCTGATCCGCTTGCTGGCGCTTATTTACTGGCCGCTCGCGTGGATCTTGGACCGCAAGCGCCGCAACGACAATGAGCATTTCTCGCATACAATCAAAATCGCTACCAGCTACCAGCATACGTGCCAGCCTTGGATCGATTGGCATACGTGCCATCTTTTGACCAGTCGGTGTCAGAACCAGATGATCCAGACCCTGTTTTGATTTTGGCTTGTTAATTTTTTTAGCTGAAGGTACGTCGCTTTTAGCAGTAATCGCGCCCAATTCATCAAGCAATTTATGTCCATCAGTAACCAAGCGACTGTCAGGCGGCTCAATAAAGGCGAAATCATCGACGCTTCCTAGGCGCAGATTTGCCATTTGTAAAATAACGGATGCTAAGTTAGTGCGTAAAATCTCAGGTTCCGTAAATTCAGGACGACCAGTAAAGTCCTCTTCGCTATATAAACGAATACAAACACCCGGTGCAACACGACCGCAACGCCCTTTACGCTGATTGGCAGCAGCTTGCGAGATGGCTTCAATCGGTAAACGCTGTACGCGTGAACGATAAGAATAGCGTGATATACGCGCAAAACCCAAATCAATCACATAGCGGATACCCGGTACAGTCAATGCCGTCTCGGCGACGTTAGTCGCGATAACAATACGTCGGCCGCGACCTGAGGGCTGAAAGATACGTTGCTGCTCTTCATAGGTCTGCCTTGCAAATAGTGGCAACACTTCTGTATGTTTAGGGCCATGACGCTCAAGCACCTCTTGGAGCTCACGAATCTCAGCTTCAGTTGCAGCAAATATCAAGATATCTGCTTGATCGGCATGACCTTTATTTTGCGCATCGCTAAAGCATTCTTCGACTGCGGCAACCACCGCGCGAGGCAGATTCTCTTCAAAGTCATCGTAGCTATCATCGTCTGAGCTGGTTACAGGCTCATCTGTTAATGGACGATAACGCACTTCGACAGGGAAGCTTCGTCCTTCGACATTAAAAATCGGCGCAGGAATTTGCCGTTTAAGCTTATTATCGTAGCGACTAAAGTATTCACTAAAGCGTTTAGTATCCAGTGTCGCTGAGGTAATAATGACTTTTAAATCAGGGCGCTTGGGCAGCAGTTTTTTTAAATAACCCATAATAAAGTCAATGTTTAAACTACGCTCATGGGCTTCATCAATAATAATAGTATCGTATTTACTCAAAAAACGATCATGACCAAGTTCAGCAAGCAAAATACCATCAGTCATTAGTTTAACGACAGATTGCGCCGTACCCTGCTCATTAAAGCGAATCTTGAAGCTGACCGTATTACCAAGCTGCTCGCCCAATTCTTCAGCGATACGGTTTGCCACACTGCGTGCCGCCAGTCGTCGAGGCTGTGTATGCCCTATTTGCCCACGTATACCGCGCCCTGCTAACATTGCTAACTTAGGCAGCTGCGTAGTTTTACCTGAGCCTGTCTCACCTGCAACGATAATCACTTGGTTGTCGATGATTGCCTGAATCAAATCATCACCACGTTGGCTAACAGGGAGATCCTGATTCAGTTTTTCTGCCAGCCTATCTGGAATGCTCTCTATACGCGCTTGCACCGCTTGCTGCGAGCAAGCTTTTAATTGCTCATATTGGGCGCGTTTTTTATCCAAATCATTGCTATTTTTAACGTTGTGTTTGTCATCATTATTGCTATTTTTATTAGCAGACGATTTTGCACGTGCCAGCTCACGCTCAAGGCGACTGAGATAATACTCATCCTTCGCGAGCACAGGTAAATTAGCAACAGAAATAACCTGTTGAGTATCCACACTTTCTTTCTGCGTATTTTTTGTCTCGGCGTTCAGATTTTCGGCTTGTACAGGCTGGCTTTTTTCTTGATTTTCTGTTGAAGTATCAGGCATATTTACTTAGGCTATTTATTATTTAGGAGTAGTTAGATTATGGGGATAATTGAGCTGCGATTCAAGTTACTCGTGTATGGCCTAGACTTGAGTTGTTGCTTATAGAACGTATCAAATTTATAAAATAATCAAAAATCTCACAGAGATAAGGAGTGATTAGACGTATTTCTTAGAAGTCATAAATACATAAGCGACAATTAATATTGTCACAGTGCTAATTTTTTAAGATTTTTAATACTTAAATATCATACGTATTTTTTATCTTCTATAATATTTATACTTTTATCAAGCGCTCTAGCAAGAGGCTCGATAATGATTTTAACATTTGAGATAAGATCATTGACGTTATATATGTCGTCTATATCTACCTCAAACTTGTCATCAATATGTGACGCAGCGTTAAAAGGCGACGCTTTATCTTTAAAAGTAAATTGTTTATAAAATTCGCTCTGTTTGGCTTGTTTAACTGCATCTGCTTGGCTATCAGCCACGATAAGTAGCTTATAATGAAACTCTTCAAAACTGCCCTGCTGATAGCCGCCTAAATTGATAAAGAAGAGTTTTAAGTCGTTGGCGCACTGTGCTTGAATATTGGATTCCACTAATTTAATCACATAATTATCAACTTTGCTAATAGCGCGGTATGAATCAATATGCCACTTATTTTTCACTTCAGGCCAATGGTTATTGATATCTGCTATTAATTCATTAACCTGATTGGCCACGCCAAAAAATATATCGTGTTGTTCAATCAACCGCCCTTTGGGGCGACCGCCTAATTGAATCATATATAGGGTTAGCATTTTAGAGATTCCTTAGACATCTTATGTGTTCCTTGTTAGATAAACCTAGTCAGTCAATAGTCATCCCAATCTGCTTTGAGCAGCTAATAAATCAATGATAGCAAGAAAGAAACGATAAGTATTTTATACCGACATTATAACTACTAGTAAATGAAAAACCCAATGTTTAAGAATCACTTAAACATTGGGTTTGTTCGGTTATAACTGTCTTCACTCATAGGTTATAGTAAGAAAAAATATGCCCACAAACCTATGATAAAGGTAGAAATAACATTCAGTATGACACCAACACGTATCATCTCTGTCTGTTTAATAAGACCCGTTCCAAAGACAATAGCGTTTGGTGGCGTGGCAACTGGTAGCATAAATGCGCAAGAAGCACCGATACCAATAATCATGACTAATACTGCAGGTGGCAGACCCATTTGCTCAGCAATAGCAGCAAACACAGGAACTAACAAGGCGGCAGAAGCCGTATTAGAAGCAAATTCTGTCAAGAATATAATGAATGCCGCAACTGCCAGTACCACGACGATAAGCGGTGCAGAGGACAGTCCATTAGCAACTGCTTGACCAAGAACCAACGATGCGCCTGAAACTTTTAACACCGTTGATAGTGCAATACCACCACCGAACAGCATGAGTACGCCCCAGTCGGTATTGTCAGAAACTTGCTTCCATGAAACCAACCCTAAGCTCACCACTGCTGATGCTGCTAACAGTGCCACAATAGAATCAACATCATCAATATTAAGTGCGGCACCAATTTGTTTCGAGAGTATCCAGCTTAACGCTGTGACGATAAATACAATAATCGTCAGTACACGCGGCTTATTCCATGCAATAGCCTCATCATCTTCGTTCAGCGTGACCTGACGATTAAGATTGGGCTTGAGGAATAAATACATCGCACCGAGCAATAATGGCAACAGCACCAACATCATCGGAATACCAAACTTCATCCAATCGACAAACGCGATATCCAGCGCTTTGGCAGCAATAGCATTGGGTGGTGAACCAACGATCGTACCCAAACCACCAAGGCTAGCAGAATAGGCAATACCTAATAGTACAAACACAAAAGTGCCACGGTCTTTTTCGCGGTCAACCTGCGTTAGAATACCAAGCGCCAGTGGCAGCATCATCGCTGCAGTAGCCGTATTTGATATCCACATCGATAAAAATGCGGTGACTCCAAATATTAAGAATACCGCATTCCTCAGATTGCCACCTGACATGGATAGAATCTTGAGCGCTATTTTCCTGTCTAATTGCTGCACATGCAATGCCGCCGCTAGTGCAAAGCCACCAAAGAACAAATAAATAATTGGGTTAGCAAAGCTTTGTAAGCCAATTTCAGCATCGAAATCCGGTAAACCAATTAGCGCTCCTATGACCACCACCAATATCGCTGTAATCGTCACATGTACTGCTTCAGTTAACCATAAAACGCCGATAAAGAACAACATGGCGAGGCCTTTATTGGCACTGATATCATACGGCAATACATTATAGATAAACAGACTGATAACCGCCGCGATAGCGACAACTATCAATCCTTTACCGGTACCTTTTGGGAAGGTATCTGTAAATAAATACTCATTGCCATCGTTAGGAAGATGGCTATCTAGTTTTTTCTCTGACATATAATGTCCTTATTGTACCCAAAGACGGTGTTAAAAATTATAAACATAAAGACGTATTTCAGCCGTTAACCATACCTTTATAATCGTACTTAATAACAGTACTGACAAAAACAAGGTGCCATCATAGCAGAAATATTATCCACCAAATTATTATCAATATAGACATATTGAAAACCTTGTCAGAAATATAATCTTTATTTCATCTATCCAAAACCAATTGGCTTTATAAGTATGGCTTTAAGTCTATTTTGAAAAACCAGAAGTCAGTTTGATACAAAGTTACATACCGTCACTAAATATGTTCATATCTTCCCTGTACAACTCATAAGCTGTATCACATACTGAGTTGGTGAAGAACGTTAATAAAAACAAATAGGAGATTCTCATGGCAGATGACAACAAAACTGACTCAACGACGAAAATGGCACCAAAAGACATCAACCAAGATGGATTGGCTAAAGAAGATCAGCAGCGTACTGACGATTCTGCGTTAGATATGATGCAAGGGTTGCACGAACATGAAGACCATAAAGAAGACGATCAGTAGTCTGTATGGATTCGATTGAAATAAAATTTAAAAATGAATAAGCGCTTATCAAACTGATGGGCGCTTTTTTCTTGGCTGTCTTTTTTCTGGTAGATTGTCTGATACATAGTTGTATACAAAGGCTGCGCTCAAAACAATAGTAATAGGCAAAAACAACGCACCATAGCCGACTCTGGCATATAAAAAAGCACCTACGGCACTGCCAGCGCAAAAACAGTACCAAATAATCGCCTGAAAGCCTAATGTTGGCTTACTGATGCGACGACCCGCCAGCCAATTACCGATGGCAGCGCCCATATCTGAGGTTAGTCCTGTTAAATGCGTGGTACGAATAACTGCACCGCTATAAGTTGCAACCATCGCATTCTGTAAGCCACATGCCATAGCAGCGGCAAGCTGTCCTAGATAATCGTGCTGCTGGTATAACCAATAGCTTATTAACAATAATGCCGCTTCAATATAAAGCGCATTGCCATAACGTCGACCAAGCTTCAATGACGTCTGACCGATAACAAAACCACTTAATACCGCCCCTGCCAAAAAAGACAGTAGTAACGCGCCGATAAATAAAAGGCTTCGAATGTCTAAATAAGCGATAGCAGCGGCAAACAAGCTTACGTTACCTGTCACATGCGAAACAGATAAATTGGTAAAACCCATTAATGCTGCCGTATTGACACAGCCTGCACTGAATGCCAATACGGCGCCACCCCACAATATCCATCTTGGTAATTTGGTTATCATATTCGTCGCTTAATGGCTTATCAGAAAAAAAACCATAGTATAATCAAAAAAGACAGCCGATTGGCTGCCTTCCTTACTTCTCATTATATATCGCTGAAAATTGCCTTTTAACTATTTCGGCTCATCAAGCATCATTAGCTGCTCGCTGATCGCGACGGTATTGAAGCCTGCATCAACAAACATAATCTCACCAGTGATACCAGATGCCCAAGGCGACAATAAAAATAGCGCGGCATTACCGACTTCAGCTTGAGTAATATTACGCTGTAACGGGGCGATTTTTTCACTGATATCGAGCATTTTACGGAATGACTTGATGCCACTGGCGGCAAGCGTACGAATAGGACCTGCCGAGATCGCGTTGACGCGAATGCCCTCACCGCCCATAGAAGTTGCAAGGTAGCGAACACTGGCTTCAAGACTCGCCTTTGCCATACCCATGACGTTGTAGTTTGGCAATACTGAAATACTGCCTTCATAAGTCAAGGTCAACATTGAGCCGTGGCGCATAGCAAGTAGCTCACGCGATGCTTTTGCCAATGCCACAAAGCTATAGCTTGAGATATCATGGGCGATATGACTGCCTTCACGGGTTGTCGCATTGACAAAATCACCATCAAGCTGATCCATCGGTGCAAAGCCAATCGCATGTACTACGCCATTAATGCCATCGCCCCAATGGGCAGTGACTTGCTCAAAACAAGCCGCAATAGACGCATCTGATGCCACGTCACACTCAAGGACCAAGTCCGCCTCAAATGCTTCAGCCGCCATATCTACCCGTTTTTTGATTTTATCATTAGGATAAGTCAAAATTAACGACGCGCCTTCACGATGTAGTGCTTCAGCGATTGCCCAAGCGATAGATAGTTTGCTAGCGATGCCTGTAACGACAAAACGCTGTCCTTGTAATAGCATAATATTTCCTTTTAAGTCAATTTAGGTCATTTAAATGATCGATTATTTTTAATAGTTGGCTAACAAATAGCGAGTGGAAGTACCAATTGAAAGATGAGTTATTATACACGAATTGATTTAAGTAAACAGTCGTAAACTGTATTTGCTTACACTGTATTAATGCCTAATCCCGCTCAATAATACCATTTAATATTGATAAAACGGTGAACTACCGGCTACAGCAGTATGAAGTTAAGTAGATTTCGAGTATAATCACAGCCCTCCCAGCTTGCACAATTTTTATAATAATCCTTTACAACCATTGTTTGTAACTAAGGATTTAGCGTTAAGCTACACCCACATTTTGGATGGCTGCCAAACTTATGAGCAATACTGCAACAATAGCATCAGACTACCAAGAAAGCATCGAATCCTATCGCCAGCTCATCGCCTCAACGGGTGAGGACTTGCATCGTCCAGGACTTGAAGACACCCCAACACGTGCTGCCAAAGCATTTGCGCATTTGACCAAAGGCTATCATCAAAGCTTAGATGAAGTCGTTAATGACGCTTTGTTTCCATCGACCAACCGTGAGCTAGTATTGGTACAGAATATTGAGTTTTATTCATTGTGCGAGCACCATATGTTGCCTTTTCACGGTGTAGCACACATTGGTTATTTACCAAACGGTCAAGTATTAGGGTTGTCTAAATTTGCTCGTATCGTCGATATGTTTTCTCGTCGCTTGCAAGTTCAAGAGAATTTAAGCGAACAAATAGCGCAGACGATTATGGATGTGACGGGCTGCCGCGGTGTGGCAGTAGTAATGGATGCTGCTCACATGTGTATGATGATGCGCGGTGTCAATAAGCAACACTCTACTACGCGCACAATGTCGATGTTAGGTGAGTATGTACATGACAATCAAGCGCGCAATGAGTTTTTAGATGCTGTACCGAAGCGTAAACCTGCTTTTTAATGTTGAAGATTAATATTACCTAATTATAAAAAGGACGCTCATGCGTCCTTTTCTCGATTATCTTTTTAGTATTTCAAATATAGTTCACTGGCCATAATCCATTCAATAGTGATAAGAACATAATTAGACTTCGTAAAAAAACCTGCCGTATGGCTACGACAGGTTAAAAAAACTAAATCAATAAAATGACTATTGACCAAATATGTAAGACATACCAACTCGGCCGCCGAACTTTGAGTCAGCAAAACCAAATGCACCACTGACTGACGTGCGACCATTATCTAACATTGTAGCGGCACCAATAGCTAAAGCACTTTCACCCTCATAATGACCCACACCACCAAACACAGCAACCTTGCCTGGTTGAAGATTGGGGATAGCCTGTTGTGTTGCTAAAGAAATAGCCACGCCACTATTGGCTGTTTTTTCCACATCATCGACTCGACGATTTATGCCGTTAGAATAATTCTGAAAGCTGTTATTCAAAACGTCATACTTAGTATCAGTATAAGTATTGGCATCAGTCACTGCTTTGAGCCTAGCCGTATTTAATTGTGTGACATTAACCGCATCAGAACCCTGTGTACCAGCTGCCACATTAATTATCTGACGCTCACTACCTACTGAGCCAACTGATACTGTGTTATCACGGTTTGCTGTGGAGTCACTTCCAAGAACAACTGAGTTATTCACACCCGTACTGATGCCGTTTCCTAAAACTACTGTGTTGTTGCCAGTGACCGTATTATTATTGCCGAAGCTATAGCTACCTGAGCCACTTACTGTGCTTGGATCGCCAATTGCACCAGAGTTTTTGCCAGTTACTAAATTGCCCACACCAATACTAATAGATTGGCTGCCTTCAGCTACTGCGCCATTACCTATTGCAATAGAATCTTTACCTGTGGCTTGGGCTGGTGTCGCTGTACTGTTAGAGGTCTGTATAGCAACATTGATATTAGCATTCTTACCTGCCTCACCTTTAGCGCCAGTCAAACCTTGGATGCCTTGTTCGCCTTGAGCACCAGTATCACCTTTAGCACCCGTCAGACCTTGGATACCTTGTTCGCCCTTAGCACCAGTTAGACCGATGTCGCCTTTGGCACCAATTTCACCCTGTAGGCCTTGAATACCTTGGTCACCTTTAGCGCCAGTTTCACCCTGTATGCCTTGAGCACCAGTATCACCTTTAGCACCATCCATACCAGCAGGACCCATAGGACCTGGCATTCCAGAGTATCCACAATCCCATGGATGCATATCGCAATAAGGATCATATGCCATGGCAGACTCTGTTGTTAACCATATGCCGCTAACTGCTAGCATACTGATTGTTAAAAATGATATTTTTATATTTGCTCCGCGCATTTTATTATCGGCAGAATTTACTACTACAAGACCCGACACTGTATTCAATTCTCTTTTTAACATAACTCTTCCTTGTAATTTACACACTAAGAAATTCCAATCTAGCCATCAAAAATAACATTAAATTTCAATTATTACTAAACTGATACATTGTACTAATAATTATGACATGGAAATTTAAGAAAATATATTCATTTTTTTTGATAGATAGATATGTTCTCTATTATGTTCAATAAGACTATATAGCATCACATACAAAAACCGCTTATCATATCAGTAGTTAACTACTGATATGATAAGCGGTTTTTGATTTCTTATGACAGTAAGGGAATTAGCTAGCTGATTTTACGTCATTGATCCATTTACCATAGCCAGCCGCTTCCATCTGCGCCAGTGGAATAAAACGCATTGCTGCTGAGTTCATGCAGTAGCGTTTACCCGTCGGTGCCGGACCATCGTCAAATACATGACCGACGTGTGAATCTGCATAACGGCTACGAATCTCGGTACGGGTGCCAAATATTCCTCGATCTGCCTTTTCCACGACAAAGCTAGCATTCAGTGGACGAGTAAAGCTCGGCCAACCTGTACCGGACTTGTATTGATCACGAGACGAATATAATGGTTCACCTGATACTACATCGACATACAGTCCAGGTTCTTTATTATCCCAATATTCGTTATCAAAAGCGCGCTCAGTACTATCTTCCTGAGAGACTTTATATTGAATGTCACTTAGTGATTTTTTAAGATCAGCTTTTGTCGGTTTTACAAAGGTATCTGGGTCAAAGCCTGCACTTGTCTTAACTGTCGACAGCTTTACTGCAGCTGACGAGGTATTCGACATTGCTGACTTTGCACTGGTTACAGTCGGTTTGAATTGGCTAAAATCCAACTCATATTTTTTACCATAGACACTTTCAATGAACTGGTAGCGACCAGAGTTAAACGTATAGGCCTTATAACGTAGTGGATTCTTTTTGTAATAATCCTGATGATACTCTTCTGCTGGATAAAATTCGCTAACAGGCACAATCTCGATTACGACTGGCTTTTTATAGACGCCAGAGGCTTGCAGCGATTGCTTAGCAGCTTCAGCTATCTGTTTTTCTTGCTCACTGTTATAAAAAATAGCTGGGCGATACTGGGTGCCTCTATCTACAAACTGACCTTTATCATCAGTAGGATCAGCGATTCGCCATAGTGCTTGAACGATACCATTGTAGGTAATCTTGGTCGGATCATAATAAACTTGAGCCGCTTCCGTATGACCCGTACCACCTGCTGATACTTGTTTATAAGTTGGGT
This sequence comes from Psychrobacter sp. ANT_H59, assembly GCF_008369225.1. Taxonomy (NCBI): domain Bacteria; kingdom Pseudomonadati; phylum Pseudomonadota; class Gammaproteobacteria; order Moraxellales; family Moraxellaceae; genus Psychrobacter; species Psychrobacter sp. ANT_H59. Next base: position 26,506 of record NZ_VOBE01000004.1, read on the forward strand.
TTTTAGATTCGCCACCTGTATAACCTGACACCACCTCTACCACACCAGGAATCTTTTCGTAACCCGCCTCGACACACCAAAAGCAGCCACCAGCGACCGTCGCTACTGCTAAATTAGGGTCAGTAGGCGCATAAGGATTGTCAATGGAAACATTTTTTATGGTAGGCGGTTTTTCAGTGGAGGCGCAACCGACATAAAAGACACTGCTCGCTACTATCGCCATGCCCACGACTTTAGCTGGTAATTTATAATTCACTAATAATCGATGTGTCATGAAAGGCTCCTAAGGGTAATATCATGTAACCATCGTAACCCTTAGGTCTCACAGAAATATTCCTAAAGTGTTGTTTATATACACCATATTTAATGAATGGCCATAAAAAAAGCTTATTACCTTTCGATAATAAGCTTTTTATTAATTCATCACTAGGTTATTCATTTAGCAAATCATCTATGCAACTTTATCGCTCTTAACATCAGTATCGGCATGCTCATCACTGGCTTGCTGAATCTTCGTTAAAATGCTCTTGATTTCAGATACTGACAAATATGTTGGCACTGCATAGGTATCACTGACTTCTTTAGCTGCGGCTTTAGCAATACTATCAAAGTCGGTGGTTTTCATACCTTTAACCGTTGGATCGATATTTAAAGTAGCAATCAATTCGCGAACTTGCGCAATCAGATGATCTGCAATCACAGCATCACTCTTGCCGGCTTGACCATCCTTAACCATCCCCGTTTTTCTAGCCAGATCTGCTAATCTTTTTTTGCTTGCCTGACGATTGACATCAAGTACATAAGGTAACACGATGGCATTGGCGCGACCATGAGGAATACTATAATACGCACCAAGCTGATGAGCGATGGCATGGACATAGCCAAGGCCCGCTTTATTAAAGGCAATACCGCCGTAGTGAGCGGCAATACCCATTGCTTCTCTGGCTTTGAGATTGCCGCCGTCCTTATATACTGCTGGCAGATTCTGCATAACTGACTTCACCGCAGAAGCCGCATAATAGTCGGTCTCGACGCTCGCATTAGCACTCATCCAAGCTTCTAAGGCGTGGGTCAACACATCGATACCCGTATCCGCTGTGATATGAGCCGGCATCCCTTTCATAATAACTGGGTCAATAGCGGCGGCTAATGGCACCATTCTTGGGTCGATAGATAGGGCTTTTTGATGGGTTTTATCATCTGATACAACTGCACCAAGTGTCGCTTCCGAACCAGTACCCGCAGTTGTAGGCACACAGTACAGCGGTACAGAAGGCTTTCGTGCTTTAAGAATGCCGATAAGTTGCTGCGGCTTGCAGTTGTTACCTTGTGACATAGCAATCATTTTAGCTGCATCAATCACAGAGCCGCCGCCGATAGCAATAATAGAATCGCATTTAGCATCAATGGAGATGCGTAGCCCTTCTTCAACCACTTTAAAAGTAGGGTCTGGCGTAATGCCGTCATAGACTTTATAGCGGATATTTTTGCTATCTAGATAATCAGTGACTTTTGCAGGTATACCAAGCTTATTCAATACCGCATCAGTGACGATAAAGACATTGGTGCTACCTTCATTAATCAGCATGTCGCATAGCTCATCACAAGAGCTTTCGCCGACGAATAACATCGGTCTTCTAATCGGGATAACATAAGCAAAGGCTTTTAGTACTTTGGCGCGTGTCTTTGCAACGGCTAAATAGCCAGCATGCTGTAATCCATCGGTACTTACTAACTTGCTACTTACTAACTTGCTACTTACTAATTTAGCAATACTATTTTGTTTTTTCATGGGTATAAAAATCCTTTTTTAATGATGCTTTTAATGGCAATAATGACCGTTTCAACTAACCGAATAAATCAAGGTTCAAATAATATACATAGGACCAGGTTCTATATAAAGTAAACTACTGTCCAAACTTATTGTACCATTGCGATTTTTGGTATGTCGCTATTAATATGAACTGCTATGTTCTGAATATTTAGTATCATTTACTTAGGCTAACTCACACTCGCCTGAAATAATTGCTTTGCATACGGATGTTGTGGATTATTGAACACGTCTTCGGTACGCCCAAACTCAATGCACTTGCCTTCTTTTAACACTATAATTTGCTGACACAAGGCACGGACTACTTTTAAATCATGACTGATAAACACATAGCTGATTTGCAATTTTTCTTGAATCTCACGTAGCAAATTCACTACAGTGACTTGCGTAGTGCTATCAAGCGCAGACGTTGGCTCATCCAATATTAAGAGACTTGGCTGCATAATAAGGGCACGAGCCAGAGCCACCCGTTGACGCTGACCGCCTGATAATTCATGTGGATAACGCTGCACAAACTCTAACGGTAAATGCACGGTAGCAAGACTGTTCATTACTGCCTGCTGACGTGCTACTTTAACAACGCCTTGTACTAACAGCCCTTCTTCGACGATTTCCATGACAGTCATACGAGGGTTGATACTGGCAAATGGATCTTGAAAAACCATTTGAATCTGTGAGCGGAAGGTGCGCAAATCACGTTTTGATAACGCCGCAATATCTTGATTATTCACCACTACCTGACCACTGACACGCGCTTGATTGCTAAGTAACTGACTTAACGCAAGGGCAATTGTTGTTTTACCCGAGCCTGACTCACCAACGATGCCCAATGCCTGACCTTTTTGCAGGCTCATATCGACGTCTTTAACAGCCTCGAACCAGCGTTTGGTACCGCCAAACAGACTTTTTTCAATTGGAAACTGTACGTGTAAATTGCTGACTTGCAATACGGTTGATTGCTGAATTTTATCATCATTAGAGAAGTTCAGCGCTTGGCCAAAGTCTTGTTTGATAAGCGAGCGGGTATATTCTGCTTTAGGCTGACTAAATACCGCTGCAGTTCTACCCTGCTCAATAATCTGCCCTTGACGCATAACGATCACTTCATCACTGTAGCGCCTGACCAGATTGAGGTCATGGCTAATCAATATCATCGCCATATCGTGCTGACGTTTAAGATTGTCTAATAGAGCGAGAATCTCATGTTGCAAGGTCACATCAAGCGCGGTGGTTGGCTCATCAGCGATTAAGATGTCAGGTTGCTGCGCTAATGCCATGGCAATCATCACCCGCTGACGCTGACCACCCGATAACTCATGTGGATAGCGATTTAGCTTATCAGTAGGATCAGTGATATTGACATCATTTAACAAGGCAATACTTTTTTCATGCCATTGATTTTTGGATACTCCGATTAGACGGAGCGATTCTGCAATTTGTTTGGCAACTGTATGCAATGGATTAAGCGCTGTCATTGGCTCTTGGAACACCATGCCGATGCGCTGACCACGTACATCACGTAGAGCTGCATTACGTGTTCTATCGTTGGCTATCGGTAATGTAGTCATTCCCAAGGTATCTGCTAACTGCACTTTACCAGTAACGGTCAAGCTATCTGGGAGCAAGCCTAATAGCGCGAGACTTGCGATCGATTTACCAGAGCCTGATTCACCAACGATGGCTAGTGTTTGACCTTGCCTGAGCTCATACGTTAGCTTATCGACTAAAACAGTACCCGAAGTGGTTGCAATGTTAAGCTTATCCACTGTCAGCATGAGCTTATTTGATATATTGCTATGATTGTCATTTAAAAGACTATTTTGCTCAGTAGCAGTTGTCATATTCTCAGTTGTCATATTAAGAGCGCCTCGGATCAAAGGCATCACGCAGTGCTTCACCAACGAAGATGAGCAACGACAAAATAAAGGTTAAGCTAAAAAATCCCGATAAGGCCAGCCAAGGCGCATCAAGGTTGTTTTTCCCTTGTACCATCAGCTCACCCAGCGACGGTGACCCAGGCGGTAAACCATAACCTAAGAAATCTAGCGCTGTTAACGCAATAATATTGGCCGTTAAAATGAACGGCAGCTGTGACAAGCTTGACGCTAGCGCATTGGGCAAGATATGCCTTAGCATGATTTGGCTGTCGGAAGCCCCCAGATTACGCGCCGCACGCACATAATCAAAGTTGCGCGCGCGTAAAAACTCTGCTCGTACCAAGCCAACCAGCCCCATCCAACCGAACAATAACATCATTGCAAACAGCATAAAGATACTGGGGCTAAACAGGCTGACCAAGATAATAATCATAAACAGCTGCGGCATCCCGCCCCAAACCTCCATGAAGCGCTGCCCTGCCAAATCTATCCAACCACCGTAATAACCTTGTATCGCACCGACGATAATACCAATCACTGCTCCTGCTAGTGTCAATGCCAAACCAAATAATAATGACACTCGCATGCCATACAGTATACGCGCCAGCACATCACGACCCAAGTCATCCGTACCAAGCCAATTCTGGCTATTGGGTGCTGCTGGATATGGAATACCCAGCTCAACATTTGGCGTCTGATCAGCAAACGGAATGATCGGCATCACATAATAACCCCGATCATTAATCAGTATTTGTACCGCAGGATCTTTGTAATTGGTCTCGGTCTCAAACACTCCACCAAAAGTCGTCTCAGAATAGGCTTTTAGTACGGGGAAGTAGTAATCGCCTTGATACTGTACAAGTAGCGGCTTGTCATTGGCAATCACGTTGGCTGCCATACAAATGACAAATATCAAGGCAAAAATAAACATCGATATGACACCAAGACGATTTTGGCGAAAGCGATTAAGTCGCGCCTGCCAGATAGGATTTAGGCGACGTTTTTTTTCTATAGCAATAGCAGATGCGCTTGAGTGCGTTGAAGGTAATGGATGACTTGACATTAGCGCCCCTCAAAATCGATACGGGGATCAATTAAGTGATAACTTAAATCACTGATTAACTGTAATAATAATCCTACCAAGGTAAAAATAAACAGCGTGCCAAATATCACGGGATAATCACGCTGCTGAATGGCTTCGAAACCTAACAAGCCCAAACCATCAAGTTTAAAAATAATCTCAATAAGGAAATTGCCAGCAAAGAAAATGCCAACGATAGCCGCTGGAATACCGGCGATAATAATCAGCATGGCATTACGAAACACATGTCCATATAGCACTTGACGCTCAGCCAAGCCTTTGGCACGAGCGGTAAGCACATATTGCTTGCCCAACTCTTCTAAAAAACTAAATTTGGTTAGATACGTCAAGCCAGCAAACCCACCAACCGTACTTGCCAACAGCGGTAATGCCAAGTGCCAAAAGTAATCTTTGATTTTACCCAGCACGCTCAATTGATCAAAATTCTCAGAGGTCAAGCCTTGCAGTGGAAAGATATTCCAGTAGCTACCACCTGCAAAAAACACCAGTAATATAACGGCAAATACGAAAACGGGTATTGCATGGCCGATAGCTAGTAGCATGGCTGTGACTTTATCAATCCCTGAACCATGATGCATGGCTTTATAGACCCCCAGTGGAATCGCTATCATATAAATCAGCAGCGTGCTCCAAAGCCCAAGCGAGATTGAAACGGGTAGCTTCTCGATAATCAAATCAGTGACCGATTGCCCTTTAAAAAACGACTCCCCAAAATCCAGCTGGGCATAATTTTTTAGCATCAGCCAAAAGCGCTCAGGCGCGGATTTATCGAAGCCATATTGTGCATTAATCGCCGCCACCATCTCTTCTGATAGGCCGCGCGTGCCTTGATACGTACTATTATTACCTGAACTACCCGCACCAATATTACCACCCAAGGCATTGTCCTTTGCACCTTGCTCAATCATGGCAAATTGCTGCTCAACAGGACCGCCGGGCGCTGCTTGTACAATGACAAAATTCGCCAGCAATATCAAAAATAGCGTCGGTAATATCAATAACAACCTTTTTAAGATATAACGACCCATAATGGCGGCTTCCTAATAGTAAGAAATATGGCAATAGAAAGAATACGCAGCTAATAACTATCAAAGCGTCAGTCGAAGCATTGATTAGAATTTAAAAGTTATTTTTAAGCTCACGTAGAGCTGCAAATACAGTCAAAGATTTATCATCATCGATATTAAACTGAGCCTTTACACCTGCAATCACACTCGGCTCTTGCGTGCGTAAAAATACATTGATCGCACGTTCATGTTCTAAAGTAACGGGGAGCGTCGGAATGCCTTGTGCGGTTTTGTCTTCTGCTTGTGCCAAAGCTTGCTGCATCGCTTCATTATCAGGCTCAATAGATAGCCCAAAACGTAGATTGCTAGCAGTATATTCATGTGCAGGATATAACAGTGTCTCAGCTGGCAGTCCATTTAGACGCTTAAAGCTGTCATGCAACTGCTCAATCGTTCCTGTAAACACGCGTCCGCATCCAGCACTAAATAAGGTATCGCCACAGAAGCAGTGCTTAAGGCCATCGATATCTAATATATAAGCCATATGGCTGGCGGTATGACCGGACACATCCCATACCTGCGCAGAGCAGCCCCACGCGCTTACTGTACTGCCATCTTTGATGGTCTGATCTTCATCGACATTATGCTCAGTATGCGCAACTAAATGCGTCATCGGATACGACTCTTGTAACTCTGCAACGCCGCCGATATGGTCATGATGATGGTGAGTCGTCCAGATAGACGTCAGCTCTAATCCATTTTCCTCTAAATAAGCAACGACTGGTGCCGCTTGACCCGGATCAATAACAATGGCTTGCTTGTTACTCTCATTGATTAATGTCCAAATATAGTTGTCATTGAACGCTTTAATTGGGTGAATACGAATACTCATACTAAATCCTTACCAGTGGTTATCTTTATTGCCAATGTCTATTAAATTCTTTCAAATTACTTTTAATGTCACTGTCACTTACTGTTTTAAATATTGATTAACGCGTGCTTCTGCCTTTTTATCCGTCCACCAGTAATCAATACCGATGGCATTAGATGGCAGCTCTTCAGTATGACGGTATTGATTCCAATACGCGACATTGGTACTAGACTTACCATACAATGGCACCAAATAGTGACCTGCACGCAGCAGGCGATCGAGTACCTGAGTATAGAGTACAATCTCGTCACGGTTTTTAGCATTGGCAAGCAACGCTGTTACTGTATCGATAGCGGTATTTTTTATGCCAGCCGTATTATGATTACCAGGCTCATCAGCCGCCGCACTGCCCCAAAATGCCGCTTGCTCAGCACCAGGCGATAAGCTCTGGGCGAATACATCGACTACCATGTCATAATCAAAACGACGCACACGCTCATAATATTGTGCACCATCCACTTGGCGTAGCGTCACATCAAAGCCTAAACGTTTTAGATTACGAATATAAGGCAACAACACTCGACCCATGGTTTCGCCTGTCATTAGAATTTCAATCTGAGCAAGCTTGCCATCCGGCTGATACAGCTTCATATCTTCATAATAAAATCCAGCATCTAGCAACAGCTGCCGCGCTTTTAACAACCCTTCGCGATTAAAGCCACTACCGTCACTGGTTGGCAGCTGCCACTCCATTAATACTGCTTTGCGCTGCATTGGCTCAAGTTTAGATAATAATGGACTTAGCACCTGCATCTCTGCATCTGTCGGCGTGCCAGTGGCGGCAAGCTCTGAGCCATGAAAGAAGCTTTGCAAACGCTCATACTGCCCATGAAATAAGGTTTTATTCATCCATTCGAAATCATAAGCTGCAGTTAATGCTTGACGGACACGAATATCTTGAAAGATGGGCCGACGCATATTCATGACAAGTGCTTGCATCGGCACTGGATTTTGACTGCTTATTGACTCTTTATTAATAAGACCTGCTTTTACCGCGGGGAAATTATAACCCGTTGCCCAGTTAGACGCTTTATTCTCTGGGCGAAAACGATATTGACCCGATTTAAAACCTTCAAAAGCAATCTCATCACTCTGATAGTAGACAAACTTAATCATATCAAAATTATAACGACCACGATTGACCATCAAATCACGACCCCAATAATTGGGATCACGCACATAACTGACCGCCCGTCCCGCATCAACACGCCCTAATTTGTAAGGACCGCTACCCATCAATGGCGTTAGGCTAATTTTTTCAAAATCAGCATCGATAGAAGACTTGGCAAAAATAGGAAATTGACCAACCGTTAATAAAATCTCTTTATTTTTATCAGAGGCAAAAACAAATTTTACTTGCTGTTTATTAATAATCTGAATGTCTTTAATATCCCCCAAATAGCTGCGAATATACATCGGCCCTTTGTTCAGTATCGCGTCGTAAGTGGCTTTTACATCATGACTGGTCACCAATGATCCATCCCAAAAGCGTGCGGCAGGATTGATATGATAAATAATCCAGCTGGTATCATCAGGGTCATAAGTGACCTTACTTGCCAGCTGCGGATACATGGTAAAAGCTTCATTTAATGAGCCAGTCATCAAGGTATCATATAGATAGTCGGTGCCAGCCATTGCTACCCCCGTCGTCATCCATTTATTAGCCGCATTAAAAGTACCGCGCGCATCAAGCGACAACGTGCCACCGGTGGGCGCATTTGGATTGGCATACGGCATAAATGGGGCGTCGATATATTCAGTAGGACTATTATGACCAAGCGCAGTAGTAGTGATCGGCACCGCGATACTGGCTGGTATCCAGCTCGCCATGGTCACTAATAGGACAGTTTTTAGCATGGTATTTTTTATCATAATAAAGTTATAACAAACCCCTGTGCTAGCCCAATGAATATGGTGATAATTGACTAAAGTGCTGCAAAATAATTGAAAGCAGTAAGTGCCACAAAATTTTATCATAACAAACTTAGATTTTTTAACCTAATGGTTTGCAGCGTGAAAGTGACTCTATGACACATTATTCACCAATGATAAGCATCAATGCTCATAAAAAAAGACGCAACTCATAAAAGTGCGTCTTTTTTCCAAAAACTGTACTGACTTAGGCGTGCTTCTTTTCAAACGCAATCATAAAGTCGACCAGCTGCTGTACCCAGTCTAGCGACACCGCATTGTAGATGCTAGCACGCATACCGCCAACATCGCGGTGACCTTTTAGATGCAGTAAACCTGCGGCTTCTGACTCTTCTAAAAATACTTTATCAAGACTGCTGTCAGCCAATGTAAACGGGACGTTCATGATAGAACGATACTTAGTGTCGACTGGATTGCTATAAAAGCGACTATCATCAATCGTTTTATAGAGCAAATTCGCTTTTTGTTGATTGATTTTTCCGATAGCAGCAACGCCGCCTTGCTCTTCTAACCAATCAAAGACCAGCCCTGCCAAGTACCAAGAGTACGTCGCTGGCGTGTTCGACATAGATTCTTTTTCGGCTTGGTGTTCATAGTTCATGAGTAACGGGCACCACTCACTTGCCTGCCCTAATAAGTCTTCGCGAATGATGACAATAATTAGCCCTGCTGGACCAATATTCTTTTGCGCACCAGCATAAATCATCCCAAATTTAGACACATCAATCGGTTGTGACAAAATGCAAGATGACATATCAACGATAATAGGCGCATCAACTTTCGGTGGCTCAAATACTTGCAAACCATGAATGGTCTCATTGGCACAGTAGTGGAAATACGCCGCATCTTCGCTCAGGTTCCAGTCACTTTGGTCTGGCACGTCGGTAAAGTTACTGTCTTTGCCTGTTGCCACCAGATTAACTTCACCAAGGCCTAAATTAGCATAACGTTGCGCTTCTTTAATGGCTTTTCCTGACCAAGCACCAGTAGTGAGGTAGTCACCGCGTCCACCATTTAACAGATTTAATGGAATGGCTGAAAACTGTAAGCTGGCACCACCTTGCAAAAACAGCACTTTATAATTGTCTGGAATATCCATCAATGAGCGCAGTTTGGCTTCAGCTTTTTCAGTAATCGCGATGTATTCTTTACTACGATGGCTGATTTCCATCACCGATACGCCGCGTCCTTGCCAGTCTAGCAACTCTTCTTGAGCACGTGATAACACGGCGGTCGGTATAGTAGCAGGTCCTGCTGAAAAATTAGGTACACGGTTAGGAGCGGCTTTGGTAGTCATAATCATTATCCTAAATATGATAAAATCATCGTTGTTAGTTGGGATTTAAAACTTATGGGATTTAAAAGTTAACCATTGAAATACTTTTTACGTTTTTATTTTATTGGCTAACGACTATGTTGCTTATAAAAAATAATCAAAACTTTCACTGTTAATCAGCCGAACCAGAAATCATCTCCCAAAGCGTGCGCTTCAAGCGACTATCAGTAAGCATTTCATCTAACGTCGGTGCAGCAGTCAAATCGGGATGCTCAAGCCCTTCAGGTAACGCAGTCAACGCCAATACCTTTATTTCTTCTTCGCAGCGTCCAATTTTAAAGACATGTCCAGCAAAACTGGCATTGGCAAGCTCAGCCGTATCCATGCCTTCACAGATAGGGAATGATGTTGTCTCACAAGAGATTGATAGCGCTTGTGTGATATTTTGCCACAGTTTTTGGCTGTCATTATTAAGCGCTTGAATATCAGCAATGATTACCCAATCGCCATAACGACCACCTTGTAAGTCGAACGGTGCTACCTTAAGGGTATGGTCATAATGACTGTCATTAGAAAATACCTGCTCATCAAACAGGGCAACGTCTTGTTGAACGACCGAATCTACCTTAGAACCAACTGCGGTATCAGGGCTGACTGCATCAAAACTATAAGTAACTGGGCTTTGCTTGTTAAAGATATGCGCGCTTATATCTTGGAGGTCGTCAGTTCCCGCTTCATTATATGGATAAGCAGAGACATCATGGTCAGCACTGCTATCTAATATTTTAACGTTTTCTTCATCTGGATTTACGATGCTGACAACTGGCTGTTCATTATTTGGCTGTGTCTTGACATTGCTAGTAGTAGAATCAGACTGAACCATACTAGGCATGACAGTAGATGCTGCAATATCACTGATATTAAAAGTTTCTGAGCTTGGCTGCACCCACTGATTGATACCCATCATCGCTAAAATCTGACGCTGCTGTACACGGTGCTGTAATACCAGCTGCGGGTCTTGGATATCACTCATGCGACTCTACTATCCTACTTATATAAAATGGGTTTACAGGCTTTTACTGTCAAAAACGATGCTAACCATTACTTGACGCATTAACTATAAAATCGTCTAATCTACCTAAAAAAGCTGTCTAACACCAAGCCAGTGCTCTGCCAGTATCGTTAAGCAATCATATTCATCTTGGCTGACTATCGTATCGTGTAACATCACTGTATGCAATGTACTTAGCCATTGACGATAATTGCTAACTATATATAGATTATCAGTAATGACATCATCAATATGGCTGTTTTTTATAGCGCTATTATACTCTATTTGACCATCACTCTGCTGCCTGTCTTGATAATTATCACCAGCCTTTTCACTGTCTATGCTTGATGATATAAAAACAGGCACTGCTTCTATCAATGCCAATAATTGCACACTATTTAAATTTTGTGCAGTCAATAGTAGCCATTGCAAATTTGCATCGCTCACTGCTGTTAAATCAATATCAATCAGACGTGCATGACGGCGTACATATACAACATAATTGGACACACTAAAACTTCTATCCCTCAGAGCTGATGCTACCTGACCTTTGACATCTTTTGATAATCGGTAGGCCAGTAGCGTTAATATTGTTTTTTCAGCGTTGCCAAGGCTGTTAAAAACCTGACCTGATGGATCAAGCTGGGCATAAATATCATCTAAACCAGCTCGTAATTCCAGTTTCCATGATTCATTGGCGCTTGATAAATTATGGTTTAAAACACCAGACAGTATAGGCAGTAGTTGCTGTAAGTGCAGCGCCTGCCATAATGACAAAATTGATGGTGACCGAGAGACTGTATTCTCTGAGCGCTTGAATACTGGTTTAGGCTTATCAATATAACTATCATCGTTGGCTATATTATCAGCAAAATTTCTGCTCAAATCGACGATTAATTGACTTTTAAACAGCTGAATGATGCCTTGCTGATAGCGCATCAGCATGGTACGAGATTTTGTTTGCTGTCTATAATATAGATGGCTTTGGTGACTATAGCTACTTTCACTTTTTAGGCGTAATTCATTTATCACGCTTTTAGATAAATTATGTTGGGATAGTTGCTTTATAGCAAATATTATCAAAGCACTATCTAACCGCCGATCAATACCAGCAACCATTTCTAGTAACTGCTGGTCTATGGTATGCGGCAATATTTTCTGATCGCTCATTGTATCAATTCGAGGTTTTACATTAGACGTAGAGCTAGTGCTACTATCGGTCGTAGTCACTACCCTGTCTTTAGGAATACCACTCCAGATATCTGATAAATCATAAGTGGCAATTGTAGACAATATGCAACCTTGATGGCATAACATCACTGCCTCAATCAAAGCCTGCGCACCCCGCGGATGGTAACTGTGATTAAGCACATATTGTGGCAATGACACCTTGTTTATATCAGCAGTACTGATTAAATTTTTTGCCAGCAGGTCGCTATCATGCTTTGCTTGCCATGGCCTTATCAGCTGACGTGTACCAATAGAGATTGCTTCAACTTTTAAACGCCCATCAACTATCACATCCTTCTCTACAGAAAAATCAAGACCTGAGTCCGTGTCTAACTCACTACTTATCTCTGTATCATTGTTCTTATAAATACTAGGTGATGGCTGAGATTGAAGTATGATTTTTTCTGGCGATTCTTTACTTAGGCTATTATTTCTTCTTTTTAGGCTATTTGCTGTTATTACTCCCCAATCACCCAGCCGGCGCTGCTCATAAACTTCTTGTACTTTCTTCTGATTAATACGTTTTTCTTTGGCAACTTGTATGGCAAAGTCGTGATAAGTATTGGCATTAATGGCGCTCATACGCTCACTCAAACTTGGATGAGTGGCAAACCATGAGACATCGCCTAGGTCCGCGCCGCTACTGGCAAAGAAAAAATGACTAAGTCCGTTAATATCGGCGATACCTGTCAAGCGCGAACCCAAGGAATCTTGATGAATGGCTTGCAAGGTTTTCATAATTGCTGGCGAGCGTGTGAGCTGTATGCTGGTCGCATCGGCTAGCAATTCACGCTCGCGGTTAAAGCTGTGCTTGATTAGTTGGGCACTTGCCATGCTAGAGAAGCTCAACCCATGTATTAGTAATGTCCAGATATTACGCGGTGCTTGTCGATCTATTACAGGTCTATTTTGCAACCATTTCGACTGACGCTTGGCTGAGGACTGCTGTTGTTGTGATTGCTGCTGCCAGTAAGTGACCCACTCACTATGAGTGGTAAAACGGGCGGTTTGCGCCTCTGTACTGCGTGCAAAATGATCAACTTGTCTCTGTGATAGAGACTGATGGGAAGTGATATCAGTATCAAGGGAACGATGATTGGAAATTGGATCACTCCAGTCATAGAGTAATTGTAAGCCTGCCAGCACAACCATTAGTTGTAGATTAAACTTGGCATCACCATGTAATAGATGACCATATTCGTGCCCTATCAGACCATATAGCCCCTCATCAGACAATTTATCAAGCGCGCCTTGGGTAACTACAAGCGCCATATCTTGACTATGACGACCAGCAACGAATCCATTGATGCCTTGCTCGTTAGGCAACACATATAATATTGGCATACTAAAACCTGAAGCAATCGCTAGCTGCTGGGCAATCTCATAATAGCGACGATAAACAGGCGGGAAATCACGCTCATCACGTACCGCAATTTGGCGTGCACTGAAGCGAACCTTTGGTGCAGGCTCATGCTGATGGGCAACCCCTTGACTATGCTCCCACGCATCTTGGCTATGGTCAATAAATAGCCGAACCCCGCCCACACGCTGAGCAATAGCGCGACCACCCGCTTCTAAACGTCTGTACTCTAAAAAACTGCCAATGACAAAGCTACCGATTATCCAGACCACAACCAGTATCAACACCCAATGATCAATGCCACCAGTAAATATCGTCAGCAGCAGCGCCATGATACCCAGCGCTACTGCCAGATGTGCAAAGACAATGAGAAAAAATAGCCCATAGAGCAACAGACTTCGCTGAGTACGGGTGCGCTGTTCACCAAAAAAATCCATCTAGTTGCCTGACTTAAAAATAGCTAAACGCATTTAAGCATACGAACGTAATGAAACATCAGCCTATATTGACGACAGGTGCTTGTGCAATCGCTTTTCTATCTTCAAAGACCAATGGACTGAGAGGACGAAAACTAAAAGTCGTGCTAATCAGATTATTGGGAAATACCTCGCGGTCATTGTTGTAGAACATGACGCTGTCATTATAGTGCTGACGGGCAAAGCCAATGCGGTTCTCAGTATTGGTCAGCTCATCCATTAACTCTTTAATCATGCTGTCAGCTTTTAGCTCAGGATACGCTTCCACGACAGCTGAGAACTGTCCTAATGCTTTGGACAACATACTCTCAGCCTTGGCAAATAGCGCCATGTGTTCAAGCGAGTCTGGCTGATGCTTGCTAGAATCCTGCAGACTCTGAGCATGGTTGCGCGCACTAATAACGCGTATCAGCGTCTCTTCCTCGTGAGACAAGTAACGTCTTGTAGTTTCGACTAGGTTTGGAATCAAATCATGACGACGTTTTAGCTGTACATCTATCTGCGCAAAACCATTTTTTGCTTGATTACGGGCGCGTACCAACTTATTGAATATTGATGTACCAAAAATCATTACTAATACAACCACTACAATGAATGACCAAACAAACACTTTCATCGTCAGACTCCAATACGCTTTGTATTAACCTTATTGTTAATAAAAGTTACTGTATTGTATTTTAACTTATATAGTTTACTAAAAGTTCAAAATAAGACAAAAGACAGGTGAAAAAAAAGCCCTTTATAATGAAGGGCTTATTATCAGTATTCAATATTTTGGCTTATTTATATTTTATTATCAAATTTTTGGCAAAAAAAAGCGACCCCAAAAGCACATCCTCGGCACACATTATAACTATTACCGTTGCTACCTTCCGGTCCTGGCGGGATTCATAGAACAATGTTGCGAGGCTACCAATGGGGCCACCAGCTGCAGATTATACAAGAATTTTTCATTATTACAACCCCAATCGTAAAACTGTTCGCTTTTTATACTATATGCGCCTGTAACTTAAGTGACAAAATTCTCACAGCGATACTTTTAAATTTTGCTATTTTAGCTAAGAAGCTTAAATGCTATAAAAAATGCCAAATAAATAAAATGCATTTTTATGGCTTTCAAATTAACTTCTTCAAACACAATTACATCATTCAGGAGATTATGATGAAAAACATATTAACTAGTAAAGCTGCTCTCAGCACTGGTACAGCGCTTTTATTAACAGCGATGATGGGAAGCGCTCATGCAGCACCAACTGGCTACGACCAACTTACTTTTCAGGCAGAAGTAAAAGAAGAGATTCAAAACGATGAAGTCACTGCTAGCTTATATAAAAAAGCACAGGCAACCGATGCAAAAGCATTAGCAACCACATTAAACACTTCGATTAATAATGCTTTGAAAATCGCTAAACGCTACCCAACTGTCACTGTCAGTACAGGGCAACAGCGTACCTACCCACGCTATGATAAAAGCAATAAAATCATTGGCTGGACAGGACAGGCAAATATAGACCTAAAAAGTACGGATTTTACCGCAACTAGCCAGCTGATTGCTGATTTACAAGAAACCTTAGTGATGGAAAATCTTAGCTTTGGTGTTTCAGATATCAAAAAGAATGCACTAGAGCAAAAACTAATGACCGAAGCTTCTCGCGCCTTTCAGCAGCAAGCTAAAAATATGACCCGTGCTTGGGATGCACGCGGCTATCGTGTCGTCAATGTCAATCTAAACACTGGTAGCAATTATCCGCGCCCGATGTATAATGCAATGAGTATGAAAGCTGAGAGTGCTGATGCGTCTGTACCAAGCCAAAACTTTGAATCTGGTAACAGCACCATCTCAGTCACTGCCAATGGTACGATTGAGTTGACTAAATAAAATACAGTCAAAGTTATATGAAAAGATGAGTATGAATAAAGGCAATCGCTGATATCAGTGATTGCCTTTATTTTTTAGATAACATTATTCATCATAGGCTAATTTATAGCTGGTTGCTCAAGAGTCATAGGTGTGTCTACTTGTGGTTTATTAAAGGTTTGCATATTAGGCTGTTTGCCATCTTGACGCAGTTTTAACAACACCTTTTGATGCCAAGGCAAGCGCTGATAAGCCAAAAGCTGCTCAGCAATTTTTTTATTATTTTGCAATGTCTGCGTATTTTGAATCACATAAACAGTTCGTGATATTTGCTTTAACGTCTGCCCTTTCGCGTTTTTAATCATAGCATGAATAACATGAGAGCCCGGTAGGATATCAACCGTAGAAATTGAGGCACTTAAACCTTGGGCTACCTCATTACCATCAAGCGTAATACTCACACTATCTCCTACTTGTAGTGCAGGTTTAATTTGTAGAGTGACCACGATACTTTGCGCCGGACGACGATAGGCGCGCTCTTCGCTAGGCTCAATCATCGTTAATTGATAACTGACGCGTGGTGCTTGAATTGCGCTTGAAGCACTTGCCATCGCTGGCGGTGTTGCATTGCTAGTGACCATTGGCTTAGCAGGTGCAATAGGATTACTATCTACTGCGGTGCTGTTATTAGTAGCATTATTGGACGTAGAGTGAGTGTCCGTTATAACAGAAGTTTCACTAATTTTCTTGCCCGGTTTATTTTCGTAGTTCTGCGGGCGATCGGTAAAGGTGACTTGACCCGTTTTTTCATCAATGACTTTATAAATAGCAGCGGCATTTGCAACAGGCATCCAAAGACTAGCCGTGCTAACTATAAAACCCGTCAGCAGGCTTAAAGTCACACTTTTATTCAAAAGATTACTTTTTGATAATAGAGTCATAGTCAGTCAGCCTAATAGATACTTATTATTATATAGATGAAACTATTATGCGTTACTTTTCATATTAAAGCAGTATCCTCTGCACAGAAATTTTGTCAGCTCAGTCAACATAGATATTCAAGAGCAAAAAAAACCAGCTAAGATCTACTTAACTGGTTTTTTATTGAGCTTTTAAATTTTTAACGACAAATTAGCAGCTGTAATATAAGTCAAATTCTACTGGATGTACAGTAATGTTGACGCGCTGTGCTTCTTCTTGTTTTAGAGCAATATAAGCCTCTAACATCTCTTTGGTAAATACATCGCCTTTTAATAAGAACTCATGATCATCTTTTAGTGCTTGTAGCGCCACTTCTAAGTTTTCAGCGACCGTTGGGATTAGTGCTTCTTCTTCTGGTGGCAAATCATATAAATTTTTATCAGCCGCTTCACCTGGATGCATTTTGTTTTGAATACCGTCAATACCAGCCATCAACAACGCCGCAAACGCTAGATATGGGTTGGCTGCTGGATCAGGGAAACGTGCTTCAACACGCACTGCTTTTGGGCTACTAACGTGCGGAATACGGATAGACGCTGAACGGTTAGATGCTGAGTACGCAAGCTTGATAGGCGCTTCATAATGTGGCACAAGGCGCTTATAGCTGTTGGTTGATGGATTGGTAATCGCATTAAGTGCACGAGCGTGTTTAATGATACCACCGACAAAATACAATGCCGTTTCAGACAAGCCCGCATATTCATCACCAGAGAAAGTATTGACACCATCTTTTGAGATTGAGATATGGACGTGCATACCAGAACCATTATCACCAACGATAGGCTTTGGCATAAAGGTTGCTGTTTTTCCAAACTGATGAGCAACGTTATGTACGGCATATTTGAGTTTTTGCACTTCATCTGCTTTGCGTACTAGGGTGTTAAAAGCAACGCCAATCTCCAACTGACAAGGCGCAACTTCATGGTGATGGACTTCGATACAACCTTCACCAATCATATCTTCAATGCGATCACACATGACAGTACGCATATCTTGTGCGCTATCAACCGGTGGCACTGGTACATAACCGCCTTTGACACGTGGGCGATGACCCATGTTGCCCCACTCGTAGTCTTTATTAGTTGACCAAGCGGCTTCTTCAGCGACGATTTCATGACTGACACCAGACATGCCCACAGACCATTTTACTTCATCAAACACAAAGAATTCAGGCTCAGGACCAAAATAGGCAGTGTCACCAATACCGGTAGATTTTAAATACTCTTCAGCACGGCGCGCGATAGAGCGTGGATCACGGTCATAACCTTGTAGGGTTGATGGCTCAATGATATCACAAGTCACAACAACCGTAACCGCATCAAAGAATGGGTCAATAAACGCCGTATCAGGATCAGGACGCAAAATCATGTCTGATGCTTCAATCCCTTTCCAACCAGCAATCGATGAGCCATCAAACATTTTGCCATCTTCCATCGATTCTTCATCAACGCTATGAGCTGGAAAGCTCATATGATGCTCTTTACCGCGGGTATCAGTGAAGCGGAAATCAACCCATTTAGCGTTGGATGATTTGATCAGATCAAGTAGTTTATTTGACATAGATAGTTTCCCTAGTGATTATCATGGTACTGAAATTATGGTAATGGCTTTGTATTACTAAACAGTGCTGAGGTTGAAGATAACGGTTTTTACTCGTTATTCATACTAATAGCCAGTATCTGTCTTTATTATTAATGACACATTTTTATCAATCAGACAAATGCAATTGCTATATTAGCAATATCTCGCTAATAATGTTGCACTCTTCAGACGCCGATTGATAAATAGTTTGTGCTGCAAGGCAATACAAGATACTTGTATGCTAGGAAGATGCAACAGCCATGCCAACCTAGCTAGTTTCATTACTCTAGGTCATCATATTTTTAATTTATTACTAACAAATACAGTTAGTTAAATAAAATACAGACTAATTTTCCAGAAAAAATATTGTCTCACATTTGCTTCTAGCAATGAATATTGATGATTCAATATCATAATATAAGCATCATAATAGTGCATCAGTAAGAATATATTTAGTGCATGTGCACCATAGTAGAACATTTATAAATATTTTTTGAAAATATACTTTTTTTAGCAGCGGTAATGGTGCCAAGTTGCCGTTCCATTAACGATTAAACATACTTTTATCTATCGACATTCAATCTATAGAATCATCACATTTGATAGACGACAAAATAATGTTAATATAATAATGCCATAAAATCTTTAACATTAAGTGACATAGCAAACTGTCATACAAATTTATTAATCAATGCCAACAGTAAACATCTCAATAAGTTGAAGCCCTCATGATTCTGATGATCGATAACTACGACAGCTTTACATATAATATTGTACAGTACTTCGGTGAATTGCAGCAGGACATCACCGTTTGTCGTAATGATGAGATTAGCATTGAGGAAATAAAAGCGCTTGCGCCTGACGTCATCGTTATCGGTCCTGGACCTTGCACCCCTGATAGCGCCGGCATCTCACTTGAATTGATTGATACTTTTAAACACATGATACCAATACTGGGTATCTGCTTGGGTCACCAAGCTATTGGACAGGCGTTTGGCGGTAACATAGTCAAAGCAAGCGAAGTGATGCACGGACGCTTATCCGCTATTTACCATAATGGAGAGGGTGTGTTTATGGATTTACCCAATCCTGCACAGTTTACCCGCTATCATTCACTGGTCATTGATAAATCAAGCTTACCAGAAGGCTTTGAAGTCACTGCTTGGACACAACATATCGATGGCAGTATAGAAGAAATCATGGGTATTCGTCACCGTGACTTTGCCATTGAAGGGGTACAGTTTCATCCTGAATCTATTTTAAGTGAGGCCGGCTATCAGCTGCTTAATAACTTTTTACGAGCGCATCATTTGGCTGTTATAGACACCGATAACTTGCCACAGGTAGGCTAGCCGCTAGAAATTATCTAAAAATTTAAAATAATAATAAGTGAGAATATGATGACCACTGCTCCTTTGCAGAATGTACTTTCAAACGTAACCCGTACGCCAGAAGATATCCATCAGTTGTCAGATGACAGTATCCATGAGCTACTAACCACCGCATTAGGTAGGATTTTTCAACACATTGATCTGACCTTTGATGAGATGTATCAAGTGATGCTAATCATCATGCAAGGCAGATGTAGTGATGCCATGATGGGTGCTATTTTGACCGGTCTGCGTATGAAAGGCGAATCAATCGATGAGATTACTGCCTCAGCAAGTGCTATGCGTGCATTAGCGTCAAATATCGCCCCAAAAGACTGTGACTATATGGTCGATATCGTTGGTACAGGTGGTGATGGTGCCAACTTATTTAATGTCTCTACAGCGGCAGCGTTGGTAGCAGCAGCAGCAGGTGCACAAGTTGCCAAACATGGTAACCGCGGTGTTTCAAGCAAATCTGGTAGCTCGGACTTGCTTGAGCAAGCTGGTATCAGTCTATCGCTGACGCCTGAGCAAGCGCAAGCCTGTATCGAAGACCAAGGTATTGGCTTTTTATTTGCGCCAAACCACCATAGCGCCATGCGTTATGCCAATCCAGTACGCCGTGAGCTAAAATCTAGAACGATTTTTAATATTTTAGGTCCACTCACCAACCCTGCTGGTACGCCCAATTTGGTGATTGGCGTCTTTACCGCGCAATTATGTGAACCTTTAGCAAAGGTCATGAAAAATCTAGGCGCGCGCCATGTGATGGTCGTCGGTGCAAAAGATGGTTTGGATGAAATAAGTCTCGCAACCTCGACCACGGTGGCTGAATTAAAAGATGGTGAAATTTCTGTCTATGATATGATGCCAGAGGATGCAGGTATTGATTCACAAACCTTGATTGGGCTTGATGTTGACTCACCAGCGCAAAGCCTCGAGCTAATACGTGCCGCTTTGTCAGGCACAGAGACACATGAACGATCAGTGCTTAAAGCGCGCGATATGATTGCGTTAAATGCAGGCGCAGCGATATATACTGCAGGACTTGCGAGCAACTATCCAAACGGTGTGAGCCGAGCACAAAAAATTATCCAAAATGGCGAGGCTTTAGTGAAGCTTGAGTCTTTGGCACAATATACGCAGCAATTGGCAGCCAATGCTTAACTTATAAGTACATAAACCTAGCCATCATAGACTATTTATCTTTAACCATATTTGGATACCGCCATGACTACTAACAAAACAGTTGGCTCACATATTCCTTCAGTATTACAACGTATTGTTGCTACCAAACATGAAGAGGTTGCTGCTGCTCGTAATCTGTTATCACTTGAGGACTTACAAGCGAAAGTCGCGGCAGATAAACAACCTCGTCGCGGTTTTGCCAGTGCCTTGCGCGCCGCTAATATCGGTATTATTGCTGAGATAAAAAAAGCCTCACCTTCTAAAGGTATTATCAATCACAACTTTGCGCCAGCTTTATTTGCTAAGCAGTATGAGCAATCAGGCGCAAGCTGTCTGTCTGTATTGACAGATCGCGATTACTTCCAAGGTGATGATAGCTACTTGGTCCAAGCACGTGAAGCTTGTGATCTGCCGATATTACGTAAAGATTTTATGATTGATGTCTATCAGATTTATCAGTCATATTTACTTGGTGCAGATTGTATATTACTGATTATGGCGTGCCTTGATGACGTACAGGCGAAAGAGCTACATGCGCTTAGCATCGAGCTTGGTATGGATGTGTTGATAGAAGTGCATACGGCAGAAGAGCTTGAACGTGCCCTACAACTGCCACATTCAGAGCACAATATCTACGGTATCAATAACCGTGACTTAAATACCTTTGATGTGGATTTGCAGACGACACTTGATTTAAAGAACGCCCTATTACGCGAGCTTGCTATTGATGATGCATTTTCTGCTAACCCTAATGATAGCTTGCTACGACCGCTCATCGTAACCGAAAGTGGCATTCACAGCAGTAACGATATCCGCATGATGCTAAGCCATAATATTCAGCACTTTTTAATCGGGGAACAATTTATGAAAACCGATCATCCTGGACAAGCATTACAATCCTTACTTGCGAGCGTCGCAGCACAGGCGTAAAGTAAGTGAGATAGTTTAGATAAAGCTACTATGAAAATAGTCATTATCTTTATTACTTACTCAATTAATCATTTATTCACTAACCAACGATACATTAATTATTATGTCAAACTCTCTATTTTCAAAAGAAATGCAGGACCAACTTAAAGAGCTTAAAGGTCAATTGAGTAAAGGTCGTGATACCGTGTCACCTGATGGCGACGACGGTAAGCCCACTGAGCCTGTCTCGCTATTGACTCAAAAGCAAGTTAAAAAAACCGTCAAACAGATGGATAGCGAACATATTGATGATGATAAAGTCTTGTTCATGCAAGCAATGAATGGTGTCAATCAACTCGACGATAAAAACGTGCGTTCACCTGCCAATGCAGCAAAAGCCAAAAAGCCTGATGCAGCGACACTGTCTAAACGTGCAGCCGCTCAAGGTGGCGAAGCAAGCGACTTGGGCGCTGGTTTATCAGATATGCAGGCTTTATTGAACCCTGTTGCTGGTGAAGCCTATTTATCTTATAAAAACCCTACCCTACAAAACAAAATTTTTACCCAGCTAAAACAAGGTAAATTGCGTTGGTATGATGCTGTAGATATTCATGGTTGCACTATTGAAGAAGCGCGTGTAGCAATGACTCAATTACTCAGCCAAGCAAAGCAAAACAATGAAACATCGGTAAAAATCGTCCATGGTAAAGGTAGTGAAGCGATTCTAAAAACTTGCGTCAACGGTTGGTTACGTCAATTACCAGAAGTGTTGGCATTTTGCTCAGCCCCGCCAAAAGATGGTGGCAATGGCGCTGTATTGGTATTATTAAAAAAGAATAAGCCTGATAGCGAGTAAGCTCTTTGGTTTAAGAACAAAAAAGGACTGCAAATAAGCAGTCTTTTTTTATAGCTGTATTTAACCTATATTCAGTAGGTAGATTTAATTATTTAGGACAAGTTTCTCATAGACCTACAAAATACTGAAATAATAAAAACCGTTAAAAGTCTTAAAAACATCGAAACCGTTAAAACAATTGAAAATAATGAACAGCTCAAACTTCACATCGATGCACTTATTGCTATTGAACCAAAATTTGCTCCTATCTATGAGCAAGTAGGTGCTCCAGACTTAAGACGTAATAATGGCGGCTTTGAGCAGCTAATGAGAGCGATAGTTGGTCAACAGCTATCTGTAGCGGCGGCTTCCAGCATTTGGAAAAAACTGCTTGATGCTAACCTCACCTCACCGCAAACGATTATTCAGGTAGAAGATGATATATTGCGAACACAGGGGTTATCTAAGCAAAAAATTCGTTATACGCGCTCATTGGTTGAACATGATATCGACTTTGAAGCATTAACCACCATAAGTGATAAAGAAGTGCTTGAGATACTCACTGCCGTCATTGGTATTGGCTGTTGGACGGCTGAAATGTACTTATTATTCTCTTTAGGACGAGCTGATGTACTGGCGGTCGATGACTTGGCGATTAAAGTCGCAGCGATGGATTTGCTAGGTCTAGCAGAACGTCCAACACCAAAACAATTAAAGATGGCGACCAAAGATTGGTCGCCACATCGGAGTGCTGCTAGCTTACTACTATGGTCACATTACGGCTGGCTAAATAATAGAAAAGAAGTGCCTTTATAATAGGCTATCTTACTAAATGCTTCATACTTTAGGAAATCTAAAACTCTTTTTAACCTGCTTGAACTTTAGTTTTGCTAAATTATAACCACGATTTTTATGAATGCGTTTGTATCTATTGCCGATCATATCCTTTTTTAAGCCATCTTTGGGTTTATCTGCAGTCTGCTCATCATCAACAGCATTCACATCTTTGCTTAAATTAACGGCTTCAGGCTTATCATCAGCAGCATTTTTTTTATCAGCTTTCTTGTCAACCGTCTCGCCTTCTTTACTTTCATGATCTAATTCAGCCTGAAGCTCTGGTTGCTTAACAATCAGCTGCTGTGTTGGCAGGGCATGCTCTACATCATACTTTCTAACTTGCATTAATAGATCAACGAATAACACATCTTGTTTTTCATAGAATTCGATGATACCAGTGGCATTGATATAGGCTTGCAATTGAATAATATAACAATCTTGACGCAACTCTAAGATGTTGACTTGGTTCCATTCTTGATTGGTTAATTCATGCTCATCCAAAAACGTATCCAAGTGCTTGACCATCTTAAACACAACATCAATATCAGCGGTACGCTTGATATACAGCTGATGCAAAAAGCGGAACATATCACGCGAGGTAAAGTTTTCAATTTGCATCGATGAAAAATCGCCATTAGGTACTGTGACGATAGTGCGAGTCAAAGTACGCACGCGCGATGAGCGAATACCAATATCGATGACGGTGCCTTCATAGGTACCAAACTTACAATAATCACCGATACGTACGGGCGAATCTGCCACTACTACCACACTACCGACTAAGTTTTCGATGGTCTTTTGCGCACCTAATGCTAACGCTAAACCACCGACACCTAGTGCCGCAATACCCGTCGTTAAGTCAAAGCCCAAGTTACCAAAAGTGACGATGACTGCAAATATCAATAGCAGTGCTTTGACGACTTTGCGTAGTAGCCCCAAAATTGAGACCCGTTCAGTATAGTTTTTCTTATAGCTTAAGTTCACTGCACGGGTAAATAATGCATCGATAATGCGTAATAACAACCACGTTATCGCCACCCACGAAGCAATCTCAGCGAAACGGTTGACAGGCTCGCGCAGGGTCACTGACACGCCCGCATAAACCATCACCTCAGATAAAATCAGCGCCATAATCACCACCGCTAGCGGCAATATCACTTTATCTGGCAATGGTAGCGGCACATCACGGACACGAGGGTAAGTGATTTCTAATAAATGATACAGTAGCCATACTGCGATGTAGGTGAACAAAAAGCTACTAATAGTCATCATTAAAGCGGCTACCAAATCAGCCAACTGATAACCAAAAAGCTTTTTGCCTTCTAAAGAATCAATGGTATAACGAGAAACCAAAGTCGGCTCATAGTTCTCTATCGCCTCTGGTATTGAGCTGAGTGTATCGGTAGAAAACTGCCAATATTGCTCACCTTCTTTTGACACCACTCTTTCAAGTAATAGAGGAATGCTGGCATCACTGACTTTGATGACACCTACATTTTCTTGGCTTGGCGGTAGCTGATCGGTCAAATTGCCTTCTGGCGTATTATTAATCTGCAAATCAGCCTGAAAACGACCACCTGCATCGAGGGCTTGCTTGAACTGTCTTACAATGGTTGTGGGATTATCGGATTTAGATAGGTTTAAGTAATTACTCGCCAGCAAATAATCATTTTCACCCAATGCTGCAATAAATCCTTGCACCGTATGCCGAGGCGTATCGCGTCCGAATGAATCAGGTATCGATGTGCCATCCCCTTCCTCAGTCTTAGTCCCACCCACACCCAGTATGCTCGTCTCAGCTGCCAACGCACTAGGCTGCGAGAGGACACTAAGTGCCATAGCAACGAGTAGTGTTATCACGATTAATGGTAATTTCATCAATGACATCGATAAAGATGGCACGGCAGTGGTATTCAGACGATGTTTAATAAACAAAACAAACCTCATGGCTTTATGAATGGCATAACGAAAAACGGGGAAAATCTGATCTATAATAACAATTATGATGGTCAAAAATATCACTAGTGAACAAAAAAATGATAAATAGCTTGTCCCTTGCTTAAACCAATCAAAGATAGCTAATAGTGAATAATATTCATCCTATGATGAATAAACATTAGGTGAAAGTGGTTTATAAATGAGGTGCTTTTATAGATAATAACGCCATGTATTTTATTTATTACTTTTTGTAATTTTTAGCTGCTCAGATTTCACTTCTGTAACTTCTTTATTTGATTAATTTGGAATTCAACATGGTTTTATCACGTTCATCTTCAACCACTTATCTGCGGTTGTGTCTTTTAAGCGCATTTGGCGCATTTGCTATGAGCGCTAACGCCGCTGCTGATGTCAATATCATCAGTGATAGCGAGCTACCACAAGTTGAGCTTGATAAAATTGTAGTCACCGCCACTCGTACACCGACTAAAACCAGCAATGTCATTGCTCAGACTCGTGTCATTGATCAAGAAGAGCTACAACGTTATCGAGGTCAAAACGTCACTGATGTACTAAAAAATCAGCCTGGTATCAATATTACCCAAAGTGGCGGCATGGGTACAGCCAGTAATTTTTATATGCGCGGCTTTGATAGTAAGCAAGTATTGGTGCTTATCGATGGGATACGATATAGCTCTATCTCTTTAGGCAGTCCATCTCTGAACTTGTTATCCGCAGACCAAATTGATCGCATCGAAATTTTATACGGTGCCTCTGGTTCTAGTATTTATGGATCTGATGCCATGGGCGGGGTCATCCAAATATTTACCAAGGGCAATAATGTAGAACAATCCAATGTTTCTACGACCGTTGGTTATGGTAGTAACAATCACTACCAAGTCGGTATAACAGGTCAGCTTAAAAATGAAACCTCATCATTGAGCTTAGGTGTCAGTCGCAACGAAACGGACGGATTTAACGCAATTGCCAATAGCAGCTCGGCTGACTATAACGCGGACGATGATGGCTTTAAATCTACCAATGCCAGCTTGGCATTGCAACATAAGCTATCAGACTCGTTAAGCGCGGGAATAAGTGCATTGTATACCGACTCCACCACTGATATTGACTCGGCAGGAAACGCGTTTCCAAATGCCTATTCAGATCAAAAGAACGGCAGTGCAAATGCTTATCTTCAATACAAAACGCCTTTGACGGTCAGCAAACTTATCTATGGTCAAAGTATCGACAAATCCACTTCTCATGATGCCAACTCTATTAATTATCAAGAAGGCAGTCAGTACGATACCACGCAAGAGCAAGCACGTTTAGAGACCAGTATTAACGCGCAACCTGGTACTATAATTGTTGGCGCAGAATGGTTGTCACAAAAACTAGACGCCTCAGATGTTTTAGACTTTTCAGGTTATCCTGATCCTGCCGTGCAAACCCCTTATGACCCTGACGACAGAACGGTCAAAAGTGCCTTTGTTGGTTATCAATTGTCAGAGTCTTATTACGACCTGCAAGCAAACTATCGCATAGATGACAACTCGCAGTATGGTAAGGAGAGCACCTACAATTTAGGAGCAGCTATACGCCCGTTGGCTGGCATGCGAATTGGTGCCAACTATGCCACAGGTTTTCGTGCACCCACGTTTAATGACTTATACTGGCCTGGTTTTAGCAACCCCAACCTAAAGCCTGAAAGAACTGAGAACACGGAAGTATTCGTTGAATACGCTAATGAGGCTCAAACGTCACGATTGACAGGCTATTACACCGATGCAGAAGACCTGATCTCTAATGCGGCAAATATCAGTGAAGCGAAAATCAAAGGATTAAGTTTGACCTCAGACTGGAATATAAATGCCTTTACATTTGGTCTCGGTTATGACTACTTAGATGCGAAGGACAAAACTACAAATAGCGCCAGCTATAATCAACAGCTTGCCTACCGTCCTAAAAACAGCGGTATGATTTATGTTGGTTATCAACAACCTACTTTCGATGTTCGTCTTGAAGCCAAACATACGGATGATAGAAATACTGCCGAAAATAATAAACTGGATAGCTACACCTTGCTTAATTTAAGTGGCAGCGCCTATATTACGCCTAAACTTCGCGCTAACTTGCGTGTGGATAATATTACTGACGAGGATTATACCCTTGCCAGTCAATTCGGTAATGAATATGCCACAGAAGGCACTAGCTATTTCGGCTCTTTAACCTATAATTGGTTCTAGGGTGATTTAGAATCACACTGAACTGGTATCCATTTGAATGAGAAAAGGTCATCAATCGATGGCCTTTTTTTATGTTTATTTACTAAATTTTATGCGTACAAGAATGTAATTTAGAACTTAAGCACCCAGCATTTATATCAGCCAATAGGTGACAAATTATCTATCATCAATTACAATAACGACCTCCGAGAGGTGTTGCACCATATGAATTGATGGTTACGTTTACGCTCTATAAACAAACTAAGCTGATTAATTCGTCATGTTAGGCTCGGTAAACTGTCTGATACTGGTTATTCCAGTCTTTGACAGCATAACAACGGCACCTGCGTTATTATTCTTTTTATCATACCTTAACCACTGATAGGAGCATATTATGGACGCAGTGTCTAACACCCCATCTGCCCATACGATCAATCCCTCTTTCACTGACTATAAAGTCGCCGACATCAGCTTAGCTGATTACGGCCGCCGTGAAATCACCCTTGCCGAAGCTGAAATGCCTGCCCTTATGGGATTGCGTCGTCGCTACGAAGCTGATCAACCGCTTAAAGGCGCAAAAATCGCTGGCTGTATCCACATGACCATCCAAACTGCGGTCCTTATCGAGACACTAGTCGCGTTAGGTGCTGAAGTACGTTGGACCTCATGTAACATCTTCTCAACTCAAGACCATGCTGCCGCGGCGATTGCTGCTGCTGGTATCTCTGTTTATGCTTGGAAAGGCGAAACCGAAGAAGAGTACGAGTGGTGCTTACGTCAACAAATCCACCTTGGTGGTGAAGAATCAGGTCAGCTTTGGGATGCTAACTTAATCTTAGATGACGGCGGTGATTTGACCGCATTGATTCATAATGATTATGCTGAATTGCTGGATAATATTCATGGTATTTCAGAAGAAACTACAACAGGCGTGCATCGTTTGATTGAAATGCTAAATAAAGGTACGCTTAAAGTACCAGCGATCAACGTTAATGACGCGGTTACTAAGTCTAAAAATGACAACAAATACGGCTGCCGTCATAGCTTAAACGACGCTATCAAACGTGCAACTGACATGTTCCTTGCTGGTCGCCGTGCTTTAGTCATCGGTTATGGTGATGTTGGTAAAGGTTCTACGCAGAGCTTACGTCAAGAAGGTATGATTGTACGTGTGTCAGAAGTCGATCCTATCTGTGCCATGCAGGCTTGTATGGATGGCTTTGAAGTATTGTCACCTTATATCAACGGCGATAACACTGGCGGCGCAGAAAACATCAACACGCGTCTGTTAGAAGATACCGACATGATTGTTACCACGACTGGTAACTACCATGTGTGTGACAGACATATGCTAGCAGCCCTTAAGCCTGGTGCAGTCGTTTGTAACATCGGTCACTTTGATACTGAAATCGACACCCAATTCATGCGTGATAACTGGCGCTGGGTTGAGATTAAGCCACAAGTGCATCAAATCTTCCGTTCAGACGACGAAAATGATTACTTGATTTTGCTTGCTGAAGGTCGTTTGGTGAATTTGGGTAATGCTACTGGTCATCCATCACGCGTGATGGACGGCTCATTTGCTAACCAAGTATTGGCGCAAATGTATCTGTATGAAGAAAAATTTGCTGACTTGCCAGCTGATACACGTACTGAAAACTTATACGTCAAAGTGTTACCGAAAAAGCTAGACGAAGAAGTTGCCGCTGCGATGGTTGCTGGCTTTAATGGTACGCTAACCAAGTTGACTGAAAAACAAGCTGAGTATTTAGGCGTACCTGTTGAAGGTCCATTTAAGCCTGACGCTTATAAATACTAAAAGGAGCCAGACTGTGACTAAGCCTGCTTTCTCCTTTGAGTTTTTCCCAGCCAAAACCGAGCAAGGACACGAAAAGCTCCTCAGCACTTATGATGAGCTGAATAAGCTGTCACCTGCGTACTTTTCGGTGACCTATGGTGCTGGTGGTTCAACTCGTAGCCGCACTTTAGATATTGTCCAAGCCTTATGCGCGCGCGGTGAGACTGATATTGCACCGCATATGTCTTGTATTGGCGATGATAAAAGTGAAATTGCCGAGTTACTTGAGCATTACAAAAGCTTGGGCATCAAACGCTTGGTCGCATTACGTGGCGATTTGCCTTCGGGTCAAGTAGGCATGGGTGAGCTGCCGTTTGCATTAGATTTGGTCAAGTTCATCCGTGAGCATTCGGGCGATCATTTCCATATCGAAGTAGCCGCCTATCCTGAGATGCATCCACAAGCGCGTAGCTTTAAGCTTGATGTCGACAACTTGGTCAATAAATATCAAGCTGGCGCCAATGCTTCGATTACCCAGTTTTTCTACAATGCTGATAGCTACTTGTATCTGCGCGAGAGCTTAGAAAAACGCGGTATTGATACTGTAGCACAGCCATTGGTTGCTGGCATTATGCCCATCACCAACTCTAGCAATCTGATGCGTTTTGCTGACAGCTGTGGCGCCGATATCCCACGTTATGTGCGTAAGCAGTTGGCTGACTTTGGTGATGATAGTAAGGCGATTCGCGAGTTTGGCTTTGAAGTGGTCTACCGTTTATGCGAGCGTTTAATTAGCGAGGGCGTACCTGCCATGCATTTTTATAGCATGAATAAGGTTGAGCCAAACAAGCGCTTAGTCCAAGCCTTAGGCTTGATTGCTTAAATATTTACCGAATGTATTACTTAATGACTGGCGTTCCTAGGAGCGCCAGTCTTTTTTGGTATGGGAATTGCAGTTATGCGAATTCCATTATTGACAATCCCTTTACCCACTCAAATGATATTCTGCTAAGATATTGAAAAATATCATGACCCTCATTATAGGAATAAGTAATTTTGCGACGTTTCTTTTATGCCACTAATAGCAACATTAGTAATGACGTTACCAATGAAAAGGCTGCGACCTACCCTCAGCTTAGCACCTTGCCTATCGGTACCAGCGTCGAATTAACTGAAAGTATCGTCCATCATTGGTGCCGTGTATTACGAGCAACTATTGGTGACCAAGGTGTTTTGTTTGATGGCTTTGGCGGTGAATATCAGGTACAGCTACTGACCATCAGTAAAAAAAACGCGACTGTGACCCTGCTTTCTCACACAAATAATGATAATAGTGCACCAATATTTACCAAAATTGGGCTGGTAATGAGTCGTGGCGAACGGATGGATTATGCCATTCAAAAATCTACCGAACTTGGCGTCACTGCCATCCAATTGCTAAGCAGTCATCATGGTGAAGTCAATCTAAAACCTACCCAAATTGAAAAAAAACTGGCACATTGGCAGCAAGTTGCCATTGCCGCGTGTGAGCAATGCGGTCTTAACCGTCCACCGCTGATTATTGCGCCTATTCCCATTAACGATTGGCTTAAGCCTATCACAACGACCACGCCTGTGAAGATAGAAGCGACTATCAGCTCTATGGTTACCACCCTTAGTCAGGATGCTTATTATCAAGTATTACAACAACCCGCTGATTTGCGTCTACAGCTTAGTGTACCAGCGGCAGGACAACCTGCTATGCCTGATTCGCTACTGACTGTATTACAGCAACCAGTGCCTTATATTGAATTGTTGATTGGTCCTGAAGGTGGCCTAAGTACTGACGAATGCGCTCAAGCAGCAGACGTTGGTTTTGAGCCTTGGCAAATTGGCACAAGGGTGTTACGAACAGAAACTGCCCCAGTAGTCGCCTTGGCAACCTTGCAAGCGCTGTTGCCACGTGTCAATCCTTAGTAGCAGTACAAAGCGTCATATAGTCAGTTCACAATAAGAAATACAAATGAAATAGCGTTTTACTGAGACAAATTTCGCTTGCTGTGTACTATGCGTATGAGCACCACAGTCTTCAAAAATTTATCCTAGTAGCACTGTATCTTTTTAAACTGCACTAATTACATTAAAACAGCGCTAATTGCCAATACGAAAAGCTCTCTTTATCGATTTACCTCTATTTTATGAGTTCATTTATGACTGCTTTTACACCAATGCCACTGGCGGATAAACAGCAATTATTGGTCAAACTTTGTGAACAATATGAAGATGCTATCTTTATATTGGATGCAAATTTGTATTATTTATCGGTCAATGCAACTTATGAGCGCATGATCGGTTATACGGAAGATTTTTTACTTGGGCGTCCACTTGGTATATACGCGGCTGAATTTTTATCAGAAGAAGAAAGATCTATTCTAGTAGATATTGCTGAACACTTAGACAGTCAAGGTTTTTATGAAAACGACTTTTCAATGCCAAATCGCTACGGAGAGCTTCTAGATTGTTATATGACCTATCGAAAAATAAAAATAGGTCATACTACTTATTACGTTGGTATGGTTAGAGATATGTCTGCCGTGGTAAAAAATAAAAAACAAGTCGCACACTTGTTAAACTACGACCAATTAACTGAACTGCCTAACCGCAAAGTATTTTTGAGCCAAACTAGCGATTTGTTACTGGATAGCTATCAAGAAGTTATCATTGTACGTTTAAATATTGATCGCTATCGCAGCCTTGCAAGCTTACTAGGTCCCGATGGTATCAATAGCTTAATAAAAAAATTTGTGACACGCATCAAAGACCTGAAACTTGGTTGTTTGCGCTGTTTCTCTCATTTTGGCGGTGATGATTTTGCTTTACTGTTTGAGTGTAGTGATGCCAATATGGTGCGCCATCAACTAGATATTTTAATGCAAATGTGTGAGCGTCCTTTCTTTATTAGTGATAATGGAGCCACAAATACCAAGGTGTATTGTCATGTCTCTGTCGGGGTCAGTTACTATCCTGAAAATGATAATGAGTTTATTGGCTTATTAACCAAAGCTGAAAGAGCATTAAATTATGTCAAGCAGCAAGGTGGCGACGATGTCTGTTGGTATAACAAATCCCTTATTGAGCTCAATGCTGATCATTTGCAATTAGAATATGAGCTTAAAAGAGCCACTAACGAAGGTCAGTTTGTCGCCTATTATCAACCCAAATTCGCCCTAGATACAGGCGATATTTCAGGCTTTGAAGCTTTGGTACGCTGGCAGCATCCTATTCGCGGATTGCTGCAACCTATTGATTTTATTGATGCTATTATCTCTCACAAGTTATCGCTTGAGTTGTTCTCTCAAGTGGCAACCCAAATCGCTGAGCAGCTAAAAATTTGGCAAAGTTTGGGCTTTGACCAACATATCTGTATCAATGCCGATGCCGCTGAATTCAGCAATCCAGAATTTTTTGATGTGGTCAGTAATTTACTGGCACAGCATCAAATTGCAGCGCACCAGTTACATATTGAGGTGACAGAATCTTCTTTGATGAAGCGCCACTCTAATGTTAAAGAACAGCTAAATTCGTTAAAAGCGCTAGGGGTTTGCTTGGCTTTAGATGACTTTGGTACCGGCTATGCTTCTTTGAGTTATCTGCAAGAATATCCCTTTGACTTCATTAAAATCGATAAAAGTTTCATCTCTAAGATTACCGCAGACAAAACTCAACGTGCCATTGTTAACGCTATTTTGGCATTAGCAGAAGCACTGGATATGCAGGTCATCGCAGAAGGTATCGAAAATGAGCAACAGCGCGATTTGCTCTTAGCGATGGGTTGCCAGTATGGTCAAGGCTATTGGTTTGGCAAACCTATGTCTGCTGAAGTTACAACCAACATGTTAATGCAACAACATTTGTCCAAAAATAACAATGACTAGAGAGCGAGTATAAAACATCCTCATATCGTTCCTCTACCATATCGATAAACGTGCTTAGCGTGTAGGCTATATTGTACATAGGATGCAAGATAGGTTGATGACTTATCAGTATTGTCTCCAAACTTGTATATTTTCCAGTGAACGCCTATCTTTTACCAAGAATTTACAGATACGGTCTTAATTCTTTTCTCAATGTTATTTCATATGATCGGTATCGTTGTTTGTTAATAATGCAGACACACTCCATGCCAGCAAGATACTAGCAACTCAGACTTACAACAGTCATCCCATCGCTGTCGGTCATACACCAAAAAAGGACAGGAAGTTATGCAATACAAAGCACCCTTACGTGATATCCAATTCGTGATGCATGAGTTACTTGACAGCGAAAGCCATTATAAAACCTTACCAGCGTTCCAAGAAGCAGATCGTGAGCTAATGGACAGTCTGTTTGAGATGGCCGCAAGCTTTGCTGAAAATGAGCTATCACCATTGAATCAAAGTGGTGATGCGGAAGGCTGCCAGTTTGACAATGGTCAAGTCACCACGCCAAAGGGTTTTAAAGAAGCATACAAAGCGTATTGTGAGCTTGGCTTCCCAGCCTTATCTGCTGAAGAAGACTTCGGCGGTCAAAACATGCCGTTTTCATTATCGACAGTCATTAATGAAATGGTTGGTACGGCTAACTGGTCATTCTCTATGTACCCTGGTTTATCTCATGGTGCCATTCAAACCATCGAGCATCACGGTACAGACGAGCAAAAACAAACCTACCTAGAAAAAATGGTCAGCGGCGAATGGTCAGGCACCATGTGCTTGACTGAAGCACATGCAGGTTCTGATTTAGGTATTATCCGTACCAAAGCCGAGCCTAAAGAAGATGGCAGCTATAGCATCACTGGTCAAAAAATCTTTATTTCAGCTGGTGAGCATGACTTAACGGATAATATCATTCACATTGTATTGGCTCGTCTACCAGGCGCGCCTGCTGGTACAAAAGGCATCTCACTGTTTATCGTTCCTAAGGTAACGGTCAACGAAGATGGCAGCCTAGGTGAAAACAATAACGTCGTTTGTGGCTCTATCGAACACAAAATGGGTATCAAAGCTTCAGCCACTTGCGTGATGAATTTTGATGGCGCAACAGGTTATCTAATTGGCCCAGAAAACCGTGGTCTACAGTGCATGTTTACCTTTATGAACGTGGCGCGTATTGGTACCGCAGTTCAAGGTTTGACAGCAGCAGAATATGCGTTCCAAGGCTCATTAACTTATGCCAAAGATCGTCTATCGATGCGTTCATTATCTGGTGTTAAAGCCCCTGAAAAAGTAGCTGACCCTATCATTGTACATCCAGCGGTTCGTAACATGCTGTTGACTGAAAAAGCCTTTGCTGAAGGTGGCCGTGCTTTAGTCTATTACCTCTCACATTTTGCTGATACTGTCGCAAAAGGCGAAGGCGATGCGCTCAAATTTGCTGACCAAATGTTGTCATTATTGACGCCTATTGCTAAAGCATTTTTGACAGAAACTGGTCTAGAAGCAGCCAACCATGGCGTACAGGTTTATGGTGGTCATGGCTTTATCAGCGAATGGGGCATGGAGCAAAACGTGCGTGATACGCGCATTGCTTGCTTATACGAAGGTACCACTGAAATCCAAGCACTCGATCTACTAGGTCGTAAAGTATTGGGTTCACAAGGCAAACTGCTTGCAAACTTCGTCAAAATCATCCAGACATTCTGTGAAGAAAACAAAGAAAACGATGAGATGGGTCAGTTTATTCGCCCACTTGCCAAACATCTAAAAGAATGGGGTGATTTGACTGCACGCATCGGTATGCAAGCCACTGAAAACCCAGATGCAGTTGGCGGCGCTGCGGTCGATTATATGTATTTTAGCGGCTATGTGACGCTAGCCTACTTATGGGCACGCATGGCATTAGTGGCACAAACTGAACTTGCTAACGGTAGTAGCGAACAAGCATTCTACAATGCGAAAGTCAAAACTGCGCAGTTCTACTTTGCCAAACTGTTGCCACGTACCACCACTCACGTACAGCGTATCAGCACTGGTGTTGAGCCGTATATGAGCATGGATGTTGATCAATTTGCGTTTTAATTAACGCCAAAAAATATTGATCGATCATTTTTGTAGCGCTAAATAATGTATTTTCTATCGGCAACATACCAAGGTGTGTTGCCGATTTTATTTACTACCACTTAAAATCTGTCATAGTCATTTTTTAAGTAAAATAATCCATACTTTTGGTGTACGCATAATTCACGAACAAATACACCCGTGCGCAAGCTAATTTGCTAAACTTTAATAATGAATATTAAGCCCAACTCAAAAGATCTCTTATAAATTTGTTCAACTCACTTTTATTTATTTGAACCAAAGGAATGTTTATGGCTGTTTATAATGCCCCTCTTAACGACATGCGCTTTATTTTAACTGACGTTTTTAAAGCCCATGAATTTTGGCAAAATAACGAAAACCTTGCTCATGTTGACATGGAAACCGTCGATATGATTTTGGAAGAAATGGCAAAACTGTCAAAAAACGTGTTATTGCCTATCAACCGTAGCGGTGATGAAGAAGGCGCAACCTTTGAAGGTAATGGCGTTGTGACCACCCCGACTGGTTTTAAAGAGGCTTATAAGCAGTATGCAGAATCAGGTTGGGTTGGCTTAAGCGGTAACTCTGAATACGGTGGTCAAGGTTTTCCAAAAATGGTCACCATGCTGACTGAAGAGATGGTCTTCACGGCCAACCAGTCATTTGCCCTTTATCCAAACCTAACTGTTGGCGCGACACTGTGCCTAAACGCGGCTGCCTCTGAAGAGCAAAAGCAAACTTACTTAGAGAAAATGTACAACGGCGAATGGGCTGGCACCATGTGCTTGACAGAGCCACATGCTGGTACTGACTTGGGTATCATCAAAACCAAAGCTATCCCTAATGATGATGGCAGCTATGATATCTCTGGTACCAAAATCTTTATCACTGGCGGTGAGCATGACCTAACTGACAATATCATTCATCTGGTACTGGCAAAAACACCGAATGCACCAGAAGGCTCAAAAGGTATCTCACTATTTGTCGTACCGAAATTCTTGGTCAATGAAGATGGCAGCTTAGGCGAGCGCAATACCCTAGCAGTCGGCTCTATCGAGCATAAAATGGGTATCAAAGCCTCTGCCACTTGTGTGATGAACTTTGATAGCGCCAAAGGCTGGATGGTTGGTGCAGAAAATACTGGTCTGTCATCAATGTTCATTATGATGAACTATGAGCGTGTCACCATGGGTCTACAAGGGCTTGGCGGTTCTGAGCTTGCTTATCAAAATGCGGCGTTATATGCCAATGACCGTGGTCAAGGTCGTAGCGATACCCAACTGCAAAGCCCAGAAAAACCAGCGGATGCCATCATTCATCATGCCGATGTACGCCGTATGCTATTAAATGCCAAAGCCAACACTGAAGCGTCACGTTGCTTTGCGATGTACGTTGCCAAAAACCTTGATGAAGAGAAGTTTAGTACTGATCCACAGGCCGCTCAAGCTGCTGCCGCACGTGTTGCACTATTGACGCCCGTGGCTAAAGCATTCTTGACCGACAAAGCACTAGAAGCCACCATTGATTGTCAGCAAGTATTTGGCGGTCATGGCTATATACGCGAATGGGGTATGGAGCAAATCGTTCGTGATACGCGTATCGCCCAGATTTATGAAGGTACCAATGGTATTCAAGCACTTGATTTACTAGGTCGTAAAGTGGCGAAAAATAACGGCAAATACGTTACCCATTTCTTAGGTGAAATTCGTGATTTCGTCAATAATATGCAAGCAGAGCACGGTATCAAGCAAGCGACGCTAGATGCTGCTGATACAATTGAAGCACTAACCACAACGGTGCTCAATAATATTGGTGAGCGTAAGAATGAAATTAACGGTTGTGCGGTTGATTATATGCATGCCTTTGGTTACCTAGCCTACTCGTATATGTTTGCGTTGATGGTTGAGGCGGCCAATGGCAAAGAAGGTGATTTTTACACCAATAAAGCCAAGCTTGCTGATTATTTCGTTGGTCGTATCTTGCCACGTATCGATGCCCATGCTCAGATGGTTGAAGCTGGTAGTGATCCGATGATGAACTTTGACCTGAATTACTTTGACGTACCTGCTAGCTAATTGGTTACTTTTATAATAAAGTAAGCCCTGCCGCACTATGATTAAGGGGACAGTCACGCTACTGTCCCTTTTTTTGCCAAAAATATCTTCATAAAATTGACACAATAATCATCAAAATACCTGCTAACAAAATAGTTGACTATTGATGAGCCGTTACGATTAAAATAACGCAAAACCAAATGCCTTAAACTTAATAGAAATATACTAAAACTTATAAATGAGGGCGTAGTAAATTAACAAGCGGTAAATTAATAAAGATATGTATCGCAACAGTGATAATTACAGCCAGTCACTAAAAGAAGAAGATGTCTTATTTCACATACTACATAATAACGATGATTGAAATAACTACCATAAGGGATACGATGTGTCAGAGATAAAACACATTTTACAACAGATTACTGCCTTAAGTGATGTACCAGATCCCGCGGTACTTAAGCGCTTAATCGATGAGCTACGAGTAAGTGATAAAGAGCCTACTTTAGCCAATCAGAATATTCAAAATCTTATTGAAGTTTTACGTCAGCATCCAGAATATGGCGATGGGCTGTCGAGTTTTGTCTTAAAACTTATTATCGAATACCGCCAGATCGCTCTTTATACCGACACTGGCATTATGTCAGATCAGGGTTTCTTTTACAGTTTGCGCCGTTTGATTGGTCATCGTTTTTTGCCACTACTGCCACAAGAAGATTCTGTCGTAGAATTGGTCGGTTATTTATTTGATAAACGCTCTGATGAGCGCTGGCTTGCCCATATCGAAAAAGAAAAATGGGATGAGCTGGTCGGGCTACTCAAAGTCCATGAGCAGCATCTAAACTTAGTCGCGACGGCAAAAAACAGTATTTTAAACGCGATTATCATTTTATCGTATCGTATCAGCGGTATTGGCTTGCATCCAGATTTGATGGAATCTTACCCGCAAATGCTGAATTATTCAGCGTCGTTTGTGGCACAAAATCAAGAAGCAGTCTTGTACGTCAATCAGTACCGAGAAGCACATGAGCTCGACACCTTAACCGACATTATTCCTGAAAAAGCCGTGGATCCAGCGCCTCTATTGGTCATGATTGAGCAATGCGAAGACATCGTTGCCACCATACGCAAGCGCATTTACAAAACCGGTATCTCTATTCGCCTAACCAACATGATGCTACGATTAGATCAAAGCTTACAGCGCATGCGCATATTGACTGAGCTGGTAGCAAACAACTACGATAAGCGCGATCGGGCAATAATTGAGTTGATTCAAGCGCTGATTACGACTGCCAGTCATCGTTATAGTATTGGCTATTTGATTGACAATAATACTAAGCTGCTATCGCGAAAAGTCACTGAAAACGCCAGCCGCGTTGGCGAACACTATATTAGTACTGATAAATCCGGTTATCAGAAGATGTTTAAAAAAGCCTCTATCGGTGGCTTTATCATTGCTTTTATGGCGACGACTAAGATATTGGCATACCACTTGGCTCTCGCACCAATGGGTCGCGCCTTTGTCAATAGTATGATTTATGGTTTGGGCTTTGTTTTCATCCATATTGTCCATGGTACAGTCGCTACCAAACAGCCTGCCATGACAGCGGCAGCTATCGCCTCAACCATATCAGACAGCTCGGGTAAAAAGTCCCATCAGTTAAATAAGCTGTCTGAATTGGTGGTCGATATTTTACGCACCCAGTTCATTGCCATCATGGGTAATATTATGATGGCTATACCAGTCGCCTTGATCATCTCTTTTGCTTGGTTGCAATATACTGGCGCGCCGATGATTGATACCGATAAGGCGGCTCACCTACTTCATGATCTCGACCCTTTTCGCTCACTAGCTTTGCCACATGCTGCTATTGCTGGGGTGTATTTATTCTTATCGGGTCTGATTGCTGGCTATTATGATAATTTGGCGGTCTACAACCAGATAGGCGCCCGTATTCAGCGTCATAAGCTATTACAGTATTTATTACCCAAAGCATGGCTACAACGTTTAGGCGGCTTTATAGAAGCCAATCTTGGTGCCATCATGGGCAACTTTATCTTTGGGGTTTTCCTAGGAAGTACTGCAACGATTGGTTTCTTATTTGGCTTACCAATTGATATTCGCCATATTGCCTTTGCTTCAGCGAACTTGGCTCATGGCTTATTTAATATGTCGTCCAATCAGCTAGAGTGGCAAGTGGTGCTGCTTTCTGTCTTTGGCGTCTTACTTATCGGTATGGTCAACTTGATCGTCAGTTTCTCACTGGCACTTCTTGTCGCTTTACGCTCAAAAGAGGTGAAATTCGTTGATTGGAGTCGCTTAACTAAGCAACTCTTCAGCCACTTAATGACGCATCCTTCTGACTTTTTCTGGCCACGCGACAAACCGATGAAGTATGCACGTATTGATAGCCAAGGTCAGATGATTTTCGATGATACCGCATCACAAAATAGCAATCAGCCACTTCCTAAAAACTATGTGGTAAGGCGCTTATCTGATGTCAAAGTGCTCCCAAAAGCCTTGCAGAAGAAAATAGAAGGACAGCAGGCGGTCACTGATATACATTATACTAATCCATCAGCAGAGCATCAGCTGAGTCCTGAACTAAACAACCGCGAAGCTCATATTACCGTCAATAAACCAGCCATGAATAAAACCATTGAGCTTGATGATGGTCTGACAGAGGAAGCACTTAGCAGCGTCCCTTATAGTCAGGATATTCAATATGGTAAAACGCATGCTGCGTTTGATGAGAATAATCAGACGGTATCTGATGCGATTAGTCAAGACAGCACTGCTGATAACAAAGTTGCAGGCGACGCCAAAACGCCACTACCTAAACCAAAAAAGCCACCAAATCTACCCAGTTAATGGGTTAATTTGATGGCTTGATTGGTTTTTGGAATCACTAAAAAATTAAGAAGATATAGGCAAGCACTGCGCACTTGACGTGATGGTCTTGCCATCACTTAAGCGATAAGCTAGCAAATGATTGCCCCAAACACAGCCACCATCTAGTGCACGAGCATAAGGCAGATCAATCTCACCTTTGAGTGCGGCCCAATGCCCAAATAATACCTTACGCGTGCGCGGCACTTGCCATTCAAACCAAGGCAAAAAATCCTCTGGCATGCGCTCATCTAGCCCTGAGGTAAAGCTAAATTCAAGCAGCCCATCCTGCTGACATAAGCGCATGCGAGTAAAATAATTGGCAATCGCTCGCATTTTCGTAAATCCATGAATGTCTGCATGCCAATTATCTGCCGTCTTGCTATAGAGATTTGGCAACAATCTATCAAGCTGTTTCAAATGACTGCGCAACTGCGACTCTAACTGATGTGCATATTTTTCGGCGTCTTCAATACTCCAATGCGGCGGAATACCGGCATGCACCAGCACCGTATGCTTATCAGGATAAACCAATAATGGCTGATGACGTAGCCACTCTAGCAACTCATCACAATCATCGGCTGCAAAAATCGGTGCCGTTTTGTCTTTTTTCTTAATTTTCGTCGCCCCACGCCATACGGCTAGCAAATTGATATCATGATTGCCAAGTACGGTCGCGGCTGCCCCTTGCTCACACAAATCTTTGACATGACGCAAGGTATTTAAAGAGTCCTCGCCACGTGCCACTAAGTCGCCTGCAAACCATAATTTATCTTGTTCTGGATCAAAATCCAATGTTTCAAGTAACTGAAGATACGCAGCATAGCAGCCTTGCAAATCACCGATGACATACTGATGACGATAACTCATAAGCTCTCAATCTTTCTTGTGGATATTGTAGATACTACTTAGCAATCAATTATATCTGCGGTATGAATAGCACTGATAAATCAGCCTTCTACTTTACGCGCTTGATTGCTCAAATTGACAAAATCTTTCACGCTTAAGGTTTCAGGACGGGCTTGTGGATCAATGGCGCAAGCTGCAAAATCGTCTTCGCTCAACGTCGGCAATAACGTTGATTTTTTGAATATAGCGCGCAACGTTTTACGGCGATGATTAAAGGTTTCGCGCACTACCAATGCAAAATATTCTTCATCTTCTGCCACGACTGGCTTAATAATGTG
Source organism: Psychrobacter sp. ANT_H59 (assembly GCF_008369225.1). Classification (NCBI taxonomy): domain Bacteria; kingdom Pseudomonadati; phylum Pseudomonadota; class Gammaproteobacteria; order Moraxellales; family Moraxellaceae; genus Psychrobacter; species Psychrobacter sp. ANT_H59. Next base: position 68,262 of record NZ_VOBE01000004.1, read on the forward strand.
CGGCGTCAGACGAAATACGGCACTGGTCACTTTTGGCGGCGGATTAAAAGCACCACGTGGTACGGTGAGCAAATAATCCGTATGGCAGTGATACTGCATAATGACCGATAGGCGACCATAGGTTTTGCTACCGACATCAGCGGTGATACGTTCAACCACTTCTTTTTGCAGCATAAAGTGCATATCTTCAATCACATCGGCATAGCTGAGTAAGTGAAAGAGTATGGGCGTTGAGATGTTATACGGTAGATTACCCACCACGCGTAATTTGCCGCGCTCATCGCTATAAAGCTCCCGATAATCCACATGCATGGCATTGTTTTTAATAATCTCAAAATTTGGATGACTATTAGCCCCAATACGGATACGCAAGCTATCTGCCAAATCACGATCTAGCTCGACCACGGTCATCGCATCTACTTCAGCTAATAACGGTTCAGTTAATGCGCCCATCCCTGGCCCAATCTCAATCAAATTGTCATCACGCTCTAAGCGAATGCTCTCAACAATCTCACGGATAACACTACGGTCATGTAAGAAGTTTTGACCAAAGCGTTTACGCGGTTGGTGTTTGGCAGCACGTAGGCTGTTGGTAATAGATTGAGCATCAAATGTAGTTTTTGACATAAAAAATTCTTAATGGGTAAAAGATAAATGGGCTATAGCGCTATGGCAGCAATGTGCTGATTATATATCAATGAATTATAACACAGCTCATAAATGCACTGTCTTTTTGAGATATTTTATCGATAAACCACTCATACCTTAGCGCAATCGACACAGTGCCTTATTTTGTTCTGAAATCGTTTATTATAACGACTATTATGGGAATAAGCATGGTTCCCTAGTGAGGACTTGAACCTCCGGCTGTAAGCTGATGATATCAGCGGTTTGATTACTTGAAATATTCGGAGTGTACTTCATGATGTGCTTGCTACGAAAGTGGTAGCAAAAAACAAAGAAGCCAGCTCATAGTAAGCTGACTTTTGGGTAAAACAATTGCCCGATAAACCCTCATTATGAAAATTTATTTATGGCGTATTTAGTTGATGGTAATTAAGCTTCAACAATTACTTAACCATTGATAAAGTCCTCTACTCTTATTATATGACTACTTCATTATTTCGTTTATTTTTAGGTGTTTATTGATGTAGCTCAGAACATCACTAACACTTTGGTCTAAACTTTCACGAGAAGAATTATATTCGTTCCAAATCCAAGTTGGATCAAATTTAACAGTCTGATCAATTGTTGTATATTGAGTGGGCATTTTTTTCGCAGCTTCAGTAAGAACGTCACCTATAAGAGTTAAATTACTTCTGTTTATCTCTATTATTTTATGGATTTTCTCTACTAACTCCTTTGGAAGTAAAGGAGACGAAGCTAGATTAGAAAGCTCTTCTGTGGCATCGTTATACTTTTTAGTATAATTTATCTCCACTTGCTCATATTCATGCCATTTTGCTAATTTCAAGGCAGGCTCTACTGGATTGCGATCACTTATGCGAGGTACTTCCTCCACGTCCTCACCAACAGATATATGCCTGAAATTTTTTAAAAAGTTCTCTTTACTCATAATTGTTCCATAAGCAGCAGATTCTAGTTTCTGACTAAACTCCTCTGATAGTTGAACTTGATCTTTAAAAAAGCAGTCGATGTAATTCAAGTGCATTTTACAAGCGTTTATATTGAATACTTCTTGAATACCTGTTTCTTCATCAAATTGTTTTTGATTCTTATAATTAAATGCCTCTAGGATTTTCTTAAATTCCTCTATCTGCAACTTGAATATCTCAGTTTTTATTGGGGAGAATAGTGTTTTACGAGCTTGTAGATAAGACAATATCCCAATTGTACTTACAACTAAAAAGAAGCCAATATTAAAAATATTTTTCCATTCTTCTAATCCCAGATTTCTCATACCTCTCCTTAGTCAATATAAATTATCAATAAGATATAACTGCACAATAAGTAGTGAGTATTAGTTAGCTAACATTAAGTAGAGCCTATTTGGCAATTTATAAATAGGTATTGCTCAAACTAAAATTACCCAATACTGCGTGACAAATGTCGCTAAGGTGCCAGCTTATGCAAGAGGTCTATTTATGAGCGATTTATCCGCCATCTCATTTGCCATGAGGAGTGCCTGATATAGACTTGTGGCACTGGCACCGCCGCGTCCCGCTAAATCAAGCGCAGTACCGTGATCGACAGAAGTACGAATATAAGGCAGTCCCAAAGTCAAATTGACTGTATCACCAAAGCCATGTGACTTGAGTACAGGCAACCCTTGGTCGTGATACATGGCAATCACTGCATCGCAGTTGGCTAAATGTCTCGGCGTGAATAAAGTATCCGCTGGCATCGCCTCTGATATATCTATCCCAATATTGATAAATTCTTGTAGCACTGGATTGATAATCTCAATCTCCTCAATGCCCAAATGCCCGCCCTCGCCCGCATGCGGATTTAGACCGCAAACTAAGATACGCGACTGCCTCAAGCCAAATTTCTCACACATATCATCGATAACAATTTGCACTGTTTGGCGTACATTATCGGCAGTGATGGCTGCAGGGATATCTTTTAATGCCAAGTGCGTGGTAACAAGTGCCACTTTCATGGCTTCATTAGCAAGCATCATGACGACTTTATCACAGCCACTTTGCTGCATAAAAAATTCCGTATGCCCACTAAACATCGTGCCATCTAACAGTTTAATACCAGCCTCTATCAATGCAGATTTTTGTAGTGGTCCGGTGACGATAGCGGCGACTGTTTTGTTGGCTGCCAGTTTATGCGCTATTTCCAACTGCGTAACCACCATTGCGGAGTTATTGATATCAATCTTCCCACAAGCGACGGGCGAAGCACAGGGAATATTTAATAAGATAAAAGCATTATCATTATTAATAGCGCCACTGTTAATACTCTGCTGGGACATTTGATTTAAAAAATCATCGTCTTCTATAATTGCCTCATTTGCATTGATCGTTTTCCAAGGTGGGCAGCTTTTTAATATGCCCGCAGCAATGAGCTCATCGGCACGTTTTTGCATTGCCTTGCTATCTGCCGTGACCCAAACTGGACGATCAAAATCCTGTAACTTACCCTCAGCCGCTAGCAGCAGTACGATATCCATACCAATACCCGCAGGTTCACCAGTCGTGATTAATAATGGCAATTTTTCTTGCATAGCACTAACATCCTATTATTATATTAAGAAGCTGATTCTATTGTATTTTTTATGATAAATGAACGTATTTTAAGCTGTGTTATATGCCATGAACTTCATTTCATAGAAGCAGGCATTTTTATAGATAATTACTTATCTGAGCTGAAAAAATCACATAATGTGTTAAACTTTCGCTTTTGATTGTAGCATTTACTGGCACGCGTGAGATGACGTTTTGGTACTTCTCTCATCGAGGTGCATTGCGCTTGCTTTGCTGTATCATGACTAAAATAAATACTGACAACAATACCCATCTATACCGACTTTTGAAATATTAGGCACTCATGGCAGATACTGAAAAAACCGACGACTTACTCAATCAAACACCGCCGCACAATATCGATATTGAAAAGGCGCTGCTGGCGTCTTTGATGAGTATCGAAGAGGCATACGATAAGATTGCAGATATCGTCACCAAAGACGATTTTTATGCTGGGCGACATCAGTATATTTTTGATGCTATTGCGCATTTAGCTGCAGTCAATGAGCCTTATGACACGGTTATGGTACATGATTGGTTAGAGGCACAAAAGCTGCTAAAAAGTGCAGGCGGTGACAGTTATTTGGCGGATATCTTGAGCCAAAGTCCAGCAACTTTGTTTAACCTGACGGCTTACGCCCAGCGTGTACGCGAGCTATCGACACTACGTCAGCTGATTACTACCGGCAATGATATGTTGACCCTAGCCTATAATCCCAAAGACCAAACCGTCAGCGATATTTTAGATAACGTAGAAGCAAAAATATTTAGCATCAATGAGCAGCATAATAAACGTGCAGAGCAGCGTGGACCTGTCGGTATTACTGCCGTATTGACCAATGTCATTGATAAAATCCAAGAGCTCAAATCAAATCCAGATGGCATGATTGGACTACAAACCCCATTTGTTGAGCTCAATAATAAAACCCAAGGCTTACAAGCAGGCGATTTAGTCATTGTGGCTGCGCGTCCATCAATGGGTAAAACCACCTTTGCGATGAACTTAGCAGAAGGGATTTTATTTAATGAAGATTTGCCTGTAGTGGTATTTTCGATGGAGATGCCCGCAGAATCTATCGTGATGCGTTTGCTATCATCTTGGGGCGCAATCAACCAGACACATCTGCGGTCAGGGCAAATGAATGAAGATGAATGGGCAAAAATGATGAACGCCATTCAGCATTTGCAGTCAAAGCATCTATATATTGACGACAGTACTGCCTTGCCACCCTCTGAGCTGCGTTCACGCTGCCGCCGTATTGCCAAAAATCATGATGGCAAGCTTGGCGCTATCATTGTCGATTATCTACAATTAATGAAAGTACCCGGCCTAGATGGCAACCGTGTTGGGGAAATCTCTGAGATTTCTCGAAGTTTAAAAGCACTAGCACGTGAGCTTGAATGTCCAGTTATCGCCTTGTCGCAGCTTAACCGTAGTCTAGAAAATCGTCCTAACAAACGTCCTATTATGTCGGATCTGCGTGAATCTGGTGCGATTGAGCAGGATGCCGATTTGATTATGTTTATCTATCGTGATGAGGTTTATAATGAAAACTCAGACCACAAAGGTGTGGCTGAAATCATTATTGGTAAGCAGCGTAACGGCCCTATCGGCACCATACGTTTGGGTTTTGAAGGACAATTTACCCGCTTTATCAATTTGACGCCAGAATACTATCAAAATGTCAGTTTTGAGAACGACGAATAATAAAACTGACAGATAATTACTCATCAAAATTGCTCGTAAAAATGGCCAGTGACTCATCAACTCAATTGATGAATTACTGGCTTTATAAATTTATTCCTTCATAACTTTGCTAAAAAAGAAGACGATTATGCGCACAATCACTATCAAGCCTGCCGCCATTACTCATAATCTTAGTCAAGTAAAAGCGTTAGCACCAAAATCTAAGGTTCTTGCGATGGTAAAAGCCAATGCCTATGGACATGGCGTCGCCGCCGTCCTACCAGCGTTACAGCAAGCAGATGGTATCGGTGTCGCTACTTTAAGAGAAGCGTTAGAAGCACGGCAATTGGGCTGGGAAAAAACCATTGGTCTTATTGAAGGGGCCTTTACTGTTGATGAATGGCGACAAGCAATTGAACACGATATCAGTTGCGTGATTCATCATGCGCCGCAATTGGACTGGGCATTAGAGCAAATACCACCTGTTGATAGTGCCACTAGAGTGGTTTGGATAAAGTACAACACGGGTATGAATCGTTTAGGTTTTAATAACCAAACGCTTATTTCAGCCGCAAAATCTCTGCATGATGCTGGCTATCAGCTGATTTTGACCACCCATTTTGCCAATGCCGACAATCAAGATCACCCATTAAATGCCATACAAATTCAGCGTTTTAATGACATGCTAAATACTTTACGACAAACAGTCAGTACCAATATTAAAGGATCGTTGTGCAACTCTGCTGGTATCGTTAATTTCCCAGAGCATCATCATGATTGGGTACGTCCAGGCATTATGTTATATGGCAGTGCGCCTGTTATCGACCAAAGCGCGTATACGCTAAATTTGCAGCCAGCCATGGAATTTAGCGCACAAATTATTGCCTTGCAGACCGTACAAGCTGGCGACGCCATCGGTTATGGCAGCCGCTGGATAGCTCAGCAAGATGTTAAAACGGCTCTCGTTAGTATTGGTTATGGTGATGGATATCCCCGCGTTGTCAATGAAGATGCTTATGTTTCAGTCATTGACGCCTTAAATCAGCAACGCTACTCATGTGCAGTGATTGGGCGCGTCGCAATGGATATGATTGTCATCGATGTGAGCGCTGTACCAGAGAGTAGCGCTTTAAATAGCAAGGTCATACTATGGGGTGATGCGCCGCATGTTGATGAAGTTGCCACCCATGCTGATACGATTGGCTATGAGCTACTATGTCGTCTAAGCGTACGCCCAAATCGTATACAGATGTAATCGCCATGTCAGATAATGTCTCATCGAATGCAGCTTTGCATGACTGATAAATCATGGCAAATTGGACATTTACATTGAGAGTAATTGCGCTATACTAAAAGTTTGTTGTCACTCCAGTATACGCATTGACGCGATATCATTGCCGGCTGATAACGTATCATTTCCATTGACTTTGTTCGACTGCTAGGATTGCTATGAGTTTGCGCCATTTTTTGACCTTATCTGATTTAACCAAACAAGAACTAGAAAATCTCATCAAACGCGCCAGTGAATTGCGTCATATGCAACATGCAGGCGAGATATACCAGCCCTTTGTTGGTCGTACGCTCGGTATGATATTTGAGAAGTCATCCACCCGTACACGCATCTCGTTTGAAACCGGCATGGGACAGTTTGGTGGTAGCGCTATCTTCTTATCGCCAAATGATACCCAACTTGGACGCGGTGAGCCAATTGAGGATTCCGCGCGCGTTATCTCTAGCATGGTCGATATCATTATGATTCGCACCTTTGGTCACGAAAAAGTCGAAACCTTTGCAAAATACTCAAGCGTACCAATCATTAATGCCTTAACGGATGAATTTCATCCCTGCCAGTTGTTGGCTGATATGCAAACTTACTACGAGCATCGCGGTAGTATCGAAAATAAAATTGTCACTTGGGTCGGTGATGGCAACAATATGTGTGCATCCTACATGCAAGCTGCCAATCAGTTTGGCTTTGAGCTACGAGTAGCCGCGCCTTATGGCTTTGAGCCTGACCCTGAGCTGATGAAACGCTTCTCACATTGCGTGAGTATCGTTGAAAACGTACAAGAAGCGGCAAAAGACTCTCACTTAATTGTCACTGATGTATGGGCAAGCATGGGTCAAGAGTCTGAACAAAACACGCGTGCGCGTCGTTTTTCCTCTTATCAAGTGACACCATCACTGCTAGATAAAGCCGATTCTGAAGTAGTCTTTATGCACTGTTTGCCAGCGCATCGTGGTGAGGAGATCTCTCATGATATGTTAGATGACCCACGCTCAGTGGTATGGGATGAAGCTGAAAACCGCTTACATGCGCAAAAAGCCTTGATGGAGTTTTTGCTAAAAGACAAAATCAAAATATAGATACTATTTTTCAAAAGCTATTTATACAATCATAGATATTAAAAAGGCAGAGCACAAATTATGTGCTCTGCCTTTTTAATATGTGATAACCAAGTTAGTGTCTAATAAACAAGCGCTTATTGATTATTGAGTCAGTACTTCAACCCCATTACTGCTGGCTTTTAACAACACATCGGCTTGATTAGCAGCAAAGATACCATTACAGACCACACCGACGATATTATTAAGCTGCTGTTCAAGTGCTATTGGATTACTGACATCTAAATCATAAGTATCCAAAATCACATTGCCATAATCGGTGACAAAGTCTTCACGATAAACAGGCTCACCGCCCATTTTGGCCAACTCGCGCGCCACATATGAGCGGGCTTGTGGCAACACCTCTATCGGCACTGGGAATTCGCGCCCTAGTATCTCGACACTTTTACTGGCGTCAACCATACAAACAAATTTGTTCGATGCAGCAGCAACGATTTTTTCACGCGTGAGCGCACCGCCGCCACCTTTAATCAGTTGCAAATGCGCGTTTACTTCATCAGCACCATCAATATATACATCAAGCTGACCGGCAAAATTTAAGTCAATAATCTCGATACCAAGTGCGCGCAATCTATCTTCTGTCACCTGCGAGCTTGCAACTGCGCCAGCCAGCTTTACTGTTGGTAATAACTCAATCAGACAGTTCACTGTACTTCCTGTCCCTACGCCAAGTATCATATCATCTTCGATATAGCGTAGGGCGGCGCGGGCGGCGGCTTGCTTTTGTGCTTGCTGATCACTCATCATAAGTCCTTGGCAAAATAAACGTATCGCTTTAAAAAAAAGTAAAGGGTAAAAGAGGTAAAATGCGCCGCTATTATAACCGATGACTTTGAGTGATGTCAGCGTAATAGCACCTCTAATAATAAGATATGACGTTAAATTTTAAAACTAAGACAGATATGGCAACCAAAATACTAAAGCTAACAAGGTGACTAATAATACTGGCGGCGTAATAATCAAACCAATCTTCATATACTGCCTCCAGCTAATTTTATAATCTTTTTCTGCCAATACATGCAGCCATAGTAAAGTCGCAAGACTGCCCATAGGCGTAAATTTGGGTCCTAAATCATTGCCAATAACGTTGGCATAAATCATAAGCTCACGAGTGGCGGTCGGAACTTGGGCGCTATCAATCGCTAGTGCGCCTATCAAGGTAGAGGGCATGTTATTCATAATAGATGCCACGATAGCAGAGAGGAATCCTGTGCCCAAGGTTGCTATTAGATTACCTTGTTGCCCTAACCAATTCAAGATCTGAGCGCCGTAGGCAGTTAATCCGGCATTGCCCAAACCGTAAACAACCAAGTACATACCAATAGAAAATAAAACAATCTGCCAAGGTGCTTTACGGACAATTTCAGGCACGGACATCACCGCCCCACGACCGCCTTGCCAAAATCGCCCTGCAATCGCCATGAGCAGTAATGCAGCTGCGCCAGTAACGAGCGAGATAGGAATACCAAGCGACTCTGTCGCAAAATAAGCGACAAGCAACAAAGCCAGTAGCGGAAAGGCAGCTTTAAAAACCAAGGTGTCTTCGATCGCTGACTCAGGTGCACTAAGGTCCGCCATCGAGTAGTGTGTTGGAATGTGGCGTGCATAAAATATCCATAGCACCACTAGCGTCGCTAGTACAGAGACAATATTGACCGGTACCATAACCGCAGCATAACGTCCAAAACCAATATCAAAGTAGTTAGCACTAACGATATTAACGAGGTTAGATGTGACCAAGGGCAAACTTGCAGTATCAGCAATAAAACCAGTCGCTATGATAAATGCCAATGCAGATGGCGGCGAAAAATTTAACCGTAATAAAATCGCAATCACAATCGGGGTCAGTAATAATGCCGCCCCATCATTGGCAAAAAACGCAGAAATAAAAGCGCCTAATATCACAATCATAGGGAACAATAGATGCCCTTGTCCATTACCCAATCTCGCTACATGCAGTGCTGCCCAAGCAAAAAACCCAGCCTTATCTAAGATAAGAGAGATGATAATCAGGGCGACAAAGGTAAAGGTAGCATCCCAAACGATGTCCCACACGACACCGACATCAGATAATTGCACCACACCAAAAGCTAGGGCGACCAACGCCCCGCCCATCGCACTCCAACCAATGCCCAAACCTTTAGGTTGCCATATTACTAGCCCTAAAGTAACGATAAAAATAATCAATGCGAGCATGAACTACCTTACTTAAGCAGACTTACTTAAGAAAACTTAGTGACATTTATTCAAGTAGGCTTCATGAAGCCTACTTGATTTAGCCTATTTTATTGAATAAGTATCCAATCGATATTAGGTCAATTTAGAATTAAAAATTAAATCGATTTTTGATTGACACGCTTTGATACTTCCTCAGCACTTTCAACCCGTTCAGAATAGCGATCAGTCAGATAGGCTGAGCGTCCACGAGTAAGCCAGGTAAACTTTACCAGCTCCTCACAAACATCAACAAGGCGCAGATACAGAGGCGATTTATCCATGCGATTATCATCGTTAAATTCCAAAAAGGCTTTTGGAATAGACGACTGATTTGGGATAGTAATCATGCGCATCCAGCGCCCAAGAATACGCAGCTGATTGACCGTATTAAAGCTTTGACTACCTCCGCTGACTTGCATTATCGCTAAAGTCTTGCCTTGGGTTGGTCGGACGCCGCCCAATGACAGCGGGATCCAATCAATTTGCGCTTTCATGATACTGGTCATACTTCCGTGACGTTCGGGACTGACCCACAGCATACCCTCTGACCACTGCGCAAGCTCACGCAGCTCTTGCACTTTAGGATGGTCTGCATCAACAGCATCCGGTAATGGCAAGCCAGATGGATCAAACATCTTCACCTCACAACCATACCAGCGCAATAGACGACTTGCCTCCTCGGCTGCTAGCTTTGAAAAGGAACGCGTGCGCAATGAGCCGTATAACACCAATATTTTTGGCGCATGACGTGGGTCATTTGCGCCTATTAAAGACTCAATATCGATAGGATGAATAAGACTTGAATCAATATTAGGCAAATTATACAAATCGACCACATTCAAATCTGCTGTATTATTTGCCATGATAAATCACTTCCCCATCTTCCTTAGTGAAGCTACTCACGGGGTTCTCTAGTAACTCAAACACTCGCTCCGATGGTCGGCACAACGCCGCGCCCTTATCTGTGACTACAATAGGACGATTGATTAAGATAGGATGGGCAATCATGGCATCGATAATCTCATCATCAGATACCGCAGGGTTATCTAAACCCAGCTCATCATTAATGGACTCTTTACTGCGTAACAGCTCCCGTGGAGAGAGAGCCATTTTTGCCAACAGCTCAACCAAATACTCGCGACTCAGCGGTGTTTTAAGGTATTCAATCACTTCTGGATTATCCCCTGACGCTTGCATAATGGCTAAGGTATTACGAGAAGTACCGCATTTTGGGTTGTGAAAAATCAAAGATGTCATCGTAATCTCACCTATTTTTTATGAATGTATAATGGGGGCGGGTTTTGATTTGTAGTGACTTAACACTTGCGCTGTTTATTAACACTATCATCTAACGTATTAATTGCACCGCGACTATCTATCGGTTGAACAGCCATTTAAGTTATTAACAAGAGCCGCACACAGCTCTGGATGTCCAGCGCAGCAATCTTGTAATAAAAACTCAATGACGGTCTGCATATGTGATAAAGAAGCACGATAGATAATCTGCCGGCTCTGACGCTCTGATATCACCCATCCTGCTCGTGCCAGCACAGCTAAGTGCGTTGACATTGTATTGTGCGGCACAGACAATTGGCGCGCAATTTCACCCGCAGGTAATCCTGTAGGCTCGTGACTGACCAGCAGTCGAAATGCCTTTAAGCGGGTTTCTTGTGAGAGGGCGGCAAAACTTGTCATAGCATCAATCATTTCCATATGTCCAATAATACAGACATATGGAAATGACTCAAGTTTTTTTTGGCTAAATAAGCAAAAAAAGCCGTACTCGTTATAATTTATCTTTATTTGATGAGTATCGACTACCAAACCACCGCAAAAACTGTAATTGTGTCTTGCAACATGTTTAAAATCAGCATAGGCTAATCCATTTGATTTTTATCATTCTCTGCGTTTTTTGTCGCTGCTGGCGACTTGCTTATTTAATTATAATTAATCGCACTTTTTCATTCATACATTCACAAGTTTAGGAATCATTATGCTGTCACATTGGGTACGAGCCATCTTGCAAGCCACCGTCTATGACGTTGCTATTCAAACACCACTTGAAGCGGCACCCAAGCTGACCCAACGTTTTGCTAATGACATTCGTTTTAAACGTGAAGACCTGCAACCGGTAAAATCCTTTAAACTGCGCGGCGCTTATAATCGCATTAGCCAATTAAATGATGAGCAAAAAGCACGTGGCGTGATTTGCGCATCGGCGGGCAACCATGCCCAAGGGGTTGCCTATTCTGCTCGTAAACTTGCTCTTAATAACATTATCGTTATGCCAACCACTACTCCTGATATCAAAGTAGATGCCGTCAGAGCACTTGGCGGTAATGTCGACTTGTACGGTGATAGCTTTGATGAAGCCAATCGCTATGCCATTGATCGCGCTGAGCGTGAAGGTCTGACTTTTATCCCACCATATGATGATGAGCTGGTGATTGCTGGACAAGGCACTATCGGGCTTGAGCTCACCCAGCAATGGCGCAATATGGATTACGTTTTTGTAGCAGTTGGTGGTGGTGGTCTGATTTCTGGCGTCGCTGCGTTTTTGGGCGAAGTTGCCCCGCATGTCAAAGTCATTGCTGTAGAAGCCGACCAATCAGCTTCACTAAAAGCGGCGCTTGAAGCTAATGAGCGAGTCAAACTTGAACAAGTGGGACTGTTCGTCGATGGTGTGGCAGTTGCCCAAATCGGAGAATTACCGTTTGATATTGTTCGTATGCAGAAGAGCGATAAGTCCGGTCCTGTCGTCGATCCTGAAGTCGTCACTTGTACCAATGATGAAGTTTGCGCTGCTGTCAAAGATATCTTTGAAGAGAACCGTAGTATCGTTGAGCCTGCTGGCGCACTGCCAGTTGCTGGCATGAAAAAATACATCGAGGCTCATAATCTACAAGGCAAAAACTGCGTCGCCATCATCTGCGGTGCTAATATGAATTTTGATCGCTTGCGCTACATCGCTGAGCGTACTGAGATTGGTGAGAAAAAAGAAGCCATCTTTGGCGTAACGATCCCTGAGCAGACTGGCGCTTTCTTAAACTTCTGCCGTAGTCTGCACGGTCGTAATATTACTGAGTTTAATTACCGTGCTGATAGCAAGAAATCACCTGATTCTATGGAACCTGCGGCGATATTCGTCGGGATTGCATTAAAAGAAGGTGACAAAGAGCGTCAAACCATCCGTACGCAATTGGTAGCTGATGGCTATACAGCACACGACTTGACCGATGACGATGTTGCCAAATCCCATATCCGTCATCTGATTGGTGGCCATGCTCATGTTGAAAATGAGCAGTTATTACAAGTCACTTTCCCAGAACGTCCAGGTGCTTTATTGACCTTTTTAGAAAAATTGGGTGACGATTTTAATATTACCTTGTTTCATTATCGCAATCATGGCGCTGCTGAAGGTCGAGTATTGGTCGGTTTACAAGCCTCTGAGGGTAACTCTCGCCAACTACAAGATGCGCTGCTCGATATCGGTTACGACTGCACCATGCTTAATGATAATGTTGGTTATCAGTTATTTTTAAAATAAAACTAAACGTAGACTATCAATTCATCAGTGGCCGAAAGCATTGCTCTCAAATGACATAATGCACAGAAGCCACTTAAATTTTATAGCACTGTCCTAATACAAAAATGGATAATAACCATGACGGCATCCCCTGTGAACAGCAGTGTTGTCAATAACTTCAATGACAAAAACGATGTTAATCGCTTAGTGCTCTTTTAATTATTAAAAATACCACCATTATAATCTTACGTTATTGATATCTATGAGGTTTTGATGAGTAAGCATAATAAAAACCACAATCAGCCCAGTCATAGCAATCCTGATGCTATTCGTATGCGTCTTGATAAATGGTTATGGGTTGCACGCTTTTACCGCACTCGCACTCTTGCCAAAGAAGCCATCGAAAGCGGGCGCGTACATTACGCAGGTAGCCGCGCAAAGACCAGTAAAGAGATTACTGTTGGCGATGAATTGCAGATTCGTCAAGGATCAGCCACTGCCATGACTGAAAAGACAGTCGTTGTTGAAGCACTAACGGCGCAACGCGGTAACGCAACAGCAGCTGAAGTATTGTATTCAGAAACCGAAGAAAGCATCGCTCGCCGTGACTATTATGCCGAGCAGCGTAAACTTGCCAACCTTGCCCGTCCAGACAACAAACCCAATAAAAAAGAGCGCCGTGATTTACATCGTTTTAAGAGCAATCAAGATTAGCTCTGTTGGTAAGATCATTAATAATATCGCCTCATCTTAAATAATAATACGGCTAGCGGGTATGCATGAACCGCTGACCCTATTGTTTACTCTCTGCCCTTGCCATTCAAGGTATTAACCGTTACGCTATCACTCATTAACTTACACTCTATAGCATGCTTATAAATCACATTTTTAGTGTTGATTTTGATAGCATGTTTTTTTATTGCGACAAAAGGTCATCATATGCCCATCAAAGCATCTACTCCGTCATCTGTATTATTGGTCTGTTTGGGGAATATCTGCCGGTCACCGACTGCCGAAGAGATTTTTCGTCAGCAAGCAGCGATCGCAGGGCTGTCGATGAAGGTGGATTCAGCGGGAACTGGAGATTGGCATATTGGGCATGCACCTGATGAGCGCGCACAGCGTCATGCCAAAGCCCACGGTTATAAAATCAATAAATTGGTCGCGCGCCAAGTCAGTGCTGATGACTTTCGCGATTTTGATTTAATCTTGGCGATGGATGCACAAAATTTAGCAGACTTGCAGAGTATTAAAAACGGTATAACAAATACCGATACAAAATTAGCAAAATTGGCTTTATTTAGTGAGGAAGATCCCACTTACGGCGGTGATGATGTGCCAGACCCATACACCGGTGATGGCGATGCTTTTGAAGAGGTAATCGAGCGTATCGAATCAAGTGCACAAGCTTGGATTGAAAGCTGGAAGATATAGTAATCATAAGGCGCTATATTTTTGCTACCTTTATACCTAGCATCCTTTATAATAAATACCATATGACTTTTTGTTTACTTGCCCCATAGGCTATGTTATGACTTCAGCTTTATGCTCTAAACCCAGTGCACCACATACTCTATCTGATGACGTAGCTGATTTGTCTCATAGCAATACCATGGCTTTGGCATGTATGGCTGACTCTGTAGTTACCTTAACGGATGAGGTGCAACTTGATGAGTTTATGGCGTATTATGAGCAAGATACTCAGCATAGAAAGCCATTATTTGTCTTGTCCGGTGGTAGCAATGTGCTACTACCAGCAAAGCTCAATGCGATTGTCTTACGACCACAAATGCGTGGTATAAAGGTGACAGCGCAAACAGACTCTCATGTCGATATCGAGGTAATGGCAGGTGAAAACTGGCACGACTTGGTGGTACATACAGTCGCTCAAGGCTGGTATGGACTCGAAAACCTTGCCCTCATACCTGGTCTGACTGGCGCTGCTCCCATACAAAATATTGGCGCTTATGGTGTTCAGCTAGAGGACTGTTTACAGTCTGTACGTGCTTACCATCTGCCAAGTCAAACGTGGCATGATTTGACCACAGTCGACTGCGATTTCGGCTATCGTGACAGTATGTTTAAACGTCAGCCGAATACGTGGCTAATCAGCCGTGTGGGTTTTAGATTGCATACTGATGCGACAAAAATATTGGCAAGCTATGGTGATGTACAGACCGTCGCACAGAACTATGCGATACAGCAAGGTCGCACCAAACCGACGCCCGCTGACGTAATGCATGCCATCATTGAGATTCGTCAGCAAAAGCTGCCTGACCCGAAGCAATTACCAAATTGCGGCAGCTTTTTTCAAAATCCTATTGTCCCTCAAGATCAATTTGCTACGCTGCAATCATCTTATCCGGCTATCGTTGGCTACCCAATGCCTGACGCAATGACTAAAGTGGCAGCCGGCTGGCTTATCGAACAAGCGGGTCTAAAAGGCGGCGGTATAGAGCCTATTTTTACCCATCAGCAGCAAGCGCTAGTATTGACCAATCACGCGCCGTATATTGCTACCAAACAAGATGTCGCCGCTGCTCAAAAATATATTATAGATACTGTCTATAAGAAATTTGCGATTCAACTGTCGCGTGAGCCAGTATGGGTAAATGCCGATGGCTCCATTGGATACGATGAGCATGTGGTCTAAGCAGTCATGGTCTAATCGCCTATGGCGACATTATTTACGTTCAGCTGAGCGTATGATCAAGCTGTTTCGTATTATCAATGCCACGTTTTTGCTGGGTGCAACGACAGTTATTTTAGTCCTCATCAGTTTATTCACGCCGCTATTTTCTCAAGCAGTAGTCTATATATTGGCTCATCTGCCATTACCAAAAATGCCATCTGCTGCTATGAGCTCGCCGCCTACCGCTTATGTGGTATTGGGTGGCGGTCTGACCAATGATAATAACAACCAAATTATCCTCAATCGCTATAGCCTTAATCGTGCCCGTGCTGCCGCTACAGCCTATCACGACCTTCCTCTGCCCATTGTACTCAGTGGTGCTGAAGCGCCTTGGCTTGGTCAATGGCTGATTGAGCATGGTATTGATGGGTTAATCAGCGAAAATGCCAGTATGAATACTTGCGAGAATGCGCGATTTACGGCAAAACGTATCCCTCTGCATCATGTCTATCTCATCACCGACAGCTACCATATGGCACGTGCTCGCAGACAATTTGCCTTAAACGGCATCAATAGCACAGCGATTAATGCCCCCTTACCCGTTATACGTGACTGGATGGAGCCAGCACAAAACTTAAGCCATTCTAGGCGGGCGGTTTATGAAGTTGCCGCCTATCTACGCGATGTGATACGACCTCAAGCAAATTGTCGCCAAGCTAAAGAAGTGACGTCGCAGCAGCTGTTGACTCCAAGAGGTAAAGTTGCCAAAACTGCTGACGACTAGAGTCTGTATCTCAATTTTAGAAACATACCCTCATAACTATCTACCTTTTTCCCTTTGTCCTTACAGGTCAACCATCTCACTGGCAACAGGTGTATAATAGTAAAAGAAACTGCGATTAAAGAGATGTGCCATGCTCAGTATATTTTTACTAATTCCATTAAGTCTCATGCTGTTTGTGGTCGCGATTTGGGCAGTACGTTATGCGGTCAAATCCAATCAATTTGAGGATTTGGATAACGCCTCCCAGCGCATTATTTTAGATGATCGTCAAGAACGTCGACAAGTCATACAAGCTCAAGAAAATGTAACACCTATTCAAGAAGTAAAAGAAGTGAGCGATACTACTTCGATTGAAAAAGAATCTAATAAGCTAAATAATGCGCATATTGTCGCCCCTCCTCTCTCTGATACAGACAAGAACTCAAAAACATAGCCTTGGGCTATTTTACTAATGCGTTACCCACTTATTCTATCTGCATAAGACAGTGGTAAGTCGGTACGCTTTTTACCATTTTTAGGAGTACCTTCCCATGACCACAGCTTTACTCGTTGCGGCATTATTAATGGGTTTTTTTGGTTCGCCGCATTGCTTAGGTATGTGTGGCGGCTTAGTAACTGCCTTTGGTCTGTCGATGAAAGATGTCAGCCCCGCCAAGCGCCGTGCATTGGTGGCGACCTATCATTTCGGTCGCTTAACCAGCTACGCATTTTTGGGTTTGATCGCAGGACTGTTAGGTACTGCCGTATTACAACCACTGATGCAAGGCAATAGTGCACCACGTATTTTGCTTGGTTTGGTATTGGTGTTCGTCGGCATGACCATGCTTGGTGCACCATTTTTAAAGAGACTTGAGCGTTTTGGTATGCGATTTTGGCAATACCTAAGCCCTATTCGTCAAAAAGTATTTCCACTCAATACTTTCCCGCGAGCATTGTCTGCCGGTCTTCTATGGGGATTCTTACCTTGTGGCTTAGTCTATGGCGCCCTACTTATCGCTGTGGTCGCGCACAATCCTCTCAGCGGTGCTGCCTTGATGTTCGTCTTTGGCTTAGGAACCGTACCGATGTTAGTTGCTACTCATGAGACCGTTGGTTGGTTACGGGATAAGATTGGACGTTTTCGCTTAAGACAGCTTAATGGTGCTGTGATGGTATTATCAGGTTTGGCTGTGGTCTTCGTTCCTATCGCCATGTCCAGTATGCATGGTAATCATGGCGGCGGTCATAGCATGGGCATGGCGCATGGTGATACTATGATGATGACTGATACGGATAATACGACTCACCACGATATGAGCCAAATGGATCACAGTATGCACAATGACTCGGAGACGATGGAATAGCATTACTAATCAATGATAATTGCTTAATGTTATAACCAATATTACATGCATAAAAAAAGCCCTTAATGATTTATCAAGGGCTTTTTTTATCAGTCAACAATTTTAAATAGTTTGATGAATAATGTATTGGCTGAGTTCTAAATATTAAGTACTTAAGGCTGCCACTGTTCAAGCTTAAACTTCGTATCCAAATGCTTCTCTAATGCCGGTATATTAAAGGCATCATCTTCGCTGACAAAGCTAATACTAATACCGGTTTGCCCGGCGCGCCCAGTACGACCAATACGATGTACATAGTCATCTGGCTGATCTGGTAAGGTATAGTTAATCACATGGCTGACATCATCTACATGAATACCGCGCCCTGCTACATCCGTCGCGACCAAAACAGAGGCATGCCCGTCTTTAAAGCGCTGTAAATATTTTTCGCGTTTTTGTTGAATCACATCACCTGATAACATGACAATTTTATGTCCCTGACGCAGCTTATGATATAGGCGCTTTACTTGGTCTTTACGATTGGCAAAAATAATGACCTTTTCTACCGTACTATCCGTGATAATACGCTCAACCGCTTCTAGCTTCTGATCTTCGGTTAAGAGATAAAAATGTTGGTCTACCAGCTCACTGGTTTTATGCTCAGGCTCAATCTCAACAAACTCTGGCTCATGTAACCAGCGATAAGCCAAACCCATCACATCTTGGTTAAAGGTAGCAGAAAACAATAAACTTTGACGGTCGGTATTGGGCGGCATGCGACCGACTAAGCGTTTGATATCGGGTATAAACCCCATATCGAGCATGCGGTCTGCTTCATCTAATACTAGCACCTCTACGCGGTCTAAATAGACCATACCTTTGTGCATCAAATCAATCAAACGACCAGGTGTGGCAATCAAGATATCGACGTATTGACGCTCAAGCTCATGCTGCTGGGTTTCATAATTGGTACCACCCATAATACAAACGCTATGCAAAGAAGTATATTTGGTCAAAGCGATACAATCATCGAATATTTGCTGAGCAAGCTCACGGGTGGGTGCCATAACGACGGCACGTGGCTCACCTAAATGACGTTCTTCATCAGCGGCAAACGGACGCTTAAGTAACGCCTCCATAATCGTCAATAAAAATGTAGCCGTCTTGCCCGTACCCGTTTGCGCCTGTCCGATCGCATCTTGGTTTGCCAGCGTATGCGGCAGTATTTTTGCTTGAATCGGCGTCAATTCAGTAAAACCTAAGTCACTTACTGCACGCAAGGTCGCTGCTGAAAGTGGCAAATCCGTAAACGTCGTAAAGTTACTCAAAAAAATATCCTTTTATATAAATCGCTTGTGTATCATAAATAAATGAGAGGCTATAAGGCTTAACGGTTTATAGCAACGATTAGTCAGCAGGCAAGCCCTATAAAACTGATAAGCATAAAAAAGCCAAGCCCCATGTCGATGCTTACCAAGTATGCTGCGTTAAAATCAACATAAGTAAGACAGGACGAGCTTGACTCAGTAGTATATCAGTAGTTTGTACAGACATTATAGCTAAACTGCACGAATGACTGTTACGATTACTCTTCTACTTTTCTGACTTCTTCAGCTTGTAGGCCTTTATCACCTTCTACTACACTGAACTCAACTTTTTCGCCGTCTTTTAGAGAGCGATAACCATCACCTTGGATCGCGCGGAAATGCACAAAAATATCTTCTCCGCTATCACGTTGAATGAAACCAAAGCCTTTTGAGTCATTAAACCACTTAACGATACCTTGCTCGCGAGCTGACATAATATTACTTCCTAAAAAGTTTACTTAGTCCCAAATTCCTTTGCATCATTGCATATAAACGGGTACCAAGATGATGAAATCAAAACTTAAAAGTGACTATCTAATACAGTATTAGCGAAATATGAAAGCCTTATACTTACTTTTAGTATTTAGTCATTTTAATGCCTCTAGTCTTTGATAGAAACTAAAACTACTTTATCAAAAAAGTGTTAATTATCTACCAAACTAGAGTTAGCAACAAACATGTAATGTTTATTGTGTAAAAAATATCATAACACGGGTTTTTAGCAACACAAAGGCTTTTAAGATGATTTTTATACCTCGATCTATTTTTTGGAATTATTTTTTTATAAGTTATCTTGCAAGCTGTTAATATAAAAGGATAGAGAGCGCTATGTTTCCTAACACCTGTTATTGTAGTACGCTTATACTCACCAATAATTTATCTAGACATATTCATTGCTACTCATAGAGACCATTATGACCGCCTCATCTCAATCAGCAACGACCAGCACTGCTTCCCATAAAAAAGCCAATAAAACCCTTACTCATAAGCTATTATTGATTAATGGTGTCAATCTAAATCTACTCGGCAAACGTGAGCCTGATATTTATGGTCATATGACGCTTGCTGATATTGAGAGTGCTTTAATCAAGCGCGCCGCGGCACATGGTATTGAGCTAATTTGTAGTCAGTCGAATCACGAAGGCAAACTGGTCGATGATATTCAGTATTACGGTCTATTGGCAGAGCCAAGCGCACAGATCGATGCCATAATCATCAATCCTGCTGCTTTTACTCATACGTCTGTTGCGATACGCGATGCGCTACTTGCTACCCAAAAGCCATTTATAGAAGTGCATCTATCGAACGTCCACGCACGTGAATCGTTTCGCGAGCATTCTTATTTATGTGATGTAGCAGTTGGCGTGATTTGTGGCTTGGGGCATTTGGGCTATGATATGGCATTGGATTATTGGCTGACCCATACTTATGCAATAACACTGAATAAGTAGTTTAATGGCGTTAAGGTTTTTATCTAAATAATACTGCCGAACACATGACAAAAATTACTGCGACAAGTACTACACAAACCGTTATTGCGATACTTTAGCACAGTAGTTAAACAGCATTCATTCGATTAAAATAATAATATTAGGGGTTAAATAATAACCCACTAAATACCCCACTATATGGTGATAGGCATGGCAAAATCGTCCGGAACGCGCTTTATGAAACTTGCTGGTATGACAGCAAGTATTGCTGGAAAAGCAGCTAAAAACTCCTTAAAGCATCTCTCAAGTGACGAAGAAAAACGCCTACAAGCGCGCTCAGAATTGATGCAAGATGTCGGTATTCAAATCGCTGAAACTTTAGGTGAGATGAAAGGTGCGGTCATGAAGGTAGGTCAAATTGCCTCTCAGTATAAAGATGTGTTTCCACCTGAAGTTGCAACCGCATTAGAGAAACTGCAAAAAGATGCACCGGCGATGCCCTATGCGCAGATACGCGTACAAGTTGAACGTGAGCTCAAAGCGCCTATTCATGAATTGTTTACTGAATTCGAAGAAATGCCATTTGCTGCAGCTTCCATCGGACAGGTACATCGCGCAATTTTGCCATCTGGACAAAGGGTTGTGGTTAAGGTGCAATACCCTGATGTCGATAAAAATTGTGATAGCGACCTAAAACAAGTCCGTATGGCACTAAAAATCGCTGGCGTGCTCAATATGAGTAAGCAATTGCAAGAGCAGTTATTTCACGAAAT
Source organism: Psychrobacter sp. ANT_H59 (assembly GCF_008369225.1). Taxonomy (NCBI): domain Bacteria; kingdom Pseudomonadati; phylum Pseudomonadota; class Gammaproteobacteria; order Moraxellales; family Moraxellaceae; genus Psychrobacter; species Psychrobacter sp. ANT_H59. The sequence goes on from NZ_VOBE01000004.1 coordinate 89,621, forward strand.
TCGCCAAAGCTTACATGATGAGCTTGATTATATTAAAGAGGCGCATAATCTGCGGGTATTTGGCGCTTTTCATGCCGAAGATACGGGTCTCATTATCCCAAAAGTGATTAGCAGTCACTCTTCTAAAAGAATCTTGACCTTGACAGAAGAGAGCGGCGAAACCTTAACAGTGGCAGCAACGTGGGATAATGATATTAAGCAGAAAATCGCAGTGCGCTTGTTTCATTTTACCGCAGGGCAGCTGTTTGGGTTATATCGAATGCACTGCGACCCTCATCCGGGCAACTTTGCGTTCCGTGCTGATGGCAGTGTAGTTGCCTATGATTTTGGCGGGATTCGTAGCTATAGCGACAGCGAAGTTCAATTATTTCGCCGATTTGCCAAGCATGCCTTAAAAGGTGATGTCACTGCCCTTGAGCAAGATTTGGTTGCTCTGGATATACGCCGTGAAGACGATAAAATCGTACCGGGTGAGTTTTATGGAAAATGGTTAGAGATTGGGCTGAAACCCTTATCTATCAAACCCTATCAAGACGGTAATTTTGATTTTGCAAGCAGTCAAACCCATCATGAAGCCATCGCCCAAATGCGCACTTCTTTGAAATACTTTGGACAGTTTCAACCATCAGCCTCTACGATGATGCTCGATCGTACTATATCAGGACAATACTGGAACCTAGTCAATCTAGGAGTGACGATAGATTTGTCGCCACTGGTACATGAATATATAGGTTTTTAGAGCGTTAAATGGCTATAAATATATAGGACAAGTTTTAGTATTGGTTATACATGCAAGGCATGTCCACAGCGGTCACAAAAATCCGCACCTACGGCGTGACCAAATTTACCACAGTTCGGACACGTGACAGGATTGAGCTGCGGGCGCATATTACGTGCAAGCTCTGAGGTGAAAATCCCTGTTGGTACAGCAATGATTGAGTAACCTGTAATCATGACCATGGTTGCAATGGCTTGCCCTAAGGGTGTTTTTGGTGACATGTCTCCGTAACCAACCGTCGTCATGGTAACAACTGCCCAGTAGATAGATAGCGGAATACTGGTAAAGCCGTTTTCTGGTCCTTCTACGACATAGATAATCGAGCCAAAAATGGTGACCAGTAACACCAATGACAAGAAAAATACCGTGATTTTTTGCTGACTGGTTCTAAGCGCAGACGCCAAAAACCCTGCTTGTTGCATATAGGCTTCAAGCTTAAGTACCCGAAAGATACGCAAAATACGTAAGATACGAATGACAAGCAAGTATTGTACGCCCACAAACATTAAGCTTAAGTAGCTCGGTAGTACGGACAATAAATCCACTATCCCAAAAAAACTAAACACGTAACGAAAACGATTGGGTGCTGAGAACAACCTGAGCATATACTCAATCGTAAACAAAATAGTAAAAAACCATTCTGCATATAGAAACAGCGTGCCATACTGCAAGCGCATATAGAGCACACTATCGAGCATCACGACCGCCACACTGGCCAAAATCGCGATCAACAATACAATATCAAACAGCTTACCCAAACGAGTATCTGTACCTTCAATAATAATATGAATGCGGTTACGCAAATGAGTAACGGCTTCGGTATTCGGCTGCTTCATAAAGTCAATCAAATCATAGGATCAATGGATATCTAAAACCGGACAACTTAGGCGTATATGCGTAAGCTAAGATTGGTCAAAATACGTGAAAGTGGTTTATAATATTGAAAGTAATGTGGTTATTGGCTGCTATCCGTCACTACGAGAATAATCGATGACGAGTCAAAAGCCAGAACATAGCAGTGTAGCAAAAAAGCGCTATTAACAACATACAAATCGTTAACTTAGCGACAGATCACTTACCTGAGCTTAACAGCGCAATCAGGTAATAAAACTGCTGTAGCTATAAAAAATTTTTACCAATAAATGTTTTAGCTGTACAATACATCACTCGTAATACTTAAGGACGTCATATGGCAGGCCATTCAAAATGGGCAAATATCAAACACCGTAAAGCCCGTCAGGATGCGGTAAAAGGTAAAGTATTTACCAAAATTATTCGTGAAATTGTTTCTGCTGCCAAGCAAGGTGATCCTGACCCTGATAAGAATCCGCGCCTACGTGCGGTCATTGAAAAAGCCCTGTCCGTCAATATGACAAGAGACACCATCAATCGTGCGGTAGCTCGTGGTACAGGCGGCGATGACAATGACAATATGGACGAAGTCAGCTATGAAGGTTATGGCATCGGCGGCGTCGCAGTATTAGTCGAAACCATGACTGACAATCTCAATCGGACAGTCAGTGAAGTACGCCATGCTTTTACCAAAAATGATGGCAATCTGGGTACTACTGGCTCTGTGGCTTACCTATTCAATAAACGCGGTGAAATAAGCTTTAATGACACAAGTTTAGAAGATGAAGTTATGCTAGTGGCATTAGATGCAGGCGCGCTTGATATCGAAAATGATGGCGAAAGCTTGCTTGTCATCACTGAGTGGGAAAATTTCGGTCATGTTAAAGACGCGCTTAATGCTGCTGGTTTAGTCTCTGACAATGCTGAAGTAACCATGTCGCCATCAACCAGTGCTGAAATAGACAACGTTGCAGATGCCGAAAAAGTCATGAAGATGATTGATATGTTAGAAGATATCGATGATGTGCAAGAAGTTTATAGCAACGTCAATTTTTCAGACGAAGTCATGGCACAGCTTGAGCAGTAATTTTTGTATTTTGTATTAAAAAAGCCAAACGTTTTTAGCGTTTGGCTTTTTTGTTCAACAATATGTGACATGTGACGAGCAATTACTTCAAACTAAGCTTTGCACGTGACGCCTTCAAGCGCTAACAAATGCGTTTTCTTATCTAAGCCGCCTGTATAACCACCAAGTTTGCCGTCGCTTGCAATAACACGATGACACGGAACGACAATACTAAAAGGGTTTTTACTATTGGCATTCGCAACCGCACGAAAGCCTTTGGGACTATCGACATTTTGTGCCAGCGTTGCATAGCTAATCGTCTTGCCATAACCAATATCTTGTAGTGCTTGCCAAACTCGCTGCTGAAATTTAGTTCCTAGGCTCATATCTAGTGACAAATCGAATGCTTGACGCTCACCGTTAAAATACTCCTTTAATTGTGCTATAGCCTCTATTAATAATGCTTGAGTAGGTTCATTTTTGCTTAGGCTATCTTTATCTATGAATGTAAAACTCTGATCGTCAATACCATAATGCTTTTTAAGCTTGGGAATAGATTTCGAACTGTGCCAAGAATCACCTGCCAGCAGCCAATTGACTTCAACCAGCTTAGGACTGCTATGCTCATTGGCACTCGCAATTAATGTTAACTGATTAGATCCAAAAGCGGCTGTGGTGACTATCATGACTACTCCTTTTCAAATCGTTATATTTTCAAGACTTGAGTATTGACTAAAATAAACGGTTGAGCGCTATTCTTTGTCATCAGTTTCAAACAGCGCGGCGACAAATTGTTTTGGACTAAAGGCACGCAGATCATCAATCGACTCACCTACGCCAATATAACGAATAGGCACATCTGTCGTTTCGGCAATATTAAAGACCACACCGCCTTTGGCAGTCCCGTCTAGTTTAGTAATCGTGATTCCGGTTAATGGTACCACTTTATTAAATAATTCCACTTGATTAATGGCATTTTGACCCGTGCCAGCATCAAGCACAATCATGCCTTCATGTGGCGCGCTTGGATCAGCTTTGCGCATCACACGTACGACTTTTTCGAGCTCTGCCATTAGATGGGTTTTATTCTGTAAACGTCCAGCAGTATCGGCAATTAACACATCGATATTTTTTGCTTTAGCAGATTGCATGGCATCAAAGATAACTGATGCACTATCAGAGCCATGACCTTGCGCCACAACTGGAATATGATTACGCTCACCCCAGATTTGCAGCTGTTCAGTAGCTGCTGCGCGGAAAGTGTCCCCTGCTGCTAAAATTACAGACTTACCCTCGCCTTGCAAACGTTTGGCAAGTTTACCGATAGTCGTCGTTTTACCTACGCCATTCACGCCTACGACCAAGATAACAAATGGTTTTTTACTGCTATCAATAATAAGCGGCGCAACTTTCGGCGTTAAGATATCGACCAATTCAGTCTGCAATGCCTTGTATAGTGAATGCGCGTAGATTAAATCACCGCGATCTGTCTGCTCAGTAAGGCTTTTGATAATACGATTGGTTGCATTGACACCGATATCAGCCACCAACAGTTGGTCTTCAACCTCTTCTAATAGCTCATCATCAATCTCTTTGCCTCCAATAAGGATACTGACCATCCCTTCGGCTAAGTTCTTACGCGACTTACTTAAACCGGTTTTCATCCGGTTAAACCAGCTGCCTTTTTTGCTGCTTTCTTGTTCCTCTTGCAACGCTTTATTTGCTTGCGACTCTACTGGAATCGTTTGCTGTGGCTCAGAAGACGCTTGATTACTACTACTATTAATGCTACTTGCACTGCTAGGCGTAACGCTTGGCAGATCCCCTAATTGTGCTTGTAAGGGCATAGTAGGGATTTTTGATCCAGAGACAGCTGGTGTTGTCTTCTCTGTTTCATTGGTATTTGCAAAGCTCTCTGAGGTATTGTCTGTATGACTCTGCTTTTGCGTCATGAGGATAGGCGCGCCTAGGGCAATGCTCTCAGCTGCATCGGTGCTTGATACTTGCTTATTGACTGTAGGCGTTACTGGCTCATCGCTATTACTTACCTCGTTTCTTTCAGACGCATCGATAATAGGGACAGATTGCACTGGCAGACTGGGTAAGGTAATATCATCGTCATCTAATTCATCAAGTCCGCTGTCAAGATTAATGACCACACGATTGCTATTATTGGGGTTATTCATAATTTTGCCCTAAAGTTCATCAGTATCAGTAATATGTTTATGGTAAAACCGGATCTGTATATCGTTGTATTGTCCGTTTTCTATGATTCAATGCAGAGATTATTTTTAGTCTAGTTTAGCATAATTCAAGTTGAGCTCAGCCTTTCGCATCCTAGATTGCTTGTAAATGGCAAAAATCATCAAGTGATACAAAAGCACTATTAAACCTTTAGCGTGAAAAAGATGATAAATAAGATCGCTCATTGAGCAAGTTTCGCTTAAGGTTTGGACACATAAATCTGACCTTTGCGATGGCAAACTTCGCCTACTCTTAGCAAAGCTAATTAAATACCTGTTTATACCCTTTATCTCCATGCTTCTTACTTATATTAGGAATGTCTTATGTTGTCTTTATCCAATCATTATAAAAACATTACCCATATCACTGCTGCTTTATTACTGGCGACGATGGCAATATCAGCGACAGGTTGTAACACGACTCAAGAATTCAAGCCGACTGCCAGTGTCATGGTTGGTGCGCACAAATCTTTATGATGGTATAAGTATCAGTACCATGATGAAAATAGATATATAGTCAATTCAATTTAAAAAGAACACAGTACTGCTGGGATAAATTTTACGAAGCCTCTGGAGTGCGAAGCGCACAGCAAGCGAGAGAAATTTATCCCAGCATAATGCTATTCTGAACGTAACTCTTTTATATTGAACTCACTATACGCTCTCATCCATTTATAAGCTGCCCGTTTAAAAGTCTTCCTTTTATATAAGTAGAACATACCATGTCTGTCCCTTTATCTCGAACCACACTCTCTTTACGTCTTGCATCTGCCTTAGCCATGGCGACCACACTTGCCGCTTGTCAAACCAGTACCATTAACGCCAATCCTATGACTGCGGTCAAGCATCCAGTGCCTGAAAATATAGTTACCAAGGACGCTCAGCCATCATCAGCGCTGACTATGGATATCTCTGGTCGCCATGAATATCAGCTGGAAAACGGTCTAAAAATAATCGTCAAAGAAGATCATCGTGCGCCTGTGGTGATGACTCAGATTTGGTATCGGGTTGGCTCAGCTGATGAGCCGGTCAATAAAGGTGGTATCTCGCATGTGCTTGAGCATATGATGTTTAAAGGCACTAGTAACGTTTCAAGCGCTGATTATGAACGCTTAATTGCTAAGTTTGGCGGCGTCAATAATGCCTTTACTAGCTATGATTATACGGGTTATTACGAGCTATTCCCTGCCAACCGTTTTCCTTTAGCACTTGAGCTTGAAGCAGATCGGATGAAAAACTTAGTATTTAATGAAAAAGAGTTTGCTAAAGAGCATCAAGTTGTCATGGAGGAGCGTCGTCAGCGTACTGATGATAATCCACTTGCCAAGGCTTATGAGTCATTTCGTTTGCTGGCCTTGCCAAATAGCCCCAAAGGCGAGTCAGTCATCGGACCTATGAATGAGCTTGAATCGATTACGCTCTCAGACTTAAAAGACTGGTATAAAACATGGTATGCACCAAATAATGCCACCTTGGTTATTGTTGGCGACGTTGAGCCCACTGAAGTCTTAACCCAAGTAAAGCGCTACTTTGGTGAGCTAAAACCGAGTAAGCTGCCAAAACGTTCTGCCGTTAATCAAAAAGGTTTTCGTGGTTATCAGCAAGTAGAATCCGAGCAAGCAGTACAAGTGCCTGTATTGCTTATGGGTTATAACGTGCCAAGTCTTGTGACAACAGATGCAAGCAATGAAAAACAAGCCTATGCACTATCGCTTGCGCAAGACGTATTGGATGGCGGTTTGTCAGCGCGCCTTGAGAGTCGATTGGTACGCGAGCAAGGGCTCCTGACCACAGTGGGTACGTCTTATGATCTATTAGATCGAGGCGACGGGCTATTTTTGATACAAGCGACTCCGCGTGAAGGCGTCAGCTTAGCGCAAGCGCAGCAATCTATCCTCTCTGAAATAGAAAAGCTTAAAACCGATCCAATTGCCACCGATGAAATTGAGCGCGCCAAAACCAATACGGTCACTGGTCTGGTATACGCGCAAGACAGCATGGAAGGTCAAGCGCGTATAATTGGCTCACTACAATCTATCGGTCTCGATGATAGGTTACTTGCTCAGCTACCCACCAAAATGGATACCGTAACGGTTGCAGACATACAAGCAGCTAGTAAAAAGTATTTGGTCAAAGACAATTTGACGGTCATGCATATTATCCCACCTAAAGAGCCAGTCAAAAAGGTCGTTAAGAAAAAATAAGGGTACTGTAATATTGGATAATGTTATCAAATATCATGACTCAAAATACCAATGACTAAAACACTATTAATAAGAAGAAAGATATGACTCAAAATCCTACTCTCCATGCTAAAAAGAATACTGTTCTGGTGTCATCAATAAAGCCAACATTTAAGCGACTACCCTATTTGAGCATGGGGTTATTTTTGGGGCTGACTACTTTGACCATGACCGCGCAGGCTGATGGCATTACTGGTGAGGATTATCGTACTCAGGCATCTGCAGTCGATATTAATGCACCTATTGCTGCGTTGTCTAAGCTGACTAGCCTCGATAATGCTAAGCCTTTAAAAGTTACCGTTCCAAAGATTCAACAGTTTAAGACCAAAGCGGGTGTGCCAGTACTTTTTGTACCGACGACGGCATTACCCATTATCGACATCGATTTACGTTTTAATGCTGGTAGCGCGCGCGATGGCAGTATCAGTAGCACAGGTTTTGGTATCGCCAATATGACAGCGACTATGCTCGAACAAGGCTCCAAACGTTTAGATGAAAATGAATTTACTCGCGCGGTTGAAACCTTAGGTATCAATCTAGGCAGCAGTGCCTATAAAGATATGTTTACGGTCTCATTACGCAGTTTATCTGACGATAAACATCTATTACCTGCCATCGATTTGATGACCCAAATGCTCACCGAACCAAGTTTTAATGAGCAAATTCTAGCTCGTAATAAAGCCCGTTTATTGGTCGGCTTGCAGCAGCAAAAACAAGACCCAAACAGCCTTGCCAGCCTTGCTTTTGATAAAGCACTCTATGGCGGCCATCCTTATGCTCATCCTTCTGTTGGCACCCTTGAAACAGTACCTAATATCACAAGACAACAGCTGATAGACTTTAAAAATCGCTATCTGGTTGCCGCCAACGCTAGCCTTTCTATGACAGGTAATCTCACTTTAACGCAAGCCAAAAAACTGGCAGAAAACATCACGGCGGGTTTACCTACTGGTCAAGCAGCGCCTATTCTGCCTGAACCAAAACCATTGACGAAGTCTCAGCATATTCATATTCCCTTTCCTAGCACTCAAACGACAGTACTGATGGGGCAACTTGGTGATAAGCGTGCAACGGATCCGCAAGCGCAGCAAAAGCAAACCAGTTTTGCCGTTGGCAACGAGGTGCTCGCAGGGGGCGATTTTAATGCACGACTGATGACGGAAATCAGACAAAACCTTGGCTATACTTATGGTATTTCAGGCTCGATGAGTCCGATGCTGACACGCGGACCATATCAGATAGGTTTTTCGACGCGCAATGACAAGGCTCGTGCTGCGATTGATGCTAGCTTAGACGTTATTAATGACACGTTAAAAAATGGTATTACTAGTACTGAGATGAAGCTGACCACGGATAATTTAAAAAACAGCTTCCCAATGGGTTTTGCCAGTAACGCTGGTATTAATGGTTTGCTTGGTATGATGAATTTTTATCAGCTACCAACAAGCTATCTTAGCAACTATGTCAATCGTATCGAACAAGTCAAATTAGCAGAGGTGAATCAGACCCTGCGTGATACCTTAAAGCCTAATGACTTCTTAATTGTGACCGTTGGTGAGGTCAATCCTTGGGATAAGAAGGCGGCTAAATAGTTAATTTATCTTTCATAGTGCTATAAAAAAGCTCAGCCCATTATATATATACGGGCTGAGCTTTTTTCTATCTTAGAATTATCGTCAGTAGCGGCAGGCAGAGCTGCTACTGGCATGATTAAAGCCCCATTTACGATAACCATCGGTATCTAAATGTATAGCACCCGTAGAATACAACCCTAGACCAAAATTGTGCGACTGACCCTGATATTGCCAAAACTCACATAAGCTGTCTTGCATTCGGCTCAGCTGCCATGGATTACTTTCATAATCTGGCACCCAAATATCAATCGCGCCAGCTGTCATATGCTTACTACTACTCGCGCCGCCCGCGCAGTCATTTAATCCGGGACTACGATATACCGAGCGTATCTCACTGTTTGCTGGCAGAATCCCTTGGCTTTTCAGCTGACTGTATAGCTGCAATGTCGGTACAATGTTTGACCACAGCTCTTGAGGAGGCAGCTGATACGGCTCATAGCCACATTTGTCCCAACTGCGAGCGGTGGTCAGTAGCTGTGACAAAGGCGGTACGTTTCGAGCGCCGACACGCGCGCTTAAATAGCGCTGATAGTTTGCTACTTGGCTTGCGCGATAGCTATTACTGTTGAGCCAAGTATTAAAATCCATGCTGATAAAATCATTGTAATTGTTATTACCCGTGCTATAGGTGGTGTTATAACGCGGCGTACTTCTATTGGTAATGACACGTTTGTTCTCTTCTATTGATAAGCTGGCATCAAATTCAAACTCACGCTGCTTTTGCTGAATAAGTCCTTGCATACTATCGCCACTTGATCCGCTTAAAATAGTCACCCCTGCATTATAAGGCGCTCTTTGTGCAGATGGTGTGATATAGGTATTGGCATTGCTGTTGTTCACACTGCTACCCTGACGCACTTGGATACGGCGCTCACTATTATCACTAATAATAGCGGCATGGGCACTCATAGTGCTGGCACAAATACAGAGTGCAATAATAGGCCTATGGATTTGCCTGTAAACTTGTTTTGTTATTTCGATCATTGCAACAAACACCGCTAAAAACGTTTTATCGATACTATCAAATTTTAAGCAAGCAAGCTAAACTATCGTCACCAATTGGCAGCGACTTATTCGTTATTAACACTTATCCTCATTATTTTTATATTGACGTTACTTTATTACCGACAAGTTACTTTTTTTATCATCTAATCGGTTAAATGCCCTATAATTATCGATTTTCTTAAGTCTTCTGCTAAATATAGCCCTTCTTCCACGCCAACTGCCAGTCACACTTTGCCTATGTCTTCTAACCCGCAATATCGTTTTTCCCGACAGAGCCACCATTTCGGTCAAGGTCAGACACCGACCTTTTGGCAACGTAGTCATATTGACCCTTGGTTGACCCTTTTATTATTGACCGTTTGTTGTATTGGGCTAACGATTTTATATAGTGCAGCCGCTCAAGATACGAGTATGGTGCTACGACAAATGGTCAGCTATGGTGTCGCTTTTACTGTTATGTTTATCATGGCGCAGATACCACCGAGCCTTTATCGTACTTTTACGCCCATCTTTTATGTATTAGGTCTGATACTATTGGTGTTGGTTGATATTATCGGTGAAGTACGTATGGGGGCGCAGCGCTGGATTAATCTACCAGGATTTGGTAGTGTGCAGCCCTCAGAGTTTATGAAGCTTGGCATGCCTATGATGTGTGCGTGGTTTTTGTCTAAGCGTGATCTGCCCCCTTCACTACCCAGTATCGGCATTACCTTGGCGTTAATTGTGGTGCCAGTCTTATTAATCGCTAAAGAGCCAGATCTTGGCACTTCATTATTAGTCGCTGCTAGCGGTATCTTTGTGCTGTTTTTGGCAGGGCTATCGTGGCAACTGATAGCTGGTGCGGTTGCTTTGTCGATCCCGCTTGTTGCCTTTGCTTGGAATTTTTTGTTACACGACTATCAGCGTACCCGTGTACTCACACTATTCAATCCTGAGGCAGATGTGCAAGGTGCTGGCTGGAATATCATTCAGTCCAAAACTGCTATCGGCTCCGGCGGTCTAACGGGTAAAGGCTATTTAGAGGGTACGCAGTCGCATTTGCATTTCTTACCAGAAGGTCATACCGACTTTATTATCGCGGCTTTCTCTGAAGAGTTTGGCTTGCTTGGCGTCATACTATTGATGTTTATTTATGCATGCTTATTGACCCGCGCCTTATATATCGCCTTTTCTCATCCTGATACTTATAGCCGACTATTAGCAGGCGCGATTGCGATGTCATTTTTTGTGTATGTCTTTGTCAATGTTGGTATGGTCGGCGGTATTTTACCTGTCGTTGGCGTACCTCTGCCTTTTATCAGTTATGGTGGTACTGCCATTGTTACTTTAATGGCAGGTTTTGGTTTACTGATGTCCATTCATACGCACAAGTCAGACTAAGTATCTCTGTTTTTATATCTAAAGAGACAATATTTTAATAATACGGTCTCTTTTTTTATACCCCCTATAAGCTATATCAAGGTGCAATGGATTTTTCAGAAATTAAGTATTCAATAGCTTATGTCAGTATCTAAAATAGTAAAAATGGCGATGATACATAGATGACTGAATACATAAAGAAAACATAACATAGCATGTTTCAAAATTGAATCGATTAACAAATAACCGTACAAATTTGACTTAAAATCTAATTACTAAGTAACTATACGTAAAGATAGAATGTGCAAAAATCTTAGTAAATAAGTTCATTTTTGCCCATCTTATTTGTAATCAATTATGCATGAACTGTGATAAAAACTATAATTTTATTACTCCCTATAAATATATAAGTTTATGATTTAATTAATAATATTTTCAAATACCATCCTTGCAAATTATACCTAATATTCAGTATTTAGGATTGAATACCAGTCTGTTTTATTCCTTGTCTTTTACAATTATTTGCGTTAATCTCGTCTTAGTGTCATTTATACATAACCCGTACAGACCTACTAAGAAAGTTAGCATTTAATTATATTGTCGTTGTAGCTCATCCGTATAGTTAGCAACTTGTAGATTTTAGACTTTCAAAGTCACTACTTAATTAACGGTTTAATAACAAACTCATACGTAAAACTCTCGAAACCCTTTATTAACTTAGCAATGTTAAAAAGGCTGTTTATCGAATATTAGTATCTGATTTTAGTTGTTGATGAATATTTTAATTAAGATTGTTAACTATCATTTGAGCGTGTCATAAGTGGATTATTTACAATCATCAATCCAGTTATGATCATGAATTAAAAATTACCATACGTTAGAACTTATAAAAGCCGAATGATAAAATCAGTCATTATAAAGAAGATAGATTGATATCGGTTTTGGAGTTTGCGGTATTGTTAGATTGGTCTAACACTATCTCGCTCAATCTAAGATGTTTTTAGAGTTAGGTTCTAAGGTATAAGTCATAGAGGTATTTATGAATAAGCGTTTATCTGGTTTACTTACAATGTCAGCGGTACTATTTGCTGGCTCTGCAATCGCTTCTAATGCAAATGCTGTAGAATCAAGAACCTCCCTTGCTATGATCTCGCAAGATAACGCCTCCCATATCGACCGTGTACTTGGTGAACTTAGTCGTCAACATGACGGCGCATCAAGCTTAGTCAAGTCTGCACGCCAACCTGCCTCATTAGCGCTTAGCAGCTCACTGTTAGCCAGTGATACCGCCCAAGTCAGTAATGATGAAGATGTGTTAGAGCGCTTAACAGCCGTTGCCTCTAACTCGGTCAGCAAATTCAAGCAAACCGGTTTAGCTTCTTGGTATGGTCGCCAGTTTCATGGTCGCAAAACCGCCAGTGGCGAAACTTTTGATATGAATGGTTTAACGGCGGCACATCGCTCATTGCCATTAAACTGTTATGTTAGAGTGACCAACAAAACCAATGGTAAAAGCGTCATCGTTAAAGTAAATGATCGTGGTCCGTTCCATGGTAATCGTGTGATGGATTTATCTTATGGTGCTGCCAAAAAACTTGGTATTACTGCTAAAGGTGTCGGTAACGTCGCGATTGAGCGTGTTTCAGGACCTTCTTCTTAAACCATTAACGTTTTAGACCATTCGCGGTTTAAGCCTTTAACGGTTTTGTACAAATATTTTTAGATTTAAATAAAAGCGCCTAACTAATTGATAGTTAGACGCTTTTTCGTGTCTTAAATTTACAAGGTTTATAGTTATAAATGTTAGATCAACAAACTATAACTCGAATGCACTCGCAATCGCATCATCAAGACGTTCGACTGCAATGACATTAATGCCTTTAAACTGGGGCGCATCTTTGGCAGGTGCATTGGCTTTAGGAATAATAGCATGCTTAAAACCATGCTTCATCGCTTCTTTTAAACGCTCTTGTCCATTGGGTACAGGACGAATTTCTCCTGATAGCCCCACTTCACCAAAGACCGCCAATGACGATGGCAATGCTTTTTCTCTAATGCTGGATGCACAGGCTAATAATACTGCCAAGTCTGACCCTGTTTCTATGACTTTGACACCGCCAACGACATTGACATAGACATCTTGCCCGCTGGTATGGATACCGCCATGGCGATGCATCACTGCTAACAGCATAGACAAGCGCTGAAAGTCTAATCCTAATGCCATACGTCTTGGTGAGCCTTGAGAGTCATCAACCAAGGCTTGTACCTCTACCAATAGCGGTCTTGTGCCTTCTCGGCTAACCATAACCACAGAACCCGCCACGGGCTTGTCATAGCGACTCAAAAATATCGCTGATGGATTGGCAACCTCTTTTAGTCCCATATCCGTCATGCCAAAAATACCTAGCTCATTGACCGCGCCAAAACGGTTTTTAACGGCACGAATCATACGAAAACGCGAATCAGACTGACCCTCAAAGTACAATACCGTATCGACCATATGCTCAAGAACGCGTGGACCAGCAAGTGTTCCTTCTTTGGTAACATGTCCTACTAGAAACAGCGCCGTACCCGTTTGCTTAGCATAACGCGTCAAAATCGCCGCTGACTCTCGAATTTGACTGACCCCGCCTGGTGCAGAGTTAATCGCATCAGTATAAATAGTCTGAATGGAATCAATAATAGCAATCGCTGGCTGCTCTTGAGTCAAGGCGGCACAAATAGTCTCGACATTGGTTTCAGCAAGCACACGAAGTCTGTCCGCAGGCAAATCCAAGCGCTTTGCCCGCATAGCAACCTGTGCCAATGATTCCTCACCAGTCACATACAGAGCGCTACCTGCCAGTGAATCCGCTTTTGCCATATTGGTCGCAGTTTGCAATAGAATGGTCGATTTTCCGATACCGGGGTCTCCGCCAATCAGTACCACAGAACCTGCAACCAATCCACCGCCCAACACACGATCAAATTCACTAATACCCGTCGGCAACCTAGTATCTAAACCTACGCTCACCGCATTGAGCGGCATCACAGCACTATGCGTTCCTGCATAATTGCCCGCCGGTGTACCAGCACCACTTGCATTACGAGGTATGGCGCGACCAGCATTGGGCTTTGCTACGTTTTTATTATGATGTGGCATACTGACGTTAGGCGCTTCAGTCAAAGTATTCCATTCGCCGCAATCACTGCATTGCCCTGCCCACTTGCCAAAATGAGCACCGCAAGCTTGACAGACATAACTGGTTTTATTTTTTGCCATAATATAGAAGCCTTATGCAGGTGTTCAAGTTTAAAATAGAGAGTATATGAAAGGGAATGACGCTTATAAGCGTATTTTTGAAGATAAGAACTAAAGTATAAATATTAAGATAAACAAGCAGTTGCTGTAAGAAGCAATGTTTTATAGAAGGATTTTTGCGAATGGCACAATATAGAGATTGCTGACTAAGAATGCAAAGTAACAAATCTTATGTCAGCATAATTCAGTAATCAATCAATTAGTCTATACCTGAAAGTCTTTACCAAGATACACAGATTTCACCAGCTCATTTTCCAGAACTTCTTCTGAGGTACCCTCAGCAATGATAGCGCCTTCTGAGACGATATAGGCTTTTTCACAAATCGCTAAAGTCTCACGAACATTGTGATCAGTGATTAACACACCGATACCACGTCGTTTGAGCGCTAAAATGACATCTTTGATATCACCGACAGAGATAGGATCTACACCGGCAAAAGGCTCATCTAGTAAGATAAACTTGGGGTCAGCTGCTAGAGCGCGAGCAATCTCACAACGACGACGCTCACCGCCTGATACGCTCATACCTAGAGATTTTCGTACATGTTCTAAGTGAAAATCACTAATAAGCTTTTCAAGCTCTTGACGCTGCTGGTTACCATTCAAATCTTTACGAGTTTGTAGAATCGCCAAAATATTGTCTTCAATGGATAGCTTACGAAAAATAGAGGCTTCTTGCGGTAAATAACCAATACCGGCACGCGCACGCTCATGCATAGCATATTTAGATAAGTCCATATTTCCCAAGGTGACACGGCCTTTATCCATATTGACCAGACCGACTACCATATAAAAACTGGTCGTTTTACCGGCTCCATTTGGACCTAGCAATCCAACGACTTGCCCTTGCTCAACAGAGAATGAGACATCTTTGACGACCCAGCGCTTACCATAGCGCTTACCCAAGTTTTGCATCGACAAACGAGCGACCGGCTCAACAGCATCATTCGCTGTTATGGTTTGGTTTTCTACTAAAATGGCATTATTTTTATTATCATTCATAACTTACTCATAAGGTGGTCGCATTTAAATGGATAGCAACCACTGAAATGTTTAGTCTTTTGTTTATATTTATCGCAGGTGTTATGACTTAAGTCGTCATATAGCCTAACGTATACCACTCTGGCTGGTACTATTGTTAGGCGGGAATACCAATTCGACGCGCTGATTGCCGCCAGCAGTCGCTTCCACATCACCAGCTTTTAGGCTATAACGAATGACATTACCTGCGAAGCTTGCACCATTTTGTACCAATTTCGCATTGCCCGTTAGCGTCACGATACCCGTCACAGCATTATAGTCAATCTTATTTGCCTGACCTTTTGCCAGACCTTTTTCTTGCGTCACAACTTGCTGCATCGTCGCTGGACGCCCTGTTGCTACTGCAGAATTGATACTTCGACCTTGTGATAAATTGACAGTGATATTATCAGCGGTCATCTTAAACGTACCTTGAGTAATAACTACTGTACCAGAATAACTTGTAATACCGCTACGCTCACTATAAGTGGCTTTGTCTGCCAATAATTTAATAGGCTGATTGGCATCTGATGGCAAAGCATGGCTGTATAGTGGCAGCGCCAACAGCATAACCACTGGCAGTGCACGCAATCTATGCGACACTTGAATAGAGCGTGTCGATAGCAAGCGTAAAGTAGGCAAAGAATTAGATTTCATGAAAATTACTCGTTTTATAATGGGTAGTAGAGTTTGCAAACTTCCTGCTAGATGCTTCACTGAATAATATGCTAATTAAAACAGGGCTTTGTCTTGACGATCAGCGGGCGTAAAAGAGACAGCCACTTGACCAAATTCATAGTCGCCCGTTTCAAGATTGGCTTTCATACTCGATGCCTCAAAACGGTTCATACCTTGTTCAACCTTAACTGGCTCATTACTATACACTTGACCTGACTTGGTATTGCCTTTCAATGTGGCACCAGTGACCTTAATAGGTTCAACTTCAGGCTTAGCTGTTTTACCTTCACTGATTAAAGAGAAACCGCCCGATAAGCTCAGCTCGCCCGTCTGCTGACTGATAGCCGCTGTACCCGCTTCAATACGATAACGCTGCTCATCTGACGGTTCCCAGTTCATGGTAATGCCTTTCATCTCATCTTTATTGGTCACCGGATTGTGCGTCAATGACTCAGCGCTCAGCTCATATTCGGTCTCGCCTTGCTCATTGGTTTGTACCGCTTTAATATCTGTTGCTTCATAATCGACATCAGAGGTTTCAATATTGACTGCCGGCGTGATTTCCCCTTGCTGCTTAAAAAACCAACCAGCAAGACCAGCGATGATCAAGGTAATGACTATTAAAACACGAGTATTCACGATAAGTCATCCTGATTTTTTACTTCATCAAGCGTATAGTGCGCGATAAAGTCTTGGTAATGTCCATGACCCTTTAAAATGAGATCACATACTTCACGTACGGCGCCTGTACCGCCGGCTCGCGTGGTTACCATATCACTGCGATTGATAACCTCTGCTTGGGCATTTGGCACAGTAGCAGCAAATCCTACTGTTTGCATGGCTTTGATATCTGGCAAATCATCACCCATATAAGCGCAATCAGCAGCCGTGATATTAAGTGCCGGATCAAGGCTTGCAAGCAGCTCGTTTAATGCTACTAACTTATCATCACGTCCTTGGACAATATAATCTACACCAATTTCAGTGGCGCGTTTATCGACCATAGAACTGCTACGACCGGTAATAATCGCAGTCAAAATACCATAACGGGCTAATGACTTGATGCCTACACCATCATAGACAGAAAACGCTTTGGTCTCAACACCATTGGCATCATAGATAATTTGACCATTTGATAAAATACCATCAACGTCCATGACCAATAACTTCACTTGTCCGGCTTTCTTGATTAAGTCTTGCATCAGTCATCTCTTTTATTAATAGATATTCTAATATAACGTTTATTTTACACCAGCTTGTAGTAAATCATGTACCGTAATAATTGCTTCTAGGCGCTGGTCATCATCGATAATAAGCAATTGACTGATAGCATTCTCATTCATCACGCTAAGCGCATCTGATGCTCGCATGGATTTACTGATACGACGAGGGCTACTCACCATCAGCTCACGCATCGGGGTCTGCAAATCAATGCCTTTTTCCAATCCTCGCCTTAAATCACCATCGGTAAATATACCCACTACTTTTTTCTCAGCATCTGTGACCACCGTCATGCCCAATCGCCCAGCTGACATGATAAATAGTGCTTCTTGTAACGGTGCCTGCTGATTAATGAGTGGCAATTCCTCTGTCTTAGTATGCATCAAATCTTCTACGCGGGTTAGTAATTGACGACCCAATGCACCTGCAGGATGTGATAACGCAAAATCTTCTGAGGTAAAATTGCGGGCATGCACTAAGGCAACTGCCAATGCGTCACCGAGTGCTAGAGTTGCTGTGGTACTTGAGGTAGGAGCCAGATTGAGCGGGCAAGCTTCTTGCGACTTACCAAGAGTCAAGATAATATCCGCAGCATGTGGCAGCATACCTCGTTTATCTCGACTGATACTAATCAGCGGAATATCTAAGTGCTTGACCACAGGCAAGAGCATTTTTATCTCATCTGACTCGCCAGAGTTAGAGATGGCAAGCAACACATCCCCTTTGACCAACATTCCGAGGTCACCATGCCCTGCTTCACCAGGATGCATAAAGAACGATGGCGTACCAGTGGACGCAAATGTCGCCGCTATCTTACGACCAATCAATCCCGACTTACCCATCCCTGTCACAACCACACGACCTTGACATGCCAAAATGATGTCACAAGCCTGAGCGAATCTATCATCTATTTGCTCGGTCAGTAATGCTAGTGCCGCCTTTTCAGTATTGATGGCATCAATAGCGGTACTAATAAATTGCTCATGGGTTAGATTGCGTTCAGGACTATTCATACAGTGGCTCTATATTTTATTAATTTTTTGTTTTCAATGACTCTATATTTTTGGCTGTATATTTTTATAATTTGATGAATCATTTTACTATACATTTTATAATACTATGAACCATATTAATAATTATGGTCAATATTAATATGATGCTGTAGGAATACAGCCATAAGACTATCGTGGGTGCATTAAAATGTTATTACTTATAAGAGTATCAATACAAAAAAACCCACTATAATAGTAGGTCTCAATATGATATCTCATGTCTTAGTAGGAGGGTCTAAGAGTTGCTATCATCAGACTCGTCATTAGGTTTGTTGTCATAACCCACATTCTCTGACGGCGCTTCAAAACCACGATCTTGACCAAAACCACCACGCTCAAAACCGCGATCTTGACCTTGACCAAAGCTACCGCGCTCAAAGCCGCGCTCTTGGCCTTGACTAAAGCCACCACGATTAAAGCCACTACGATTGGCAAAACCACGTTCTTCAAAGCCGCCGCCAGTAGCTGGATTTGCGCTACTGCCGCGCTCAAAACCACTACTCACGCCACCACTTTGACTCGGATAGCCCATTGATGCTGCACCTTGGCTTTGAGTAGTCGCGCTTGGCGTTGTGCTGCTACGAGGATTACGTGCTGGGACGACTGTTGAGATAGCATGCTTATATACCATCTGACTGACGGTATTTTTCAGCAAAACCACATACTGATCGAATGATTCTATTTGACCTTGCAGCTTAATACCGTTCACTAAAAAAATGGAAACAGGAATGCGATCTTTGCGTAGTGAGTTCAAGAACGGATCTTGTAAAGTTTGTCCTTTTGACATGAAATCTCTCCTAAATATTATATAATTATTGTTAGCGCCAATTATTTTAAGGGTCACTGCAATTATAATGGCTAAGGGTAGATACAATAATAAGTTTTATTTATAAAACGTATCTAAATAAGTGCTAAAGCTTGTTAAGTCATTCTACTTTATCGTGAATATGTCGTTATTTTCATAAATTAAGTAACCAAGTGTTGCATAGGTCACCTCTATCACCAAATGTTGATGAATAAACACTAAAAAGCAATCAACGCTTGCAACAGTTAACACTTTCATATAATCAAATTATAACAGTTATATACATTATACTTTGAAACTAATTGTCATTACTTTCGTATCTTTGTATGATGTTATACGGTCATGCTGTGTTTTTATTACTACAGCTCGACCATTAATATTACAGAACACTAATGGTCTGACAAATCTAGATATAGGCAAACGACTGATATCATTCATTAAACCAAATACGCTCTCGCCTGCTCCATAGTGCTAAATGAGTGCAATATTAACTTATTTTTTTGAAAATCTGTCACATCATCAAAGCCAACAGTGGATGTCGACGACGCTGTTATTGATTCTGTTGTAGGCACTGCTGCCGTATTAGACAGTTGCATCACTTTTCGCAGCCACGTGTATTGGCGCTTTGCTAACTGCCTTGTAGCATATAATGCCTTATTTTGCATTTGCTGACAAGCAAGCGCTTCGGTTTGGTCATTTGCCATTGGTAGATGCGTCTGAGTTATGCTATTTTGAATCGTAGTATCTTGCTCTTTACTTTCGTTACTTGATGGTTCCGATTGAGCAAAAGCATCATAAAACTGCGCTTTATCCAAATGGGGCTGTTCAAATACAGGGTGATTAGTCTGTACCAGATACTCTAACACTTGTCGATAACCAACACAGCGCATCGAAGGTAAGCTTGGGGTCAGAGGATAATGCTCAAGCAAACTGATAACCTCTGCTACTAACCCTTCACGCCACATGATATCTAATCGCTGCTCAATACGCGTATGCAACCATAGACGATCTGGCATAACCGCCAAAGCATGCCACTGCTGATTGGGATTATGAGCCAATGCTTGCTTGGGCTGACGCTGCCAGTCACTAATAGGAATATCAGTTTGCAAATATACTTCAACAGCACGGGTAATACGCTGGGTATCAGTTGCATTAAGACGCTCATGGCTGATAGCATCAACTTTACCAAGATAATCATATAGCGCACTGATACCCTCATCTTGGCGCCACTGCTCAACGCGCGCGCGAACACTGTCATCACTATCAGGCACTGGTGAGAGTCCGTCGAGTAATGCCATGTAATACATCATCGTACCGCCGACCAACAAGGGTATTTTGCCATTCTGATGACAGCTATCAATCAATCTTGCCACATCGTTGACAAACTCAGCGACACTATAGCTTTGCATAGGATCAATGATATCGACCAGATGATGGGGGTATCGTGCCAGCTCAGTAGCATTTGGCTTTGCAGTACCGACCGTCATGTCACGATACACCAATGCTGAATCTACCGAAATCAGCTCATAACGACCGCTATCATAAAGCTCGTAAGCCAAAGCGGTCTTACCACTCGCGGTTGGTGCCATCAAGCACACCACGCTATTGTCCGCCAAATTGGGACTTAAGTAAGAAGATAGGCTATCAGACGAAAGTCGCATATACTTGCCTTTGATGGTCATGGTTTTAAGAACAATAAGGTAAATTATTGATAACTCAGCGATATGTCTTAACTATAGAAAATACGCTATTTTCCCAATAGCGCTATTTAAGCGCAGATGATAACATCAATGTGACTAATTGATGACTATCTATAGAGTGGATAGCATATTTGCTCAGTATAGCTTCCATATCTGCTACAAAAGCTTGTGCATCTTGTGATGACATCTGCTTAATTATCTTCGCCAATTGCTGATTAATAGTAGTGCTATTTAATACTTTGGCTTTGTCATACATAGTGCTGCTAAAGATAGTTGACTCAAACAATACTTTTAATCTTGACTGCCATCTCTCAGCGCTAATTAGCGCACACTGTCCTTGATAATAAAATAGTAGCCAAGGCAGCGCTTTATCGTCATTGCTATATATAACTGAAGAAGCTACCAGACCAGTAATACTATCTATAACTTGTAAGCAAACTGGTAAAGGTGGTGTGTTTACAGGGTAACTGTTAACAGCATGACGACTGTCTTCTACAGGCTCATCAATATGTAAGTCTTTAATACTTTCGGATAACGACTCATTTTCTGACAGCTGATATGGTTGCTTAGGAGCTTGAACTTGCTGACTTGCCGTTGCATTGTTGGTAGATGATGTTATTGCGTCTAACGCATTAAACGACTGTTTTGTGGAGATATTATCATTTGGTGCTCGCTCTTTAGAGCGAACAATTTTCGCGGTATTAAGCCCTCTTAGCTTCGCACGAACCGCATGACTTAAATGCGCCATGATATTGTTCAGCGGGCTAATCTTGATACGCTGCTTGGAAGGATGAACATTAACATTGAGCCACTGAGTTGGTAATTCAAAATAAAGTGCATAACCCATACCTGCTAGCTGTACACTTTGAACCATTTGACGAAGCTGATTGCTAATTAATGCCTCTTTTACCAATCTGCCATTTACATAAATAAGCTTGGGCAAACTATGGTTGGCATCATAACTTGCCCACAACCAACCGCCAATACTCGCCAGTTGCATAGTGCGTACATTATCAGCATATCTACCATCAACATGAGTAGCAGAAGAACTTCCAAATTGCTGCGTTAGGCTAGATAAATCAACCGCGACTTCAATTGCCTGCTCTGTAAGTGCCAATCCAGTCGCTTGTTCCAAACGTGATAGCGGCAGATAATTTTCAGTATCTTTATTTATAGTATTTACCGACAGTGATAGCCGTTTTTTATTATCATGAAAAAGTGTCAGCGCCACATCAGCGCGTGCTAAAGCCACTTCACGGACAATCGTTTCGATATGACTGAACTCAGTCGCGATAGATTTCAAATTACCGCGGCGTGCTGGTACGTTGAAATATAAATCTTTGACTGTAATAGTAGTACCGCGATGATGCACAACGGGTATTAATTTTGGCGTATCGCCCAATATACCAGCAACTTGCAACTGACGACCAATACCGCTGCTATCATGGCTACTGGTTAAGGTCAAACGGGAAACAGCAGCCGTCGCTGCCAGTGCTTCCCCGCGAAAACCCAGCGTTGTAATTCCGTGCAAGTGTGCCACATCAGCGACTTTGCTAGTGGCATGACGCGTGACTGCCATGACCATATCATCAGGATGAATCCCAACGCCATTATCAATCACCTCAATCATACCCATGCCACCTTGGGTAATGCGGACCTCGATATCCGTGGCATGAGCATCAATTGCATTCTCGATGAGCTCTTTAACCACTGCTGCTGGACGCGTCACGACTTCACCCGCTGCTAATTGATTAATAAGCAGCGGTGATAGTTTTTTAATGCGTGTATTGGTGTGGCTATGTAGCATTGCTGGGTATCATATATTGAAAATAATAGAGGCGGATTTTAAGCCTTTAAACATCTGTAGCACGATTTGGACTAAAGATTTAGACTGGATAAGTCAAAACCTTGTGCTTGTCCTGCCTTTGACAATCGTATTGCAACTTGGCGAGATTCTTTATCATCATTACCATTACTTTGAGTCATATCAATAAACATAGTAGGCAGCGGCAAATAGCTGTCCGCACGGCTCGCCCATTCAATGATAACCAACGCATTTGGCTCATCCAAATACTCATCAAAGCCAATAAAAGACAGCTCTTCTGGGTCTTGCAAACGATATAAGTCAGCATGATAAACAGGTTTAATTGAGCCGTCATTTTGAGTAATACCATAAGGCTCAACCAAGGTATAAGTCGGACTTTTCACCGCTCCTTTATGCCCTAGCGCTTGCAACCAATAGCGAGTTAATGTGGTTTTACCTACACCCAAATCTCCTGCCAGCCACACACTACCTGTCAGCGGCAAAGCTGCTAATTGCTCAGCCAAACGCTGGGTATCTTTTTCCGAATGCAGCGTCAAAGTCTGCAAGTTCTTACCACTTATAGCTGCGTCTTCAATCGTTTGATTATTATTCATTAAACTCAATCTACCTGTACTTGCATTGTGACTGCTGGATTAACGAAACTATCGCCGCGTATCAATTTGGCATATAGTTCAGGATCACTCCACTCAGCACTAACTTGGTCGCTAAACTCAAATTCTTCTAGTGTTAGCTTGCCCATTTGCTCATTAGCCACATCATCAGCAAAACACTGCGCGTAACCAGTCGCAGTTTCATGGGCAATCACCGAATACACGCTGACATCCGCTTCGCCATTTTGCATTTGCGTCTGTTGTAGAATCTCTTGCGCCCAAAAGAATATCACCCGCGAGAACTGCTCTGCTGATGGCGATACCGGCAAGCTGATCCAGCGTGCACTGAATTTCTTACAGGCAGCGATGTACTCAGGATCGTCTTTACTCCAAAAACAAATCGCATGATCAAAGCTGTCGATAATGTCTTTAATAGAAGATTTTAATAAGCCAAAATCATAGACCATCTGCCCATGATCTAAACGCTTGGCCTCAAGTATCAGCTCAATCTGATAGCTATGACCATGAATCGAGTGTTTGCAGCGCTCAGAGCTACAGTTACGCACAATATGGGCGTTTTCAAATTTAAACAGTTTACGGATACGCATAATAATTAATCAACCAAAACAGTAAGCATCATTGTGCTAAATAATAATAGGATAAAGGTTTGCCGCGATTTATCGGCTTGCTGCTCATTATAGCAAATCGTGATGTATTCGTAAGTAAGCACTTATTAACGCCAGCGTCCATTTGCTTGAAGCTAGCTATTAATCACTCTTAGGGCTATACTGATTTTAATAAGTATTAAACGGTCACATAAAAGGACAACATCATGAGTAAAGGTCAAGATAGTAAGAAGAATGTCAAAAAGAAGCCGCTGTTAACGGCAAAAGAGAAAAAAGCGGCTAAACAATCAAAGAAAGATGATAATGGTAGCATCTTAGGAAAGCATTAATAGTAAATGCCTTAACATGCCAATCAAGCTTAATGGTTTGATTGGCATTTTTTTATTTATATGATCAGTGAAAAGCAATATCGATACCTTATTGTACTGCTGGTATGAATTTTTCTTGCTTGCTGTGCCTACGCAGACAAAGACTGCAAAAAAATCATACCAGCAGTACTGTAGCGTTTTTAGGGTACTTTGACTATATATTGAATTTACTAAATCTTGAATTAATAAGCTTTAATTTGCGCACTTTGACTCATAATCTAAGTACTGCGCGGCGCAAACATAATAATCGCCATGCCCAATAAAGCGATAGCAGAACCCACTATATCCCAAGTCGTTGGGCGTATCCCGTTCACCGTCCACAACCATAAAATCGCCATCGAAATATAAACACCGCCATAAGCGGCATAGACCCTACCGGCAGCAGTGGGATGTAATGACAGCAGCCATACAAAAGCTATCAAACTCAGGGCACCTGGTATGAGTAACCAAACTGACTTACCTTCTCGCAGCCACAGATAAGGCAGATAACAGCCTGCGATTTCAGCCAATGCAGTAAGAGCAAAAAGCCCCACTGTTTTTAATTCAGACAAAACTTACTCCTCGACCGTGATAAATCCCGTCAAATAATGCACAGCATGACCGGAGATAAGTACTCTATCTCCTGCAACCACACAGTCTAGTACCCCGCCACGTTTTGACGCTTGATAAGCAACCAATGTATTTTTACCCAGTCGCTGTGCCCATAATGGTGCTAATCCAGTATGAGCCGAACCCGTAACTGGGTCTTCATCACCACCATTGGCAGGCCAGAAATAACGTGAAATAAAATCGTAGTCTTTGTAGTGGGCAGATTTAGCCTGACAAGTGACAACCACATCGAGAGGCGCAAGTTGTTTTAGCGCGTCATTATCACGCTCTACATTTAACACGTCAGATTCCGAGTCATAAATCACAAAATATGCCTGTGAGTTTTTATAGACTTCAATAGGGGCAATAGACAATCCTGCCAGCAAACTATCAGGGATTTCACTGACTTTCTCAGGCTTAGTATTGGGAAAATCCATCTGTATTTTATCATGAGCGGTTTGCTTAACTGTTAAAACCCCAACTGCTTTGGCTGAAAACTTAATAGACGTCAAAGTAGGGTTTTTCTTAAACAGTACAAAGGCAGAAGCCAAGGTCGCATGACCACAAAAATCAATCTCCGTAAGCGGTGAAAACCATCGAATATGATAAGTGCCTTTATTATCCAAGACTATAAAAGCTGTCTCTGATAAGTTGTTTTCAAAAGCAATAGATTGCATGAGTTTCTCAGACAACCAGCTTTCTGTAATGATCACTGCCGCTGAATTGCCTTTAAACACAGTATCAGTAAAGGCATCGATAACATTGATTTCTAATTGCATATTACGCTCTTATTTTTATGATAGGGATATCGCTGATTTACGGTAAAAAATACCCTGTTGCTGATAAAAAATAGGTCAAAATTTTGCAGCCTTTATCAGGCTCTATCTAAAGGATTGTCGCATCAGTTTGAATAGCTTATTTGTAGACAATAACTCTGTATTTATCATCCTCTGTATTTTCCTACAGACTCTCGAGCTTATCTTTTGCACATCAGTATACATCTTTGAAAGATTTGCATTTACTATTTGGCGATTATAGACAAAGTGCAATCATAACTAAGGCAATATCTGAGGCGCGATATAATCTTTCAAATTAATGGTGGCTATCTTATCAGCCCAATTTGGCTCAGTTGGATGCGGAAAACCCTTTAAAACCGTCAAAGGCTTCTGATAAATTGTTTTAAAAGCATCCATAAACCCAATTGCAGTATCGCCGCAAGGTACGATAATAATATCAGCTGGCGCTTGCTCAAGCACTTCAGTTAATCGGCTAACAAAGTCTTTAAAAACACTGTTTTTCTTCAAATCCACAGGTACTTTATTCGGATTACTTTGATTTAAATTTTGTTTGATAGCTGCCAATTCATTTACTTTTGCTAAGTCTTCACTATTTAAAGCGCAAGGGTAAAACGCTTTATTTAGTGGCAATGTCGAGCAGTTCAAAATACCCAGTGACTGATAATTTAATAGCTTGATATTACAGCCTAATGGTAGTTGGGCATCAAAATTCTTTAAATATCCTTGAGCCATCAAAAATTGAGTGAGCTCAAGTGCCGACTCGCCTGCCGCTGGATGTTGATGGAGATATTCATTGATATAGGAAGATTCTAGAATAAATAACACTTTTAACTTTGTCACATCCTCAATCAAGTTGAAGACTTTATATTTTTCTAAAGACATAGCAATTCTCCTTATGCCATCTATAACTATCAGTTTTATGCTACTCGTTTTTATTATAGAAGCAGATACGTAAAAAAGCACCCTATCGAGTCTGCCTCAATAGGGTGCTTTTTATTTAACGAACAATAAAAGCTAACACGAGAATTTAGATATCAAACTCAAGCGCTCTATCGCCCTCGCTATCTTTGATGCGCGTAGGCAGACCAATTTTATTCAATAGATTGATAAATGGCTTGGCATCAAGCTCTTCAACGTTGACCATTTTTCCTGCATCCCACTCGCCTGTAGCAACTAGCATCGCTGCGGCGACTGGTGGCACGCCTGCGGTATAAGAGATACCTTGACTACCAACTTCATTATAGGCATCTTTATGGTCTGCGATATTATAGATAAATATCTCACTATCAACGCCATTAATCTTGCCTTTGACCTTGTCACCGATACAGGTTTTACCAGTGTAATTTGGCGCAAGTGAACTTGGATCTGGTAGGACCGCTTTCACTACTTTTAATGGGATAACTTCTTGTCCTTCAGCAGTCATCACTGGCTGCTCAGACAATAAGCCCAAGTTTTGTAGAACGGTAAAGACATTGATATAGTGCTCACCAAAGCCCATCCAAAAGCGAATATTTGGCACGTCTAAGTTGGCTGATAAAGAATGCACTTCGTCATGACCACTTAAGTAACTGTTTTGCACACCAACAACAGGCAAGTCATCTGTACGCTTCACTTCAAACATCTTGTTAGACTGCCACTTACTGTCCTGCCAAGAATAAACCGTACCAGTAAATTCACGGAAGTTAATCTCAGGATCAAAGTTGGTGGCGAAGTATTTACCATGACTACCAGCATTAATATCAATAATATCAATATCAGTCACTGAACCTGCATCCATCATGTCATAACCAAGACGCGCATAGGCATTGACCATACCAGGATCAAAACCTGCACCTAAGATCGCAGTGACATTATTATCGGCACAACGCTGTTTGCGCTTCCATTCATAGTTGTCATACCATGGCGGCGTCTCGCAAATCTTACGAGGATCTTCATGAATAGCGGTATCAATATATGCTACGCCAGTCTCAATACAAGCTTCCAATACCGTCATATTCACAAATGCCGAACCGACATTGATAAGGATTTGAATACCCGTATCTTCAATCAGCTGTATCAGCGCTTGGGTATCCATGGCATCGACTTCATGCGTATGCAATACCGCTGGTTGCTTAAAGCTGTTCTTTTCTATAACGCTCTGAGCGATGGCATCGCATTTATCTTGGGTACGTGAAGCGATATGAATCTCGCCAAGTACGTCATTATGCATCGCACATTTGTGCGCGACTACTTGAGCGACGCCGCCAGCACCGATAATAAGTACATCTTTTTTACTAGGCTTAACTTGTTGGTTTGTGTTCAAAGAACAATCCTCCTTTGTGTCCCTGTCGATACCATTGATATTGGCTATGCAAAACAGAAACGAGTGAATGATATGCGTGAATTAAAAAGGAAGACCGAGGAAAACCCACGCACCCGTTAGACAAATCCTACTGTGTTTGCCAGTAGCAATTATAACAATTTTTACTGACTTTTCGGCAAAAATTACAACATAACTTAAAAACGTCAAAGCGAATAAATATTTATAGATAGTTGTTTGGCATTACCATTTGGTCATGCCAAATATGCATCTAATAGCGTTATGACAAGCTCGCCTTATAATCTTGATAATCAAACTCGCGTTGGATATCGATACTGCCATCTAAGCGGCGAATGACAATCGCTGGCATATTCACGCCATTAAACCAGTTTTTCTTCACCATGGTATAGCCTGCTGCGTTGCCAAAAGTAACGGTGTCACCTACTTTTAGCTTGTTTGGCAAGGCATATTCACCAAAGATATCGCCTGCCAAACAAGAACGGCCATAGATAATCGTATTATCAGCTGATTTAGCGTTCTCGCTTATGGGTGCAATGTTGGTAGGGTCGATATCAAGAGAGGCGATATTAATTAAATCACTATTAACAGCCGTTATCGGCGCTGACTCACGGTAAATCAGCAAATCAAGCATATGTGCTTCAATGGATGAATCTACTACAGCGAGATTTTTTTCATTATGCATGGTGTCTAATACTGTCGTTACCAGTGATCCAGCACCGTGAATACTCGCCTCACCTGGCTCTAGATAAACTTGTACGCCATATTTTTCGCTGAATGTTTTTAATCTGTCTGCCAGTTTTTCTAACGGATAATCAGGGGCAATAAAATGAATGCCGCCGCCCAAACTGACCCATTCAAGCTGTGCCAAGATATCACCGAATCTGGCTTCTATATCTGCCAAGCTTGCGCTAAACGCCTCAAAGCTGTCATTTTCACAGTTATTATGAATCATGACCCCAGTGATATCATCAAGTACTGCTGCAATCTTATCTTTATCATGCTCACCTAAACGGCTAAAGGGACGAGCAGGATCGGCAATAATAAATGACGAATTGCTGGTTTTCGGGTTTAAACGCAGCCCAACCGGTATGTTTTGCGCTGCTGCTTGGTCCTTAAACGCATTCAATTGTGAGATTGAGTTAAAGATAATCTTGTCGGCGTAGCTGAGTACTTCAGGCATCTCATCTGCGCTGTAAGCAACGCTATAGGCGTGAGTTTCTTTTTTATCTTTGCTACTAGCATCGCTATTATTACCAAAAGTCTCATAACCCAATCTGACTTCATTTAGCGAAGATGACGTCGTACCATGCAGATAAGGCTGCATGATATCAAAAACGCCCCAAGTCGCAAAACATTTGAGCGCAAGCAGTGCTTTTGCTCCCGACAACTCGCATAAGCGAGCGATAATCTGCATATTGGCGACGATTGCGGCTTCATCAAGCAAGTAATATGGCGTTGGTGGTAATGATGACTGAGTGTTTTGTAGCGAATTTTTTGTATTCATAAGGGTTACCTAATAGCTGCTGCTCGTATCATGACAGACATAAATATTTGCGCTATAGTAGACTAAATCTATCATAATTAGAATAGCTTATGTCTCTCTCAACCGATTATTCCACCTCAAAAAGCCATGCCAATTTATCGTCACTTGATCCAAAAAACATAAGTTTAGAGTATCTTGATTCAGAGGCGCGTGCCGTATTGCATTTTTGGTTTGATAAGGACAATGAACAGTATTGGTTCGAGCAAAGCCATGAATTTGATCAGCAAATAAAAGAGCGGTTTGGTAAAATCTGGCAAGCAGCAAAGCAAGGGGAATGCGTCACTTGGCGCATTTCAGAAGCAGCAACCGACTGCAATAGCTCCATTACCGCTTTGGCTGGGCGCCTGGCAGAGATCATCGTTTTAGATCAGTTTTCACGCAATTTATGCCGCAATCAAGCGGAAGCCTTTGCGCAAGACGGTATGGCGCTGGTGTTGGCTCAAGAAGTCATATTGCAGCCACATTTTTCTACCTTACCAATGACATGGCGCAAATTTGCCATTATGCCATTTATGCATTCAGAATCTTTAAGGATTCATAGTCGCTATCTGCCATTATTTGAGCAGCTCGATGATGCCATTACTTTAGATTTTGAGCAGCAGCACAAAGAGATTATCGAGCAGTTTGGGCGTTACCCACATCGCAATAACACGTTAGATCGCGAGTCAACGGATGAAGAAGAAGCCTTTTTACAGCAGTGGAACTCGTCGTTTTGACGTGATAACGCTTTCATAGTGGATTGACCATTATATAAAACAAGGGCTGAATCAGATAACTGGTTCAGCCCTTGTTTTATAGTCAGTCCTAAATAAAAGAAATACAAATATTATCAATCACTACTGGGGTTAATTTTTCTTGCTTGCTGTGCCTACGCAGACAGAGGCTGCAAATAATTAACCCCAGTATTTCTGTACTCTTTTAAAAGTGGATCAACTATATGATAAGTCTTCTAGTTCACGCAATTAATTGTTCACAGCACCAGTTTTAAAGGTGAAGCTCTCACGCTCTATGGCTTTGCTATCGACTAAGATATCAAAGCTGACACGGTAATCACTATTGCCATGTAAACCACAATTTGCGTCTTTTTTACTGATGCTTGTACAGCTTTTCAAATTGTCCGTAATGGGCAAGATGAACGCTTCGTTCGCTGGTAGCTCATATATAGTATTTTTATGGGGATCTTGGCGATAATCTAATAGCTCAATGGGCACATCCATATTACGCTGTATATCATGGAATTTAACATTGCTGATGTCAATCGTTTGAGCAGACGGCATACTGACATAAATAGGCTGTCCAATAGGATCAGTTTGTAAGTCACGACCCGTTCCTTTGACCGGACTTGGCGTTTCGTTATACAACGCAGTGATGGTACCGCTGACCCCTTGGCATGGATAAGTGAATATTCCTGCCACCGTATTATCTTTGGTTGCCTGCGTCGCTGAGGCATGGTTGACTAATACATAACCTTGATTATTAGCCGTATCCTTACCAAAAGGCTTATAAGTGACCATGCCTGTCCCTGTCAAACTTGAACCTGGTAGCATCAAAGAGCGCAGATGATAAGGCGCTGCCAATAACGACTTAGCCATTGAGCCTGCCACTGTATCAGAGCCTATAATATTGCCTGCCGAGCTATAGTAAACCGATTGGGCAATATTCTCAGTCACCCCATATCGGGCGTTGCCATATTTTGCCTGTAATAACCGGTCTGTGAAGCTAACGCCCTTAAAGAACGGGTTATTATCACCTGTGACGTTTGGGATATCCGCAATCTTATTTTCATAATGCGGACTAAAAGTAGTCGGTGTGCTGTTAGCAAATACGTGCTTGATGTATTTGGCATGTTGAATCGCAATATTATCCAGTGCGCTGTCAGCGGACAAGCCACCAAGAGCACAGCTGGTACGCGCTAAACTAAACGTATTACTTGCGATTAATGCTGCTTGTGTCTCATTGTTGCTTGCCACATTATCAGTTTGGTCATCAGGCTTATCAGTCGAGGTATCAGCAGGTGCTATTGGCTTTGGCGTAACGTCATTAGCGCTATTACCTGAGTCTCCACCACCGCCACAGGCCGTTAAAAAAGCCGTTAATAATATGATTGCAGCGGGGTTTTTTTCTGGCAATTTAAGGGTCATCTCTTATCCTGTAAGATAGTGGCGTGGTTATTATGAACAATACTTTGGGTATAACGGATATTATCGAATACTTATTGGGATATCATTTAATAAAAAGTATAAAGCTTTAGGAAATTACTATATTTGACCAAAGTACGTTTATTATAAAATTAATAGATGTTTTTACTTAGGCTATTTATTTAGATAAATCAGCCACTCTCTATCCACTCTTAACTCTCTAACGCCTTTCTCACTGGTGCAAAGCTGCGTCTGTGCGCGGCTAATACGCCATAAGTTTCGATTGCCTCCATATGTGCGCGTGTTGGATAGCCTTTATGCTTGGCAATGCCATATTCAGGATGCTCAGCGTCAAGCGCGTACATGGTTTTGTCACGGCTGACTTTTGCCAAAATACTGGCAGCAGCAATACTGGTATGACGCGCATCACCCTTGACCCATGCTTGACAGTCAACTACTTCTTCTCCGGCACCAAGTTCTACGAGCCTTGCATAATCTAAATCTGGACAGCGATTCCCATCGAATAAAACTTCAGCATGCAGCTGGTGTACGTCTTGTGCCATGTCATTCAAATGATAAGCAATGACCTCTAACATTATCTCAGTACATAAACGCATCCCAAGCATGGTAGCTTGTAAGATATTCACTTGGTCAATCACTGCCGCTGGTATTTCAGCAATGACATAACCAATGGCATGTTGCTGAACCAATGGATACAGCATATCGCGCTTTTTTTCGCTTAACTGCTTGGAATCAGTCAGTATTGATAAAGGAGTATCTTTGAGTGGCTGCTCCTCAATCAACCCTGACCAAGCACGTGGCAATATTGCTGCAGCGACATTTACACTGCCTAATAATGGTCCTCGCCCTGCTTCATCGACACCTATTTGGAGCGCAGAAACAGTATCACCCTGTGCAGTATCGTTCGAATATTGAGCGAGTAGTTCAGTGATATCAAGTTGACCAGATACATGAATGGGTGTTGCCAGATTGATATATTGTCCCTTAATATCAATTTGCTCGATACTACGTTCAATCTGTAAAATATTGCTCTCTATATATGGCATGCTATTCATTGATTTTACGATCTTATTTTATAATATGATGAGATATAAGGTGAATTCGCTTACCAGATCTACAGCGTTTTTGACGGGTAATTTTGCAGATACCATTGTTCAATCACACTATTGGCAGGTTGATGATTGCTTTGCTGCTGTAAGAGATGTTTGGTCTGAATCAGCGCATTCAATTGCTCCGCATAAGCACGTGGCTGCAAAAGGCGCATGACGGTACGGCAGATATTATCGCCACTGGCCTGCTCTTGAATAAGCTCCGGTACGATCGCGGTAGCTGCCAAAATATTTGGCAAGCCCACATAGGGCACTTTGACCAGACGTTTGGCAATCTGATAAGTTAATTGATTAAGCTGGTAAACCACCACCATAGGGCGCTCGAGTAGCATCGCCTCAAGCGTTGCTGTGCCTGAAGCTAACATCACAATATCTGATGCTGCCATCGCCTGCTGACTAAAGGTTGGTTGACTATCATCATAGACTACAACGATAGCAGCGCGCAGTTGTTCTGAGCGCTGATCAATGACGTCTTGAACGATATATTGATGATTTTGATCGACGGTTGGAATGATAAAGCAAAGCTTTGGGTCCAATAAAAGCAGCTTTTGGATACCGTCTAGCATCAAGGGTAAAATAGCCGTTATTTCACCGCGGCGTGAGCCCGGCATCACACAAATAAGCTGACTGACCTCATCAAAGCGTTCGATAAAAAACTGCTGTAAGCCATCGTTGTGCCAGACCAGCTCACTACGGCGCTGATTGATCGGTATGTCGAGTAGTGACTGGTCAATGGTATGCATCAGTGGATGCCCAACGCATATCGCCGGATGCTTATAACGCTCGTAAACAGGCAGCTCAAACGGAAACAGGCACAATACCAAGTGGGTTGCCGCTTTAATATTATGAATACGTGACTCGCGCCAAGCCCAGATAGAAGGACTAACATATTGCACGCAAAACACGCCTTTAGGCTTTAATTTTTTAGACACTCGTAGATTAAAATCAGGCGCATCTATGCCAATAAACCAATCAATATTCGCCGTTTTAAAGGCAGCCAGCAACTCACGACGCGCCTTAAGCAAATCAGGCAATTGCCCCATGACTTCTACCAAACCCATCACTGCCAAACGAGATAGTGGAAAAATGCTATTAAGCCCTTGTGCCTGCATTTTGATACCGCCCACTCCAACCCAAACGATGTCATCACGTAGATTGTTCATCTGCTGCATAAAATCTGCACCCAGACTGTCTCCTGATACTTCACCAGCAACGATACCAATAACGAGCGGCTCACGCGCTACATTAGCCATCTCGTAAGTATCAAATGGCACAGTTAAATCAGTCTGAAGCGTATGGTTATCGGTCATGAAAAGCTCTTAATAATAAAGTGTTACAGTGAAAGTCGTACAAGGGAGAAAACATGGATATTATAAAATATAACATGGGGTATCTATTATAGGATACGCACCATCATAATCAGCGGCGTTTTTGGTGCTCAAATTGAGCTATTTATACTGCCATCATACGTGACGATGATAAAAATAGCGAAGCTGCCCGAAGAAATCCAGTGGCATAAACGTCTCTTTATCTTACCTATAATCATCAAGTATAACCAAGTTTTCGCATCAGCATTCCAGTTATCAGTCAATTAACTGCTCGACTCCCCTTGTCAACCGGTACTTTTGTCCGCATAATGAAAGTCCCTATAAATCAGCTAGACGATATATAATCATGATAACAACCGCTACCCATAATGCAGAAATTGACGACGTGAATATTGAAAAATTTATTCCATTAATCACACCCAATGAGCTAAAAACCGAACTTCCTTTATCAAACGAAGCCTATAAAACCGTTTTAAATGGTCGTCACACTATCCAAAACATCTTGGATGGCAAAGACAAGCGTTTGTTTGTGGTTATTGGTCCATGCTCTATTCATGACATCAAAGCCGCTCATGAATATGCTGATCGCTTAGCCATATTGGCGAAAGAGATTGAAGACAGCGTATTCGTTGTGATGCGTGTCTATTTTGAGAAGCCGCGCACGACCGTTGGCTGGAAAGGCATGATTAATGACCCCGATATGAATGACAGCTTTGATATCGAAAAAGGTTTGCGTACAGCCCGTAAGCTACTGCTTGATCTCAATGAAAAAGGACTACCTTGTGCTACTGAAGCGCTTGACCCGAATACACCGCAGTACATGCAGGACTTGATCAGCTGGTCAGCGATTGGCGCACGTACAACCGAGAGCCAAACGCACCGTGAGATGAGCTCAGGCTTATCATGCCCAGTCGGCTTTAAGAATGGTACTGATGGTGGCATGACTGTTGCGGTCAACGCCATGCAAGCGGTAAAAGCGGGTCATAGCTTTTTAGGTCTTTCTTCAGATGGTAAAGTGTCTATCATCAAATCTAAAGGCAATCCTTATGCTCACGTGGTATTACGCGGTGGCAATGGTAAGCCTAACTACGATGAAACAGCAGTCGCTCAAGTAGAAGACGCGCTTACCAAAGGTAAAACCAGTAGCAAGATTATGATTGACTCAAGTCATGCCAACTCAGGTAAAGACCCTTATTTGCAACCGATGGTGATCCAAAACGTCGCGGAGCAAATCAGAAACGGCAACAAGTCAATCATTGGTATGATGATTGAGAGTCACTTAAAAGGCGGTCGCCAAGAGCTGACTGCTGATTTGGATGCGCTCGAATACGGCATGTCAATTACAGATGGTTGCCTAGATTGGGACAGCACGGTCACAGCACTACGTAACTTACGTGATATGGTCAAAGACATCCTACCTAACCGTTAATAGTTACTTATCAAAAAAGCCCGTTTGAAACTAAATTGTCAGACGGGCTTTTTTCATGTTTAAGATTATGACTTTAGTTTTCTAAGACAGCTCTATGCAGTCGCTGTACCCAGTACACTGCTTAGACTCTCATGCACATGCTTAGAGGATACTTGCTGCTGCACATCAAGCAGCTGCGAATGAGCCATTTGACGGCGTGGCTCAGCTAACGTATTCCAACGTGCTAATACTTGTAGTAGGCGCGAGGCTATCATCGGGTTAGAATCATCTAGCTTCTTAATCACGTCTGTATAGATATCCAAACCTTCTTGCGTCCATAATGCAGTTGGCTGCGAGGTAAAAGCGCTGATGACTGAACGTACGCGATTGGGCGTATTCCAATCGAAATCTTCATGTGCTAATAGTGATTTAATAACATCAGCATTGATGTTGTCAGCAGATGCTTGGACACTAAACCATAAATCAATCACCAAATCATCGGCTTGAAAACGCTGATAAAAATCTGCCAAGTACGCATCAGCATTTGCCACTTGATGATTGACCATGGCCTTTAGTGCCCCAAAACGTTCCGTCATACAGCTGGCATTATCATACTGCTGCTGTGCCCACTCTACAGCGCCTTCAACGTTTGCCGTCAATGCCATATCTAGCACCACATTACGTAGTGCCCGTTCACCACGAGCTTCTGCACTGTCTTCATAGGAGTGCAATGGCAGTTGCTTGTAAAGCATTTCCCATTGATCTTTTAACGCCTCTGCTAGCTGCTGATACAAACTTTCACGCTGCGCTTTGACCACTTCTGGATCATAATCTTCAGGAATAGCAGCCGCCAACTCTTGAGCTGATGGAATATCAAGTAAACGCGCTGCTAGCATTGCATCTTCACCTGCGAGCACTGGCAATGTCTGCGCCAATGCAGCTAGATAAACATCAGGATTGCTCTTTGTGCCTTGGGTGGGCAACAAAATACGGTTGACCAGCATCTGCGTCACTTGCCAACGATTGAAGCCATTGGTTTCATGTTTAAGTAAAAATGCCAAATCTTCATCTTGATAATCATAATTCAGCTGTACAGGCGCACTAAAATCACGTAGCAAAGACACCACAGGCTCAGCACTTACGCCTTCAAAAGTAAAGGTTTGCTCCGCTTCATCCAACAGCAACATACGCTCAGCAATAATTTTGCCGCTTTCTTTATCAAATAATGCCGTTGCAACTGGAATTGGCAAGGGTTTTGGCGTATCAAAGCCGCTGACATGGCGGGTTTGCTGACTCAACGTAATGATTAATGTTTGCGTGGCGCTATCATAGTCTTGATGACCAGACACTACTGGCGTACCCGGCTGGCGATACCAATCGATAAATTCTTCTACTTTACCGTTAGTAATACTAAGCGCAGATAAAAAGTCTTCAACCGTGACCGCTTGACCATCATAACGACGGAAATACTCGTCCGTCCCTTTTCGGAAATCATCAGCGCCCAAGGTATTGGCTATCATACGTACAATTTCAGCGCCTTTTTCATAGACGGTGGTGGTATAAAAATTATTAATCTCAACAAAACTCTCAGGACGTACAGGATGGGCAAGTGGTCCTGCATCCTCTGCAAACTGATGGGCACGCAAAGTCGCGACATCATCGATACGTTGCACCGCGCTTGATTGCTGATCCGCTGAAAACGATTGATCGCGGTAGACGGTAAAGCCTTCTTTTAAACATAACTGAAACCAGTCACGACAAGTAATCCGATTGCCTGTCCAATTATGGAAATACTCATGGGCGATAATAGCTTTTACGCTAAAGCTACGGGTATCAGTAGTGGTTTCGGGGCTCGATAATACACAGGCAGTATTAAAGATATTTAGCCCTTTATTTTCCATCGCACCCATATTAAATTGACTGACCGCAACGATCATATAACGGTCTAAGTCATAAGCACGACCGTAATTGACTTCATCCCATTGCATCGAATCTTTGAGTGCTTGCATACCAACATCACACTTATCGATATCAGCTGACTTTGCATACACTTCAAGCAAGACTTCTCGACCTTCACTGGTCGTATAACTATCCGCTAATACATCCAAGTCAGCGACCACACAAGCAAATAGATAGCTTGGCTTATTGGTCGGATCATGCCAAATCGCATAATGGCGGTTTGGCGCATCGATCATCTCCCCCGCTTCAACCAAATTACCATTGGCTAGTAGTGTTGGATAGCGCTTGTCTGCTTCAAGGCGAGTGGTAAATATCGCGAGTACGTCAGGGCGGTCTGGATAAAAGGTAATTTTACGGAAACCTTCCGGCTCGCACTGGGTGACAAACATCGTCTCATCACCACTGCCCGCCATATAAAACCCCTCAAGGGCAGTATTGGTCTGTGGACAGATACGCACTTGTAGCGCCAATGTCAACTCATCAGGAGCATCACTAATCGTAAGCTTACCTGCTGACAGCTCATAGCGTTCAGCACTCAATGCCTCACCATTCATCATAAGAGCCAACAGCTCTAAATCTTCACCAAATAAAACGATATCGCCTGCGCTTTGACGTACCATCTTTAGAGTACTGTCTACCTGTGCATGGTCTTCAAATAACTTGATATCTAAGCTGACAGTTTCAACATCGAAGCTTGGCTTTTGATAGTCTTTTAAATTGATTTTACTGGGCGCATGGAGAGGCACATCAGGCATTTCAGCATTGATGATTTGCGCATCGTTTTCAGCGGTAGACATATAGATTCCTATTAGTTTTTATGATGATTATATTTATAACAGCCTTTATAGCAAGACTTAAGCGACACTTAAGCGACACTTAAGCGACACTTCGATACTGTCGCAATACCTATGTAAGATACCTAAGTACATTGACTTAAAGCGCCAAATTTCAAGGTTACTGTTAAATTAAAATAAGAAAGGTAACGATGATAAGAATCCCTATATAATGGCGTAAATCTTGGCGTAATGCGCATTATATCTATTTGTAAACTCTAGCATTATTTACAGTAATAGTACTTACATAAAGTAACATTTAGTATATTATAGATAGCAATTGCCTAAGTTTTATCGTAAGCAGTTTACAACAACAAATCTAATTCATTAAAATTTTTGGAGCTTATTATGTCAACCAGTTTTTCAAAAATCGCTGCCTTCGCTGTATTATCAAGCGCTGTTGTTCTAGCATCAGGTTGTGCCACCAAGCGCGCCACTTCTGAAGTCGTCGTTGCCCCTCTAGGTATCCCAGGTGGTCAAGTTGGCTACAATGGTGCTGTTATCGTAGACAACTCAAACGCAATTATCACCGGTGCTGAGAACATCCAAGCCGTTGTATATTTTGCCTTTGACAGCAGTGCGATCACTTCACAATCTGCAGGTGTCTTAAACCAACACGCGGGTCTGTTAAAATCTAACCCAAATGCAGGCGTAGTTATCGCGGGTCACACCGATGAGCGCGGTAGCCGTGAATATAACATCGCATTGGGTGAGCGCCGTGCCCAAGCAGCACGTGATTATCTTGCCGCTCAAGGCGTTGCAGCAAATAATATCCGTGTCATCAGCTATGGCGAAGAGCGTCCTGCTGCTGCCGGTACGAACGAAGATGCCTATGCCCAAAACCGCCGTGCTGAACTGTCTTACTAAGTATATAGCATAAGACATTATAAGCATTCAAAAGCCCAACAAGCCTATTGTTGGGCTTTTTGTTAGGCTAAGATAAATCGCGATATAAACCATAAGTTTCTACAAAATACAGACTATGCAAAACTTAATGCTACACGATATTCTCTATACTCAGCTCGACCCCATGACAATGACGTGGTGTGCGACTGCTAAAGTGCGTGCTTCACATTGTGATATTAAAAAAACCACTACTTGCTTAGCTGCCCCTCAAATTGCTTATAACCAACGCCAGCAGCAACGTGCAGGCGTAAGGTTATTATTGCAGGCATTGCTCAAAAGACTGGATATCGTCGATCGTTTAGATGAATCAAATTTTCCTTATCGACTCACTCATAGCCAATATTATGTGTGTTTTAGCCATACCAATGGCAATAATAAAAATACTACTCGAATACAAAATGATATAGAAAAATCAGACATACCATACGTCAAGGTCGCTGTCGTTATCAGTCGCCATCGTGCCTCGGGTATTGATATCGAAGTCAATGCCGTGAAATGGCAGGTAGCAAAGCGATTCTATCATCCAAAAGAGCTGGCTATCTTGCAAGCATTGCCAATGATACAGCGTAACTCTGCCATAAAATGTCTTTGGCAAATAAAAGAAAGCTTTATCAAGATAGATCAATATACGCTTGCCCAAGGTTTAGGCATGGATTATTCCGCCATCATTATTGATGTACTCAATCAGCCTATAGAAATCCTACCTTTGCTTACTCTGACTGACGATAAGACTAACTATCGAATTTCTGTTATTTCCTCACAGCAAACTGTTATTGTTTATTGATAAATCTCAAATACCTGATAATAAGTGATATTTATTACTTTATTTTAGACATAAAAAAACGACCCTCAAAAGGATCGTTTTTTTATACTTATTCTTCTGTTAACAACAGTATTTAAACGGTTGTTAAATTAGAAGCGATAAGTTGCACCAACTTTAACAATTGGCATCCACTCTAACCAGTTTTTATCTTCTAGTTCTCTTTCAGCTTTATCAGCAACGCTAGCTGAAGTTTCGCCTGTGATAACGCCATTTTCATCTCTAATAAAGCCGTTTGCGCCGCCAACTGAAGTAACATCAGCATCAGTTTTACCCATATATGCAGCGCCTAGCTCGCCAAACAGACCAAAGTTATTGGTAATGTTAGGACGGAAGCCAATAGTAGCATAAGGAGCTAGCGTGTTACGGTGCTCAAGGCTACCTTTTAAAGTACCTACATCGTCTGCATTATATTGCTTGCCGTTAACTTTATAAACGCCACCATTAGGATTAGAAGTTACGTTGATTTCGTTATCAGGAACGATGATACCAGCACCCATAGTGAACCAGTTTGCCATAGGACGTACTTGTACGCCTAGGTACGGGTTGCTAAAATCAGTATCTACATCGTAGTTTACGTCGTTAGCATCAAAGTCGCCGCCGAATAAATCAGCAGCATCGCCGCCTGCCCAACCAGCTTGAATTTCAGTTTTGTCGTTTAAGCCCCAAGCGATGTTAGCACCATAACCTAAAGTACCAACTTCAGCACTGATCGCTGCTGGATGAGTAACGGTTTGGAAGAAAGTCTTAGTACCGCCAACAACTGCACCAGTGGTGTTACGTAACACACCAGCATCTGCATTATAGGCATAACCAGCGTCTGCTTGATAAGCAACTGCTACTGGCTCAGCTTCGTATACAACAGCATCATTGCCATCAATAACAATAACTGGATCAGCTGCAAGAGCAGCAGTTGAGGCTAAAACGGCAGCAGTGATTGCTGTTAATTGAATAAGTTTCATAATTACTCTCCTAAAGTATGAAATAACACGCCCATAAAAAAATGAAAATCTAACTTTTTTAAACAATCATTTTGATGCGAGGATTAAAACAATTTTGGCTCAAAAAGTCACCCCTAAAGATGCACTTTTTATTTGCCATTATGTAAAGATTGCATAGATATTGTAATAATTACTACACCAGCCCGCAATATTTCGCCCTTTTGTTACACAATGCTATTAAAGCCACCGCGCAGCCTACACATGATTATTGGAATGCTTAACGCTCATGTAAAGGTATTACAAAATATGTCTGCATGATGAAGCATCTTGCGAAATAACGCAATAACAGTTATGGAGTTAATTACTACAGATTGTTGTACTTTGTGACTGAACGTATCTAGTATTGCTACGAAAACCGAAAAATTCTTAGATAATTTTGTTATAAATTCACGCAATGTAAATACGTTACTATATAATGAGAGGCAGGCTTGTCTAAGGGTTATATTGTGCTAAATTAGAGTCAGTAAGCCAATTACTGTATGCTTTTATACTTATCCATTTTTAGCCTTATCGCCTTGACTGTTCTACTCTATTTTTAGAGGCGATTATATCCGTTATGATATAGCTACTTGCTTTGTTTTTTTATTATTACTGAGTCATTTATATGCCTAAAGTATCGTCGATTACCCGTGTGCTAGAGATTATTGAGGCGGTATCTTATGCCTCAAAACCGATTTCGCCACTAGAGCTATCGCAGGAGCTTGATATTCCGAAGCCAACCATTCATCGATTGATTCAAAATCTGGTTGATGAAGGGTTTGTGACAATTGATATTGGCGGCGGTATTATACCGGGTAAACGTGTACGCAATTTGGGCGTTGAGCTTTGGCAGCAGCGACTGTTCTTTAATGAACGTCAAATGATTTTGCAAAAACTGGTCGATGAGCTAAAAGAAACCTGCGGTATCGGTGTTCCTTATCACATGAATATGATCTATACCAACCGCGCACAAACGACCTTGCCGATACAGATTTATTTACCAGTGGGCGCAAAGTCGCCAATGTGGTGTACAGCGACTGGGAAGCTGTATTTAAGTCAGTTGCCGAGTGCAAGCCGCGAAAAAATACTACAAAATTTATCACTAGATAAGTTCACCAAAAACACCATCACTGATATCGACAAATTAAACGCTGAGCTTGATCGTATCGCTGAAACAGGCATAGGTATCGATAACGAAGAGTTTATCTCTGAGATGGTGGCAATCGCCGTACCTATAAGGGATAGGAAATCACGCTACCTTGCTTCGCTATATCTGCATGCACCGACCATACGGGTGTCTTTAGATGACCTCTTAACCTATGTGCCACGACTGCAAAAAGCGGCGCAAGATATTCAGTCTCTGGTCTATGAGCTGCCAAGTTAAATGCCTTGATATAAACTAGAAATAAGTCAAAAAAGGTCTGCACTATTACCATAATGCAGATCTTTTTTTGGTATTCTTGATAATTTAAGACAATACAGAGCTGTCGTGACGCGCCATAATGCTAGAAAAATCTCTATCGCCATTCTCGATCGTATGCGCGGCATAAAGCTCAGTTGCTTTAGCGCCCATTGGTGTCTCTACATGCGTATCTTGAGCGGTTTGCATGGCAAGGTTAAGATCCTTTTGCATCAGCTTACTCATAAAGCCGCCTTGATAGCCATTGCTCGATGGGACATTTTCCATCACTTGCGGGTACGGGTTGTAGACTTCTAGCGTCCAGTTACGACCGGAGCTTTGTAGCATGATATCCGATAGTACCTTTGGATCGAGACCATTTTTGACGCCTAGATTAATCGCCTCTGCCGTTCCTGCCATCAGAATTCCAAGCAGCATGTTATTACAGATTTTAGCTACTTGTCCTGCACCATGCTCGCCTGCGTGGAAGATATTTTTTCCCATTACAGCCAGTATCGGTTCAGCTTTGGCAAAGGCTGCATTGTCTCCACCAACGATAAAGGTCAATGTGCCAGCGATAGCGCCACCTGTACCGCCAGAGACTGGCGCATCTAAAAAATCAATACCAAGTTTACTTGCAACTTCTGCTACATTCCTAGCATCAGCTGCTGCTATGGTACTGCTATCGATAACCAAAGTACCTTTTGGTAAGTCTACAAGTAGACCGTCAGAGCTACCTTCTCCTAGATAGACAGAATGCACGTGCTTGCCAGCAGGTAACATACTGATAATCACTTGGGCATTTTGAGCAGCATCTCTCGGACTCTCTGCTACATG
Organism: Psychrobacter sp. ANT_H59; assembly: GCF_008369225.1. Lineage (NCBI taxonomy): Bacteria > Pseudomonadati > Pseudomonadota > Gammaproteobacteria > Moraxellales > Moraxellaceae > Psychrobacter > Psychrobacter sp. ANT_H59. The sequence goes on from NZ_VOBE01000004.1 coordinate 132,973, forward strand.
GGCACCCGCTTGTTGCAAGCGCGCGGTCGCCTCTACAGATAAATCATAAACCGAAAGCGTATAACCTGCCTTTAACAAGTTTTCTGCCATTGGACCGCCCATGTGACCTAGTCCAATAAAGGCAATATTTGGCTTTGCCGTATTACCATCATTATCAGTCGTAGTTGTACTACTTGAACCTGTATCCTTTGTAGCCATCTCATCGCTCCTTGATGATTGATTATGCAATTAGTTTTAATTTTTCAAATTTCACTTAATCTAGTCACTTAATCCAGTTAAGTTGGCTTAAATCAGATGCTAAATATCTGGTTAGCGAACAGCCTCATTACCCAATGCAGCAGCGCTAAGCCAATCGTCTAAAGGATGCTCGCCTTTAGCATATGGGTTGGTAAAATGCTGCTGGATATAATCTTGTCCCTCTGCGCTCAAACACTCAGCTAACGTACGAGACCAGTTTGGCGTCCGATCTTTATCAATCAATAACGCCCGCACGCCTTCCTTAAAATCAGGGTTAGCCGCACAATGTACAGCGACATTGGTCTCTAGGTACAAAACTTGCTCTAGCGATAAATCCGTCACCTTATGATATAGCGCATAGGTCAATGCCGCAGTCACTGGACAGCCATGTCGATAGGTTGCAATGGCTCGCTGTGTCCAACTGTCGGCAGCAAAATCTGCATCAAGCTCTGTGAGCGCCTCATCACTTTGTAATAGCGCATCGATATCACCCAAACCGCCCCTGTTCATTAGCTGCTGAATAGCACACCAATGCTGCGCAAGCTTACTAGCAGGCAATTCAGCAACAGGCTGCGCCCCCAATGCCCGACTCACGATACTATGGGCACTGTTGTTGTTTTCTTTACTGTGCTTATTCTCTTTATTATTATCAGCTGCCGTTTGCCAGTCGCTCTGTGTTAAGCGCTGCATGATGGCATCATAATCCTGACTTCCAACCCCATATTCTGCTAAGTTGGTCAATAATGCATCGCTACCATTACACATTGCACCTGTCAGCCCTAAGAATAAACCAGTTTTAGCCGGCATACGCTGTAAGAACCAACTGCCGGAAGCATCAGGGAATAGACCAATGGTAATTTCAGGCATAGCAAAACGGGTACGCTCAGTGACCAAGCGATGGCTACAGCCTACCATCAACCCCATACCGCCGCCCATAATGATGCCATCGCCCCACAAAATTAATGGCTTAGGGTAAAAATGCATTTGGCGATAAAGACTATATTCATGACCGAAAAAATCTGTCGCATAAGGATTTGGCATAGGCGCTGTTGCTGACATACTGTCATATAACCTACGAATATCACCGCCAGCACAAAACGCCTTATCGCCCGCGCCTTTTAATAGCAATGCCACTACTTGCTCATCACCTTGCCACTGCTCTAGTTGTTGCGATAACAATTGACACATCTCAACGCTCAAGGCATTAAGAGATTTGGGCATATTTAACGTCATTATCCCAATAAGGTGACCACAATCTGTCGGCTCGGTGCTGAATAATACCGGCGCGTCTGATATGCCTTCTATAGCTGCTGTCATAAATGTGACCTACAAAATGAAAAAGTGAGAAAATATTATTTTGATTAAACTAACTTTTGGTTAAAGTAATTAAGGTATCGTTTATTTATTTTGCCAAACAGGCTTACGCTTCTCTAAAAATGCTTGCACACCTTCGCGCTGATCTTCAGTATCAAACAATTTAACAAAGGCTTCACGTTCATGGATAAGGTTTTGCGCAGGTGGTGTGTGTCTTGCTGCTTGAATAAGTTTTTTGGAATAACTGACTGCAACGGGTGATTGTTTAGCAACTTTTTGCGCCAGTGCTTGAGCTGTTTGTAATCCTTCACCTTTCGCAGCAACTTCTTCGACTAAGCCAATGCGTAGTGCAGTCTCGGCATCGACGCGCTCGCCGCACAATATCATGCGCTTTGCCCAGCCTTCGCCTACCAAAGCCGTTAGATTTTGGGTACCACCAGCACACGGCAACAAGCCAACGCCTGTCTCAGGTAATGCCATTTGAGCATGGTCTTCTGCAATACGGATATCACAAGCGAGTGCGCACTCAAGACCACCGCCCATCGCATAGCCATTGATCACTGCAATGCTAACGCCGCGATAGGCTGACAGTGCTTCGAACGCTTCACCAAAGGCTATCGCCATACTGATTGCGCGACCTTTATCGCCATCTGCAAAATTATTTAAATCGGCACCTGCTGAAAAGAATTTCTCACCATCACCATGAACGATTAACGCATATACCTCATCATTAGCATTAAGATCAGTGACCAGCTGCTTCAGCGCCTTGAGACTGTCCATCGTCCATGTATGAGCAGGTGGGTTATTCAGTGTTAGCGTTGCAGTATGACCATCAATCGATAGTTTTAAGTTGGTATAATCCGTCATGATCAAACATCCTTATCATAAAATCATTTTATTCATATAAATAGATTAACGCAGTTGGCTCAATGCATCATCTTGTAATAGCTGACGCGAGACAATCACGCGCATAATTTCATTGGTACCTTCCAAAATCTGATGCACACGCAAATCTCGCACATGACGCTCAAGTGGATACTCATTGAGATAGCCATAACCACCGTGTAGTTGCAGAGCTTCGTTAGCGACATCAAAACAAAGATCAGTCGATAAACGCTTTGCCATCGCACAATAAGTAGAGGCTTGCGCATCCTTATTATCGACTTTACTGGCCGCTAAATAGAGCATTTGCCGTGCCGTGATGGTTTGAGTCAACATATCAGCAAGCTTAAACTGTACCGACTGCAAGCTGGCAATCGGGCTGCCAAACTGACTGCGCTCTTGCACGTAATTGGTCGCTGTTTCAAGCGCCGCTTGCGCCGTACCTACCGCACAGATACCAATATTAATCCTGCCACCATCAAGCCCCTTCATAGCGATACGAAAGCCTTGACCTTCTTCGCCGATGAGGTTCTCTACTGGCACTTTGACATCTTTAAAGCTAATCGTCCGTGTTGGCTGTGCTTTCCAGCCCATTTTATGCTCGTTTTTGCCGTATTCAATACCAGCACTATCGGCATCAACTACGAATGCTGAAATCCCCTTTGGTCCTGCAGCGCCCGTACGAGCCATAACGACCAACACATCGGTTGAGCCTGCCCCTGAAATAAAGGTTTTTTCACCGTTCAGCACATAATACTCGCCTTGCTTCTCCGCTTTGGTACGCAGTGATGCGGCATCAGAACCGGCATTAGGCTCCGTCAAACAGTAACTGCCTAGCCATTCACCGCTGACCATATTTGGCAAATATTTTTTGCACAATGTATCACTGCCAAACTCACCAATCATCCAGCCTGCCATATTATGAATACTCATATAAGCAGCTACTGCAGTATCACCCCATGCTAGCTCTTCAAAAACCATGGCAGAATCTAAACGCGGCAAGCCCAAGCCATCATACTCAGGGTTGGTATATAACCCTAAAAAGCCAAGCTCGCCTGATTTTTTGATGACATCAATTGGGAAATGCGAAGTGCGATCCCATTCAGCAGCATTGGGCTTTAGCTCTTTTTGTGCAAACTGTCTAGCAGTTTGTCGAAAGGCAATTTGGTCATCGGTCAATGAAAAATCCATGGGGTCATCCTTGTGCTGAATAGAGTATACTAAAGCGTCAATGCAAATATAGGTGATTCAGCGTTAAATTGAAATAGTCGTATTAACACCGCGACTTGCTTCATCATCAAACCAGCGCGCTGTAACGGTCTTGGTTTGGGTATAAAATTGCACTGCTTGCTTACCATAAGGACCTAAATCACCAAGCTTACTAGCACGTGAACCTGAAAACGAGAACATTGGTAGTGGCACAGGAATCGGCAGGTTAATACCGATTTGACCGACTTGGATATCTTGCTGGAACTTATGCGCTGCAGCTCCTGACTGAGTGAAGATAGCAGTACCATTACCATGCGGATTGGCATTCAGCATCTCTATCGCTTCATCTAAGCTATTGGCACGCATGATACACAGGACAGGTCCAAAAATTTCTTCTTTATAGATTTGCATATCGCTTGTGACATTATCAAAGATAGTTGGACCAACGAAGTTGCCCTTTTCATAACCTTCAACTGTAATACCACGACCATCAAGTATCAAGCTCGCCCCTTCTTCTACCCCTGTGCCAATCAAATGCTCAACACGCGCTTTTGCCGCAGGAGAAATCAATGGACCCAAATCTTTATCATGTTTACCGGCTGAGACAATCAAACCCTCTGCTTTGGCCTTGATATCATCAATCCACTCACCAGCGGCACCGACAAGGACAACGACAGACAGCGCCATACAACGTTGACCGGCAGCACCAAATGCAGCACCTGCTAGCTGATTAAGGGTTTGCTCTTTATTAGCATCTGGCAGGATAACGCCATGGTTTTTTGCGCCCATCATACACTGTGCGCGTTTGCCTGATTGACTGGCACGCTCATAGACATGTTTACCAACGTTGGTCGAACCGACAAAAGAAACTGCTTTGATATCAGGATGATCGCAAATGGCATCGACAGTGGCTTTGCCGCCATGTACGACGTTTAGCACGCCTTCAGGTACGCCCGCTTCAATAGCAAGCTCAACCAAACGCATGGTCACCATCGGATCTTGTTCAGAAGGTTTTAAGATAAAAGTATTACCCGTGGCAATCGCCATTGGAAACATCCACAGTGGAATCATCGCTGGGAAGTTAAATGGTGTGATGCCAGCACAAACGCCAAGCGGCTGCCAAATGCTATAGGTATCAACACCTGATGCAACGTTTTCAACAAAGTCACCAATCTGCAGGTTTGCAATGCCTGCTGCATGCTCAACCACTTCTAAACCACGGAACACATCACCACGCGCATCAGCAATGGTCTTGCCCTGCTCTGCAGTCAAGATCTCTGCTAATTCATCCATATGGTCGCGAATCAGTGCTTGATACTTTAAAAAGATACGGGCACGAGTGGTAATTGGTGTTTTGCGCCACGTTTGAAAAGCCGTTTGAGCGGCAGCGACTGCTTGATTGATTTCATCGTCTGTCGTTTGCGGTACCTTGGCAATGACTTCTTGAGTGGCAGGATCGGTAATATCAATCCATTCGCTAGTATTAGAATCAACAAATTGACCATTGATGAGCTGCTTGACGTGGTGCATAAGATATCCTTATCTTGTTTGTAAGACCGCCATTAGGTGACGTCTTAGAATTTTGAAGGCTTTGAGTTTTAAAGCTTTAAATTTAAAAACTTAGAATTTATCATTCTGTCATATAATTTTAAAATGATTTATTTCGTATCGTTATTGACTATAACAATAAAACAATTTTAGGGTCAAGCTCTTTATGATTCTTTTAGCAAAGTTAATGTTACTGTCCGATTTATCTACTACTATCCGCAGGTCTTTAGCGACAATAAAAAAAGCCCATGAGCATTCATGAGCTTTTTAGATAAAGGCAATTTTAAACTGTTGCTTAAAATATACCTAAAAATGCACCTAGTAATCTTTCATAGATTGCTTGACCGCATCAATAGCCGTTGGATTATCAAGGGTAGACATATCACCAGTGGGTTTATCCTCTGCTAACGCCCGAATAGCACGGCGCAATATCTTACCAGAGCGCGTCTTTGGTAATGCTTGCGGGAAATAAATCGCAGCAGGTCGTGCGATACCACCCAAGGATTTCACCACCGCACCGATCACTTGCTGCTCAAGGCGGAAGCGATTTTCAGTCGTTGCCACCAATTCATGATCTTTTAACACACAAAAAGCAATCGGCAGCTCGCCTTTTAGTTCATCTTGAATACCCACGACCGCACACTCTGCGACCTCTGCATGCATACTAATCGCCTCTTCAATCTCTTGGGTGCCCAGTCTATGACCGGCGACGTTAATGACATCATCGGTACGACCGAGAATATGAAAATAGCCGTCTTCGTCAACGACTGCATAGTCCGATGTCGAATATTGATTGCTATCCGCTAAGCTAAAGTAGCTGTCAATAAAGCGCTTATCATTACCCCAAACCGTGGTCAAACAACCCGGTGGTAAGGGCGCACGAATCGCCAGTAAACCTTTTTCGCCTGCTTTACACGGCTCGCCAGTTTCTTCATTGATGACCTGCGCATCGTAGCCATACATAGGATAGCCAGGTGAGCCTTGCTTGTGCGGTTTATCAGCGAACCTAGGAGTATTACTCAGAATAGGCCAACCCGATTCTGTCTGCCAATAATGGTCTAAAATCGGCACACCTAAATGCTTGGTCAGCCAGCTGGCAGTAGACTCATCTAGTGGCTCACCTGCCAAAAAGAAGGATTTGACGCTTGAGACATCATAGCGCGTCATCCATGTCTCATCTTGCTTTTTCAGCATACGTACACCAGTTGGTGCGGTAAACAAAATATTGACCTTGTTGGCTTCCACAATTCGCCACCAGATACCAGGGTTTGGCAGATGCGGTAAGCCTTCATACATAACACTGGTCATGCCAGCGAGCAATGGCGCATAGATGGTATAAGAATGCCCAACGGCCCAACCGATATCAGATATCGCCCAAAACGTCTCGCCTGCCTTACCGTCGTAGATATAGTCCATCGATGTGGTCAGTGCTACTGCATGACCACCGGTATCACGTTGCACGCCTTTTGGTGTGCCCGTCGTACCAGAGGTATAAAGCAAATACGATGGCGTATTAGACTCAAGCCATACAGGCTCGACGATAGCATTGGCTTCACAGCTGATACGGCGTTCAGTGGCATAATCCACATCTAGCTCTTTTACGTCAAACGGCAGAATACCACGATTGACCACTACTACATGATCAGGCTTGGTGGTTGCCTGCTCGATACCTTGATTGACAAGGTTTTTATAGTTGACGACTTTACCACCACGCAAACCTGCATCCACTGTGATGACCATTTTTGCTTCAGCATCATCCATACGAATGGCTAAATTATGGGCAGCAAAGCCACCAAATACCACCGAATGCACTGCACCGATACGCGCACACGCGAGCATTGCATAAGCGGCCTCTAAAATCATTGGCATATAAATGATGACACGATCGCCCTTCTCAATACCGTGACGCTTTAATACATCGGCAAAATAATTCACTTCTTTATATAAGTCATTGTACGTCAGGCGGCGCTTAGTATAGTCGGTATAGAACTCAACATTATTACCCAAGTCTTTAAAAGCATCGACCACAGCAGGATAGGTTTCTACAAGTTCTTGATTAATCTCAGATGACAGCCAAATAAAGGCATCTTGCTCTGCGCGTTCTTCAAGGTGACGATCGACACAGTTATAACAAAGATTGGTTTCACCGCCGACAAACCACTGCGCAAATGGCAAATTACTGTCATCGAGAATCTGCTCAGGCTCTTTATGCCAATAAATACGCTTAGCTTGCTCTGCCCAAAACTCTTCTTTATTTTCAATAGATGAGCGATAGATATCAGCAAAATTTTGAGTGGTAGTTAGTGTCTGAAATGTTGGGGTTGACGCTTGATCGATCATTGCAGTGGCGGTTTGCGCGCTCATAATAGCTGTCCTTAGCATAAATGATGGGTAATACGATGTGATTTGTCCGATAATATCATAATATAAGACTGGCTATCCCGGCCAGCTATCCTTACTAAATCAAAAAACCGATACACTACGTATCGATTTAGTGTGTATCGGTTTAAAATGTAGCAGAGCTAATCATAAAGGTCAACTATTAAGCCTGTTATCTGCTTAATAGTTGAGTTAGTTCAAAAAAACTATACCTCGCTCTGATTGGCATACATCTCACGCATCACTTTTTTGTCATGTTTGCCAACAGAGGTCTTTGGTAGTTCATCGACAAACTTAAACTGACTAGGTATACCGTATTTTGGAATGATACCACGGGCTACTGCCTGCTCTGCCAGCGCTTTGATGTCATCGACTTTGGTATCTTGGCAATTTGGTTTGAGTACTACTAATGCTAATGGACGTTCGCCCCATTGCTTATCACGTACCCCAATCACAGACACATCCGCCACCGAAGGATGTAGCGATAGAATCGTCTCAATCTCTAGTGAAGATATCCACTCGCCACCTGACTTAATCACATCTTTTAAGCGATCGGTGATTTTGATATAGCCATCAGGGCGTATGTAGGCGATGTCTTGGGTATGCATGTAGCCGTTTTCCCATAGCTCTTTGCCAGCGTCATCATTTTTTAAATAGCTTTGGGTCAACCACGGTGCGCGTAATACCAGCTCGCCAGTATTGTCCTGACCTGTACCAACTGGCTGATTGTTCTCTCCCCATACTTGAGCATCAACCATAAGTACAGGCTTACCCGTCATACAGCGGCGAGCAATATCCTCTTCTTCACTCAGCTGCGGCTCATTGAGGCTAAAGTCAGTCAGACTGATTAGAGGTGCGGTCTCAGACATGCCATAACCGGTATAAACTTCAATACCCTGATCCATCGCCGCTTTTGCCAAGCCTTCTGTCAATCGTGAACCACCAATAATCATTTTTAGACCATTAAAGCTGGCACCGCGGTCTTGCGCTTCTTTGAGTACCATTTGCAAAATCGTCGGTACACAGTGGGTGATGCTGACCTTTTCATTGATAATCAAATCCATCAACAAATCGGGTGCATAACGACCAGGATATACTTGCTTTAGACCTGTCATAGTAGCTGTAAAAGGAAAGCCCCACGCATGGACATGGAACATCGGGGTCATTGGCATATAGACATCACCATAGCTGACGCCTTGTTTATTTGGCAACATACCAATCGAAGCTGCTTCTGTCAGAGTATGCAGTACTAACTGACGATGGCTAAAGAACACGCCTTTCGGATCACCTGTCGTACCTGAGGTATAAAAAGTTGTAGCAATGGTGTTTTCATCAAAATCTGGAAAGTCAAAATGGTCATCAGCAGCATCAAGTAGCGCCTCATATTCACCTTTGACACGGTTCTGGTTACCCCCGAATACACCTTCAGAGGTCACGCCATTATCATCCAGCCAAATAATATGCTCAATGCTGGAGTTTTCAAACTGATAATCTTTGACCAAGGGCGCAAATTCAGAGTTAAGTAGCAGGACTTTTGGTTTCGCATGATTAATGGTGTAAAGGATTTTGTCAGGTGATAGACGAATATTGACCGTTTGCAAAATATACTCTGACATCGGCACCGCAAAGTAAGATTCAAGATAGCGATGACTGTCCCAATCCATCACAGCGACCACATCACCAGCATCAAGGTTTAAGCCGTCTAAAACATTCGCCAAACGATTAATACGGTTAAATAAGTCTTTATAAGTAAAACGTTTTTTATCTGCATAAACGATTTCTTGATCTTGTGATACGGTTTTGGCTCGGTTTAATAACTGCTTAACCAATAGCGGAAAATCATAGGCGGATGGCGCACTGTGATAGATATTTGACATAAGTTTAACGTCCTTGTTTATAGTATTTTTGAGTGCAGATAAAAACCAATTGATTGGATATCATTCGTGATTACATAGTGATGTTTTTATCAATAACCTCTTGATAGTAAGAAAAAACCAGCCTCATGTAAAGGCATGACACGTAAGTGGCACAATACTCACTGTTCGAAAATAATCGTTTCTCAATTGCTTAGCTTGTGATAGCTTATTTTATCTCTTATGTTGGTTTGTCTGGTGTTATTTTGTCTGGCATTAAGCAGGACGCGGTTTTGTTTTTATCATGCCAAAACTTGCGACCAAAAGTGCCAATACTTGTACAAATAATAATAGCCAAACGGTTAATGACCATTGTCCACGTGCATAAACGATACCGCACAGCCATGCGCCCATCGTGCCGCCCGCATAATAAGCCATGTAATATAAACCTGAGGCTAATGAACGTCCGTTTTTGACATTGACGGCGATATAGCTAATGGTTGCTGCTTGGGTAACAAAAACGCCTGACGACATAATGGCAAGCCCAATAATAATGCCCCATAATGGCGTGACCAGCGTTAATAACGCACCAAGCATCGAAAAAATCACTGCCACTCGAACGGTGCGTGCTGCCCCAAATCGACGTAACAATGTCGTCGACAATGGCGTGATAATCACTCCGATTAAATACACCGCAAAAATATTGGCAAGCGCGCCAGTGCTGAGCTCATAAGGCGTGCCAGCAAGATGTAGATTGATAAAGGTAAAGCAACCAACGAGCGAAAAAAGCACACAAGCACCGAGCAAACATGCGGTTACCACATAACGATTGGTCAAATGCTCACCAAGCGTTTGCATCGCTGAGCGAAAATTTGGATTGGCTACAAAATGCCGCGACGATGGCAACATCTTGCCAACCCATAGTGCACCGATAAGCGTCATCGCTGCCATCACATAATAGCCTGCACGCCAGCCAATATATTCATGCAAATGCCCCAGTAAGAACCGCCCCATAAAGCCGCCAAGTACCGAGCCTGAGACATAGAATGACATCAGCTCTGTGACAGCTCGCCCCTCGAACTCTTCACCGATATAGGCAATGGTCACAACCGTAATGCCTGGAACAGACAATCCTTGCATAAAGCGCCACATACCGAGCCAGCCAATACTAGGACTTTGGGCGATTAAAGCAGTAGGTATCGCTAAAAACAACAAGGCCCCAACGATAAAAGATTTGCGCCCGACCGCATCAGATAGCATCCCTAAAAACGGTGACATAATGGCAATCGCCATCACTGTTGCGCCAACAACCATCCCTGCCTGCACTTCAGTGGCTGAAAAATCTACCATCAATACTGGCAATACTGCTTGAATAGAATACACCTGCAAAAAGGCGAACATCCCAATCAGACCAATAGTTAACTTCAGCACCCATGAAGGCGAATCAAAGGGAATATTTGTAGTGTTGTTATTTATATGATTATTCAAAAGAGTACTGACTATAAAAAGGCTCATTTAGCTTAGGCTAATTGGGCGTGGGTGATAGAAATACGGCAATAGTACACAAAATATCTAATCTAATAACTGTAAAAATCATGACTTAACATCAAAAAAATTTAATGAATAAGACTTTAATCACAGTATTGTCTATTAAAGTCTTATTCATTAAAGCAGCTGGATTTAAAAGCCAATAACTCTCAAAAAGTTAAGTTGCATTTTATCACAGCATATAACAAACACAGGTTGCGCTATGTTACAAAACAGCATTCAACACCATGATGGCAGTAGCCTGCAAATATAAGCCTATAACTATAAAAACGGCTTATAAAGCGCTCAATAATAAACCGTGGATAAACTCAATCGTCTCTTGAGTCAGCGCAGGTAGGGTGCTATTTTACAGTCCCTTCCAATGTATGGCGTTCAGCAGTAACACAAATGATGTTAAAATAACGATTTTTCCGTATTTTACCTACAGTATTGCCCGTAATTTCAGCCATATGTTGCCTAAAACGCTATGCTTAATTTTAAAAAGGATGTAAGTCATGATTAACACCAAAATATACAAGTCCGTTTATACCTTGGCTGAAAAGCTACTAGAAGCCGATAGAAAAGGTCATCAAGAAGCCTTTAATTGGCTATATAGCGAGTTAAAAGCGATTTGTATCGATAATGAAAATACCGATAAAGACCATCCAGAGCAATGGGAAACGCTAGCCGACTTCACTGCAGAGTTAGATGAAGCGTTGGTCATTTATGATAAGGCACTTGAAAAAGCCAAAGCCATCAACTCAAAAGACCATCTGTCATCCATTGCGTTTTCTATGGCAGTTATCCAAGTTGAATTGGGGCAAAAAGAAGCTGCAATTACCAGCCTGCAGAACGCAAAAATTACCGCCAATAAAATCGAAGATAAAGAGTTTAAAGCGGAAATAGATGAATTACTTACCAAATTGTTAGCAGAATAAACAACTCAAACTTTCGATCCGGTGCCAACACAACATCAAATCAATACATTTCTACATTCGTATATTGATACACATCCTGCTATCTTTTTTATGGCAAACTTTGTATACCTATACATAGGCATAAGCGTTTATATATCAGCAGCCGTATAACCACTAAAATAGTTAAAAAAATAAACCATAAGGACGAGTATTAATGAGCGATAAAATCATAGATTTGGGTGCAGGATTTTGGAACATTCGTGGTACGTTTCGTTTAGGCGGTGTGCTGAATATCGGTACACAATGCTCATTGGTTAAGCTTGCCTCTGGACGATTTGTTTTTTTAGACAGCTATACCTTGACTGATGACGTGCGAGCGCAAGTGATGGCACTGACTAATAATGGACAAGATGTCGAAGCGGTACTTAATTTGCACCCCTTTCATACTGTCCATTGCGCGCAAATGGCAAAAGACTTTCCGCAAGCGACTTTTTATGGCAGTAGTCGGCATCAGAAAAAAGTACCTGAAGTACAGTGGGCAGACGATTTGGTCGAAAGTGATGCGGTCGCTGAGCGTTATCCTGAGCTTAAGTTCTCATTGTCACAAGGGGTTCACTATATCGCACCTAATGAGATGATTCATGCAGGTTCGCTGCTGGCATTCCATCCTGCTAGCAAAAGCTTACACGTCGATGATACTTTTATGAGTCCGCCTACAAAGCTATTAGAAACAGTGTTACCTGAATTATTGCTACATCCTACTACCAAAAAAGCACTAAAAAATGAGTCAAATGCTGGCAAAGAGTATTGTGATTGGGCGAGCAACTTGGCAGATGACTGGCGCGATGTACGCAACTTTTGCGCGGCGCATTCATATTTAGTAAAGTTTAAAGACGGTGAGTTTGAGAAAGCATTATTAAAAGCGATTGCAAAAGCACGACCTAAGCTTGAAAACGCGTAATGGTTGATTGGATAAACGATAAAAAAGGCTACCAAAATAGGTAGCCTTTTTTATCGCGAAACCCTGTTTGCAACGTCGGGGTAACTTGTATGATACTGTCTTGAGTGGCGTTGCTAACCATATCTAAACTTGAGCAACCTGTTAATAACATAACTGCCATAACAGCTGATGCGCTCATTTTGCAAACGCATTTTATAATATGACTCTTTAATAATCTTGAAGTTAATTTAAATAATTTTCACTAGAACAGCATAATATTAATCATAAATTAACAATGATGCTAAGTAGATCACAACATCCTGTCTTATTTAAATTGCCTTTCAAAATAGAGAAAATATGTTATGAAAATTATGATAATAACGCTGCAAGCTCATCCTTATTCTCGATAATGTCTGCCAATGTATAGCGTTCAAGCACGGCAATAAATGCTGTCAACGCTTCAGAAAGCACCTGTTTTAGCTGACAGACCGGACTGATAATACAGCCTGAAGCTATGTGACTTACAGTTTCATCAATCAGTTTTAATGACATATCGTTGGCGCTAGCGTTCTTGTCTTCATCATTTATTACAGCACTATTAATATCAGCGATCGAGCTGTCCAATGAGTTTGTAGAAAAGCACTCAACCAAAGCAAAATCCGGCTCTATTTGTTTAATCAATTCACCCAAATTAATGTCTTTTGGCGCGTGTGCTAAGCGGATACCGCCATTCTTACCGCGCACACTATCGATATAACCAAGCTGTCCGAGCTGCTGGATAATCTTGGTCAAATGACTTTTAGATATATGATAGCTATTGGCAATATCACTGATATTTGCCAATAGCGTCGGCTCGGGCTTAGTCGCCAAATATATTAATGAGCGCAGTGCATAATCACTGTAATTGGTCAATCGCACCTTAAAGTGCTCCTATTTTTAATGGGTCATCCATTTATTCTAAGGGCTGGGCTAGATAAGTAAAGTGATTTAAAACCGCTTTATAAAAAGAAATGGATTGAATGTGGAATAACGCCCCAAGCTTATCGAATCAGTTATTATCCGCTCTCACAAAAACAGTAGAAATCTATTGCTTTCAGCGACTTAGACTATTCACGTATAAAAACCATCAGGAGTCTAAATGTCTAAAGAGAGAAATAGAAGTTAATGAATGCTATTCTGGCAACAAAAGCACCCTATCGTTGTCTATTTTGAAGTGCTTCAACTACAGTAGCTTAGCATAATAATGAGAACCAAAAAGGCAGCTAATACTGCTCGATGAAATTCCAATTAACCAGTATAACAACCTCACCCATATTCGGTTAAATTTGCTACAATACGCCCAATTTTGATTTACTATTTTACTAAGTCTTATATCAACTGATTTTATCAATATATTGAGAGCATGTTATGGGTTTTAATTGCGGCATCGTCGGTCTACCAAACGTGGGTAAATCCACCCTGTTTAACGCCTTGACCAAAGCGGGTATCGCCGCTGAAAACTTTCCATTTTGTACCAAAGATCCCAATACGGGTATCGTTCCAGTGCCTGACCCACGTCTAAAGAAACTGGCTGATATCGTTAACCCTGAGCGCGTACTACCAACGACGATGGAATTTGTTGATATCGCAGGTTTGGTCGCTGGTGCGTCAAAAGGCGAAGGCATGGGCAACCAATTCTTAGCCAATATCCGTGAGACCGATGCGATTGCTCACGTGGTACGCTGTTTTGATGATGACAACGTCGTACACGTTGATGGTCGCGTTAGCCCTATCGACGACATCGAGACCATCAATACTGAATTGGCATTAGCCGATTTAGAAGCGGTTGAGCGCGCGATCTTTAACTTGACCAAAAAAGCCAAAGGCGGTGATAAAGACGCTGGCGCTATGCTTGATATCTTCAAAAAAATTGAACCGTTATTAGCAGAAGGTCAAGCCGCACGCGCCGCCAATCTTGATGCTGATGAGAAAAAATTAATCAGAAGTTATGGTTTAATTACTCTGAAGCCTACCATGTATATCGCTAACGTGAGCGAAGATGGCTTTGAGAATAATCCATATCTTGATGCCGTACGCAACTATGCCACTGGCGAAGATTCTATCGTTATCGCATTGTGTAACCAAATCGAATCTGAAATTGCCCAGCTTGATGAAGATGATAAAAAAGACTTCTTGGCTGAGATGGACATGCTCGAGGCCGGTCTTGACCAAGTGATTCGCGGTGGTTATGATTTGCTTGATATGCAGACTTACTTTACCGCGGGTGTAAAAGAAGTGCGTGCATGGACAGTCGCTGTTGGTGCAACCGCTCCTCAAGCAGCTGGCGTGATTCATACGGATTTTGAGCGTGGCTTTATTCGTGCTGAAGTGATTGCTTATGACGACTTTATCGAACACAACGGTGAAAAAGGTGCTGCTGCTGCCGGTAAATCACGCTTAGAAGGCAAGACTTATATCGTACAAGATGGCGATGTGATGCATTTCCGTTTTAATGTTTAATGCTTAATCTTTAATACTAGACAGCATGTTTACACAGTCTTAGCATAGAACAACCAAAAGCCAGCCTTGATGCTGGCTTTTTTTATTATACTGGGAGCGACAGCCGTTAAATAATAAGAATAAAGGATTATGCACTATGATCGCTCCTATCAACAAACCACTTAATAGCCGTAGCCATTGGGCAAAACTATTTAGTGCCCAGCGTTTAGGCAGTCATAAAAAAGCCCCTGCTCAAGATACTGCGCGCTCTTCTTTTCATAAAGACTATGACCGATTGGTGTTTTCGCATTCCTTTCGTCAACTCAATCAAAAGACCCAAGTCCATCCATTGACCAATCAATTGGGCATTCATACTCGACTTACACATTCACTAGAGGTTTCTTGCATTGGGCGCTCTTTAGGGATCATGGCAGCTGAGAAGCTACATGACAAACTAGAAGGTGGTTTACCTGATGGTGTCACGCCCGCTGATGTGGGTGTGATTGTACAAGCAGCCTGCCTCGCCCATGATATCGGCAATCCACCCTTTGGGCATGCAGGAGAGTACGCTATTCGTGACTGGTTTATGCATTCTGAACGTCAAACCATTCTGCAAAATATGAGCAGCAATGAGCAATTAGACTTGTTGGCTTATGAGGGTAATGCGCAAGGATTTCGTATACTCATCCGTAATGAGCATCACCCTGATGCAGGTGGTATGCGCTTGACTTGTGCCACGCTAGGCGCGTTTATGAAATACCCTTGGCTTGCGACACATAGTAATAATGACACTCAAAGCAGTCATCAAAGTACTCTGCACAGCAGGATATCAGCTAAGGCACAGAAATTTGGCTGCTTTTATAGTGAAGCCGCACAGTTAGAAGAGTTAGCAGCCTGCTTGAGTCTACCTCGCTCAGAGCAGCATGACGGTTATGCTCGCCATCCCCTCGCCTATTTGTTGGAAGCTGCTGACGATATTTGTTATGCGCTGATAGACTTAGAAGATGGTATCAATCTAAATATGCTTACCTACAATGAAGTGGCTGCTATTTTCTATGAGCTGATTGGCGAGCGTCCTAGCACTATCAGCCTGCCTACACATATGTCCGTCAGGCAGCATCTGGCATCACTACGTGCACGAGCAATGATGCGATTGGTCAACACCGTCACCGATGCGTTTGTTGATAATAGTGATGCGATGCTAGCGGGTACACTGCAAGGCAGTCTATTTACCCATTGTGATGCGACCGTTCAGCATGGTATTACCCAAGCCAAAGAGTTAGCACGTGAAAAAATCTTCAACCACCCAAGTAAAGTACGCATGGAGCTAATGGCCAATCAATGTCTGCATCGCCTGTTGGATGCTTTTATGCCGTTAGCTTGGACAAATGAGACAAGCACACCGATGTCCTTTGAACAACAGCGTTTGCTCATGTTGTTAAAGCCCCATCTTGATGAGCATCACCGTGTTTTAACAGATAATATTTATCAAAATACGCTCAATGTCTTAGACTTTATAACCGGTATGAACGACCATGAAGCTTATCGATTGGCCCAAGAGCTACAAGGACATTGGGGAACTGTTGTTTAAAAGCGACATTTAAGCGTATTTCATTCGTATTTTTGCAATGAAATGAGTATGATAGACTTCTATCAGTTAATTTTGAAATATTATGAGCAGTCGCGAACAAAAAAAACTTCAAACTCGGCACGCCTTTTTTAATGCAGTGCTCGATTTATGTATGACAGGACAATCTTTTAGCTCTATTAGCCTCAGACAAGTCACGCGCGAGGTTGGTGTCGTGCCGACCGCATTTTATCGCCATTTTGATGATATGGAATCGCTCGGTCGCGCTTTGGTGATTGAAGAGTTAGGTGGTACATTAGCCACTTTGAGTGAGAGTTTGCATATTGGACGTAAACGCAGCTTTGAGCGTCAAATCGCCAAAAGTATTCAGCTATTCTTGCATATGGTCAGTGAGCAACCCTACTATTGGCAGTTTTTGGTAAGTGAGCGCTATGGTGGCTCGGACGCCGTCCGTAAAGCCATCAATGAGCTTATCAAACAGCATGGGGGAAGCTTAGCAGACGATTTGGCGTTACAACCTGCTTTTACACACATTAATACTTATGATCGTAGACTGCTGGCTGAGGCTGGGGTCAATATGTTTTTTTCTTGGATTATTGATTGGCTAGAGCTGACTTATACTGAAGATCATGATGATGAAGTCGACTTGGCTGAAATTGAACAGCGAAAGCAACTGATGCTACATAACTGTACGCGCCAAGCACAGATGTTGTTTTATGGCGCTTATAATTGGAAATCTACTGAAGAAACTCATTTAAGTGATTAATAAGACATATACTTGATTGTTTTTGATGATTATCGTTTAATGATAATAATTAAAAATTCGGTCGAAATGCCCAAATTCGTTGCGTCACCACGCGAACCTCTTTGGGCTTTTTGTTATCAGAGTTTTTATTATTGATATTGGTATTATTGGCATTATCGTTAGTATTGCTACTGCTATTTCCCCTATCATCAGTAGCAGTCTTGCTAATCATGATGGTTGCATAGCGTTGTCTTGCCTGACCAAAGGTTGCATTATCCGTAGCAGTGATAAGTGCCGTAAAAGCTTGGCTATCAACCGCCAGGAGTGGCGCTAGTGCTTTTCGTTGCTTCTCATTTAAACTACCTAATATTGGCAGCTGCCATATCTCATCAATAGATTCGAATACTTGCTTTTCCCGTAGATCAACGATGGTTTGCATTTGCTGGCTAGTCGCGCCGTCGATCAGAGCAGCAAGTATCACCGGACTGGCTGTATTCATATTAATAGGTAAATAATGTGGCACCACTATGATATAAGGTCGTAGCACTGCCAATACTTCCGCATTGATGCCTTTCACATTTTGCAGCTGATCGATATTGACCAATCGTTGATTGGGTAAATCGCTATCCGCTGAGCTATTAGACTGCTGGTTATAAACCGTACTTTCATCGCCGCCATCTTGATAAATCTCACTGTCTGTATCTTGATAATCAAGAACAGCAATAGCAATATCTGGTGCCAAATTCAATTGGGTTAATAGCCGTTGCAATACTGCCAAAGCATTACTATCGACTGCGCCATTTTGATATAAATTATTGATATTAAAGCGACTGGCTTCATCACGCATCTCAATGCCAATACTATGTGTGCCCAAGGTATAAGGGGGTACAGGCTTTGCCCAGATATCTTGCGTACTATCAGTGTCATTTAGATTAGCATCGGCACGAATCATCGTAACCGCTAGTTGCTGACCGGCATCGATATCTTGTAAGAGCTGGTTTTGATCAAACAACAAACCGCTGCGTCTAATCGCAATTTTTTGGCTGGCAAGCATCGCCCCTGCGACCACCGTAATACTAACCACTAGTAATAAAATGGTAAGTAGCGCGACACCACGCTGAGAGTCGGTTTTCATGGGCATAACTGGCATGCTTGGCATATATTAAATTCCATTCCCTGAATTATTATTATCTACATTGCCATTGGCTGCATCATTGTTACTATTGCCGTTGCCGTTGCCGTTGCCGTTGCCGTTGCCGTTAGAATTATCAGGAGTATTATTTTTATTGGCACTATTATTTGGTATTGGCTGCGGAGCAAGCGCCCACTGCCAGGTAATCGACATATCTTGATAAGTGAAAGTGATAGCAACTCCTTTCGGTAGCAGCACACTCTCAGGCTGAGCAGTGGTTGACGCCGCCCCTTGTCCAAATTGGCTATTCAAGCTGGCATTGTTACTATTACTGTCTTCATTGGGAAACTTTGTACTCATTTCTGGCAGATACGCTTGCCATTGCCCTGCTGTCACCCCTTCAAGCAAGACACTGTCCAAGCTGATGCTATCACTACCTCCGCCTATACTGGCATATTGACGGCGAATCAAACGCTCGTCAGCAAAAATATATTCGACATGCTGCATACTAGGACTGCTTTGATATCGAGGATCAGGATCAGCAAAACGGACAAAGCTGATACGCGCACTATCCAAACTCATAAAAGGTTCAGGCATCGGCTGTAGTACATTTTCTTGATTGCTATTATTTGCATTATCAACATTTGAAGCACTGGCACTTTGAGTATTTACTGCTTGATAAGGAACGATTTGCCCCATATCTTGCTGTAGCTGCAGATAAGCATATTGCAAAACGGCTAAATTATCTGCATGGAACTGGGCACGTTCTCGAGCACGGTTGACGCTATCAAACACCTGCCAGCCTGCCACTGCTAGCATCGCAAATATTGCCATGGCGACCATCAGCTCAAGTAAGGTAAATCCATGCTGCGATTTCACAGACTACCTCCATTTGGGTTTGAGCCAGTCAAGTCCAAACTACCTATATCTTGCTTTGAGTTGCTCAGTATCACATTGATATCATTGACTGCGGTACGCGTCTGACCATCTATGATAGGTGCAACGGCGATATTCACCTCTTTTAATGCCGGCGTTATACCCTCACTCACAGTCATCGTAATTTGCCAGTCGCGACCTTGGGCATTGATTGTCTGGGCACTATTAGCAGTTAGCCAGGTGTCTTGAATACGTAAGTCAGCAGCAGCATTTTGGGCAACAAAATGTGCAAGCGTACGTGTCCGTAATACATCGACCGAGCTTAAATAAGCACTACTGGCACGGCTCGCAGCCACTGCCACAACCGCTAAAATCGCTAGAGCAACCATCACCTCAATCAAGGTAAATCCGCTCTCAAGCTTTGATAGGATTGGCTTTCGGTTTATGTCGTTAGGTTTGGCTCTGTCATTAGGTTTGGCTCTGTCATTATTTATCATCGGTTATTGCCCTTGACCTATCGACACACTGCCATCGGGCATAATCGTAATGACCTCACCTACCAGACGCGAATTATGGCGCACTTCAATAGTCACCGGTGCTGCTTGCCCTGTACCAAACCATAATACTTGCGGCACTGTCTGATCTGTAAACCAAGGTTGCAGTGCTTGGATTTGTCCTCTATTTGACATATTACCAGCATCTAGGCTTTGTATGGCTAAGCTCACCCCAGCAGGCAGCTCAGGTAAAGTGACTTCGGACTCAAGCCCCCAGCTTGGTGTTGGTAGCTTGTCTTTAATCCCACTAGACATATTGGATAAATCAGCAGATAGCTCCATTGAATTCTTAGGCGTACTGTCTCCACTAGAAGACGCCGAGGTATCAGTTTGATAAGCCACATAAGGATTAGATAGAGTGACAATCACAGGGGTAATTTGACCTTGCTTATTGGCTTGCAGACTCAAACCCATCGGCTGCATACGTTCAGCCGATAACAGCCTAACATAACTCAATGAATCCGTCAGATGCTCATAAAAAGCACGATTTTTACGCGATTCACTACTACCTACTGATAAGCTCATCATGCCAGCGAATATAGACAAAATAACGACGACGACAACAATTTCAACCAGTGTAAAGCCAGCTTGGGTGTGATGATGTGTCATTGATGATGAGAGTTTTGACATACAGAGGTCATCTAGGATGGCGTCATTCTTTTAAAAATGACGTTATATTGGGTGAGATATAAAACGGGAGATAGGATTGATCGTATCAAGTAAAGGTTAATGTGCTGCTATATAGCATATAACAACACAGATTTTTATAAAATAACGACTCATGGTTTTCACGTTACAGTAAAAACTTAATAGTTGGTATTGCGATGCTCTTCTGACTCAGTATCAATCTGTTCGACCAATTCCTGCATATCCTCATCCATCACTTCATCCTCAGCCGCCGGGTAATGGCTTGGCAGCTCTAGCATTTGTTGGACAAAGGCATAGCGCAAGGTGTCGCGGCGTCCCAAATAACGCTGATAAAAACTTGAGTTCAACAGCCCTGCACCGCCCTGACCCATTGCCCAGATAGACGATAGATAATCACGCGTGCTTAAGCTACTGTGCTCATCCTTTAGATAAGCACTGATGATATCAATCAAGCGCTTCATGCGCTGACGGCGAATATCATACAGCTCACCAAATAAGCGGTTAAGACCTGTCACTGATGCCGCCAAACGCTCTTCGATTTGATTGAGTAGCATGGCTTTTTGTGGATTAAATAATTGCTGGAAAATCATACGAGCGACGCCTGCTGATGGGCAATCGTCAATACGATTAATCTCAAACAGCTGCTCTTCATAACGAATGATAATACGCAGATAGAGCTCATCTTTACTAGAGAAATGCTTATACAATGTGCCTTTAGCCAAATCAAGCTGGTCTGCCAAGCTGTCTAAAGTGATGTCGCCATCGCCTGACTCAAGTAGCAATTGCTCTGCCATTGCTAAGATATTCTCTTCTCGTACCTTGAATTGATGCTGACGACTCATAACCTCTCCTAAAACTTGACAATATCATGCATATGACCACAGTTCGTATTGGCATATCGGCATTCGGAGTATCAAATACTCCAAAGAATGCGTGACGAACACAATAAAGAAATATGCGTATGTTTGCTAAATAATCATTTATAATCATGTGCTTATATTTAACGTTGCAAGACGGCATGCATAAAACAGCTGCCACTTGCAAGAAATGACTGAGTGGTCATAGCATAACCATTTTAATGATACTGTGCTAGTAAATTCTCAAAGTTTTTTGCAGTCAGTGTACCGACCTCTTCGCTACTGCAGCCATACATCTCTGCAATACAACTGGCGACATAAGGCACGTAAGCTGGTTCATTCGGGCGACCACGTTTGGGGACAGGCGCTAGATAAGGGCTATCTGTTTCGATCAATATCCTGTCTCTTGGCATATTTTTTGCCGCATCTTTGATATTTTGCGCGCTTTTAAAGCTGACAATGCCTGAAAATGAGATATAAAACCCTAAGTCTAAGGCACGTTTTGCGGTTTCCCAATCTTCGGTGAAACAATGAATAATGCCATGCTCAGCACCTTCTGCTTTTAGAATATCAATCGTATCTTCTTTAGCATCACGCATATGGATGACAAGCGGTTTTTTTAGGCTTTGGCTAGCATGAATATGACGGGCAAGGCTGGCTTGTTGCGCTTTTTTATTTTCTGTCGACCAGTAATAATCAAGTCCCGTCTCCCCTATTGCCCACACATGGTCAGCGCTAGCCGTTTCTATCAAACGTTCAACGGTTGCAGATTGTAAAACGCTGATATCTTCACAAGGATGTATACCAACGCTCATGCCAAGATTGAGCGTTTCATCGCCATAAATCTTGACGATATTGGCAATCTCATCATATTCAGCAAAATCACACATAATTGCCATCGCGCGAGTGACATTGGCTTCTTTCATCGCGGCAATTGCGCCAGACAATTGACCATCGTATTTGGTCAAATCTAAACGGTTAAGATGGCAGTGGCTATCGGTAAACATAAACAATCTCGTTATAGTCATTTTTAAAAATTATTGGGATAAAAATTTCAATTTGTATGGTATTTATTGTTTTGAAGCGGGCACTTTTCAAGCACTGCTTAACAAACTTACTTTTAATGCAATGGCATCTTTTAATATAGCGGCTCTCTACTAATGCAAAGGTACCACGCGCATCACCTCTTCCATGGTCGTTACCCCTTCACTAATACGCTTCGCACCCGATAGGCGTAATGGCTGTACGCCTTCACGGTATGCTTGCTGCTTTAATACATCCAGATTGGCATCAGCAGCGACCAGTTTTTTCAACTCATTTGATAATGGCATAATCTCATAAAGACCAATACGACCTTGATAACCAGTATGGCGGCAATGCTCGCAACCCTGTGCCTTATAAATCTGCGCTGGCACGGACGCGCGCCACGGCTGTACTAATTCTTGCCATTGAATGGCAATCTCGCTATCTGCCGTAACATCCACGGCTTGCTTACAATGTGGACATAATGTCCGTAATAGACGCTGTGCCATAATGCCCAAGATAGTCGCTGACGTCAAAAAAGGCTGAATACCCAAATCATGCAGTCGAGTAATTGAACTTGGCGCATCATTGGTATGCAAGGTTGAGAGCACCAAATGTCCCGTCAAAGACGCTTGTACTGCCATATTGGCCGTTTCAGCATCACGAATCTCACCAACCATAATAATATCAGGGTCTTGGCGCATCAAAGAGCGAATACCATCAGTAAAATGTAAATCAACTCCTGGATTAACCTGCATTTGATTAAAGGCAGGTTCAATCATTTCAATCGGATCTTCAATAGTACAGACATTGACTTGCTCAGTGGCGAGCTGCTTGAGCGTACTATATAAAGTGGTCGTTTTACCCGAACCCGTCGGACCGGTAACCAATATAATGCCATTTGGATGCGCTGTCAGCTCGTGCCAAGTCTCCAGCTGCTTACCTGACAAACCAAGCTGAGCAAAGGAGCGTACTAGTACCTCAGGGTCAAATACCCGCATGACGAGCTTTTCACCAAAGGCAGTCGGCATCGTGGATAAACGCAGCTCCGTCTCTAAGCCTTTTGGTGTACGTGTTTTTAGTCGCCCGTCTTGTGGTTTGCGTTTTTCTGCAACATTGAGCCGTCCCAAGATTTTAATACGTGCCGTTACCGCCACTATAATAGCGAGTGGCATCTCATAAACACTATGCAGCACCCCATCAATGCGAAAACGCACCTTGCCCGTCTCACGACGTGGCTCTAAATGGATATCACTGGCGCGCTGCTCAAAGGCATATTGCAACAACCAATCGACGACTTTGACAATATGTTGGTCATTGGCATCGGGGTTGGTATTGTCCCCTAGCTGTAATAGTGCTTCAACATTAGTGATATCAGATGCGGCACGTTTATGTAGTGAGTTCGCCCCTGCAATCGCTTGCGTGACTTGGTAAAATTCTTGCCGATAGCGATTGATTTGTTCAGGATTAATAAAGACTGTACGATAGCTTTTTGACTTAATGAGCTTTTCAATATTGCCATGCCAATCGGTATAAAATGGCTGATCGGTACCGATAACCACCTCATCAAGCGTTGCTTCAATCGGCAAAATATGCTGCGAGCGTGCATACTCAAACGACATGAGCTGCGTCACTGCTGGTACATCGACTTTTAACGGGTCAATACGGACCAGCGACATATCTGCTTTGGCAGCCAACCATTGATTGAGCCATGCCAAAGTTAATTTATTTTCAGTATTATTATCAAGTGCATGACTATTAGGCAGACCAAACTCACTTATAGTCAATAGCGGATGCTGACCCTTACTGCGGCGGCTGGTAATGACGAGATTATAACCCCGTTGGTCTATCACTCGATCTGCCAGCAACTCATCAAGGCACCAACGCAAATCAATTACTATCGAATACTGTTGAGCAGGCATATTTTTTCTTCTTTTATGGTTTAAAGCATTTGCGCAATGTCGATATTCATCTTACCTATTAGACTATATTGTGTCGATATCCGTTATCTGTAATTCACCTGAACCTATCAATTGAAAACTCACATCAATAGATTTATAGCGCATGATAAATGAAGTATTAACCTCTTTCTGGCGATAAGCAGGGCGTGGGTCTTGTGCTATCAACGCTTTAATATTATCAAGATCAGGCATAAGCAATTGTTTTTGCATTTTATGAATGACCGATTTTACCGTTGCTTTTTCATTGTGAGCTATTTTTTCTGCTTCATTGTGAATATGTTGATTGTCTATAATTTGCACAAACTGCTCATAGGCAACTTTAGTGACAGTCACCTCCAACAAATGCGGCGCAGAGGGCGCAAAACCGCTTTGTGCCTCAGGTAACGCATCACTATAAGCCACATAAGGCTTGATATCGATAATTGGCGTACCATCTATCATATCAGCACCGCTAATGATAAGTAGCACCCGTCCTTCTACAATCTCAATAGCTTCAAGCTTAACCACAGACAATCCAAGCGCTGAGGGTCGATACATACTGCGACTGGCAAACACGCCTATCTTTTGATTGCCGCCCAAACGCGGCGGTCGCACTTGCGCACGAAAGCTGCTATCCGCTTTATTAGCCTGTTTATCTTTATACAAATAGTTGTGATGAAACTGCCAGCTGACCCAGATATGGCTAAAATCTTCCAAACCAACAAACGCAGCTGGCGTATCATAAGGCGCAATCATCTCAATCACGCTGGTCAATGCAACCAGATTTGGCTGTCTTGGCGCGCCAAACTTCTGTGAAAGCGGCGCACGATGGTAGCCGATAATCGGTGCTATATGATTACTCAATGAAGAAGCAGTCTGACACGACATAAATCTAATCCAAAAAACAGGGTTTTATAGTTCCACATAAGCGCTATACAAGCCATCTGTGACTCATTATAGATAATAACTCACTAACGATATTCCATTTTATCATGCTATACCAAAGCCGCTTGACGGATTTTTATTTTAAAGTTTGTTATGATGAGCGAGAAATTTATTGAGAATGGCTTGCATTCATCATTAATGGCTTAAAAATCGCGGTCATGCGCGCCGCATCACCTTATAACGCCGAATAATAATGTTAAAATAACAGAGTGATGGCTTCATTAGCATTGATAGCATTCATCTTCTATTAAAATTTTGCACCATTTTGACTTTATCATGAAAAATGGGTATTCAGCATTTATTTAGATTGATACAGATTACCACTTACTAACGAGGGATTTATGTCAAAACTTCGCACCGAAACGGTTACAGAGGTTCATCATTGGAATGATGCACTATTTAGCATCAAAACCACACGCGACGACGGCTTGCGCTTTCGCAATGGCGAGTTTGCGATGATTGGTTTGGTCGTTGATGGCAAGCCGTTGCTGCGCGCTTACTCGATTGCCAGTCCTAACTATGAAGAACATTTGGAGTTTTTCTCCATTAAAGTGCAAGACGGTCCTTTAACGTCGCGTCTGCAACATATCAAAGTTGGTGATGAGCTATTGGTCAGTAAAAAACCAACGGGCACTTTGGTATTAGATGATCTATTACCGGGTAAAAACCTTTATATGCTCTCAACCGGTACAGGTGTTGCCCCATTTTTAGCATTGGCACGTGACCCTGAAGTCTACGAGCGTTTCGAAAAGGTCATATTAGTGCATGGTGTGCGCGGTATTAGTGACTTGGCTTATCGTGACATGTTCGAAAACGAGCTGCCGAATGATGAAATTTTTGGTGAAGATTTCCGTAAGAAATTCATCTACTACCCAACGGTCACTCGCGAAGAATTTAGAAACACTGGTCGTATTACCGACTTAATGAAATCTGGCAAATTTTTTGAAGATATCGGACTGCCTCCGATGAACAAGGAAGATGATCGCGTCCTAATTTGCGGTAGTATGCCATTTAATGCTGAAGTCTCAGCTATTTTGAATGATTTTGGTCTAACAGTATCACCGCGTATGGGTGTTCAGGCAGATTATGCGGTTGAACGCGCCTTCGTTGGTTAAAATCTAAACTTTTATTCAAAATACAATAAATAATTCTTGACGCTCAAAAATAGGCTGCTATAATACGCAGCCTATACAGAGATAACCCTGTAGCCCAATTCGATAATGTTTGCAGTATATAAACTTTATCACCTAACACGCCGGTGTGATGGAATTGGTAGACATGACGGATTCAAAATCCGTTGCCTTTAAAAGCGTGTCGGTTCGAGTCCGACCACCGGTACCAATTAGTAGTACAAGCAAGTCCGAGAATGACTGATTAGCCCTTATGTTCAATAGCATAAGGGCTTTTTTGTGTCTGTAGTAGTCCGAGCAGGTCTATAGCATAAGGGCTTTTTTGTGTCTGTAGTAGTCCGAGCAGGTCTATAGCAAACTGAGATTAATAACAGTAAACTAGATAGTAATTACACCTTTTACTGTTTAATCAAAATGGAATTACTGTCTAACGATCAAAGTTAAGATTGGAGACGCTGTTAGAAAGTCAGGTTCTATTATGGTCTAGGCGATAAACCATTACACTTTTTCTGTCTCAGGCTTAGAGATAGCTCGCCATAAAATCACAAATAGCGCGTCAAACTCTGCGTTTATCGGCGTATTGCTCTGCCGCATAATATGCATAAAGCCTAAACGACTGATAAAACCCATAAAAACATCAAACAGAATATATAGCGGCACACTGTCATTCAATACACCCCGTTTTTGACCATCTTCTAATACATCCAAAAATGCACCAATCAGCTCTTTATTCTCATAAATAGCAATACTGCGAATGCGGGATACCGATATCGAGGACAGCACCATCACTGCATCTGGATGGCTGTCGACAAAATCAAAACATACCCAGAGTGTCTTGCGCAATCGATCTTTCACGCTATCAATCCCTTGTAAATGGTCCATGATCCGCGTCGCCAACCTACCAAGTACGATATCCATAATGGTGTTAAACAAAGTTTGCTTGTCCCCAAAATATTTATAAAGCGTTTGCAATGAAACGTTGGCAGACTTAGCGATTTGCGCCATCGTTACTTCACTAGGGTCGAAGCCTGCAAACACTTTACGAACCGCTTGTTCAATCTTATCCAAGGTGGCAGGTCGCATATCTGATAAGGGCGCTAAATGTTGAGAGGTCTCAATACCATCCTTTTGCTTGACCGCCTTCATTGTCATTACTATTTACTCCCTTATAATCTACTTAGACTAGAGTCAATCACTTTACTCAATAAGCCAATTTTATATAAGGTAAGATGTATTACCATTTATTTTAAACGTGTTGAATAAAGCATTTTCGTCATCTAGTATATCTTCTATAAGTTTTTATTTTAAAGAATTTTTAATATCGAAATAAAGGGTAATATAAATTACCCTTTATTCAATTTCTATATAATCAATGTCAAGGATGGACAACATGAGTATTGAAGCTTTTGCCTCAAACTGGATGACCGAAGAACACAGCATGGTATATGACAGTGCTTTGAAGATGTTTAAAAGCTGGGAAGATAAAGACGAGCAGTGGCGTGAAAACGGCATGATCGACCGTGAAGCTTGGCACGAGGCTGGCGATATGGGCTTTTTATGTGCGTCAATGCCTGAAGAATATGGCGGTGGCGGTGGTGATTTTGGTCACGAAGCCGCTATTTTGTTAGCTCAGGCACAGGCTAACCAAGCTGGTTTTGGTGGTATGGTTCACTCAGGTATTGTAGCGCCCTATATTTTAAAGCACGGTACTGAAGAGCAGAAAAAAGCATGGCTACCTAAACTGGCTACTGGCGAATCTGTTGGCGCTATCGCGATGACAGAACCAACGACAGGCTCTGACTTACAGGCAATAAAAACCTACGCGGTGAAAGATGGCGACGACTACATTATCAATGGTTCAAAAACGTTTATTACTAACGGTCAGCATACCAACCTTATCGTTTTAGCTTGCAAAACGGATCGCGATCAGGGCGCTCAGGGTGTTTCCCTGATTGTGGTCGAAACTGACGCTCTAGAAGGTTTCTCACGTGGTCGCAACCTCAAAAAGACCGGTCTATCTTCTCAAGATACCTCAGAGCTATTCTTTAGTAACGTCCGTGTCCCACAGAAAAATGTATTAGGCGGTGTTGAAGGTCTTGGCTTTATCCAAATGATGCAAGAGTTGCCGCAAGAGCGCCTGATTATTGCGCTAAGTGGTTGCGGTGCTATCAAGCTGGCTTTAGAGTTGACGCTTGAGTACGTAAAAGAGCGTGAAGCTTTTGGAAAGTCAATTTGGAAGTTCCAAAACACGCGCTTTAAGCTGGCTGAAGTTCAGGCCGATTACCTAGCCGTAAAAGCTTTGTGTGACTCTGCTGTTGAAGCGATGATTAATGGCACCTTAACCGCACCGCAAGCGTCATTAATCAAGTATTGGGTGACCGAAAAACAGTGCAATGTCATGGATGAATGCTTACAGTTATTTGGTGGTTACGGCTATATGACAGAGTACCCAATCGCTCGTATGTATGCTGATGCTCGCGTACAAAAAATATACGGCGGCACTAATGAGATTATGAAGGAGTTGGCCTCACGCTTTATGTAATAGCGTTGGGTGAAACCAAGCCGCTTTATGAAAACCGCTACATGCAAATAAATACATGCCAGCCAATATACGAATATTATTAAGCCAAATGTTCTTAAATAATGAAATATTAAAGGGATTTATTATGATTGAGATCGCTTATATTTATGATGCTATCCGCACCCCACGCGGCAAAGGTAAAAAAGATGGCTCCCTCCATCAGGCGTCACCTATCTGGCTTGTACGCACGCTACTAAAAGAGATGCAACAACGCCATAATTTAGATACCAGTTTGGTAGATGACGTCATTTTAGGCTGTGTGACACCAGTCGGTGAGCAGGGTTCTGATATCGCACGTATCGCCGTTATCGACGCTGATTGGCATGAGAGCGTGGCAGGGTTAACGCTGTCACGCTTTTGTGCGTCTGGTTTAGAATCCATTAACCTTGCGGCAACCAAAGTCATGTCTGGCATGGAGGACTTAGTCGTTGCCGGTGGTGTTGAGTCAATGAGCCGTGTACCAATGGGTATGGATGGCGGCGCTTGGTATATGGATCCACGAGTAAACGATGCCGTTCAGTTCGTACCTCAAGGGGTTGGCGCTGATACTATTGCTACCTTAAAAGGTTTTAGTCGTAAAGACGTTGACGAGTTTGCCTCAGAGTCACACAGAAGAGCAGCGGCTGCATGGGAAAAAGGCTACTACGATAAATCAGTGGTTCCTGTAAAAGATTTAAACGGTTTATTACTATTAGACAAAGACGAAACCATTCGTCCAAACACTTCAGTGGAAACGTTAGCAGGCCTAAACCCATCATTTATAATGCCAGGCAAAATGGGCTTCGATGGCGTTATTCTTGATAAATACACCACTATTGAAAACGTTAACCATGTGCACCACGCTGGTAACTCATCGGGTATCGTTGATGGTTCAGCATTGTGTCTTGTGGGTAGTAAAGCTGCTGGCGAAAAAGCAGGTCTTAAGCCACGCGCTAAAATCACCATGGCGTCTGTGATTGGCTCAGAGCCAACCATCATGTTGACTGGCCCTACCCCTGCTTGTAAAAAAGCACTGGCTAAAGCCGGTATGACTGCTGCTGATATCGACCTTTGGGAAATCAACGAAGCATTTGCTGCTGTGCCGCTTAATACCGCTGATGACTTTGGTCTCTCGCTTGATATCGTCAATGTCAATGGTGGCGCTATCGCTATGGGTCACCCACTGGGTGCGACAGGCGCAATGCTGCTGACCACGGTGCTTGATGAGCTTGAGCGCCGCGATCTAAAAACAGCAATGATTACCCTTTGTGTCGGCGGTGGTATGGGTATTGCTACCATCATTGAGCGTGTTTAAGCCTCAAATATTACCTATATATGGACAAACCTACGCATAGAAAATAAGGATATCGAATGAACACAAACAGCGTAAATGCCATTAATGAATTAAACAGTTTTTCAGCAGAATCAGACAACGGTATTATTACGGTTACTATCGATCAAGTAGATCGTAAAATGAATGTCATCGGTGATGGCTTTAATGACGCCTTTGCCACATTGACTGATGCTTTTGTCAACGACCAAGAAGCAAAAGGTTTGATTTTAACGTCTGGTAAATCAACCTTTGTAGTTGGCGCAGATATTAACCAACTGGCCACTATTGAAACTGCTGAGCAAGCGTTTGACTTGGTTGAGGACTTAAAAACTAGCCTGCGTAAACTTGAAAATTCAGGTAAGCCAGTGATTGCTGCCATTACTGGTACGGCACTAGGTGGCGGTTTAGAGCTTGCTTTAGCCTGTCATTATCGTATCGCTATTGATTCTTCAAAGACCTCGTCTAAAACCAAGCTGGGTTTACCTGAAGTCAAGCTTGGTCTATTACCTGGTGGTGGCGGTACTCAGCGTCTGCCACGTTTGATTGGTATTCAAAAAGCACTTGAGCTGATGACGCAAGGCAAAGCGCTTAGCGCACAGCAAGCGATTGACATTGGTCTTATCGATGACGTGGCTCATGACAATGATGAGCTTATCAGTAAGGCTAAAGCGTGGATTAATGACAATCCAAAAGCTCAGCAACCTTGGGACAAAAAAGGCTTTAAAATCCCGGGTGGCGACAGCAAACATCCTAAAGTAGTACAAGTATTTTCGGTTGCGCCTGCGATGGCAAATCAAAAGTCGCACGGCAATTATCCGGCAATCACCCATATCTTATCTAGTGTCTTTGAAGGCTGCCTAACCGATATCGATAACGGTCTTAAAATCGAATCACGCTTTTTTGTCGCTTGTGTATTATCAGACGCGTCCAAAAATATGATAAATACGCTTTGGACACAGTTAAATAGTATTAAAAAAGGTCAGTCACGCCCAGAAGGGTTTGAGCGTTCTAAAGTAAGCAAAGTCGGCATACTTGGTGCTGGCATGATGGGTGCGGGTATCGCTTACGTCTCAGCTAAAGCGGGTATGGAAGTGGTGCTGTTAGATACGGCTATCGAAGGCGCTGAAAAAGGCAAAAACTATTCTGCTAAGTTGCTCGACAAGGCTATCAGCCGTGGTCGTTCAACGGAAGAGAAAAAACAAGCACTGTTAGACCTTATTAAAACCACAACGTCTTACGACGATTTAGAAGGCTGTGATTTAATTATCGAAGCGGTATTCGAAGATGTAGACATCAAAGCTGAATGCACGCGTAATGCTGAAGCAGTAATTCCAGAAGATGCCGTTTATGCGTCAAACACGTCAACCTTGCCTATCACTGAACTTGCCAAAGCCAGCAAGCGTCCAAACCAGTTCATCGGTCTACATTTCTTCTCGCCAGTAGATAAAATGCCATTGGTTGAGATTATCGTGGGCGAAGAAACCGATGATGCCACTTTGGCTAAAGGTTTTGATTATGTCGGTCAAATCGGTAAGACACCTATCGTTGTCAATGACAGCCGAGGCTTCTACACTTCTCGCGTCTTTGGTACTTATGTCTCAGAAGGTATTGCCATGTTAAGTGAAGGTATTCATCCTCGTAGTATTGAAGTGGCTGGTATGAAATCTGGTATGCCGATGCCGCCACTCGCACTGCAAGATGAGGTGTCACTAAGCCTATCATTACATGTCATGCAGCAAACCAAGCGTGCCTTAGAAGCGCAAGGCAAAACCTTTACACCGCATCCAGCCATGCCAGTGGTAGAAAAAATGGTCAAAGAACTTGGCCGTGAAGGTAAAAAGGTTGCTAAAGGCTTCTATGACTATCCGCAAAATAGCGAGAAGCATCTATGGCCTGAGCTAACTGAACTGTACCCAACGACAGATGAGCAGCCGTCTCAGCAAGACTTGGTAGACCGCTTACTTTACGTGCAAGCTAATGAGACCGCGAAGTGTTTCGAGGAAAATGTTGTACGTACTGTGGCTGATGCAAACGTAGGTTCAATCTTCGGTTGGGGCTTTGCACCAAACCAAGGTGGTACATTACAGTTCGTCAACTCAGTAGGCGTTGATAAATTTGTTGAACGTAGCCGCGAGCTTGCTAGCAAATATGGCAAGCGGTTTGAACCGGCTCAAATATTAATGGATATGGCTTCAAGTGGTGAGGAGTTTGTTGATGGCTAATCAAGCTGATACTATGAAAAACTGCCTAGCGGGGTTGCGCGTTGTTGATTTGACGCGCAACCTCCCAGGACCATTTGCCACGCGACTGCTTGCTGACTTGGGCGCGGATGTTATTAAGATTGAACCGCTTAATGGCGATCCAGCCCGCGCCTTTGGCGAGCTGTTTACTTCCTTAAACCACGGTAAAGAAGTTCAAAAAGTTAATTTTCGTGATCCAGCAGGTATTGAAACAATCAAAACGCATCTTAAAGATGCCGATGTGATGCTTGATAGTTTTCGCCCAGAAGTGCTTGAAGGTATGGGGCTGGACGCTAAGACCCTGCATGCTATTAATCCAAAGCTGGTCATGGTATCGATTACGGGTTATGGCGTTGTTGATGGCGAGAGCATTACCCATGATTGGGCTAATAAAGCTGGTCATGACATCAACTTTATGGCGATGAGCGGCGTGCTTAATCAGCTCAAAACCGCAGATGGTGATCAAGCAATGCCTAATATCCAGTTTGCAGATTTGGCAGGCGGCAGTGATACGGCAGTCATTACCCTTTTGGCCGCTGTGTTTTCAGCACAGCGCACGGGTAAAGGTCGTCACGTTGCGGTCAGTATGACCCATAGCTTGTATCAGCATCTGGTCATGCCAAAAGCAACTGGTAAGTTGGTTGCAAGCTTCTCTGGTAAAAACCCAAAGCCGGAGCATGATTTTTTAGGTGGTCTACTACCCTGCTATCGTTTGTACAAAACAGCAGATGATCGTCATATGGCAGTCGGCTCTTTAGAGCTAAAGTTTTGGCAAGGTTTATGTGACGTATTAGAATTACCTGAGCTCAAAACTAAGCATTGGCAAATGGGTGTCATGCCCAATACCAGAGACAGCCAAGAAGCGGCGCAATTGGTCGCTGATACCTTTGCCAGCTATGGTCTTGCTCACTGGCAGCAAGTTTTTGAATCGGCAGATGTGTGCGTTACACCAGTTCTTACACTAGAGGAAGCGCGCGCGCACCCTTTATTTGCGCACCAAGATGAGCATGGTGTAACATTAGGCTGGCAGTAAAATGACATAGTCACGACGCTATGTTAAAGTTAGTCGTCAAAAACCAAAGAAGGTTTATGCTGGAAAAAATCGTTCATGATACCAACATTAAAAATATCAGCAGCAGCGGTATCGACACCATGCACACAAAAGGCTATAAAAAATCTTTGTCGTTAAAGCGGATCTAAGTTTGACTAAAGAGGAAGTCTTGCAATTTTGCAAAGAAGGTTTGACGGGATGTAATAGTTATCGCGGTGATAGCAATAAGACACCGCATATGAACCTAAAACATTATTTGCATTGTTATTTTTAATTATCTTTATTCAGGCATTTTGAGGCATCAAAATAACCACTAATAATTACTCTTTTAGTTAAGAGCAGTCGTTGTCAGTGCCATTGGCAAGTATTTAACACCTATTAAGTTGCTCTAAGCGAATCTACACAGGCATTACAAACTTAGCCAAAACAAACACCAACGCATAAACAAAGTTAAAAACGATCCCAATAAGGATCATCGCCAAAACGCTCAGCGATAAAATCGATTAGATAACGGCAGCGCTGCGATAAGAAACGGTTTTTGGGATAAACAGCATAAGCATTTAAAGTCGGCAATTGATACTGCTGCATGATGGGCACAAGTGCACCACTGGCTAAGGTTTTGTAAGTAATAAAATTGGGCAAAAAAGCGATTCCATGACCTTTTACCGCCATTTCTCGTAAAAAGTCGCCATTATTGACCTTTATCTTTGAGTTGATAGCGACTTGGTGCTTTTTACCTTGCTCATTTATGAGCTCTATCGTGCTGGATTTGTTTAAACCGTATTGTAAAAACTCATGCTTGGCAAAATCTTCTAGGGTGGTTGGTGTGCCCATTTTACTCAAATATTCAGGGCTGGCACATAAGGTATAGCGAATCAGCGCCAGACGTTTGGCTTGATAGCTCGAATCCTGCAGTTCTCTAATACGAATCCCCAACTCAAACCCTTCTTCAACCAAATCTGTATGCCGATCAGAGAAATCGAGCTCAAAGTTCAAATTGGGATGCTGATTGGCATATTCATCAATGACATCATTTAGATGCATCAAGCCAAATGACAATGGCGCGGTTACTTTTAAGGTGCCCTCGATACGCGTGGGCGCACCACTGGTTTCTTCGTTTAGGGCGTCAACTTCGCTCAGTATATTGTTCACCTTTTGGTAATACTGCTCACCGGCTTGAGTTAAGTTGGATTGGCGCGTGGTTCGGCTAATAAGTTGACTACCCAAGCGCGTCTCTAAATCCTTGAGACGACGGCTAACGGCTGATTTGGCAATATTTAATTGCTCAGCGGCTTTTGTGATGCTACCGGCTTCAACAATGCGTACAAACATTGCCATGTCTTCTAATTGTCCCATATAAGATGCTCCTTGACTGTTCTCTAAATAAGAACTGTTATTTGCGATTATCACGGTTTATCTATACGTGGTCAACAATTAAAATATAATCATTACTTAGCGACATATAAACGATTTAGATCCACATTGTGACATTTTTGGAGAATTACTGTGGATAAATTACAAGAGCTTAGCGCCCCAATTGGTCGGCTATTTTTATCAATGATTTTTATCTTTTCAGGCTTTACCAAAATCACAGGCTACGCTGCTACTCAAGGTTATATGGAGTCGATGGGCGTACCTGGTATGCTATTACCGTTGGTGATTGCCCTTGAGTTATTTGGTGGCATTGCTATTTTGCTTGGTTTTAAAGCACGCCTGATTGCGTTATTGTTCGTGGGTTTTAACATCATATCAGCACTGCTTTTCCATCAGTTCTGGATTGATGAATCACAAATGAACCCTTTTATGAAAAACATCGCGATAGCAGGTGGTTTCTTGATGATTTTTGCTCATGGTGCAGGCGCTTATTCGATTGATCACAGCAACACGCGTAGATAATTGCCTATAACTAAAAGTAAGAAAACGATGGTTAAACGTGTATTTATACTCACTTATACTTATGACAGCTCCTTATCATGACAACTAACGCTCACACCCCACCTAATGATAACTTACCAAATTTTTGGCAGCGTCATCAAACGCCTGTGTTATTGACAGTGGTTGGCGGTGCCATTGATACCATTGGTTTTATCACCTTGTTTGGTTTCTTCACCGCACATGTCACGGGTAACTTAGTGATGGCGGGCAGTGGCTTGGTGAAAGGTGAAGCCGGTCTATGGATTAAACTTGCCGCTTTACCGTTATTTATTTTGACGGTCATGGTGACCAAGATATTTATTGACCATAGTAAAAATAAACAGCTAACGCTGAGCCATTTATTCTTAGCGGAAGCATTTTTTCTGACCGCTTTTATGATCGCCGGTTTGTACTATCAGCCTTTTGTCGATGCTGGTGATATAACCGTGGCGATAACGGGTGGATTAGGCTTAATTGCGCTGGCGATTCGTAATACCGCTAGTAAAACGGTGATTAAGCATATGAGTCCGACAGTATTGATGACGGGTAATACTACGCAACTGGGTATCAATCTGACCGATTACTTGGTCAATCGCACAGCCGACAATCGCAAAAAACTGGCACACAGCTCAGTATTGGTATCTAGCTTTTTAGTAGGTGCATTAGTGGGTGCGTTGTTATATATGCAGCTAAGTTTTTGGGCAGTAGGCTTATTTGTTTTGCCCGTGCTGTATCTATCAGTTAGGGCGCGTGATAGAGACTTTTTACAACATATTGCGTAATGGATTTTTGGGCTTAATAACAATCGTCTTAGTCGTTATTAACTTAATAGTCTGGGCTTTTTGGGCTTATAGCAACCGTTTATGCAACTGACCCTGTTATAGAGTCCATGGTTCCACTATGAATATGTGGCGCTATCTCTGCCATCCAATTGTTCTAAAAAAAAGAATATTTAATTGCAGTTAACGTTGTTTATCTATTAGAGGACAACAATTATAATAGACCCATTGTTTAAATAAGTTAATTAATAATAAATTTATAGACATTTAACCTATTAATATCTAAGGATAAATTATGAAAACGATCTATCATGCAGCAGACTCTCGTGGCAATGCCAATCATGGCTGGCTAAAAAGCAAGCACACTTTTAGCTTTGCTAACTATCATAATCCAGAACGTATGGGTTTTGGTGCGCTACGCGTCATCAATGATGACTTCGTCATTGGTGGTCAAGGCTTTGGTAAGCACTCACACCGCGATATGGAAATTATCAGTATTCCTTTATCAGGTAAGCTCGGTCACGGCGATAACATCGGTAATAATGGCATTATCGAAACCGGTGAAATCCAAGTCATGTCAGCGGGTACTGGTATCACGCACAGTGAAATGAATGGCGATGACAAAGAAGAGGTGAAGTTCTTACAGATTTGGGTCATCCCAAATAAAATGAACGTTGAGCCTCGTTATCAGCAAGTTCGTATGGACGATATCCTAAAGCCAAACGAGTTCAATCAAGTATTGTCACCCAATGCGGACGACGCAGGGGTATGGATTCATCAAGATGCTTGGTTTAGCATGGGCGATTTTGATAAAGGTATCACCCAAACTTATGAGCTAAAAGATCCTAACAATGGTGTTTATGTCTTTGTTATTAGCGGTAAAGCCGTGGTAAACGGTAACACTTTGGATACCCGCGATGGCCTTGGTATTTGGGATACTAAGAACTTTACGATGGACGTCATCGATGATGCTAAAGTATTGCTAATGGAAGTACCAATGAGCTAATGGACGCTTCAACGCATTTTAATTTATCTATACTAAAAGATAATTATTGGAAGTGCAGATACTGAATATAACCACTAATAGTACCGATCATTTATTAGTTCGAATCAATTTATATTAACCCTGTGGAGAAATACTATGTCAGACCTAAATACCTTACAACAACTTGCCGAAAAACGCCGTTCTATCTATGCGTTGAGCAATCAATTGCCCGTATCGAATGACGAAGTCGTTAAGTTGGTTGAGCATGCAATCTTGCATACGCCGTCGTCGTTTAACTCACAATCGACGCGTGTTGTCGTATTGTTTGGTGAAGAGCATCAGAAACTGTGGAATATCACTGAAGAAACGCTACATGCAATCGTTGGCGATGAAGAGAAGTTTAAGTCAACAAAAGACAAAATCGCGGGCTTTAAGGCGGGTGCAGGTACAATCATGTTCTTTGAAGATCAAAGTGTCGTGAAAAGCATGCAAGAAAACGCGCCGTTATATGCGGATAAGTTCCCCATTTGGGCACATCAAACCAACGCGATGCATCAGTATGTTATTTGGACGGCTTTGGCCAGTATTGACGTTGGCGCAAATCTGCAACACTATAATCCTATTATCGATGACAAAGTTGCTGAAGCATGGAATATTGACAAAGACTGGACGCTAAACGCTCAAATGGTATTTGGTGCTATCGAACAGCCTGCAGGCGACAAAACGTTTAAGCCTGTTGAAGAGCGCATGAAAGTATTTGGTTAATATCGCATAGTTTTCAATACTAAGCTGCTCACAATATAGACAATAAAACCGCTATCGAAATATCTTAGCGGTTTTATTGTTTTGACATTCTTTTGATTTAATTGTGCTTACAATGCATTTATCACAGCAACCCACTTGCTTGTCATGATTTTGTATTGGCTTAAAAAAGCCTCCTTATTGGAGACTTTTCTGTGTACAGATTTTGAGCATTATTGCAGTAACAAGACATGCTTGCTCTGTTGATAAGCCGATAGACCACCTGCGCCCAACTCTCGACCAATACCACTTTGCTTAAACCCGCCCCAGCCTGCTTCTGCCAATACTAAGCCTTGCTCATTTATCTAAATACGACCTGCTTGGATTAATGTCACCTCAGAAGGTTTTAACAGTATGGTACAGCCTGCAGCCAATGCAGGGGCTAATTTCCAAGAGTGGTTACCATTGCAAAATTCCACGGGACAATAAGCGCATAGATATCAACGGGTGTAAGACTGATAGGCTTGAGTAGCGACATCCACTGCCATATCTACGTGGGCTTTTGTGCTCAGTCTGGTCTTAGTAATCACCTCTCCTAAATTTGGGTCATATAATGCATAAGTATCTTTCTCATCATCTCGGTCTACCGCTTCAATAGCTACCTTTAATCAGGCACAACCGACTGCTGGCATAGCATTACGCACAAGCACATTTTTTAATACAACAGATGCGCCACGGTAGTAATAACCACTAAACTGATCAGCGTGCGCAGAATAAAAATCATAAATAGCTCTAACACGTTAAGCTTGATGTTTGATTTTAAAATCAGCGCACCGACTTCAGACATATAGATAATCTGGGTAATAGAAGCTGCGCCAACGATAAAGCGCGTCATTTCACTCTCGATACTTTTACCGACCAAAGCAGGCAGATACATATCGGCAAAGCCCATAATCATCGCTGGAGCCGCTTCAGTAGCCTCTGGAATTTGCAGCAATTCAAGCACTGGTACGAGCGGTGACGACAACCAATTAAATACCGGCGTGTACTCGGCTAAGCCAAGACCGATGGTACCGATAGCAAAAACCACCGGAATTAAGCCAAAATAGATATCAAACAAGTTCTTTAAGCTGTGTTTAAAAACTTTACCCAAGCTTGGCATAGAGTGCGCGCGCGTAATTGCACGGTTGAGCGCCCATTGATAGGTGGTGTACTGAGCCGGAATCTCCTCATCAAGCATGCTTTTGCCAGAGTGATAAGTATCAGGCTTTAGCGACAGTGGTGGTAGGCGCGGCATGATAATGGCAGCAATAAAGCCCGTTAAGGCAATGGTCAGATAAAAATATACAAAGTTATTGTCAACGCCGATGGTTTTGGCTACCACATAGGTAAAAGCGATGGAGGTGACCGAAAAAGTCGTTGCGATAATGGCTGCTTCGCGCTGACTGTAGTAGCTTTTATCGTACTCTTGCATGGTGACAAGCAAACCGATAGATGCGGCGCCAAACCAAGAAGACATAGCATCGACAGCTGAGCGACCCGGCAACCGGAACAGTTTGACAAACACCTTACTCGACAAGGTACCCAAAAATTCCATCAAACCAAAATCGGTCAAAAACGGCAATGATAAAATGGCAAAGAAGAACAAAGGAATCAAAATCGGAATCAGGTCTTCAAAAATCACGCCGCCAGTATTGCGGTTGATAATAAACTCAGGTCCGATTTGTAGGTAAATCATCCAAACAAACAGCGCCCCTAAAAACCACGCGGCTAGCCAAAACAAATCAACATCAAACAACTTTGCGCGCATAGAATCTGCTGGCATATTAGGCTTCAAAACTTTGACCGCTAATGCCCCTAAAAAGGAGACTGTAACAATCGCTAATGCAGCATAAACAACATAACCTCCGATCAATGCTTGCAAGGTATCGGTCAGTACGCCCAATAAAATAGTTACCTTGCCGTCCCATTGAAACGGGATGATAAATAACGCAATACCCAATGCTGAAAACAGCAAGAACTTCCACATTGCGGCGCGCCACTGTGCGCCTTGCGGGGTCTCTGACACACTAACATGATTGCCTAATATGGGCTGCTGCGACTTATCGATATAATTCGTCATTTAATCCTCCTTGATAGGCGACGATCGCCAAATTTCTTTCTTTCGCTATCCAATCTATCCATAGATTGAGCGAATTGAGCAAATAGTTGAATGCCGTTTTGTTAGTTATTTTTCGTGTAAATGACGCTTTAGTACATTAGCTAAAGCAGATAAACGTCTTACCCATTTCAGTCAAAAATTCATCAGCTTCATCAACTTCATAAATCATCGGTTGTGTGCCTTTGATGTCTTCTTTTAATGC
The DNA here is from genome assembly GCF_008369225.1 of Psychrobacter sp. ANT_H59. Lineage (NCBI taxonomy): Bacteria > Pseudomonadati > Pseudomonadota > Gammaproteobacteria > Moraxellales > Moraxellaceae > Psychrobacter > Psychrobacter sp. ANT_H59. Next base: position 173,661 of record NZ_VOBE01000004.1, read on the forward strand.
GTCGAGCAGTTGCTGTTTGGCTGTAATTCTGCGATAACCTGCGCCAAATCCTGCTGCTAATGGCTCAAAGTTCGGGGTTTTAATATTGACCCCAATCAGTGGCAAGCCGCCCTCCTCCATATAACGGCGAATCTCACCATAACCTTGGTTGTTCCAAAGGAGGACAATCAATGGTAGCTCAAGCTCGGCGGCGCAGATTAATTCTGCGATGGTAAACTGAATGCCACCATCGCCAATCAGACTCACAACCGGCGCTTTTGAGCCAATCATGGCACCAATCGCGGCAGGCAAACCATAACCCAAGGTGCCAAAGCCAGTCGATGAGTTAAACCATCGACGCGTGGCTAAAGCCTCAAAACCAAGGTTGCCACTATAAACAGGCTGGGTTGAATCGCCAACGAAAATGACGTCTTTTACTTCATCTCGAATCAGCTGTAGCAGTGCGTTTTGACCAGCAAAATTTGGCGTCATTTTTTCTATCAACGCTTGCTTTACTTTTGCTACTCTCACGAGGGCTTGATGATTCAGCGGTTGATTTTCTAAGCGCGTACATAGACCACTAATGGCCATTTGCGCATCAGACAATAGCGCAATATCTGCTCTAAACGGACGCTGTAATTGCTGAGCATCGCAGTCGATACGAATCAGCGTACCATTGATTTGGAACCCACCATTAAAGAAAACGTCATAATCAGTCTCGCCAAGCTCAGTACCGATCGCCAATACTAAGTCGGCCTCGCTAATGACGGCGCGACCGGCGTCTAATGACTGATTGCTACCCAAACTCAACGGATGAGCAGGTGGCAGTAAACCTTTGGCATTGATGGTCAAAAAGGTGGGCGCATCGATAAGTTCTGCCAGTTTTTGCGCGTCATGATTAACATCAACGCAGCCACCGCCATAGAGCAATACTGGATTTTTTGCGCTTTTAAGCTGCTCAATAATCAAATCCAATTGCGCAGGATGAGGTAGCGGTTTGTTTGCTTGTAGTTGCGCCAAAATATTATTAGCAGATTGGCTGTTTAGAGAAGCATTTAGCTTATTTAGCTTAGGCGGCTTGGCGACATGACTGGCATCGGCGATAATCACATCAATAGGCAGCTGGATATGCACTGGCCCCGGACGTGCACCATTGAATAAGGCAAAAGCTTCTGCGATGACTTTGGGTAACGACTCAGGCTTCCAGATGGTTTTGCTCGTAAGCGTAACCTTACTGACCATACCTTGCTGATCATGCAGCTCATGCAAGTGACCCTCACCGCTGCCCGTATCTGCCACTTTATTGACACTAGAGATCACCAGCATCGGTATAGAATCCGCCAATGCTTGCGCCATGGCAGTCATAATATTGGTCATGCCCGGACCGGTAATGATAAAGCAAACGCCAATCTTGCCCGAAGCGCGGTAATAGCCGTCAGCCATAAAGCCTGCGCCTTGCTCGTGACGCGGTGTCACGTGGCGAATATCGGTATTGGGCAGGCCACGATATAGCTCGACCGTATGTACGCCCGGAATACCAAATACCGTCTCCACCCCGTAATGCTCTAGCCACTGTACGAGTAGCTCACCACAGGTTAGAGATGAGGTAACGGGCGCGGAATTTGGCAATGAAGAAGGCGTTTGCAGAGAATGCGTCATGAGTTAATCATCCTAAAAATTCAATAGCAATTAAATAAGTCGTTCAGTATCAAATCCAAGCTAAACCCAAACTGACCTTTAATTCCTTGTAAAGAGCAGTTTGGGTTTATAAATTATTTTCAATAAATGGCTTTAACCTTATCGTCATAGCGCACGCCCGGTAGGATACATAGCATCTCAAATAGCAGGTTCGCGGCTAGTACCGAGGTGTTACCAAACGGGTCATACGGCGGTGACACTTCTACTAAATCGCCACCAACTACATCAAGGCCACGCATACCGCGAATGATTTCGATACCTTGCGTTGACGTCAAGCCACCGATTTCAGCGGTTCCCGTACCCGGTGCAAACGCAGGATCAATCCCATCGATATCGAAACTTAAATAGACAGGGCCAGCGCCTAATTTTTCGCGCACTTCTGCCATTAATGGTGTCAGTGATTTATACCAACATTCTTCAGCAGGTACTACGCGAAAACCTTGCTCGGTTGACCAATCAAACTCTTCAGCACTATAACCCGTACCACGTAAGCCAATTTGTACCACACGATTACCATCGATTAAGTTTTCTTCGACAGCACGGCGGAATGGCGTACCATGGGCAATTTTTTCACCAAACATCTCATCATTGATATCAGCATGCGCATCGATATGCACCATACCAACAGGGCCATGTTTTTTGGCGAGCGCACGCAAAATAGGCAGTGCAATCGTATGATCGCCGCCCAACGTTAGTGGAATAGCGCCATGACTGACGATTTTATCAGTATAGAATTTCTCAATAATATCGACGCTTTTTAGTAGGTTAAAGGTATTGATAGGCACGTCGCCAATGTCAGCGACCTGCAAAGACTCAAAGGGAGCCGCGCGAGTGGCGACGTTATAAGGGCGAATCATGCGTGACTCATCGCGAATCTGGCGTGGTCCCAATCTTGCACCGCTACGGTTTGATGCGCCAATATCTAAAGGCACCCCAACGAATGCCACATCCAGTCCTTCAGCATCCGCCTGAGTTGGCAGGCGCATCATAGACGCAAAGCCGCCAAATCTTGGCATGTCGTTGCCACTTAATGGTTGATTGAATTTCATCACTCACATCCTTGTATTGATTCGTCAAAACAGACAATTTGTCTATATTACTTTTTGTCTATGTCACTTTTTCTATGGCTCTGACAATACCTAAATATCAGAGGCGAGACCATGGTAAAATTTAGAAGTAAACTTCTAATTTTTCGTAGTAACTTTGATTTATTCGTTATTTATAGAAGTTTTATAAAAAAATCGGTTAAGACAATGAATACAGGGACATGACTTTCGATGCTAGATGAATTGATAAAAATTGACATCAAAACCCTGCGGAGCTTTATGGCCATCGTAGAGTGCCAAGGCGTGACCGCCGCGCAGTCACGCTTAAATGTTACACCCTCTGTCATCAGCGGTCATTTGACCCATTTAGAAGACCGCTTGGGTATGACGCTCTGTCATCGTGGACGCGCGGGTTTTAAGCTCACCGAAGACGGTGCCGCGGTTTACGAGGCTTGCTTAAGTTTTACCGAAGCGGTGGCAAGCTTTCAGCATCAACTGCATTATATTCGCCAATTAGATTCGGTGCGTGGCGGTCATATTCGATTATGTTTGATCGATCAGATGCCAACGGTTTTTTATGATGCGTTACGTCAGTGCTTAGCAGCAAGCTATCGTAATAATCCATTGATACATTTTTCTATCGATGTGCAAAGCCCTGAGAGTATGCTTGATAAGCTTTTAAGTAATGAAAGTGATATTGGCGTGGGATATTTTGGTAGCTTCCCACCCCTATTAACTTTCCAGCCAGCATTTATCGAAAAGCAAGTGGTTTGCTGTGGACGTGAGCATCAGCTATTTTATGAGGCGGAAGGTTTAACCTTTGAGGGTTTGGAACAAAACTATCCATGGATAAAACGAGGCTATATTACTGATTTGAGTATCAATCATGTCCGCCCAAAAACGTTAAGCGCCACCACTTACCATATGGAGGCGACCGCGCAATTAATTTTAGCGGGTCATCATGTCGGCTACTTGCCCAATGATTTGGCAAAGCGTTATGAAGAGATGGGGATGATGAAAATACTACTGCCCAATGAGGCAAGTTACGAGGTCAAGCATCATTGGGCCTATCGAGAAAACTTACATAAGCATGTCGCTGATTTTTTAGAGCAGATGATTAGCCTATTACGAAAAAACCCCTTTAAAGAATGAATATTCTTTAAAGGGGTTTATGTAGCTGTTGTTTAATTAACTGCTTGTGCTTTTTGATGCTTACGGACGCTAGACCCATCTTTGCGCGTAATCGTTATCCCTGTAAAGCCAAACAATATCGTCAGTAGCAGTGATAAATAACAGAAGAATGCATAAGGTAGATAATCAAGCACTGGCACACCTAACGCTTGGCTGATAAACACACCGCACACACTCCATGGTACAAGTGGATTGATCACTGTACCGGCATCTTCAATGGTGCGCGATAGGTTTTTTGGATGCAAGTTCAAGCGCTCAAACGTCGGACGAAATGCCGTACCCGATAAAAGAATACTCAAATACTGCTCACCGATGAGGACATTGATACTGAGTGCTGACATGGCAGCGGCAAAAATGGCGCGTCCTGCTGTCGTTAAATTGTCTTTGATACCAGATAACAGTGCTGGCAAGATACCCAATGCCGTCAACAATCCGCCTAAACTCAGCGCCAATATCACGATGGCTTGAGTAAAGAACATACTTTGCACACCGCCACGCGACAGCATACCACCCACTTCACCAAGCTCCAATGACTCTGCGGGTGTATAACCTGCAAAGAAATAACCACCCAACTGCCCAACGTTTGGCGTGCTATGCATATAAGTAATGATAATTGCCACAGCAATGGTACAAATAATGGTGTAAATGGCATTAACTCGAAATAGAGCTAGCGCAATCAAGACCACAAATGGCAATACCGCATAACCATGTACCAAACCACTGTCAATCAATTGTCCTTTTAGCACCGTTACTTGACTTAAATCTGAGCCAGCCGTCTGTCCTGAGAAAAACCAAAATAATATAACCGTCAATATCCATGCCGGCACTGTGGTATACATCATATTGCGTATATGCTCGAACAAATCGATGCCTACAACTGCTGAAGCAATGGTACAAGTATCCGATAATGGCGACATTTTATCACCAAAAAATGCCCCTGATACCACAGCGCCTGCCGCTATCGCAACGTTAGCATCAAAGGCATCACTCATACCAATGAAAGCCACGCCAAGCGTCGCAGCAGTCGTCAAACTACTGCCCAGAGCAATACCGATAATAGAGGTCAACACAAAGGCGGAGATATAATAATACTGCGGAGATATCAGCTCAAAACCAAAATACATTAGTGTTGGAATGGCACCAGACATCATCAAAGCGGCGACCATCAAGCCGATAAAGAAGAATAAATAGATCGCACCAATACCGCGCATAACGCCGGATGCCATTTGCGCTTGCATGTCATCAAAACTTAATCCTTTAAATATACCAATGCCTAGCAGGACACAGATAGTGAGGATTAATGATAAATGCGGTACCCAGCCAAAGCCAATCATGGTAACGCCCATGATAGCAATGACAATGGCTGAAATCATAAATGCCAGTTGCGGTGAGATTTGGGTTAAAATTTTTGGAGGCATCACACATCCTTAGAGTGCCAGTAGAGTCTGGCAACAGGGTTTGATTTTAGGGTGACAAGTTTAATCAGTTGCTAGCAGTATTGATACTCTGATTATTTGGTGAGTAAGCTGTCGGTCTTGGCTGCCATGACAAAATCATTGCGATGCAAACCTTTAATACTGTGCGACCACCAAGTGACTGTCGCCTTGCCCCACTCTACCAATATGCCCGGATGATGCCCTTCTGCCTCAGAAATCTCAGCAAGCTCATTGGCAAATGCCATTGCTAAGACAAAGTTCTTAAATTTATATCGGCGCTGTAATTGCTTGATGCCATCGATTTCAATCAACGTCCACTCTGGAATTTGTTGTAATAACTCTGTTGCTTCGCTGTCGCTGACTGTCGGTGCGCCAATACGGCAGGCTTCACAGCTGGCTTGTGATAATGTCGTCATGATAATATCCTTTTATATTAACTATTAGTTTTTTAATGAATGTACGTCCGTGTTGACGTTGGTTCTTTTACTACTTATAAAAAATGCACTATCTATTAAGCCGTCTTAATAGCATATGTTGGCTCAAACAATCCTAAGCTCATCGCCTTTTTTACAGCGCCCATAATGTCGCTATTCACGATATCAAATAACGTATCCAAATCGTCAATTGCATAATAGATAGGCTGAATTTGATCAATACGGTAAGGCGTGCGCAATACGTCAATCAAATCAAACGCACGACAGTCCGGATCATCGCTTAGGGCATAGATGGTTTCAGACGGTGAGCTTAAAATGCCGCCACCATAAATCTTGCGGGTTTCTTTGGTCGCGCCCATTAGACCAAATTCGATGGTGAACCAATACAGGCGTGCTAAATAAAGACGTTCTTGCTTAGTCGCATTGAGACCAAGCTTGCCATAAGTCTCATTAAAAGTTGCAAAAGCAGGATGGGTCAGCAGCGGACAATGCCCGACGATTTCATGAAAAATATCTGGCTCTTCGATATAGTCCATATCATCAAAGCGGCGGATAAAGGTCGCAACCGGAAAGCGTTTATCAGCTAAGAGTTTGAAGAATTTACCGAAGCTGATTAACGCCGGTACAGCAGCGGTTTGCCAACCAGTACTGGCTTGCAATACTTCATCAATATCTTGTAGTTGTGGAATATGCGTTGCTGGTAACTTGAGTTTCTCTAAACCCTCAAGATAGGCTGAACTGGCACGATTGGGTATTTGCTTGGCTTGACGTTCAAGCAGTGCTTGCCACATCGCGTTTTCATCGTCACTATAATGAATATGACCATGATTATCTGGCTGGCGCGATACGTAAGGTTGCTTCTTCTGAGTTAAATGATGAGTAGAAGCTTCAGTGCTTAACGAATTGCTACTGAGAGGCTTTATGTACGCAGTTGTCTGGTGACGGCTTTCCATGCCTAGTTTCCTTATATTGCAATGAGTCCAATACCTTGGTATCAGTCATTTGCTTTATTCACTTTGTCTGCCTCGCTTTTAACGTTTATTATTAATAGCCGAGTAACAAAGGTAATAAGGACAAGATAAACCCCTTTCATCTTGCCCTTTTGATACTTGTTTAAAAGTGCTTTTTTAAAGGCACTCTTAAGAAATCTCTGAAAATTATGGCGCTTCTGTCTCTATCTCTGTCTGACCAACCATGCCGCGGCGTACTTGATCGCGCTCGATTGATTCAAACAATGCTTTAAAGTTACCTTCGCCGAAGCCTTCTTCGTAATCACCTTTGCGCTGGATAAACTCAAAGAATACTGGGCTGCCTAAGATGGTTTCAGAGAAAATCTGTAGTAGCAGACGCGGAACATCGCCCTCCGTCGTGCCATCTAACAAGATACCGCGCATCTGCAGCTCAGAGATATTCTCGCCATGACCTGGTAGACGCTCATCAAGCATCTTATAATAAGTATCATTTGGTGCCGTCATGAGTGGAATACCCATCTCTCGCAATTTGTCGATGCTAGACAATAAATCATCACTCAATAGCGCGATATGCTGGATACCTTCGCCATTAAATTGCATCAAGTACTCTTCGATTTGACCGCCGCCCTGCTTTGACTCTTCGTTCAATGGGATACGAATTTTGCCATCAGGTGCAGTCATCGCTTTACTGGTCAAGCCAGTGTATTCACCTTTGATATCGAAATAACGGATTTCGCGGAAGTTAAAGATACGCTCGTAGAAGTCAGCCCAGTAAGCCATGCGACCACGGTAGACGTTATGCGTTAGATGGTCGATGACTTTGAAGCCAAAGCCTTTTGGATGCTTATCAACATCAGGCAGATATTCAAAGTCGATGTCATAAATAGAGTTACCAGCGGTAAAGCGGTCGATAAGATAAATGAGCGAGCCGCCGATACCTTTGATCGCTGGCAGACGTAACTCCATCACCCCTGTTTTCACATCGACTGGTTCAGCACCGTTTTCGATCGCTAAATCATAAGCTTTCTGGGCATTTTTTACACGGAAACCCATGCTACAGGCGCCGGCACCATGCTCACCTAAAAAGTAGCTGCCATGGCTTTTTGGCTCACGGTTTAATATGAGATTGATGTCTCCTTGGCGAAACAAGGAAACATCTTTTGAGCGGTGATTGGCGACATGGGTAAAGCCAAGGTTGCGAAACAGCTCTTCGACAAGCTCAGGCTCTTGTGAGACGAACTCAACAAAATCGAAGCCTTGTAGACCCATAGGGTTGTCAAATAAATCTGCCATTGTCATCATCCTTAATTGCAATTGGTGGTATAAAGCGCTAAAAATTAGCAAAAAATAAGTTTCATCAATCATTCCTATTGACGATTCATTTATATTAGATTAGCTTGATTTATAAGACTAATCGTATTTTTTGATTTATTTATCAGGTTTACTTATGAATATCAGCATTCGCCAACTTACCGCTTTTATCAAAGTCGCTGACAACGGCAGCTTTACTCGTGCCAGCGACCAGATGCATTTGACCCAATCTGCGGTCAGTGGATTGATAAAAGAGCTTGAATCTAGCCTTGGCATTGTGTTGTTTGATCGCACTACACGCCAGCTGTCGTTGTCGGCAGTTGGACGGCATCTATTGCCGCAAGCTCGGCGCATCTTAAATGAGATGCAGCTGTTTGAGAATGAAGCCAGTAGCTTAACGAGCTTAGCGCAAGGTCAAGTCAGGCTCGCCGTATCACAGTTTGCGGCCTCCTCTATGCCAGCGGTTATCGCTCAGTTTGCCAAAGAATATCCTGAGATTAGCGTGTCTTTGCTTGATTGCTCAGCAGAAAATGTCTTAGAACACATTCAAAACATTGAGGTGGATTTGGGCGTGGGCACTGAGCTTGAGTTTATGGACGCTGAAGATGACATCAGTGCCGACTTGTTATATCAGCTGCCATTCTGTGTGGTCATGCCTGATAGTCATGCGCTGGCACGTAAATCTGAGATTGTTTGGCAAGATTTGATTGATACGCCGCTTATTACCCTGCAAGGTCCATTTATTGAGCAAGTGACCGCAGAGCTTGATGAGCGCATCGCAAACCACATACAACAAGCACGCTATAAAGTAAATTTTATGTCGACGGCGCTCGAGATGACCCGTCAAGGCTTTGGTATTACCTTGTGTCTGCCTTATATGCCTGAGGTGATAGACTGGGTCAGCGCTAATGGTTTGCAGATGCGACCTTTGACGCAACCTGTCAAAATGCGCCGATTCTTTATTTACCAACGTTCATCGCGAGCTTTATCGCCGGCGAGTATCGCTTTTAAGCATTTTTTGCAGGGCTACTTTGCGACCCATTTTGATGATTTGCAAAATATTTAACAGCCAGCTTTCTACCCTTTATCAAAACAAGTCAGACGATGATTCAAGAAAATGGCATCACTAGGCAAAAAAATGCATGAATTGGTGGGGATAATGGAATCTAACATTGAGTTAATGCCCAAACTGGTTTATGCTTTTTAGCGCCTCAACTTATACCTTTGTACTTATATCCCTTGTAAGGAAAACACATGTTTGAACGTATCGATTACTATGCCGGCGACCCAATCTTAGGATTGATGGACAAATTTGCAGCCGATAACAACCCAGATAAAGTCAATTTGGGTGTCGGTGTCTATTATGACGAAGATGGCAAAATGCCAGTACTTGAGTGTGTAAAAACCGCTGAACAACGTATTGCTGACCCTATCTCGCCGCGTCCGTACTTACCAATGGCAGGTTTACCAGGACATCGCAAAGGCTGTCAAGAATTGCTGTTTGGTAAAGACGCTCAGATTTTACAAGATGGCTTAGTGGCTACTATCGCGACCATCGGTGGCTCTGGTGCACTAAAAGTCGGCGCAGAATTCATCCACGAATGGTTCCCGCAGTCTAAGTGTTACGTGAGCGACCCTACATGGGGCAATCACATTGCTATTTTTGAAGGGTCTGACGTCGAAGTCGGTAAATACCCGTACTACGATACTGCTACTGGTGGCATCAAATTTGATGAGATGATCGCGTTTTTTGAGACATTGAATAAAGATGATGTTCTGCTGCTTCATCCTTGTTGTCATAACCCAACGGGCGTTGATTTGACTCGCGAGCAATGGGATCAAGTCCTAAACGTCATTCAAGCACGCGAGCTGATTCCGTTTATGGACATCGCTTATCAAGGCTTTGGTGAAGATATGGACAGCGATGCTTACGCGATTCGTAAAGCCGTCGATATGGGTCTGCCATTGTTTGTCAGCAACTCATTCTCTAAAAACTTATCGCTATATGGCGAGCGTGTCGGTGGTCTATCAGTCGTGTGCCCAACAGTAGATGAAACTGATCGCGTCTTTGGTCAGCTGAACTCTACGGTACGTCGTATCTATTCAAGCCCGCCATCACATGGTGGTCGCGTGGTTGATATCGTTATGAACGACGAAGCCTTGCATGAGCAATGGGTTGGCGAAGTATATGCGATGCGTGACCGTATCAAATCTATGCGTACCAAACTCAAATCAGTATTAGAAGAAAAGATCCCAGGTCGTAGCTTTGATTACTTGACCGCCCAGAACGGTATGTTTAGCTTTACAGGTCTAACGCCTGAACAAGTTGCACAACTACAAAGCAAGTATGGTATCTATATGGTATCGAACTCACGTATGTGTGTTGCTGGCTTAAACAGTACCAATATCGACTATGTTGCCAATGCAATGGTTGACGTTTTAAAAGATTAATTCCCTCATCGCTTTTATTAACATATAAACAAAGGCTAAGTATCGTTACTTAGCCTTTTTTCATGCGTTGGATTTCGTAATGGTGATATTTTTAGCAAAAACAATAACCAAATAACTTTTAGTCTCAGTCAAAACTCAATCAATTTATAGAACGAGCACATAAAAAAACTTGCAATCGATTACGCTATAAATTACATTATACGTAAGTAGTTAATTATAACGTAATTTAATATTCGCTTTAGCAAGGAGCCGATCATGTCAACGATTGACAAAAACCTCTCATCTTTCCTCGATATCGCAACCGATTCTGACTTCTCTATTCATAATCTGCCTTATGGCATTTTTAGTGACAGCATCGACGGCAAACGTCGCGCTGGTATCGCTATTGGCGAGCAAGTATTAGACTTATCAGTACTTGAAGCTGAAGGGCTATTGAGTTTAGACGGTGGTTCATATTTTGATCAAAACACGTTAAATGCCTTTATTGATTCTGGTCGAGACAATTGGAGCAAAGCGCGTAAAACGATTCAAACGCTACTCTCTAGTGATTGCGATACTTTACGTGACAACACAGATTTGCAGCAAAAAGCCCTATTTCAACAATCAGACGTCATTATGCATCTGCCGGTTCAAGTACCTGGCTTTACCGATTTCTATTCGTCTAAAGAACACGCAACCAACGTCGGTACTATGTTCCGTGACCCAAGTAACGCCTTACTGCCTAACTGGACTGAGATGCCAGTAGGTTATAACGGACGCGCCAGCACCGTCATCGTCAGTGGTACAGATGTGATACGTCCATCGGGTCAGCTAAAACCCAATGCCGATGACCGCCCTATTTTCTCACCTTGTAAGCGTCTGGACTTTGAGCTTGAAACGGCATTTGTCGTTGGCAAAGGTAATAATATTGGTCAACCAATTGCCGTAGATAATGCTATTGATCATATTTTTGGTATGGTTTTGCTAAACGATTGGTCAGCTCGTGACATTCAAAAATGGGAATACGTGCCGTTAGGTCCATTTAACGCCAAAACCTTTGCCTCTGAAGTGTCTCCTTGGATTGTGACGATGGAAGCCTTAGCACCGTTCAAGATGCCATGCCCAACGCAAGAACCAAAGCCGCTTGCTTATCTGAACGAAAAAGACAGCAATAATAGCTATGACATTCATTTATCAGTAGAACTATTGCCTGAAAATGCTGAAGAAGCTACGGTGGTTTGCGAAACCAATTTTAAATATATGTACTGGTCAATGGCGCAGCAGTTGACTCACCATACTATTACTGGCTGTAAAGTAGAAGTTGGCGATATGATGGGTTCAGGGACTATTTCAGGACCGACGCCTGATTCTTATGGCTCGATGTTAGAGATTGCGTGGAATGCGACCAAACCAGTGACCCTAAAAGGCGGCGAGACACGCAGCTTCATCGAAGATGGTGACACGGTCATCATGAAAGGCTATAGCGAAAAAGACGGTATTCGTGTTGGCTTTGGTGAAGTACGCGGCAAAGTATTGCCTGCCCTTACCTTCGATTTTGACAAATAACAGTCGGACATAAACCAGCTGTATAAATAAACGGCTCACACTGTCAAATAGTTATTATCTATTAATGATGCTCTGACAGTGTGTTGAATCGTACGCCCTATCAAAAGGAGTTTGATATGAGTTTTAAAATTGAAAAAATCCATCATGTGGCCTATCGCTGCAAAGACGCTAAAGAAACCGTGGAATGGTATAAAAAATATCTGAATATGGATTTCATCCTAGCATTCGCTGAGGATCATGTACCTTCGACCAAAGCCTTTGACCCTTATATGCATGTGTTTTTAGATGCGGGCAATGGCAATGTATTGGCATTTTTTGAAGTGCCTAATCAGCCTGAAATGGGCTTTGACCCTAATACGCCAAGCTGGGTACAACATCTAGCGATGAAGGTAAAAAACCGTGATGCCTTAATGGCAGCTAAAAAGCATTTGGAAGAAAACGGCATCGACGTGGTTGGTGTGACGAATCATGGTATCTTCCATTCTATCTATTTCTTTGATCCAAATGGACATCGTATGGAGCTTACTTACGATGATATTACCTCAGAAGAAAAAGTTTCAATGATTACTGAAGAGATGAAGTATGAGATGCTGGACGAATGGTCACGTACCAAACGCGCACCCGCTCATACCCAGTTTCTACATGCAGAGGAGCTGGCTGAAGCACGAGAAGTCGCGCCTGCTGGTGAGTAATATTTTTTAGCGTTTAGATTATTCTTTATAAAATGGCTAAGATAATTTTTAGCTATTTTACGAGCTACACTATTTGATAACGCTGTGCAATTGCTAATATTTGCTCGACCACATTATGCTGCTCACTCATGGGCAACTGCTCTGTGGTACCAATGATAGTAATGGCATACTCCAAAGACAAACTTTCAACAGATAGTTTGTCTTTGTCATATAGATTCGCAGTGGTTGATAGCTGCGGTATGATAACGGGAATAGTAATCGCATTAATCCCCATTAACATATCACCAGTAACAGTCGCATAGCCTTGGGTTCGAACTTTCGCTCGCAACTGGTTAAAGTGCTGCCATTTCTCTGTTATTGCTTGCTCTTGCTTCGCCTGCCATTCTGCGATGACCAAGGGTTTGATAATGGTATCTGGCTGATAGCTTGCGAACAAATGACCTGTCGCCGACGTGGTCAAGGGCATACGCGATCCGATACGAGTAATAATACTAATAGCGCTATCTGGTTCAACAGATTGAATGATAATAGGACCTTCGCTAAACCATTTAGCGATTTGTACACCGCAATTCAGCGTGTCTTTAATCTCATTAGCAATATACGTCAGACGATCCAATATATTATTTTGATTAAACCCATTATGACCTACTGCTCCTAGCGCACCCATTGCATGAACTCTATCACCAAGTCCATAACGTCCATCACTGAGCTGGCGAGCATAGTGTTTACGAATAAGACTGACCAAATAACGGTGGCACTTTGCTGGATGCATTTGCATGGCTTGTGCAATATCTTTTAGCATCATTGGCTCGTTACAATCGATGAGCACGTCTAATATCGACAGCCCAATCTCAAGCGATTGTACGCCGCCTTGGTTTTTATTCATCGTAGGAATATTTTCTATCAGGTTTTCAGCTGCTGGCATGGTTTACTCTGTGAATGATTAACTGAATGCGTTATCAATACAATATTAGAAAATTGAAATAAAGACTTAATGTCATAATAGGTATCTTTTACTCTTTAAGACATTAATAAGCTCAGTAATTATAACCCTTTATCTTACTCACAACACAGCATAATAAAAGGAATGCACTATGATGACACTTTATGGCTACTTTCGCAGTAGTACCTCTTACCGTACACGTATCGCAATGAATTTAAAGCAGTTAGATTACGATTACATTGCGGTTAATTTAGCAAAAGATGAACAATTAGAAGCCGTCTTTCAATCTATTAATCCTCAAGGCTTGGTACCCGTCGTACAAATAAATGATTTATGGTTGTATCAAAGTCCTGCTATTTTGGAGTGGTTAGAAGAGGTCTATCCTGAGCATCCTCTGTTGCCCAAAGACGCAGCAGGTCGCATGCAAGTACGGGCTTTGAGCGCTATGATTGGCTGTGATATCCATCCGCTAAATAACCGACGTATTTTGCAGTATCTGCGTAATGAGCTGTCAGTAGATGAGGATCAAGTCATGGCTTGGTGCCATCGCTGGATGAGTGAAGGTTTTGACGCTCTCGAAAAACGCTTGGCACAAGACAAAACACGCGGTAAATTCTGCTATGGCGACAGCCCTACTTTTGCAGATTGCTATCTGATTCCGCAGGTCTCTTCTGCCGAACGCTTCAAGGTAGATCTCAGTGCTTATCCAAATATCGTTGCGATCGACGCCCACTGTCGAACATTAAAGGCTTTTGCCGACGCTGACCCTATGGTGCAGCCTGATGCACCAAATGCTTGATATAAGCTGCAAAAAAGCCTCCGATTTAGGAGGCTTTTTTCTGGAAATATAGTGGTGCTATTGCCATTTATACTATTTAACTTAAAGTATGAAAAATAGGCTATTCAAATATTCATATCAGATTGTGTTGCAGCCACTGTTTTTATGGGTACTGCGAACAGCCAAGCCGTACCACAATTACAGTAAAAACAGCCATCTTTAAATTCGACAATATAAGCGGTAAAATCGTTACCACAATGATCCATCATCGCTTGTTCATCACTGTCATCATCGACTGCGCACCATATTTGTTTGTCGCCTCGTGCAAGCAATGCGCGTGTTAAATCACTTCCTCTCAACTCATTATTCATACCCAGCTCCTTAACTTCTCTCACCATAGTTTGAGCTATTCGTCATGAAATATAGGGTTTTCTATACTGATATTTATTAATGATCTTTATCGTTGCTAAAGCGATGAGCTTGATATAAGCGATGCAAATCCATTTGCTACTCATCTGTACTCATCAAACATTATGCCTATATTTAACGATGATTTACCTTTCTTGCTCTATCTATAAACGCTTTGTATCCTAGCTGTCTTATTGTAACGCTATGCAAGCAAAAGTGTAACAACCAGATATAGTATTTCCGATGAATGGTCAAGATATGAATATGAACGGTCAGTACAATTAAAAACACTACTAAGTGTCATGCATATTTATCAGATTTGGCACCTTATAATCTAATAGTTCTTTGAGTATTATCGATTAAATGAACGATGATGCACTATCGATATTAAATTTTTAGAACAGTTTTCAGTAGTTAAAAACTCTAATGAAAATCTTGTTTTTTATCAATCTATGTAACACTTCTCACTTTTTGATTGAGTATTAGAGACCAAAATCGGTGCGAAAAATCAGGTAAAATAGTTTTATGACTATACATGTTCCAACAACAAACACTAAACCTGACGTTAGCCAATCTAACCTTCGCAAAATCATTCATATTGATATGGATGCTTTTTATGCCAGTGTAGAACAGCGCGATTTCCCTGAGCTACGTGGCAAGCCATTGGTGGTTGGCGGCGATCCCAATGGTCGGGGCGTGGTTGCGGCAGCAAGCTATGAAGCTCGTAAGTTTGGCGTACGCTCCGCCATGTCATGCTATGAAGCCAGAAAGCGCTGTCCTGACGTGATATTTGTACCGCCGCGCTTTGATGTTTACCGTGCTGTTAGTGTTGAGATACGTCGTATCATGCACAGTCTGACCCCACATGTTGAGCCGTTATCATTAGATGAAGCCTATTTGGATGTTACTGGATTGTCTGTTCATCAAGGCTCAGCCACATTAATGGCAAATTGGTTACGAGCGCAGATTTTAGAACAAACGGGTCTAAACGCCTCTGCCGGTGTCTCATTTAATAAAATGCTGGCGAAAATTGCCTCTGATATTAATAAACCTAATGGCACAGCGGTCATCACGCCAGCGGATGCTGATGCCTTTATCAGCACTTTGCCTATTGAACGCTTCCACGGTATTGGTAAGGCAACGGCCAAACGCCTGCATGCAATGGGTGTTAGTAACGGCGCTGACCTTCGGCGTACGCCAGCTGCCATACTAGTCAATGAGTTCGGTAAGCGTGGACAGTTTTATCATGATATCGCTCATGGACGTGATGAGCGTGCGGTCAAGTCTGAGCGTACACACAAATCGGTGGGCTCTGAGACTACGTTTAGAGATAATTTAACGGATAATAATGAACTAAAAATACAAATCTATGAACAAAATGCTGATGCCTTTAGTCAGCTGCACAAAAAACAGCTTATTGCCTATACTATTACTCTAAAGGTCAAATACTCAGATTTTACTCAAGTCACGCGCTCGCATACCTTATCGACGGCATTTGATAGCGCAGAATCCGCTCACTTTTGGTTAGATAAACTCTTTTTGGACATTCCGCGTGCCCTTCCTATTCGATTGGTTGGTGTGACATTTTCTTCGCTCACATCTGCCATGCAAGTCACGCCACAATTAAATTTATTTGAATGATTTTTCGCCTGAATTCTTTAGAGAGCTTTCCTAAATAAAAAAGTCCTGCTTAGTAAAACATTCTTTCATATCCTCATTTCTGCTACAATTGCTCTCAAAATTCCCACCTATCGAAAGACTTTCTTATGACTGATTCTGAACCTCAAACCTTAAATAATAACTCTGAAATTACTGCCAGTCATAATGACGATATTTTAGAGTATCTAAGTGTTGATGATTATGATTATGAACTGCCAGACCAGCTGATTGCCCGTTATCCATTGGCACAGCGCTCCGCGTCAAAGCTACTTTATTTGCCTGCTAACAATGCTAATCGTCAGGTTGGAGTTGAAGATAAGCTGTTTTCTGAGTTGCCAGAATTACTTAATGCAGGCGACTTGATTGTTTTTAACGATACCAAGGTGATGAAAGCGCGCTTATTTGGTCAAAAAGATACCGGTGGAAAGATTGAAGTATTAATAGAGCGTTTGGTCGCTCTATCCGACTTAAATAGCGCGGATCTAGACACAATAACGTCAAACTCTGACATCATAGACATGAAGGTTATTGCAAAAAAGCATATCGCTCTTTGTCATGTTAAAGCCAGTAAAGCGTTGAAGCTTGGACAAGGTCTTGTACTTGCTGATGGTCATATGACTGGTGTCATGATTGGACGCCAAGATAACTTATTTATTGGGGCTTTTGATACGCCCATTCTGCCTGATTTAGAGCTATATGGTGAGCTGCCTATTCCACCCTATTTCGAACGCCATGCCGATGCGACCGACAATACTCGCTATCAGACTGTTTTTCATGACCCTGCTAAGCTTGCCAGCGTCGCTGCCCCGACAGCAAGCTTACATTTTGACGATATTGTATTAGAAAAGCTGGCGGCAAAAGGTATTCAAACCGCTTTTGTTACACTGCATGTCGGCGCAGGTACTTTTGCTCCGGTAAAAACAGAGAACCTGCTGAATCATACGATGCATAGCGAATATGCACACCTGCCTCAAGCCACTGCCGACCTTATCAATCAGACCCATGCCAATGGCAAGCAAGTCATTGCTATCGGGACTACTGTCACACGTGTCCTTGAAACGGCTTACCAACAAACCGCATTCGATGGACAGCCACTTTCTGGCTGGGCAGGTGATACAGAGATTTTTATATATCCCGGTTTTGAGTTTGGCGTCGTAGATAAGCTACTGACCAATTTTCACTTGCCAAAGTCTACATTGCTGATGCTAGTATCCGCATTTGCGACAAAAAAATCTATCGAAGAAGCTTATCAACATGCTATCGAATCCGAGTATCGGTTTTTTAGTTATGGTGATGCCATGCTGCTTGATAAAAAAGTTGACTGATGTGTGTAAATATTAAGCATGCAATTGAACTATTGGTCACAACAGCAGTGGAATAAACTGGTAAACTAAACAGTATTTTGTTATAACAACACAGACAACTTTTACTCCAAAGGGCTGCATATGTCTTGTCATTTATCTTATCGCTTGACTAGCATACATCGCGCAGTATCGATGGCATTGTTTTATTCAATAAGTTATGCAGCCTTAGTATCTAGCGCCCAAGCAGCGACTATCGGCAAAACAGTTGTTATTTCAGCTCAGCACGAACCTTTAGTTGCCAGTATTATGGTCACTGATATTGAAAACGCTGATTTTTCAGCCAGTTTGGCAAATTCTGCCATTTATCAGCAAATGGGTCTAACCCCAACTGATTCCATGATCGTACGCTTTCATCCGACTTCAGCTACAAGTGGTCAAGTTTTTATTACCACCACCAAGCCTATGTCCAAACCCTTTGCCGATGTGATTCTAGCAATTAATGATGGCGATCAGCGTAATGTTATTCCAAAAACATTACTGATGCCGCTTAATGATAGCTTACCGATTGCGACTTCTAAAAATATCGTAACAGGCGCAAAAAAGCCTAATTTACCCGTGGTTTCTACAACTAACGCGCAGCCATTGACGGTTAGAAATGGTGCACCGCCACCTTTATTGTCATCTGGTTCATCGAAACCTACACTAAAGGCTGCAACATTACCCGAGCGCAATGTTCAATCGCCTAATATACAAGTACCTGTTATTCAAACGCCAAGTATCCAAGCGTCAAGCTCACAAATACCAAGCGTTCAGGCAACGACTATACCCTCTGGCTTACCAACAGCAGTTGCAACAACGACACAAAGCAATGTCACAACCTATGCGCCTAGCCGTTTAGAAAACGGTCGATTAAATAATCCTATTGATGTGACAAAAAATAGTGTCATGGCGGTCGCAAATAATGACAATAATACAGCTTTAACCGTCTCCTCAGATAGTACGCCTTCTGCTGCTAGAGAGATTGATAAACAGCTCGATATTTTAAACATACAAATTACTCGTCAGATACAGCCGAAGAGTCAAAGCAATACAGATATGATGGTTGCTAGTCCTATGGCGCCTAAAACCCTGATTCCGAATGAAGCAGCTTTCACCAATAAAAATAAAGCTATTATCCCAAATGATAGTAATAATATGGTCGCTACAGCCCCTCTCAATAATATTCCCCCTAACTCGAATACCTGGCAGAAAGCAGTGACGCCTAAAACGTCGGTCGCAGCAAAAAACACTTCAAGCCAAGTATCAGATAAGTCAGCTAGTAGCGAGATCAATTATACCGTGCAGCGTAACGACAACTTGTGGGTGATTGCACAGCAAATCGCAGAGAAGAACAATATCGACGTTCAAACCGTCATGAAAGAAATTCAGACGCAAAATCCTGACGCTTTTATCAATAGAAACGCCAATCAATTAAAAGCAGATGCACAGTTGAGTTTACCTAATTATGATGCGCTACCTTCACAGCAAAAACTTGAAGCTGCTATCAGTGCTCAAAGGCAATATAGAGGCGCCAATACACCTGTCGCAAAAAAACCAACTGCATCAAATCCTGTGTCCAAAGGTGACAATACGCAAGCAACAAAACATACTGAAAAGCCGGCGACCACTAAGACTCAAATTTTACCAAAGGCGCAGTTTTCTGTCCTTGCTCCCGGTCATGAAGGCAGCGCAGATGGCACTAAAACCAAAGCAGGCATGGCAACGGGCAATGGACTTAGCACTGAGGTGTTAGACCTGCTTAAATCATCAAGACAAAGTACCGCTTCACAAGCGCAGCAGTTATCAAAAACTAGTGGTACGCTTGAGAGCTATACTCGCAAATTACAATTACAAAATCAAAAACTGGCTGAGCTGCAAGCTCGTCTCAAAAAATTACGCAATCAATAACTGCCTAACAGATCAATGCAAGCAGCTCTGATCGTAGGCGTGGGAGTAACTATGGACAATATGCTATATATCATCGCCGGATTGGTGGTTATTTTACTTGTTGCGGTCTTGGTCATGCGCAAAAACAAAGCGCAAAAGCCATCAGAGCATTTGAGTACAAATACTGGCAAAATTGAGCCCTTATCGAAGCATGCTGCTTCTAGAAGTACGCCTACTCAAACAGCTATCAATCATGAGAAAAAGTTTGATCATATTGAGATTGCTCAACGTTTTATGGACCAACAGCGCTATGATAAAGCGATTGAAACGCTCAATCGCGGCTTAAGCGAAAAGCCAAATGATAGCCAATTATCTCTCAAGCTCCTTGCGGTATATGCCACGATAGATGAGTCTGAGAATTTCAATAAAGTCTATGATGCTATCAAAGCAAATAATGATGACAAAAGTATCGCACAAGCTGATGAGTTAAAAGCTTTGCTAACTGAAGAACAAAACCAAGTCGATAAGCGAGCATTGCCAGCAGATAATAGTCAAAGCGCTGAATTTGAAAGTTTAGATTTTGATCTACCGACCAATAAAGCCAGCAGCAACAGTCCAATCCTTGATACTAATACGGTTCAAAATGTTGAATACAAAAACGACTTGTCAGAAGCAACGAGTGAAACCTTAACGGCTTCGAATGCTTTTGATGATAATAATTTCGATCATATTGAGCAAGCGTTTGATCTTAGTCTGAGTGATTTAGAAGATGGCACTAATAAACCTGTCCATACTAGTAATAACCCGGCACCTGTCACCACGCTTGATGTAGTAGATGAAGATATTTTTGCGCCTGCAACTGTGGTTATAGACACTGACAGCGACACTGATAATAGTCCTAGTACTGACAGCGATTTTGATTTTGAATTATCTGAGCACAGTCTTGCATCTACAGAGGCTCCCACCGATGACGCTACCGACGATAGTTTTAACAGCAGCTTAAATGAGCTATCATTAGAAGATGACTTTTTCTTAGATTTAAACAGTGATGACGATACCAATAACGTTATCAATAATGCACCTGCTACAACAGAGACAACTTATTTAGATGATGACCATCTGACCTTATCTTTACACAGTGATGATGTGTCGAATGAGACGCCAGAGCAAATAGAAATTCAGCATTCTATTGTCGAAGATAATTTTGAAGATTTTAGTTTCGAAGATATCAGTATTGAAGATGCAAATATTGAAGATATAAGCGCTGAAGAAATAGATATCATAAAAAATGAGTCCGACGCTTCTAGTACTGCCCCTACTACGTTGAGATTCGGTGATGATACGGTCATAGACGATGATTTTGACTTTGATTCTTTATCTTTATCAGAGTCTACAACAGCAAGCACGCCAGTTGAAGTTGATAGCGAATATGCCAATACTCATCTCGACAATGCTATTGATATAGCTCCTGCAGCTGACACTAGCAGTACTGAAGATTTTTCGTCACGGTTCGCAGCAGATTTTGATTTTGTTAAATCGTTAGACAGCAATCAAGTCACACTAGATTTAGCAGGTCAATACGTGCAATTTGGCGAATACGATAGTGCCAAACGCCTACTCAATGAAGTCATTGCTAAAGGCAATAGTGAACAGCAGCAACAAGCACAACGATTGCTTGATCGCACTGCTTAAAATGACTGGTGTGATAGCGAGTATTCTAGCCACTTAGAATACTCGCTGAATGTATAATAATGATGTTTTTTCTATCTCTTCTCTAGCAATGATTTCTCTTTCAATAATTCTGCTCTATCGTCTATTCAATTTAAAACCAATACAGTGCACCCATCTATGACAAATACAATTCCTGCACCTATCCAACTTATTTATGCTGGCGGCACTTTTGGGAGTTATGGTCGTCCATTAGCACCACTATCAGCAGAGGTTTTTTTGCCAACTTTGCAGCAACTACTGGCAGAATCGGATAATGCGCTTAATCTATCGCCCATTACTTGGCTTCACAATACTCTGATTAAAGACAGCAGTCAGTTTACACCCAGTGATTTTGTGCATTTTTATCAGCTTTTACTGTCGGCATATCAACAAGGCAGTAGACGTTTTGTGTTAATTACGGGCACAGATACACTCAGTTATTTGGGAGCGTTTTTAGCAGAAGCCTTTGCAGGTAGTGATATTTGTATTGTCGTTACCGGTAGTATGCGTCCGCTGCTAGATAGTGAGGAACTGCACTCTTATAAAGTAGATGCACAGAGTGATGCTTGGAACAACCTTACTGACTCGTTAAAGCTAGCAAGTGCAGGTGAATCGGGGGTGAAGATTGCCTTCGGCGGCGAATCATGGCCAGCGCAAACGGTGCAAAAAATACATAGCCATGACTTTATGGCATTTACTGGTCACTCTAGAGCGGCTTATCCTGCCAATAGTTATGTCAAAAGCTTGCCAGATACTCGTCGGCAGCACTGGCTTGATGACCAACAAGATATTAGTGCTGATATTGCAGTTCGTGCCGAGCACGCTTACGTTCATGCGTTGTACTGCTTGCCCAATGCAACCGACGCATTAAACCAACAGCTGCGCGCCTTATTATCACAGCCGCCTTGTGGCATTATTTTATTAGGCTATGGCGCTGGCAACGTCCCTTACTCAGTAGAGTTGGCAGAAGCCTTGCAACTGGCTTATGAAAAAGGTCATATGGTCGTATGCGCTAGCCAATCGCCATTTGGTGGTGTGAGCGACACTTATGCTGCGGGCAGTTGGCAATACGATTATCAAGTGGTTGCAGGCGGTCGTTTAACCATTCCGGCCATTTATGCACGCTTGCTGTGGTTGTTACTGCGCCACGACAGCCCAGCACGACGTCGACAACGCTGGTTAAATAACGTCCAGCAAACGGGCACCAGTATCAAAAAACGTTAAACTATCACTCACAAACTCTGTATAAGTTCCAAAATGACCATATCCATGACTGAAAACAACAAAGCAAAGCGCCCAACGTATACCTTAGCCATTGCTATTGAATTTTTGGGCACTCACTATCATGGTTGGCAACGCCAAAGAGAGGTACTTGGCGTGCAAGAAGCGTTAGAGACCGCCATTAGTACTGTTGCCAATGAACCAGTAGAAGTGATTGCTGCAGGGCGCACAGACTCAAGTGTTCATGCTGGTAATATGATTGCCCATTTTGTTGCTCATGCTTATCGACCAACGCACAATTGGCTGCGTGGTGTAAATAGTCTTTTGCCTGATGATATCGCTTTACGCTGGGTTCAGCCGATGCCTGCTGACTTTCATGCACGTTTTGCCGCAATTGCTCGTCGTTATCGTTACATTACTCTCAATCAAACTCAGCGTCCTGCCATCCTCAACCATCAAGTGACACATATTCACGAGCCGCTTGACCTAAAAGCCATGCAGCTTGCAGCATCTGATATCGTTGGTACACATGATTTTAGTAGCTACCGTGCTGCCGCTTGTCAATCTAATCAGCCCGTTCGCCATATTAGCCATGCCAATCTTTTTACTCATGGTCAGTTTATCGTCTTCGATATTCAAGCTGATGGATTTTTGCACCATATGGTGCGAAACCTGATGGGCACGTTATATGCGATCGGCAGACACGAGTTAGAACCGGCTGACTTCTTAAATATTTTGGCGAAAAAAGATCGGACAATAGCACCACCAACTGCTTCAGGTGATGGCTTGTATTTCATTAATGCCTATTATCCTGAGCATTTTCAAACCTTACTGCCTGATGCGCCGCTCACACCTATTTGGCTCAACCTTCCCGATTAAATCCATATAATCTGGCATACATATCACTTACAGGCTGTCAAGTAAAAATCAGGTTCCGTATTGCTTTAATCTGCTAACTTACGTATAATATGGGCTTATTTTAAATTGATTGATGATACAAATTATGGCAAAAGACGAGATTATTGAATTTGAAGGCGAAGTCATTGACACCCTTCCAAATACTTTGTTTAAAGTTCGTTTAGAAAACGGACACGAAATTATTGCGCACATCTCAGGTAAGATGCGTAAGCATTACATCCGAATTTTGACTGGTGATAAAGTTAAGGTTGAGATGACACCTTATGATTTGTCTAAAGGTCGTATTACTTATCGTGGTAAAAACTAAATTCTTATCTACTAAGATAGTTATAAGAGCATATGTATAATGCTTGAGTGGTTTAACTGATAATAATAATGATACTGCTAACCTACTCATTATTGCCTATCATATTTTAGTAAGTTAATATGGTTTTTACCATAAAAAATACCGCTAGATATCAGCGGTATTTTTTTGTCTAGAATTTAGTCGTTATTTGAATTCAACGGTTGCACCACTTTGTATCACGCCAAGTAATGCAAGCGCATCCCAATTGGTTAGACGTATACACCCTGCTGATGCCTGACGACTGATACGAGCAGGATCGGGCGAACCATGAATCCCATAAGACGGCTTACTAAGTCCAATCCATACCGAACCTACAGGGTTGTTAGGACCGGGTGGCAAAATAGACTTGCTACCGTTCTCTGCTGTATAAGTATAATTAGGCTCGTGTACCTTAACTGCAACTGTATGCGTACCTGTTGGTGATGGCGTCGCTGTACTTCCTACTGTGGTTGGATAGCTAGCAACCAAGATGCCTTTATCATCATATGCATACAATGTTTCGGTAGTCTTATCAGCAACCACTCGACTAACAGGTTTGATATTAGGATTGCCTGGATTGTAGACAGTAATGGTTTCGCCTACTGCAAATTTAGCATTAGGATTGAGCGCCTTAAGATAACTTTCACTAATATGAAACTTTTCCGCCAAACCTTCAATGACAGTTTCATAGTACATCCCTTCAAGCTTAGCTTTGGCTTCTGCCCCTGCTGGAATAACCGTGGTTTTTATATTGATATCTGCATCAGTGAGCTGATAGTTGACCAATACCGGTTGTGCCATAAGCTTATCATTCTTGGTCAATGCCTGCCACGTCTCAATATTTAATGTATCGGTCACTGCTAACCCATTTGCCATCTGAAAAGCCTGCATCGCCTTACGAGAGTTCTTTCCCCAATAGCCATCAACTGCACCAACGCCGTTTTGATGCCAGTTTAATAGAGCTTGCAGCTTAGTGGTAGTATCACGGTTTCTCTTCATACCTTGTTTCCAAGTAGCACTATTTACCTTTTGCGCCTCCATTGGTAGATTTTCAGTGGTATATTTTATGGTCGGTAAATACTTATTCAACGATACTGCTGTCTTACTTTTACCAGCAACTTTTTGACTTACGCCATTGGTTACTGGGCTGACATCGTTGTTATTACTAGTTACTTGATTTGTATTATTAGACTCTGTGCTGTTAGTGGCAGTACCTTTTGCACCTCCTTCGACCGTGTCATTTTTGACATCGCTCGTTACTGCAATACTTTGCCCCATAAATAAAATGGTCGAT
Organism: Psychrobacter sp. ANT_H59; assembly: GCF_008369225.1. Lineage (NCBI taxonomy): Bacteria > Pseudomonadati > Pseudomonadota > Gammaproteobacteria > Moraxellales > Moraxellaceae > Psychrobacter > Psychrobacter sp. ANT_H59. Next base: position 198,901 of record NZ_VOBE01000004.1, read on the forward strand.
AGACCAAGCGCTGCGATTGCCGTGCTGATTTTGGTCAATTGATACATGTATTACTCCGATTTGTTAAGTTATATTTTTTATTACAAACAACTTATAAGTAATTATAAAATTATTACCATTAATGCCTAATTAGAATTATATAATTAGTTCAACATACCATATGTCCATGTCAAAAATCCTGTGACTAGTATAGGACTGATTTTACAATGTGGATTGAGCCAGTAGTTATTGATTTATCTAAACCAGTTATAGATAGGCTATGGTGACATGTTCCCATGTGAGCATATAACAGCATTGTGTTAATAAGCGCATTAGACTGCAGTATCTGTGTTAAAACAAACGCCTTTATGCAGCTTTCTGTTTAAAGACGTTAACATTAGCGAATGCTTATCTTCTCTAAAAGCGAACAGTAAAAAACCCACAGCTTGCTTAGCAAATTGTGGGTTTTCATTATAAATTTTCGAAATTTCAGGCTAGGATAAAGTAATCTCTATTAAATCAATTTTGCCAATACGGCTTGCCCCATTTGCTGACAACCGACTTGTATAAGTCCAGCTTCATTATGATCCAAGATATCGACCGTACGTAAGCCATCATCAAGCACATCACTGACCGCTTGTTCAATCGCTTGTGCTGCTGCTTCTTGTTTAAAAGTATAACGTAACATCATAGCGACCGATAAAATGGTCGCTAGTGGATTGGCTATATCTTGTCCTGCGATATCAGGCGCTGAACCATGACAAGGCTCATACATGCCTTTGCCCGCTTCATCAAGGCTGGCTGATGGCAGCATGCCAATAGAACCCGTCAGCATCGCTGCTTCATCAGATAAGATATCACCAAACAGATTGCCAGTGACCATAACATCGAACTGTTTAGGGTCTTTAATCAGCTGCATACAAGCATTGTCAGCATACATATGAGATAACGCTACATCGCTATACTCTGACTGCTGTAGTTCGATCATGGTCTGTTTCCAAAGCTCAGTAACTTCCAATACATTGGCTTTATCAATAGAGCAGACTTTGGCAGCGGTTCCTGCTGCTTGCGCGCGTGTTTGCGCCAATTCAAAAGCAACTTTGCCGATACGATTGATTTCGCTGGTGCTATACACCATGGTGTTATAGCCTTGCTGCTCACCATTTTCTAGTGTACGAATACCGCGCGGCTCACCAAAATAAATACCACCAGTCAGTTCACGCACGATCAGCAAGTCTAGACCTGAGATAATCTCAGGTTTAATGCTTGAAGCATTCACAAGCTGCGGATAAAGTTTGGCTACACGCAGATTGGCAAACAAACCAAGCTCACTACGGATTTTTAGCAAACCGCGCTCAGGACGTTTGCTACGTTCGATACCATCCCACTTAGGACCACCAACTGCACCTAATAACACTGCATCTGCTGCGCGTGCACGTTGTAGCGTCTCTTCTGGCAAAGGTTCACCTGTTGCATCAACTGCCACACCGCCGATCAATCCAGACTCAAGGGTCAAACCTAACGCAAACTTATCATTGACAGCGTTCAGCACATCAATGGCCTGAGTCATGATTTCAGGGCCAATACCATCGCCCGCTAATGTTAAAATCGTTGCCATACTGGTCCTTGAGGTTGAGTAAATTTATATTTCTATGACTTATTTTATACTTGCTTTTGTTTGTAGCTAATAACGACAGGCTTTTAATAATTATACTTTGGCTTTTACCTTTACTTTTGATGGCACTGATGCCGCCTTAACGATACTGGCTTCTACAAACTCTCCTTGATGCTCAGTGCCAATCTGCTTGCAGAAGCGGCGCTGCACGGTATTGCCTTGATAAAGCTCAACACATAAAGGCTCTGGCGATGCTGTATCTAACAAGCTACCGGAGCTCTGGCCAGACTTTTTTTGATAAGCACGCAGCTGATAAGTGCCTGGGCCAGCAAAGTCATGAATCATAGCAAAACGCTCGACATAGCCTAGATTATTTTCTGGATAAAAATTAACGTGCACTTCACGTTTAGCGGGTTTGACCCGAGCATAATAGTTAATAAGATTTGGCATAGCAGACGCTGATAATGGCACAATCTTAATGGCATTATTATGAATAAGCGGCGTCATATCCATCGTCATAGCAGCTTGAGAATGCTTACTTCCTGTACGAGTTTTATTGTTTTGGCTCGCAGCATTCATCGCAACCACCATGGTGGCATTCACAGGTTTATGATTTTCAGGCGATATCACCATCGTGCGATCTATCTTTACAATCTCACAGTGGTAGGTGCCGACACAGGCAATATTTACCTCGCCAGCGATGGGCTTAATAGTACCCGTCCATACCTTTGCGCTTTCTGCTTTATCTATCTGTTGATAGCCTGTCAACGCCTGACAACCAGATAATAAGGTTATGGCAATAGCCGTACTTGTCCATACCGCAAAACGTATTTTATTCATAATGGTGGCTACTATTTATCAGATGGAAATATATAATATAAGAATAGATTACCGTTCATTTTAGCCACTTAGTCGCCATAACTCAACGCTGTATTAGCGCTAAGCTCGTTTTTATGGCGATTCATATCCATTATTAATCGTTTGCCATTAGCGGTTTTATTTCATGATTAAACACTAGGCTCTGACTTCATTAAATATCCAAGGCGTTTTTTGCATCATTTTTTGCTCGTATTCTTTAATAGCATCGCTTTGCTGCAAAGTCAGTCCGATATCATCAAGACCATTTAATAGGCAATGCTTACGGAAGTCATCGACTTCAAACGCATACTCTTCGCCAGTTGGGGTGATGACCACCTGACGCTCAAGATCTGCAGTCAGCTCATAGCCTTCGTTGGCAAACGTGGCTTTCATTAAGGTATCAACGATTTCTTCATCCAATACAATCGGTAGCATGCCATTTTTAAAACAGTTGTTATAAAAAATATCGGCAAAGCTTGGGGCGATGACTGTACGAAAGCCATACTCTGAAAGCGCCCAAGGAGCATGTTCACGGCTTGATCCGCAGCCAAAGTTTCGGCGGGCTAGCAAAATAGTAGCACCTTGATAGCGTGGTTTATTTAAAATAAAGTCAGGATTGATAACACGTGTGCTATTGTCTTGTCCCGGATACCCTTCATCTAGATAACGCCAGTCATCAAATAAATTGACGCCGAAACCGGTACGCTTAATAGACTTTAAAAACTGTTTGGCGATAATCTGGTCGGTATCAACGTTTGCGCGATCGAGCGGACAAACGATACCGGTTTGAGTGTTATAAGCTTGCATAGTATTTCCTATCAATATTGTGCTTATTATTAAATGACGCGTAATAACTAAAAAGTTCGCACATCCACAAAGTGACCTGCCAATGCTGCTGCCGCTGCCATTGCTGGACTGACCAGATGAGTACGACCACCATTGCCTTGTCGACCTTCAAAGTTGCGATTGGATGTCGAGGCGCAATGCTCTTGTGGTTCAAGCTTATCAGCATTCATCGCAAGGCACATCGAGCAGCCAGGCTCACGCCATTCAAAGCCTGCATCCGTAAACAAAGCATCTAGGCCTTCTGCTTCTGCTTGCAACTTCACTTGACCAGAGCCCGCAACGACGATGGCTTCTTTAATAGTATCAGCCACTTTACGACCTTTGATCACGGCGGCAGCATCACGCAAATCTTCAATACGCGAGTTGGTACAAGAGCCAATAAAGATACGGTCCAGCTGAATGTCGGTAATTTTTTGACCGGCCTCCAAACCCATGTAGGTATAAGCACGCAACCAACCTTCTTCTTGCGCTTCATCAATAGCTTGATCAGGCGTTGGCACTGACTGGGTAATATCGACCACCATTTCAGGCGAGGTTCCCCATGACACTTGCGGTGCAATTTGGCTACCATCAATCTCAATCACGCTATCAAACACAGCGTCATCATCTGAGTAAAAAGTACGCCAGTAAGCTTCTGCTTGCTGCCATTGTGACTCGTTCGGCGCATATGGACGACCTTTAACATAGTCAATCGTCGTATCATCGACTGCAACCATACCCACGCGTGCGCCCGCTTCAATCGCCATATTACAGACGGTCATACGACCTTCCATGCTCATGTCTTCAAATACTTGACCAGCAAATTCAATCGCATGCCCTGTTCCGCCAGCAGTACCGATTTTTGCAATGATAGCAAGCACCACATCTTTTGAGGTTACGCCAGCGCCAAGCTCACCCGTGACGCGGATTTGCATATTCTTTGATTTCTTTTGAATCAAACACTGGGTTGCCAATACGTGCTCAACCTCAGAGGTACCGATACCATGTGCTAAGCAGCCAAGTGCTCCGTGCGTGGCAGTATGCGAGTCGCCGCAAACAACTGTCATACCAGGCAATACCAAGCCTTGCTCAGGACCGACGACATGCAAGATCCCTTGACGAGCATCATTAATCGTAAACTCAGCGATATCAAATTTGCTGCAGTTTTCATCTAAGGTCAGTACTTGTAAGCGCGAGACCTTATCCTTGATACCTGCTACACCTTCTGAGCGCTCTTTAGTGACTGTCGGTACATTATGGTCAGGGCTTGCAATATTAGCCGACAGACGCCACGGTGCTCTATTAGCCAATTCCAAACCCTCAAATGCTTGCGGACTTGTTACTTCATGTAGCAAATGGCGGTCGATATAAATCAGGCTCGAACCATCATCACGCTTGGTGACTTCGTGAGCATTCCAAAGTTTGTCATATAACGTTTGACCGGCCATATTGCTATCCTTTTTAGTGGCTAATGACTTTATTCTCATTTACTAAAACCCTAGTACTAGGACCATAGTTTGCTATGGTTTTATCTGTTAATTACTAATGGTTGCGATAATAGATGCCTAAAATAAGATTTATGGCGCAGATTATCAAGTAAATACAATAAATATGTCTAAAATACGTTTCGATGTCTTGTGATTATAGCAGGCTAATCCTATAATAATAATTGATGATTCTTTCATAGTTGCAAACTTTTATTTCTAATACATTATGATTGGGTCAGCCAACTTTTATTTATAGCTCGTTATGTAGCTAAGGACATCGGTGTGAATACCACAAATTTGACGACATTCGTGACTGTGATGAATACAGGTAGTATTTCGGGTGCAGCAGAAAAGCTTTTTATTACTCAGCCTGCGGTCAGTAAACGCATCAAAAACTTAGAAGATGAGTTTAATATCACGTTATTTGATACGGTGGGTCGTGGTATTGTTCCAACTCAAGCCGCCAGTGAGATGTTACCTCATGCCAAACGATGGCTTGAAGACTACGAAAACTTTAAAATCAATCTGCAGCACTCTAAGCATATTGTATCCGGCAAACTTGTCATTGGTACTAGCCACCATATAGGCTTACACCATCTCGCCCCTGTTCTTAAGCATTTTATCCAAGCCTATCCTGCCGTACAGCTAGAGGTACATTTCGTCGATTCAGAAACCGCACATAAAGCGGTACTTGATGGTGACTTATCTCTAGCCTTTTTGACCCTGCCACCCGTCTATGACAAGCGTTTAACCTATCATACCTTATGGTCAGATCCACTTTACTTTATGACTGGTACCTTATCACCTTTGGCCAGTAAGTCTAATGTGACACTAGAGCAATTGGCACGTTACCCTGCTATCTTGCCATCTGCCAATACCTTTACCAGTCAAATTACCTTGGCTGAATTTGCCAAACATAATCTAAAGCCTTATGCCACCATGAGCACCAACCCACTTGAATCTATTCGGATGCTAGTGTCTGTAGGACTTGGTTGGTCAGTATTGCCGCAAACGATGATTAGCCAAGACTTAGAGCGTATTGATATGGCAAATAATATCGAATTACAGCGTCATTTAGGCGTGGTAATCAACCCAAAACTGACTCAATCAAACAGTGTAACGGCACTATTAGATTTGCTAGCACCCATTGAATAATGGTGCTATTAAATAACAGGTCATTCAATAAAAACTCCTAGTCTAGTGTGGTTGGATAGCTAAGATAAAATAACTTTCTAAAATATTACTTGCTGAAAGATACTGAGTTAGCATTTATGACGCTCATACGTTATAATGCCTCTGACGTTTTTTATAACATAATTTTACCCAACTGGCACTGATAATCATATATTGAACATCTCTAGTAATATATGATAGTAAACAGTAGGTTTAATGGTTTTAAATGATTGGTTATATAAGCGATTAATATTTGGCAAGTAGTAAAGAGATGATGGCATTTAACATAGCAACACATAAGTATATTTGCCCTTTTCTATACACATTGTTTGATAAGTATTGTCCTAAAACAGCATCAATCATATAAAACTAACAGAAGATATTGAATAAAAGCCATTATGTCCTACTTAATGGCTTTTTTTGTCTTTAGATATTGTTTCTAAACATCGTCTTGCAAGACTTAATTTTTCTCGTTAAAAATAATGACAGCCAACAACGTTGGTTAAGGACTATTTATATGAACGGAGTTTCTAGTGGCGTGCTGATATCACTTGGCGCCTATTTCTTAGTGATGATCGGGATTGGGGTTTATGCTTATTTTAAGCAAGCCAATGATACCGAAGGCTATATGCTTGGTGGTCGTAGTCTCGGTCCTGCGGTAACCGCTTTATCCGCTGGCGCATCAGACATGTCCGGTTGGCTATTACTTGGTTTACCGGGTTATATGTATGCCGATGGCGTCGTGAGTATTTGGATTGCCCTCGGTTTGACATTGGGTGCATTTTTAAACTATATCATCGTGGCACCGCGCTTACGTGTTTACACTGAGATTGCAGATAATGCCATCACATTACCTGACTACTTTGCAAATCGATTCGAAGATAAGTCACATATGCTGCGTGTTATCTCAGCAGTTGTAATTATTTTATTCTTTACTGTTTATACAGCAGCTAGCTTAGTTGGTGGTGGTAAACTGTTTGAAAGCTCACTCAACTTATCTTATACCACAGGTTTGTGGGTGACTGCTGGTGTGGTTGTCGCCTATACTCTATTCGGCGGCTTTTTAGCAGTGTCAATGACTGACTTTGTACAGGGCATTATCATGCTATTTGCGATGGTTATCGTACCTGTTGTAGCCTTTACTGATCTTGGCGGAATTTCAGCCACAACTGAGGCGGTCAGGAACATTGATCCAAGCTTACTTAATGTCACCAGCGGTATGACGATCTTTGGTATTGTTTCGTTAATGGCTTGGGGTTTGGGGTACTTTGGGCAGCCGCATATTATTGTACGCTTTATGGCTATTCGCTCAGTCAAAGATATACCAACGGCACGTAACATTGGTATGAGCTGGATGATTGTAAGTCTAATTGGTGCATTGATGACTGGTTTTGCAGGTCGTGCCTATGTACAAAAAACAGCAATGACTTTAGATGATCCTGAAACTATCTTCTTAGTATTCACCCAGTTCTTATTCACGCCATTAGTTTCAGGCTTCTTGTTAGCCGCTATTTTAGCCGCGATCATGAGTACAATCTCATCACAGCTATTGGTCGTATCAAGCTCACTAACCAAAGATGTGTATAAGCTGTTTTTTGATAGAGATGCACCAGAAGCCCGCCAAGTAATGGTCGGTCGTCTTTCAGTTATCGTGGTCGCCGTCGTTGCTATTTTGCTGGCTTCTAATCCTGAAAGCTCTGTATTAAGTTTGGTCTCTAACGCTTGGGCAGGATTTGGTGCGGCATTTGGACCGTTGGTTATTTTCAGTCTTATCTGGCGCGGTATGAACCGAAACGGTGCGGTTGCTGGTATGGTCGTTGGTGCATTAACTGTCATCTTATGGATCTATGGTCCTTTCCAGATGAATGGTATGGCACTAAATAGCTGGTTATACGCTATCGTTCCAGGCTTTATCTTAAGTACTATTGCCATCTTTGCTGTAAGTATTATGACAGGTGGTCCAAAAGCCTCAGTCTCAGCGAAGTTTAAAGAAATGGAAATGAACTTAGATCAATAAGCATTTTTTAATTACTGCTGTTAAATTAGAAAACCTCGCTACTGTTATAGTAACGAGGTTTTTTATTGTTTGATTAAATATCACTGGGTTATTTCAATGCTAACTGCCTCTATATCATCAATTTGCGTGATAAAAAGGTAGTTAGTAACCCTCTACGTCTATTACTCTGAAAGTTACTACCTATTTATTTTTAAATAGATGCAGTATCACTAGGCTACTTCTTGCAAATCTCTATACTACCTAATAATAGCAAGTAGTAAATCTTTATATAAATAGCATTCAAATCTCAATATTAACGTACCGTTTCTATCTATTTCTATAGCTATTAGGTTTTTCCTCGATTCATATATATAAGAAAGCGACCCTTAATGGATCGCTTTCTCATGTCTAACCTATTTGTCTATAATAGTGTTTTATTTAGCTTGATAAGATATTTTTACACCAGCCACATAACCATCGTTGTCTTGGAAGTCACCAACGATCTTATCTGTAGGTAGTTGACCTTGAGCATCACCAAACCATAAGTATTTACCACCTGCTGATACTGCCCAGTTCTCTGTAAGGTTATACTTAGCACCTAGACCAACACTGTAATAACCATCAATTGGACCTAATGAAGTCGTTGGATCACCAGCGCCACTATCCCAACCAACTGTACCACTAATGGCTAAAGCTGGGGCAATGCGTTTAGCAAGACCAAGCTCTACCTGCCATTGATCGTCATCATACTCAACCAGATTCAAACCCTCAGGGAAACGTTGTTTACTGACTTGATTGTATACTGGAGGAGTAATGGCAAAATTGCTCCATGGTACCCAGCGTACTTTTGCTGTCGCTAACGTAGTAGGATTAATACCCGTTTGGAAATCAAAGTTTACTGACTTAGGTGTTGTTATCTCCATATCATTGACTGCTCCATTTATCCCTACCACTGGATAATCCTCTGAAATCTGCGTGTTATGCTTAATCTCAGAACGATAAGTCAATGCCGCCTTTAACGCTATCTCAGGTTTGCTAAAGGCAACGCCAGCAAGGTAACCATAATCTTGATCAGGATTTACATGAGCGTTGTAACCAGTAGCAGGACCATAGGCAAGGCCTCGCAACTTAATATCAGCTCGTACACGCTGTGCTACTGGACCACCATACACTTGAAAGCTTTTAGTGGCACCCAACTTCATTCCAAGAATGGCAGTAATATTCTCACTACGAACTTCAACGTCTGTGCCTTCACCTGCATCTGCATCTTGTTGTGCTACAATACGCGCCGCGCCGCCAAGAGTTTGAGCTTGAGCTTGAGCATTAGGATCATTCGGGTTAGCTGCTGCGTTAATTGCTGCAGCTCTAGCAGCTGCGTTAAGAGCTGCTTGATTAACTAACGGATTACCAGTTACTTCTCGAGCAGACTCATCTCCATTGCCACCTTTTGATACAAAGTTATTATCACCTTCATATTTGGCAGCAGCACCAAATGGCTCGTCATATAAGATACCGACACTAAAAGTATCATTAATGTCTGCCTTTACGCCATAACGAAAGAAGTCATAAGACTCAGCAATATCACCAGTGGCATTACCTTTAACATAGGTATTGCTTGTAGGGACATTGTTAGCACTATCAAAGCCACTAACGTCTGCGTCGATGTAGGTATAGACGGCCTCAGCATAGGTGCCATCTTGTAGGAACGCTGTAATATCTTGACCTGAACGATCAAGACCTGCAGCGTTAGACATACTGGCTATAGAAAGAGTAGCTATCGCTACAGCAAGAGTTTTTAAATGAAAAGTAGCGCGCATTGGGTATCTCCAAACATCCTAGTTGTTAAATCATCTTCATAACTCATATTCGGCATTGTTGCTTAAAATATAAACTTATGTAAACGACGTCCTGAATGAATAGTAATCACTTTTTGACACTAAAACAACACTTAAAACACTTTATTTCTTAATAATGACTGTTCAGTACATTTATCTAGACCTAAAGCAAACGAACAAAAATACAAAACAAATATTCATAAAGTAACTCATAAATTGTAATTTTAGCAAACTTAAATCTAATAGTTAGTAATTCTAGATTTTTAATTTAATACATAAAAAAACGACCCCTTAAGGATCGCTTTTAAAATTGTTAAAACAGTATTATTTAAAGTAAAGGCATAAGCGCTTAGTTAAAGTTTTGCTTGGCTTGATAAGATAATTTTACACCAAGAGCAAAGCCATCATTATCTTCAAAGTTACTGACAACAGTTTTACTAGGTATCTGACCTTGGGCATCACCAAACCACAGGTATTTACCACCAGCAGAAATAGCCCAGTTGTCGGTCAAATTATACTTTGCACCAAGACCAGCGCTATAGTAACCTTCAATAGGACCTAATGACGTAACTGGATTGCCAGCACCACTGTCCCAGCCAACCGTACCGGTCACTGCTAATACTGGCGTTAGACGTTTAGCAAGACCTAATTCAACCTGCCACTGGTCTTTATCATAGCTAACCAAATCTAAACCTTCAGGAGGAATACCAGGCTGACCTGCTAATTTTTGGCTAGTCTCATTGTATAATGATGGTGTAATCGCAAAATCACTCCATGGTACCCAGCGTACTTTTGCTGTAGCTAGCATCGTAGGATTAATACCCGTTTGGAAATCAAAATTCACTGATTCAGGGGTAGTGATCTCAATATTATCGATTCTATTTGGCGAAAGACCAACTCTCTGAGCGAAAGGATAGATTTCTGCAGCCTGTGTATTATGCTCAATTTCTGAACGATACGTTAGAGCAGCTTGTAAGGCAATTTCAGGCTTACTGTAAGCGACACCAGCTAACCAGCCATAGTCCTGATCAGCACTGATATTGGTGCTATAACCATTAGCGATACTATAAGCAGTTCCACGCAATTTCACATTGGCTTTCACACGTTGAGCTACTGGACCACCATATACCTGGAAGTTCTTATTTTCGCCAAGTTTTGCGCCAACAATGCCAGTGATGCTTTCAGTACGAACTTCAACATTGGTACCTTCACCATTTCTAGGTGAAAGAGGATTTTGATCTACAAAGTCATTCTTACCACTATAGTCAGCTGCTGCACCAAAAGGCTCGTCATATAAAACACCAACACTAAAAGTGTCGTTGATATCCGCTTTTACACCATAACGAAAAAAGTCATAAGACTCAGCAATATCATCAATCTCTTTACCTGACGAATCTTTGCCAGTGACATCGCCATCAATATAGGTATAAACCGCTTCAGCATATACACCATTTTGTAAAAACGCTGTGATATCTTGACCTGAACGATCAAGACCTGCCGCACTCGCAACACTAGCAATAGAAAGAGTAGCAATAGCTACCGTGAGGGTTTTAAGATTAAAATTTGCGCCCATTGTGTATCTCCAAACATCCACGTTGTTTACCGCTATCCCGAACTTTGTTAGGTAGACGGTACTTAAGGTGAAGGATACTAATGTTTTTAGTACACTAAAACAACATTATTTCTCTAATATGACTGGATAGTCACTACACAGTATATTTATCCGAAAATACATATATAAATTCATTCAAAATAATTCAGTTAGTCGCTGTTTATGTATGGCATATTATGGTTAATAATGGGGTGGTCTGTCTGCCATAACGTCAAAAGGTGCCACGCCTCCTTCTTCATCTTGGCTTTCAACTTGTTTATAAATAAATTGTAATTGTCGTTGTAGCGTTTGGATATGTTTGTCTTGACGAGTAATGACGTCGTCAAGGCGTTCTACGGTCAACTCAAGATGAGACATATTCATCTGCAGTTCGACTAACTGCAATTGTAAATCAGCTTGTGTGGCTAAGCTGTCGATTTGCGGCTTGGATACACTGTTATTTTTTGGATTTGCTTCATTCATATTTTTCTCAATACTAGATGCTATGGCTAACGATGGCTAAAGCCTTGATAAGATGTTCTACATTGCTTAATAAATTAATCGTCATAAAATCGTGCTGATAAATCTATTTACGCACGCTACAGTTACGTGGCAGCATGTTATACTGCTACAAATTTTGCAACAACCCCTACCTCACTATTATATAAGCTTAAGATACTCTATGGCACTGATACATTTAAAAGATATTCACTTAGCCTTTGGCGTCGCTCCTGTCCTTGATGGTATTGACTTTGCTATCGATTCAGGCGAGCGCGTGTGTTTAATTGGTCGCAATGGCGAAGGCAAATCCACCTTATTTAAACTGATTAATGGCACATTGTTGCCTGATAGCGGCGAAGTTATTATTAACAATAGTGTACGCGTCGCTATGCTCGAGCAGGATGTACCTGAAACCAGCGGTAGAATTTTAGATATCGTTATGGGTGGCAGCAAACGCACTGCCGAGCTGCTGATTAATTATAATGTGCAAACTGATTTATGTGCCAATGGTGACATGGATGCCTGCGAGCGTATGGCAGACTTGCAGCATGATATCGATGCGGTACATGGTTGGGATTTAGAGCGCGAAGCAACACGTCTTATCACGACAATGGGTCTCGATCCAGACGATGACTTATCATCACTATCTGGTGGTCGTAAGCGCCGTGTTTTATTAGCACGCTCGTTAGTAACTAAACCTGATGTACTGCTTCTCGATGAACCGACTAACCATTTGGACGTTGATAGCATTGAGTGGCTTGAGCGCTTTTTATTAGATTGGCAAGGTCTGACATTATTGTTCGTTACCCATGATAGAGCGTTCGTAAATAAATTATCGACTCGTATCATTGAGCTTGACCGTGGTCAATTGACCAGCTATGACGTCACTCAAGGTGAAGGTGGCTATGCACGCTACCAAGAGCTAAAAGAGCTACAGTTACTAGCTGAAGAGAAGAACAATGCCAATTTTGATAAAAAATTGGCACAAGAAGAAGTTTGGATTCGCCAAGGTATCAAAGCACGCCGTACCCGTAACGAAGGTCGTGTGCGTGAGCTAAAAGCGTTGCGCGAAGAGCGTAGCGACCGCCGTGAGCAAGTCGGTAATGTCAATATTACCATGGGTCAAGGCGAGAAAAGCGGCAAGCTGGTCTGCAAAGTCAAAAATCTACACCTACAATATGATGACCATGTATTGGTCGATAACTTTAGCACTACCATCATGCGCGGTGACAAAATCGGTATCGTCGGTCCGAATGGCGCAGGTAAAACCACGCTTATTAAAGCCCTACTCGATATGTCAGACGATGATGTGATCAAAACAGGCAGCGTTGAATTAGGTACTAACTTAAAAATTGCTTTCTTTGACCAGCTGCGTGATCAGTTAGATTTGGAAGCCAGTGTGGCGCAAAACGTCTCAGAAGGTTCTGACTTCGTCGAAGTCGGCGGTCGTAAGACGCACATTATGAGCTATCTACAAGATTTCTTATTTGCGCCAGAGCGTGCCCGTACGCCCGTTAAAGCATTATCAGGTGGTGAGCGTAACCGCGTGCTACTTGCTAAGCAATTATTAAAACCTGCAAATATCCTCGTACTCGATGAGCCAACCAACGACTTGGATATGGCGACACTTGAGCTACTAGAAGAATCAGTCGCCAGCTTTGGTGGTACGATTTTGCTCATTAGCCATGATCGCTCATTTATGGACAATGTCGTCACTTCCACTTGGGTATTTGATACTGATGAAGATGGCAAAGGGACGGTCAGCGAGTATGTCGGCGGCTATCAAGAGTATTTGGTACAAAAGAATCGCGAAGAAGCTTCTAAAGCAGCTAAATCTTCTAATAGTAATACTACTGCCAACAGCAAATCTGTTAATAAATCAGCAGCAGTAGCGAAACCTAATACTGCTGCTAAAAAGCTTAACTTTAATGACCAGCGTGAGCTTGATGCGTTACCAAAAGAGATCGCTGCTTTAGAAGCGGAACAAATGCAACTAGAAGAAAAGCTAGCCGACGGTACTTGGTTTAATCAAGATTTTGATGCGGCAACAGCTGCTAGTGAGCGACTGCTTGCTATTGAAGATGAGATGATGATTAAACTTGAACGCTGGAATACGCTTGAGAGCTAATCTAAGTCTTTGTGCATGTAACTATCATCACTTTATAATATAAAGTGGTGATAATAGCGTCACAGCGACTTACAAAGTAGTGATGTGCTGAAAGTTAGTGAACATTGTCGTAATTTCAAGTATCATTCGCTATTGCCGAATACCCTTATCATTTATAAGGTCATTATCCATAACGTTTTTGTTGAGATAAAGCCGGTGTTAAACAATGATAATCAAGATGTTATGTCTTGATTATCTTGTTTAACGTTTTAGCGTGCCCTATCGAGGTTGCTTTATTTTTAACACAATAATTTATTTTATGACCAAAATAGCTTAGAATAGCAACAATTAGCAAAATTAGGCACAGCTAACGTGGCTTGATAATTGTTTCTATTCTAAGTCACAAACCCAGTGTGGGATAATCCCATTTCATTCACCTGGAGGAAGTATTAATGAGCCATGCCGAAGGCGTTAACGTACAACGCCGTAGAGTTCTGATTGCCTCGACTGCCGTAATTGGTGCAGCTGGGGTAGCTGCTGTGGCAACACCTTTTGTTCGCTCTTGGACCCCAAGTGCTAAAGCTGAAGCTGCTGGTGCAGCAGTGACCCAAGATATTGGTTCTATCGAAGCAGGACAAATGATTGTCGTCAAATATCGTGGCAAACCCATCTTTGTGGTTAAGCGTACTGAAGAGATGCTGACGTTGCTTGAGTCAGTAAAGCCATTATTGTCTGACCCTGATTCTAGTGCCTCTTTGCAACCTGAGTACTGTAAAAATCCTGAACGCTCTATCTCACCAGAAGTATTGGTGGTAGAAGGCGTCTGTACACATTTAGGCTGTGCACCAAACTACCGTCCTGATGTTGGCGCAGCCGATTTAGGTGGTAATGACTGGTATGGTGGATTTTTCTGCCCCTGTCATGGCTCTAAATACGATTTAGCGGGTCGCGTTTATAGTGGCGTACCTGCACCGCTTAACTTACCTATCCCAGAGTACAACATGGATGGTACCATCTTGACGATTGGGGAGGCTTAATATGAGCATGGGTAAAAAGTTAATGCATTGGGTGGACGCGCGCTTTCCTGCGACTGAAACCTACGAATATCATATGTCAAAGTACTATGCACCAAAGAACTTTAACTTTTGGTACTTCTTTGGCGTGCTATCAATGGTCGTGCTGGTCAATCAGTTAGTAACTGGTATTTGGCTGACGATGATGTATAACCCAAGTGCCGAAGGGGCATTTGCGTCTGTTGAATATATCATGCGTGATGTTAAGGGTGGCTGGCTCATCCGTTATATGCACTCGACTGGCGCATCTGCGTTCTTCGTAGTTGTTTACTTGCATATGTTCAGAGCCTTGCTATATGGTTCATACCAAAAACCGCGTGAGCTTATTTGGCTTATCGGTATGGGTATTTACTTAGCATTGATGGCAGAAGGTTTCTTCGGTTACCTACTTCCTTGGGGCAACATGTCGTTCTGGGGTGCTCAGGTTATTCTAAACCTACCTGCGGCTCTACCAGTCATTGGCGATGGTCTTGCTGAATGGGTTCGTGGCGATTACATTATTTCAGGTATCACGCTAAACCGCTTCTTTGCTCTACACGTTGTGGCGATTCCGCTTGTACTTGTCGGCTTAGTCTTTATGCATTTAGTGGCTCTGCATCATGTGGGTTCTAATAACCCTGATGGTATTGACATTAAGAAGCTAAAAGACAAAAACGGTGTGCCATTAGATGGTATCGAATTCCATCCGTACTACACCGTACACGATATGGTTGGTATTGTTGTCTTCTTTATCTTATTCTTTGCTGTGGTATTCTTCTTCCCAGAAGGCGGCGGCTTCTTCCTTGAGCCACCAAACTTTGAAACTGCAAACTCACTAAAAACACCAGCGCATATTGCACCGGTATGGTACTACACGCCTTTCTATGCCATCTTACGTGCCGTTCCTGATAAGCTTGGTGGTGTGATTGCGATGGGTGCTGCTATTGCCGTATTGTTCTTAATACCTTGGCTTGATAGATCGCCAGTACGCTCGATACGTTATAAAGGCATTTTATCTAAAATCGCTTTAACCGTGTTTGCTATTAGTTTCTTAGTATTGGGTTATTTAGGTGCGACACCTACCACCCCAACAGCAACTATAATGGCTCGTATCTTTACCATATTGTATTTCTTGTTCTTCTTATTGATGCCGTTTTACACTGCCATTGAGAAGTGTAAACAGCCACCAGAACGCGTTACCGGAGGTCACTAATGAGCACGCTAATTAAATCCCTAGCAGGTTTGGGCTTAGGCGCGGCATTAACTTTGACTGCTGGTAGCGCTCTAGCAGCAGGTAGTGGCTGCGGTACGTTTACCAATGCTGAGGGCATTGTAGAGCATTTGGCTTGTAGTACAGCGCCTATTGATTTTACCAATAAGGGCTCACTACAAAACGGTGCTAAGACGTTTATGAACTACTGTGCTGGGTGTCACTCAGCCAAGTACGTTCGTCACTCACGCATCGCTAAAGACTTAGAGATACCACCTGAGTTGGTCGAAAAGTATTTGATGGTGACGACCGATCAGATCGGTGATCATATCGATGCTGAGATTGACCCTGAAGTACAAGCCTCATGGTTTGGCGCGGCTCCTCCAGATTTGTCACTTGAAACAAGACTGCGCGGCGATGATTGGGTTTACACTTACCTATTGTCTTTTTACGAAGATCCAAGCCGTCCTTGGGGTGCTAATAACTTAGTCCTCGCAAATGCGGCAATGCCTCACGTTTTGCATAACATGCAAGAAGAGCTGAGTCAGGAAGAGTTCGAATCTGAAGTAGGTGACTTGGTTAACTTTATGGCATGGATGGCAGAACCTGTTCGTCACGACCGTAAAGTGATTGGTTTCTTTGTGATTTTATTCTTACTTGTCTTACTGATTCCAGTTTACTTGCTCAATAAAGAATTCTGGAAAGATATCAAATAAGCGATATTGATAATCGAGCAAGATATTGGTATAAAAAAAGCACTACTTCGGTAGTGCTTTTTTATGCTTTAAACATTTATAAATCAGCCGCAAAAGCAAGCTAAGCGCCAAATTTTTAAGCGACAGTGTTTACGTACGCTACCTTGATAAACACAGCAACATTGTTTACGATGGCAGGCTTTACTATTAACATTAGGCTTTCATGATTGATGCGAATGACATTCCAAGTAGTCAGCTAATTTTATACGCTGATGACGGCTACGACAGTCATGTGGTGCGCCTATTGCTTGAAGAAAAGAAGCTCGCTTATTATTTATCACGTTTGCATTCTGAGCGTCCTGAGGATTTAACCGAGCTGAACCCTTATCATACTTTACCTGTCCTACAGCAGCGTGAGATTGCGCTTTATGAGATAAACGTCATCTTTGAGTACCTTGAAGAGCGTTATCATGCCAATAAGCTCTTGCCTGAGACGCCACAAGAGCGGGCACAATTTCGCCAGTTAGCATGGCGTATTCAGCGCGATTGGCTCTCACTCGGTAAGCGATTGCTTATGCATCCAGACAGCTTTAATAAAGCTCAAGCGGTTATGGCTAGAAAACAGCTGAGTGATTCGCTCATCACTATATCACCATTATTTGCGCACAAGTCTTACTTTATGGCAGATGAGTTTGGCTGGTGTGATGTGCTGCTAGCACCTTTATTATGGCGATTGGAAGAGATGGACATTGAGCTACCACGCGCTATCAGTCGCCCTCTGTTTGACTATCAAAAACGGGTCTTTGAGCGAGATAGCTTTCAAAAAAGCGTGCGTTAATTAGACAACAGTCAAATGCTGCCTTAAAATAACAAATAATGAAGCGCAAATGAATTTCTGTAAATAATCTTTTGCCGCTGATACCTTTTAACCCTTACTTAATACCGTCAATATAGGAAGCCAAAGATGAGCGAAGAAACCACATCTATTACTCCAACACGTCCTTATATGATACGTGCCTTGTACCAATGGATAGAAGACAATGCGCTTACGCCGTATCTGATGGTCGATGCAACCGCCAATAATGTTCAAATTCCAAAAGAGCATGTGCAAGATGGTCGTATCGTGCTCAATATTGCTAGCCGTGCCACTGGTAATATGAGTATGGAGAATGACTATATTCATTTTAGTGCGCGATTTGGCGGTGTATCACAAGAGATCTGGGTACCGCTCACAGCAGTGCTAGGTATTTATGCAAAAGAGAACTCTCAAGGGATGTTTTTCGATCCCAATGAATATGACAATTATGTGCCTGAAGACGATGCCGTTGCGAGTAGCAGCTCTAAAACAAATGTAGCAGCTCCTAAGCCCAAACGTGATAATAAAGCCGGCTTAAAAGTATTAAAATAACAAAATATATCGCATAAAAAAGCTGAGCATATTAAATATGTTCAGCTTTTTTTATTGTCAGCCCAAAAGTGATGATGACCTTAAACGATTAGGTTCTTGGTAAGGTAACACCGCGCTGTCCTTGGTATTTACCACCACGATCTTTATAACTCGTCTCACAGACATCATCAGCATCACTTTGGAAAAATAGCATTTGCGCAACGCCTTCGCCAGCATAGATACGCGCAGGAAGATTGGTGGTATTACTAAACTCTAAAGTCACATGCCCTTCCCACTCAGGCTCAAGTGGTGTGACATTGACAATGATACCGCAGCGGGCATAGGTTGATTTACCAAGGCAAATAGTCAATACATCGCGTGGAATACGGAAATATTCCATCGTACGAGCCAATGCAAAAGAATTAGGCGGAATAATACACTCGTCACCAATGACATCAATAAAGCTTTTTTCGTCAAAGTTTTTAGGGTCTACAATTACTGAATGTACGTTGGTGAAAACCTTAAATTCAGGCGCGCAGCGTACATCATAACCATAGCTTGAGGTACCATAACTGACCAAACGCTCACCAGCATTATTAAAACGTACTTGACCGGCTTCAAACGGCTCAATCATGCCATGTTCTTGAGCCATTTTACGAATCCAGCGGTCAGACTTGATAGACATTGTTATTCCTTAGCAGATATAAAATAAAACTTATAATATGAATGGTATTTTGATAGCGACGATTATACGGAATTGAGCGCTCAATTTATAGGCTTGGCTACGTTTAAAATAAATCTCTAGTCAAAATGATAATCGTCTACCATTTTGCATAATGATCTTCTGCCAGTCCCATCACATTATCAAGCTTAATCACCTCTTGTTTGATTCGAATCTCACCATTATAAAAACCAAGCCATTGCTCAAAAATACTGGCAACGATACCAAAGTTATCGGTCTTCTTATAAACCGTCATAGGGGTAAAGGTTAAATCAATATCAACATTGCTCCAGCCAAGGTTTTGATGATAGATGTGCCAAGGCTGCGGTGTGTCATCTAACCTATTAGTAACAGTGTCTTGCTGATTGGGTGGCAAATTTAGAGCATCACGAAGAAACATAACAGGCGGTAAATAACATATCTGCCCATCTACCCAGCACGCATTTTCACTAGCGCCCGTTTCATTAACACCCATCGATAAGTTCAATGTGAAATGACGACCATCTGGCAAATAGCTATTGATACAAGTCCAAAACCAATTGGTCTCATGACGCATATATCCAAGTGTCCAATCTAAATTGGCAATAGTGTCATCATTGAATGATATTTGCTGAGCTTGTTGTCCATTATTAAACGTTGAATTGGACTTAATAGCTAAGTGACCTACGATTTTGGTAAGCGGCTCTTTTTGCGTAAAAGTCCAGCCACGCCTGCCAGTCGGTGTGCAGACCGCCAATGCCTGCGACTGCCGCTGTAACGTTGCTTCAATCGCCAAATACTGACTGTCTAACACAACGTTGACCTGTGACGGGGTAAAATCTAACGTCAATGTCAGCTTTTTATGTCTAAATGCCATCTGCCCTTGATAGCAACTACCCTTTAAACGCGTATCAAGCGTCAAAGGCTGCAAGGCTTCACACACCTCTATCTCGTTTGTTTCATCATTATAAAGATAAACAAAAGCACTGGTCGCAAGCTTAATAGTCGCCAGTGCCAAGCAGACTCGATAAGGTGGTTGAATGATTTGAATAAAGCAGAATTGGTTGGCTTTTAAATCTTTACGCCAATTGGGCAGAGGTTTCTGTGAGATAAGGTGGCTGTGATAATCTAAATAGTTGATGTCTTTGATTTGGGCAAAAATACCAGAATGAGGCTGACCTTTTTGGATTAGTTGGTCGAGCACCGCTGGTTTCAATTCATTAGCGATATCAGAAAAAGGTTGATGATTGTTTTGAATCATAATGGCGGCATCCTAGCCAAATTTATACCAAGAGTTAAGCAGTTTGTTATGTAATGGCTATTGCTAACTAATACTTCACTATAATAGCAAACAATAGCCCATTAAAAATAAAACGCTGTGATTCCTAGTAGGAAACTATAACCATTAAAAAATACGCTTATCATTAACCGGTTTGGCAAACTTATTAATATTGGTTTCAATATTTTTGGCAATACTCAGATAGTAAGACGCAAACTCATCATCGACTAATACGCTTGGCTCACCTTTATCTACCTGTGCACGGATAGCGCTTGCCAGTGGAAGCTGTCCTAATAGCGGCACTTGATATTGCTCAGCGATCTTTTCGCCGCCGCCTGTACCAAAGATAGCTTCAGTATGATTGCAGTTACTACAAGTGTGCAGCGCCATATTTTCAACCACGCCAAGCACAGGAATATTGGTTTTATTAAACATCTCAATGCCTTTTTGCGCATCAAGTAACGCAATATGCTGCGGCGTCGTCACAATGACAGCGCCCGTCACCGGAATACGCTGAGCAAGGGTGAGCTGAATATCACCGGTGCCTGGTGGCATATCAATGACTAAGTAATCTAACTGTGGCCAATTGGTTTGATTATATAGCTGCATCAACGCGCCGGTCGCTTTTGGACCGCGCCATGCGATAGGCGTATTATCACCATCAAGCAAGCTGCCAATCGATAACATCGCTAGTCCATGCGCATTGATTGGCACAAACTGCTCATTTTCAAGCTCAGGTCTGATACTATTCACACCTAGCATCGCTGGCATACTGGGTCCATAAATATCAGCATCTAATACACCAACGCGGTTGCCGAGCTTTTGTAATGCCAAAGCGATATTGACAGTAGTGGTTGATTTTCCCACGCCGCCCTTACCAGAGGCAACGACAATGATATGACGAATACGCGGATGAGCGGACAACGACGCTTGGGTAGGAGCTTGCTTAGTGATAGGTGGTTCAGCATTTACCGTACTATCATCGCTCTTGGCAACAGGTTTACTATGACTATCCATCGCATTGGTGGTTTTTGGCATTGCTTTTGGCAAACTTGAGCCTTCACCTTTCATCGGCGCTGGTATCCGAACATTCATATGAATGCTTTGAATACCATGCGGCTGTAATAACTGCCCAAGCGCTTGCTGAATGGCCTCAGGATCGCTTTCATGTGGCAGACGCAGCTCTAATGTCAGCTCACCACCATTACGCTCAAGCCCAGTGACCATCGTAGCAATACTGCTATCCCCAACATGATAACCCAGCAATACTTTATCAACAGCGCTATCAAGCGCAGCTTTCTGCTCTGGAGTTTCCTTTTGTGCGGTGGGTTTTTTCTTCATAAAATTAAACATAGCGACCGTGACTGCCTATACAAGTGGGTTGGTATGCTAAAAAGTATTATTAATACTATAACGAGAATAATTAACGATAGAAGCCATAAGCTTTTTAGCCAAACCTTTTATCGTGTCAGTGTAGCTCAATTGCAAGCATAAAAAAACCATGATGCCAGTAAGACAGCATTTTGCGTACAGCTTTGAGCCTACGGTATCATTGATATCAAATAACATAGATGAATTACTTTATGACACGAGACAAGGATGAGTTTGTTTAATACAAAAGGCAAGCTCGCAGCTTATCATCACCACAGACATCATACTCATTACCAATACCAGTACCAGTGACACTATGGAATCACCGCGAACACAGCACAAAGGAATACCGAAGCAAGCGCCCCCTGAATATCGGTATCTAGATACGCGAATATCGTCGAGCGATTGGGCAACTGCTGTAATAATTACCAAGCAATTTCGGGCTTAATCAGCGCTGTGATATTGGCAATATCACTAGGACGTAACGTCTACACCGCATTAATCGCGCGCTTAAAATCCTATCTTTCAATAGTATCGCTTAACTTTACTGATATGTCTTATTATTCATCATTTTATCCCTGCGCCCAAGATAGCCCAACGAGTGCTCATAAAAAAGAGCCAACATCATTGGCTCTGGTCAATATAAAGCTAAATCCTAGTCGATTGGTCTTTTTTAGCAAGCTCATAGCAATTAAGCTGACTGACTAAACAAGTTCTCAATTCATAAACCAGCCGTGGCTTGCGACAATCGATTGTCCGGTAAAGACATTGCTTGGAAATGCAGCCAAAAATAAAGCCAGTTGAGCAATATCATCAACCGTAGTAAATTCTTTATCAACCGTATTAACGAGCATAATATCGTTCACTACTGACTCTTCGCTGATGCCTTTTTCAGCCGCTTGCTGAGGGATTTGTTTTTCGACTAAAGGCGTTTTGACAAACCCTGGGCATATAACATGCGAGCGTACATTATGGGCAGCGCCCTCTTTTGCCAATACGCGACATAGACCTAGCAAACCGTGTTTGGCTGTGACATAAGGCGCTTTAAATAATGAGGCTTCATGTGAATGCACAGAACCCATATAAATCACTGTGCCACCTTTATCGTCTTTATACATATGCTGTACGGCAGCTTTGGTGGTCAAAAATGCCCCATCTAAGTGGATGGCAAGCATTTTTTTCCAATCCTCAAACGCCATTTTATGGATAGGGTCAATGATTTGGATACCGGCGTTAGATACCAGAATATCAATACCGCCAAAGGTATCGACCAGTTTCTGAACACCGTTATTAACAGCAGTTTCAGACGTTACATCCATCGCAATTGCAACGGCACGCCCGCCTGCGGCTTCAACAGCATCGACGGTTTGCTGAGCAGCTTCAATATTAATATCAGCAATACCGACCGCAGCGCCTGCCTTAGCATAAGTTTCGGCGATATCACGTCCGATACCGCTGGCAGCGCCTGTGACCAATGCTACTTTGCCCGTCAAATCTTGTTGTAATTGGGTCGCCATATATTATCCTTAATAATAGGTGATGGTGTGTAGTGATGAGTAGTAATGAATGAAGCCTATAAATAAGCCACTAAAATATAGTGGCTATTAAACAATTTACTAATCAGTATTTGAACTATTGAGTGGTTTATCAAAGCTATTGAGCAATGCTCACTGGTGTTTTTTCTTGTAGCTCATCGAAGCTAACACCATCTGCAAGCTCAACCAATTTTAGGCCATTATCAGTCACATCAAGTACGGCAAGCTCTGTGATAATACGATCAACAACGCCTTTCCCTGTCAGTGGCAACTCGCAATTGGCAAGGATTTTTGGCTCGCCGTGTTTATTAACTTGCTCCATGAGCACAATCACACGCTGTACGCCTGCGACCAAATCCATCGCGCCGCCCATGCCTTTGACCATTTTTTTGGGAATCATCCAGTTTGCCAAATCGCCTTGCTCTGAGACTTCCATCGCGCCCAATATTGCAAGGTTGACATGACCGCCACGAATCATCGCAAACGACTCCGAGCTACTAAAATAACTCGCACCTGATTCGGCAGTGACCGTTTGTTTACCTGCATTAATCAAATCTGCATCGACGTTTTCTGCAGTAGGAAACTCGCCAATACCTAATAAGCCGTTTTCTGACTGTAGCCAGACATCGACGTCTTTAGGGATATAGTTGGCAACGAGTGTCGGTAGACCGATGCCTAAGTTAACATAATAACCGTCTTGTAACTCTTGTGCGGCACGCTGTGCCATCTGCTCTCTTGTCCATGCCATGATAGCTTCCTTAATTTTTACGATATTCTATTACTATAAATTTAATAATTTATTAATTATGCTGTAATCGCAATGACTAAGCGCCTTCGACCACTTTAGTTGTCGTCTTTTCGATACGCTTTTCAGGGCTGCTATTCAATACGATACGCTGCACAAAAATACCCGGCAGATGAATCTCATCAGGGTTTAAGGTACCAGTTTCTACAATTTCTTCAACTTCAACAATGGTAATCTTGCCCGCCATCGCACAGTCTGGATTAAAATTACGCGCCGTTTTATTAAAAATTAAGTTGCCTGCTTTATCGGCTTTCTGCGCTTTGATTAGAGACACATCAGCGCGTAATGAATGCTCAAGCACATAAGTACGACCGTCAAATTCGCGGGTTTCTTTACCTTCAGCAACTAAGGTACCAACGCCGGTTGCGGTATAAAATGCCGGAATACCTGCACCACCTGAACGCAGTTTTTCTGCCAATGTACCTTGCGGAGTCAGCTCAACTTCCAACTCGCCTGCCAAGTACTGGCGCTCAAACTCTTTATTTTCACCCACATAAGATGAGATCATTTTTTTAATTTGGCGCGTCTGTAATAACAATCCCAAGCCAAAGTCATCGACACCAGCATTGTTACTGATGCACGTCAAATCTTCAACACCACTATCCCGCAATGCTTCGATTAACGCTTCAGGAATACCGCATAGACCAAAACCACCGATCGCCAGCGTTTGTCCGTCACGCACAACACCACTCAACGCCGCTTCTGCGCTGTCATACACCTTTGATTGACTCATGCTTATCTCCTTGCACGTCTCATTTTTATTATTTACATTGATTCATTATAGGTTTTGCTTATTCAAGCAAACACTAGACTACCAATCAGTTTTATATTTAAAGCAATACAATTTATATCACTATAAAATATAGCGTACAGCTGTAATAACTTAACATATTATTCTAGCAGCGACTAGACAATAATATAAAGCGCGTACAAGGCAGCGCAGCTTGAGCAATATAGGTGAGGTCACCATCCTAATTGTCTAAAATAATGTTTGATAAAATACGTTAAATCGCCCGTCACGTTTAATTTTATTGACCTATTTCCCTATGCCCTGCATACTCTCAGGCTTAACTTAGCCAAGGAGGGCGATCATGTTTAGCACACTTGCTATTATTATTACTTTATTACTTTTGATGTTCTTTGCTTATCGCGGTTATTCCGTACTGATTTTAGCGCCAATTATGGCTGCTTTAGCCGTACTACTTTCAGGTGATTTTTTAAGCAGTATTCCTGCTTATACTGATGTCTTTATGGGCGCATTGAGTGGCTTCCTACTCAAATTCTTTCCTATCTTCTTACTGGGCGCACTCTTTGGGCGTTTGATGGCAGATTCTGGAGCGGCAACAGCGATTGCCAAAACGGTGGTCGAAAAGCTTGGTGCTAGTAAAGCGATTTTGGCAGTTATTTTAGTTTGCGGTATTTTGACCTATGGCGGTGTGTCACTGTTTGTCGTGGCATTTGCTATTTATCCAATCGCCAAAGACTTGTTTAAAGCTGCTGATATTCCTAAGCGCTTGATTCCAGCAGCGATTGCCCTAGGTTCGTTTACCTTTACTATGACAGCATTACCTGGCACGCCTGCCATTCAGAATGCTATTCCGATTCCTTACTATAATACCAACGTATTTGCCGCACCTATTTTAGGTCTTATTGGCGGTACGATCATGTTTGTCTGTGGTTGGTTGTGGTTGCAATCGCGTGCCAGAAAAGCGAATGCCGTTGGTGAAGGGTATGGTCAGCACGATGAGAGCGATGTAGGCGGTGTTGGTGGAGGCGCAGCAGAGACCAACTTGCTTAGTACCCATCATACCTCATTCACCGTTGCGATGATTCCTCTGATACTGGTCATCAGTTTGAACGCTTTACTAACTTACTTTATCTTCCCATCGATGGATTTTAGTGGCCTACAGACTCAGTTCCCAGATTTGAATATCGCAGGTTCACTTGGGCTATGGTCGATCATCCTTTCATTGGTTGTAGCTTGTATCGTGCTAATCGTCATGCGTCTCGGTCATTGGACCAACCTACAAAAAACCATCAACCGCGGTACTTATGACTCGATGTTACCGATCTTTAACACTGCGTCGGAAGTAGGTTATGGTGCCGTTATCGCGTCATTAGCAGGCTTTCTTCTCATTCGTGATAGTATCTTGAATCTAACGCCAGACAATCCACTCATCTCAGAAGCAGTCGCTATGACCACGCTGGCTGGTATTACTGGCTCATCATCTGGTGGTTTGAGTATCGCACTATCAACCTTGGGTGAAGACTATCTAAGAATGGCAGTCGCAGCCGGTATTGATCCAGAGCTAATGCACCGAGTGGCGGTAATGGCAGCAGGCGGTTTGGATACCTTACCACACAGTGGTGCGGTCATTACCTTGTTGGCCATTTGTGGTCTGACACATAAACAGTCCTACTTAAACTTAGCAATGGTCACCATGATTATTCCACTGATTGCTGTCGTCGTTGTCATTACCTTGGGCACGATGTTTGGTTCATTTTAATTGGGTTGAATCAGTAATGAACTCAATCTAAAAAAGGGGCAGTTTTACTGCTTTAAATTGACTACAAAAACCCCGCTAAGCTTTTGCTTAGCGGGGTTTTTATGAGCGCTTTATAAGGATTTACTATGTTGGACTTTTATCATAAATATCAATAAATACATTACACTTATTATAACGTACTACTGGTATGAACTTTTCTTGCTTGCTGTGCCTACGCAGACAGAGTCTACGAATAATTAATACCAGTAGCGCTGCACTCTTCTAAAAGTGAATCAACTATAGCGCTTATTACCATATTAATTCGTAAGCAATATCACAAATTTAGCCGAATTACGGTATCATAGGCACACTTTTTCAATTTCTATTGATAACCAACCCGTTTATATAAGAATATAGGTGATGAAAGTGCGTGAGATTTTAGTAACCAGTGCCCTGCCCTACGCCAATGGAGACATTCACTTGGGGCATCTTGTAGAGTATATCCAAACTGATATTTGGGTACGATCGATGAAGGCGCAAGGCCATAAGGTGACTTATGTCTGTGCGGATGATGCTCATGGTACTGCTATCATGCTCAAAGCCGAAGACAATGGCGTAACACCAGAACAGCAAATTGCCAATGTGCAAGCTGCTCATGAAGCCGATTTTGCTAAATTCTTGATTAATTTTGACAACTATCATTCAACACATTCAGAAGAAAATCGAGAATTTTCTGAGCTGATTTATCGCCGCCTTAGAGATGCAGGTCATATCTCTACTCGTGATGTGGAGCAGCTATTTGACCCTGAAAAACAGCTGTTTTTAGCCGATCGTTTTGTTAAAGGTACCTGCCCTGAGTGCGCCGCTACCGACCAATATGGTGATAATTGTGAAGTTTGTGGTACGACTTATGATGCGACAGAACTTAAAAATCCGTACTCTACGTTATCAAATGCGACGCCTATTCTAAAGACTTCAAAGCATTATTTCTTTGATTTACCAGAGTTTGAGCAATTTTTAAAGGATTGGACGCGCAGTGATAATCGCTTGCAAACCTCAGTTGCCAATAAGCTACAAGAGTGGTTCGATGCCGGCTTGACCAGTTGGGATATCTCGCGTGATGCGCCTTACTTTGGCTTTCAAATTCCAGACACGCCAAGCGATGAGCCAGATAAATACTTCTATGTATGGCTAGATGCGCCTGTTGGCTATATGGCAAGCTTTCAGAACTTGTGTGATAAACGTGCAGGTACAGAAGAGGCTCTAGACTTTGACCATTATTGGGCGCAAGAAAACGAGCATAAAACCGAAGTGTATCACTTCATCGGTAAAGATATTGTTTACTTCCATGCGCTATTTTGGCCTGCCATGCTTGCTGGTAGTGAACTCCGTACACCAACCGGCGTCTTTGCTCATGGCTTCTTGATGGTCAATGGCGAAAAAATGAGTAAGTCGCGTGGCACCTTTATTAAAGCCGACACTTATGCTGAGCATTTGCATCCTGAGTACTTGCGTTATTACTTTGCGAGTAAGTTATCTGACAAAGTCGAAGACATTAACCTTGATTTAGAAGACTTTATGCAAAAGGTCAACTCTGATCTCGTTGGTAAAGTAGTCAATATCGCCAGTCGCAGCGCTGGGTTTTTGGTCAAAAAATACGATGGTATGCTGACCAACGTCTGTGCTGAGCCAAGCCTATTAGAAGACATCACCAAGACGGGCGATGAGATTGCTGCGGCTTATGAAAACCGTGAATTTTCTCGTGCCATGCGCCTGATTATGCAGTGTGCTGATAAAGCCAATGAATACATCGATGACAAAAAACCGTGGGCACTTGCCAAGGTTGAAGGCGCAGAGCAAGAAGTTCAAGACGTCTGCTCCGTGGCAATCAATATCTTCCGTCAATTGATGGTGTATCTAGCGCCTGTATTACCTGAGCTGACTGCCAATGCTAAAGAATTCTTGAACATTGATGATTTAAGTTTTGCCAGCCGTAATGAGTGGTTGCTTGGTCATCAAATTAATAAGTTTAAGCCACTGATGCAGCGTATTGAAGAAAAAGATATTGCAGCGATGGTTGAAGATTCTAAAGCGTCATTGACACAAGCAGGTGCGCCTACCGCTAGCCAAGACGACAAAGCAGCAGCAAAAAATACCTCGCCTGCAGCAATGCCAAGCAGTACCGAACAAGCAGACTATATCGGTATCGAGGACTTTGCCAAAGTCGAGATGAAAGTCGCTCATGTTATCGCTTGCAACCATGTCGAAGGCGCGGACAAACTGCTTCAGTTCACACTAGATGTTGGTGAAGCACAACCTCGCAACGTCTTTAGTGGTATTCGCAAATTCTATGAGCCTGAGCAATTACAAGGTAAAAAGGTTATTTGCGTGACCAATTTGGCACCGCGTAAGATGAAATTTGGCATATCAGAAGGCATGGTATTGTCGTCAGGCGACCCGAAAACAGGTCTGGTGGTAATTACCTTACCTGATGAAGCCGTTATCGGTGATTCACTGGCTTAAAAACGTTAAATTAATCAAGTAATAATAAAAGAACAAAACAAAAAACGGTCTAAATAGACCGTTTTTTATGTTAAAAAGAATAGAAAGTAAGCTTGCTGTTTATCTGGTCAAAATATCAATGATCTGCAACGTATCATTAACGACCGTCACAATTTTATTTTCTGGCGTGCGAATACGAACATAGCGGTCATCATAACGGTCTAAAATTACCGAACGATCATAAATATCTCTATCAATGTTGCCGACTACTCTGTAACCGTATTGATCGAGATCACGCTTGAATGAGGCGTTAGAGTTAGCATGATGATAAGCATTAATGTTAGGCTGGGCATTGCTGCTATAACCATTTTTAAATTTATATTTTTCTAACTGATGCTGCTTAAGCTGTACTTGTTCATGCTTATCTTTACCGACATACGCAGATTTGCCCTTGCCATGATTATTACCGTGACCCTCTTTTGCCATAGCAGGTAAGGAAATCAATGAGATCGCTGTAATGCCAGCGATGGTTAATAACTTAAGATTAGTAGTGTTCATAATGTCATCCTTAAAATATTCATTTGAAAAAGATTAAGTAGATGGTAGAGTCTGTTGAACATTCACTAATGTCAGCATGATTAATAATGATATGGATTTCAGACTCACTGTAACTTTCGTATAGAAATTAGCTTGCGTTCATTATAAAGTGCGTTTGTAATCGCTGAATTGCTGGTTTGTGCGTTTTTTAAGCAGCGTTTTGCTGAATAAAGATGATTTTGCCAAATAAAACAGTCAATACTTGCTTTAATAACACTGGTGACGAATACGCTTTAATTTTTTATTGCGATAAGTTACATTACTGTCATAATATGAACATAATGATCAATGGATTGATTACTTTGATGTTAGCCCGTTATCTCAGCATTCACATAACATTGACTCGGGTAACCTGCACTTTCTAACCTACGAGCCACTATAAAATGATTTTTGCTACTACTTTACGCTTTAGCCTACTTGGTGCTGCGATGAGCGCCGCGCTTGGATTATCAGCCTGCTCTAAACCTGCAGATACTACAACGACCACCGATGACAGTACCACTACTGCTCAAAAACCTGCCAAAACATTGGCAATCACTCAAATCGTTGAGCATCCCTCATTGGATGATATGCGTCGCGGCATTATTGATGAGTTGGCGGATAACGGTTATGTCGAAGGTCAAAACCTAAAGGTTAACTTTCAAAGTGCGCAAGGCAATACCGCAACCGCAGGACAAATTGCCAAGCAGTTCGTCGGCGATAATCCTGATGCCATCGTTGCTATCTCAACCCCATCGGCACAATCTATCGTGTCTGCAACCACGACCATACCAATTATATATACCGCCGTCTCAGACCCACTGGGTGCCAAATTGGTCACTGCAGATGGTAAACCCTTTCAAAGCAATTTGACCGGATTATCAAGCCAATTGCCATTAGAGCCGCAGCTAGATTTGCTACAAAAAATCAAGCCTGACCTCAAAACCATTGGCTATGTATACAGTCCTGGTGAAGCCAACTCGGTATCACTACGTGATGCGCTTAAAAAAGCACTGCCAGCACGTGGCTTATCATTACTAGATATTCCAGCCAACCGTCCAACCGATATCGGTATGGCGACACGTAGCTTACAGGGTCGCGCGGATATTATTTATACCTCGTTTGACAATAATGTTGCCTCAGCATTTGAAGCCATGGCACAAGCTGCCAATGAGCTAAAACTTCCTATTGTTGCCTCTGATGAATTCAGTGTCCAACGCGGCGCCACAGCAGCACTTGGTGTCAATGATTATGACTTTGGTCGTACGACAGGTAAGATGGTTTATCGCATTTTAAATGGCGAGGTGGTCAGTACCGTTAAGCCTGAAGTCATGAACGAATTGACACTCTACGTCAGCCCTAAACATGCTAAAACGCAAGGTGTTACATTGTCAGATGAGCTGTTGAAAAATGCTATTAATGTTGATGAGAAAGCAAAAACTGCCAGCAAATAATTGCTGGTAGATAAGAGTGAATACGCAGTAAATAGCTTATAATTTATAACAAACACTGTTTATAACCGCAGTATGTAAGACCTTCTATCTATCTTTTATATAATGTACGGACACATTATTATTTTCAGGAGTAAGACCCATGTTGTATCAAAATCGTTTTGCCAAAGCTCTTTTATGGGGCGGTATATGTACCGCTATTTTGACTGGTTGTAATCAGCCAGCTAAAGAAGGTACCGCGACTGATGGTACTGCGGGCACCGATACCACAACAGAAATGAAAACGGTGGCTATTACCGCTATCGTTGAGCATCCAGCACTTGATGCCGTACGTAAAGGCGTAATCGATGAGCTAAACGATGCCGGCTTCAAAGATGGTGAAAACCTGAAAGTTAACTTCCAAAGTGCTCAAGGTAATACTGCTACTGCTGGTCAGATTGCCAAGCAATTCGTCGCCGACAATTCAGACGTTATCATTGCTATTGGTACGCCATCGGCTCAGTCAGTTGCTGCTGCAACCAGCAGTATCCCGTTAGTGTTTTCAGCAGTTACTGATCCGGTTGAAGCCAAACTGGTCTCAAAACTTGATGGTTCTGGCACCAACGTCACTGGTGGTTCTGATGCGCTTCCTTATGAGCCACAAATCGACTTGATGCGCCAAATTATTCCTAGTCTCAAAAACGTCGGCTACGTTTATAGCCCAGGTGAAGTTAACTCAACGATTATCCTAAAAAATCTAAAAGAAAAACTGACGCCACTTGGCATCAAAGTACATGAAGCCCCTGCCCAGCGTAGT
Organism: Psychrobacter sp. ANT_H59; assembly: GCF_008369225.1. Classification (NCBI taxonomy): domain Bacteria; kingdom Pseudomonadati; phylum Pseudomonadota; class Gammaproteobacteria; order Moraxellales; family Moraxellaceae; genus Psychrobacter; species Psychrobacter sp. ANT_H59. The sequence continues at coordinate 230,713 of NZ_VOBE01000004.1, forward strand.
ACTGATATTGCGATGGCAGCACGTAGCCTAGAAGGTAAAGTCGATATGATCTATACCTCAACGGATAATAACGTGGTTTCAGCTTATGAGTCACTATATCAAGCCGCTAAAGAAAGTAAGATTCCGTTAATTGCTTCGGATACCAGCTCAGTTGAGCGCGGTGCTATCGCAGCATTGGGCGTCAACTACTATGATCTTGGTCGTGAAACTGGCAAAATCGTCGTACGCATTTTAAATGGTGAAAAAGCAGGCACAATTCCCGTATATACGCCAAAAGTTCTTGACTTATATGTCAGCCCAAAACATGCTAAAGAGCAAGGCATCACCTTACCGCAAGCCGTTATTGATAAAGCAAAAGAAGTGGTAGAATAACTGTCTTCTACATAATCAGTATAAAATAAACGGTAGACAATAATGTTGATTGCGCAAGCCGTCATTATCGTCTACATTAGCTTTACCTTGCTATTTATTGGTACAAACAAAACCCAGCTATGTTTCAGTAGGCTGGGCTTGTTGTTTAAAGGCTTTCAATAAGCAAAGATTATGATCATTTATGACAGTGATCGGTTGCGCTTTACCCTAGCTGCAGATTATACAATCTGTTAAATTCACCGCCTAAGTGTTTGGCTTGTAGATGATGCTGATATATGCCAATCGTCTCAACCTCATGGTTCTCTAAACACTTGGTTATGACTTACTGATCTCTTATGTCTTTAATTGCTTTTTTTGGTGCACTTGAAAGTGGTCTGATTTATGGCCTAGTGGCGCTTGGCGTCCTTATTTCATTTCGTACCCTCGATTTCCCTGACTTGACCGCTGACGGTAGTTTTCCATTAGGTGGTGCGGTCGCTGGTATCTCTATCATCGCCGGTGTCAACCCGTGGCTTGCTTGCGCCTTTGGTATGCTAGCCGGCTCAATTGCCGGTATCGTTACTGCTTGGTTGCACGTTAAGCTTGGCATATTACAGCTCCTTGCCAGTATCTTGGTGATGGTTGCGCTCTATTCTATCAACCTACGTATTATGGGTGCGCCAAACTTGCCGCTGTTGGGTGAAACGACTGTCTTTAGTACCTTGGTCCATGATGGCAATGGCTATTGGATGCGCTGTCTGATTATTGGTATTGTCGTGCTACTGGCTATGTTATTTTTAAATTGGTTTTATAGTACTGAAACCGGTTTATCTATGCGGGCAACAGGCTCTAACCTACGCATGGCACAAGCGCAAGGCATCAATACCTCATGGATGACCATCATCGGTATGGCAATCTCTAACGGTTTGATTGCATTAGCTGGCGCGCTTTTTGTCCAGACCCAAGGTGGCGCAGATATCTCAATTGGTATCGGTACTATCGTTATTGGTTTGGCAGCGGTCATCATCGGTGAGACGATTATTCCAGCTAAACGCATTTGGCTGATTACTTTTGCGGTGGTCGTCGGTGCGGTATTATACAAGCTGTTTATTCAAGTGGCACTATCGAGCGATACGCTACGTAGTATCGGCTTTGGTCCGCAAGATTTGAACTTGATTACTGCCCTACTCGTGGTATTGGCATTGGTATTGCCAAAAGCTAAAAATAAATTCTTAAGTCGTAAAGTTCGGGCTTAATGTCAATGTGCACCCATAAGGAATAATAATTATGATGCAAGCTACAGATTTGCGGTTGACCTTTAATCCTGGAACGCCCATTGAAAACCCTGCCCTACGTGGTATCGATTTAAATATCGCTGATGGTGAATTTGTCACTGTCATCGGTACCAATGGCGCGGGCAAATCGACCTTTTTAAACGCGGTCAGTGGTACCACTCGCGTCGATAGTGGCTCAATTTTACTAAATGGCATTGATGTCACCAAAAAGACCGCGCACCAGCGTGCTCATTGGGTGGCTCGTGTATTTCAAGACCCAATGGCGGGAACTTGTGAAGCGTTAACGATTGAAGAAAACATGGCGCTTGCTTATAAACGCGGTGGCAAACGTGGTTTAAACTTTGCTCTAAACCAAAATAACCGTGACTTATTTCGCGAAAAATTGTCGGTCTTAAAACTTGGCTTAGAAAATCGTTTGACTGACCGCATGGGTCTGTTATCCGGTGGTCAGCGCCAAGCGGTTAGCCTATTGATGGCATCATTGCAGCCGTCTAAGATTCTATTACTTGATGAGCATACGGCGGCGCTTGATCCTAAAACTGCCGCTTTTGTGTTAGAGCTAACCGATAAAATTGTCACTGATAATCAGCTTACCACCATGATGGTCACGCACTCGATGCAGCAAGCGCTCGCTCATGGCACGCGTACCGTGATGCTACATCAAGGTCAAGTGGTATTGGATGTGGCTGGTGATAAACGTCAAGGCATGACTGTGCATGATCTACTCGATATGTTTGAGCAAACGCGCGGCGAGAAAGTTGATGATGACAGCTTAATATTAAGCTAACCGATAACACGTATTTCTTCGAGTATAAATAAAAAACGCCTACTTAATCGTAGGCGTTTTTTGCTTTTGGTTTACTATAAAAATAATAGCTGATCGTTATTCCCAATTGAGAATCTAACGTCACTATAGTTAAAATACCCTAAAAACGCTACGGTACTGCGAGTACATTTTTTTTGCAGTCTCTGTCTGCGTAGGCACAGCAAGCAAGAAAAATTGATACCAGCAGTACATAATGTGTCGATATTACTTTTCATTGACTATATCTTTTGAATCAGCTCGCTTTTTATATACCAAAGCCCTCTACTCATCAGCCACGCCTGATTTGCTTTGAGGTTTTTGTTATTGATAAGTAATGATAGCACCACTTTGCCACTAGCCATTATATAGTAAGCGTTTATACATCTGCTCTTAGTAAAATGACCGTTATCTATCAGCACTCGCCTATAAGGTTTATCATGCGCAAAATTCCTGTTTATATCCACCCTGCAGCGGGTTGGCCTGCTCTGATTGCCTCTACGCGTACCTTGATGGATTACAAGGCTTTTTTGCGCGGCAGTATCAGCGTCTTACATAGCAATCAGCCAAAGGACGGCTTTGATTGTCCGGGCTGCGCATGGCCGGATCACAAGTCAAATAAGGCCATAGATGTCTGTGAAAACGGTATCAAAGTCATCGCCAGTGAAACGATGAACAGACGAGCAGACGCAACTTTTTTTGCTAATAATACAGTCACAGCGTTACAAGGCTGGTCAGGCTATGAGCTTGAACACAGTGGACGCTTATCAGAACCACTCTATTATGATGCTGCTCAAGACCGCTATCTGCCGATTTCTTGGCAAGCGGCTTATGAGATTATCGCTGACCAATTAAAACAGCTTGATTCGCCAGATGAGGCACTGTTTTATACCTCAGGACGGGTGACCAACGAACCTGCTTTTATGTTTCAACTATTCGTGCGCTGTTTTGGCACTAATAACTTGCCTGATTGCTCAAACATGTGTCATGAGCCAACGTCAGTGATGCTTGGTAAGCAGTTAGGCATCGGTAAAGCAACCGTAATATTGGAAGATTTTGAGCAGGCTAAGCTGATTTTATTGTTTGGGCAAAATCCGGCGACCAATCATCCGCGTATGCTTGAAATGCTCGCCCATGCCCATAAGCAAGGCTGCCGCATTGTCTCTATCAACCCCATGCGCGAACAAGGTCTAAGTAAGTTTAGAAACCCACAAAAACCCTCCCATATGGCAGCAGGTCAAAGTGATGAGATGGTCGATGAGGTTATCCAAATACAAATCGGTGGCGATGCGGCTTTATTAACTGGCATGGCTAAATGGCTCACCAAAAACGGTAAAATAAACAGTGGTTTTATTGAGCAGCATACCTCAGGCTATGACGCTCTGGATGCTTGGTTACGTCAGCAATCTTGGACGGATGTAGAGCTTGGCTGTGGCATTAGTAAAGCAGAGATTATTACGCTTGCAAAGTTAGTTGCTGAGAGTCCAGCAACGATTTGTACATGGGGCATGGGCATCACTCAGCATGTACAAGGCGAGGATAATGTTGCCATGATTACTAACTTGCTATTGTTGATGGGTATGATTGGTATCGATGGTGCAGGCGCATCGCCTGTACGTGGACACTCAAACGTGCAGGGTGATCGTACCATGGGTATTCATGAACGCCCTAAGCAGAGCTTGCTTGATAGTCTTGAGCGCGTTTTTAAGCAGCCGATGCCACAAGAAGATGGGCTTGATGTCATCGCCGGTGCAAAGGCACTAATAAAAGGCGACATCAAAGCCTTTGTTAGTATGGGTGGCAACTATGCAGTTGCCGCGCCAGATAAAAGTGCGATTCAAGCGGCTCTGACTACTACTCAGTTAAATGTCTTTGTCGCAACCAAGCTTAACGAAACCATGCTATATCCTGGTAAAAACAACCTTATCCTGCCTTGCATCGGTCGTACCGAGCGCCTCATCACTGATAAAGGTGAGCAGTTTGCCACTATTGAAGACTCAATGTGTCAAGTTGTGGCGACCAGAGGACGCATAAACCCTATCAGCGACGCGCTAAAATCCGAAGCGCAAATCATTGCAGATATGGCAACTCATGTACTTGGAACTGAGTCCTCAATCCCTTGGCAAGCAATGAGCGCTGACTTTGATGTGGTTCGTGACTATATTGCGCAAGCGATTGAAGGATTTGAGGATTTCAATCAGCGTATTCGTGCTGCTGAGCGTGGTTTTCATCTGTATCATTCGGCGCGCCATCGGGTATGGAATACCGAGAGTGGCAAAGCACAATTTGAAGTACCGCAATACCCGATTACCTACGTTGCCGCGCAAATGGCACAAACGACATCCGATTATCAAAATAATTCAGTAAACAATCAAACCTTTGATATGAACCAGTCCGCTGAGCAAAATGTCTGGCAACTAACAAGTGTCCGTAGTCATGATCAATTTAATACCATGATATTTGGCTTCCAAGATCGCTACCGACAGACTGATCGTCGTGACGTGCTCTTTATGCATCCAGATGAAATCAGTCGCTTAGGCTGGCAAAAAGGCGATCAAATCATGGTATCGCGCCAAGACAGTCAAAATGCTGAGCGCACGTTAGGACCTTTAATACTGACAGAGATGGATATTGCAGCGAATGCAGTGGCAACCTATTATCCTGAATGTAATGACCTCCTTGATTTGGACAGTCATGCGCCGGAATCCAGAACACCTGCTTATAAGTCTGTTACCGTGGTATTGAAGTGTCTTGAACAAAGCAGTATGGCAACTGCCGTATGATGGGTGTCTCGGCACCAGGACTTTTATTTTATTAATAACATAGGCTAATAAGCACTCACAATGGCAAACAAACCTCACTTGGCGGCAGAAGATAGCTTTAAGAAAGATGCGCCATTATCACGGCTACATGTGGCATATAAACACAGCTATGCATCAGATACATTTTTAGATGCTGCTAAGAAGGCGCCGCTGGATATTGATACCAAGTCAGGAATGTTGGCTGTTGAGGCAGCTGTAGCCATTGTAATTAATGGCATTCATTACGCTGTCTTGATGGCAAGTCCTTATCAGCTCGAATACCTTGCCATCGGCTTTTTATATAGTGAAGGATTGATTCAGCATAGTCATGAATTACTAGATTGGGATATTACTCAATTAACAGACGATGAAAGTTATCCAAATTTTACGCCTGATTCTTTCATTCAAAATTCTTCTAATAAAGACTCTCTTAATTCTAATGTGACTGATGAGCTTATAAGCTTGGAACAGCTCTCAGAGCAGCTGCAAGACTATGATATATACGTGGTCGAGCTAGTCTTAAACCAGCGCTGTCATCAACGTATTCAAGCGCAAAAACGCCAACTAGCAGGACGCACAGGATGCGGTATGTGCGGCATAACAGGTTTAACGCAGGCACTACCCGATCTAAGTAAATACCAGATAAACAAGCTATTGCTTAGTAGAGCGATGCCTAGTCTTGACGATTTACTGAGTATGCAGGCACAAATCAATGTAGCCCAGCACACCCATCAGCTCACAGGCGCTGTCCATGCTGCTGCAACCCTATATGAGCAGCAGCTGTACCTATTTGAGGACGTGGGGCGCCATAACGCTCTCGATAAGCTCATAGGATGGCAGCTGCATCATAAGGTAGAGGTTGACTATGTGCTAATGACTTCGCGTTTATCGATTGAGCTGGTACAAAAATCCATTCGTAGTCGTATACCTTGGCTGATTGGTATGTCTGCACCGACCAGTACCGCGGTACGTGTTGCCGAGCGTTATGGCTTGGGTTTGGCAGGATTTTTACGTGATAACCGCGTGACTTACTACGCAGGTTATTCCGACTCCTAAAAAATATATAGATCCTCTTCTACTCTAATGTTCGAACACATTCTTTGTCTAACCACTTCCATCAACCCTTGTTTTTTAATATCTTCCCCATCTGTTTAACAGACTTTTCAATGGTCAGATTTATATATCATTATTTATAATAATTAACCATAAAATTTGTGATTGATAGCAGAATAGGTTAGTCTTAAAGCACAAATATGTTACTAATATTTAACATTGCTGTAGTTTTAATTGTCAATGCTACGTATGTCAGGTTAAATGCTTAGACATTTATCGCTTGCCATCACGATTACGGATTATGTTTATTAGACCATAGATAAGTAAAACAATACTCGATCCATGGTTATATATATCTGATACACGCTATCTAAACCTAGCATAAGTCAAGCAGTTGCGACTTACCGCTCATCCGTATTATTGCTATAGATGCTTGTACAAGCATTTATCAGCAGCCAGCTATATCACGTATGCATCATTCGTAGCGTAATGGTTCAGCCATTTACAGACGCATATCGAGCGTTGCCCCTATGATTTTTGACATATCCTTCATAATTTATGATGAAGTCATGCAGAGGCAAAAGCCATCCGCTTTCAAATTTTTTTGTGACGGTTCATCTCGTTGCGTGCTACCTATAATTGACCTATAGGCTGAATAGGTCGTTTTTGCATACCTCATAGTCTGGGAGAATACGTTTTAATCTATATTTTACTTATAACAATTGCGAGGTAGGAATTTGAAAACTGAGTCATTGTTCCAATTTTCAGCATTAACCATCATTTTGCTATTACTGGCATTTTATGGTGGCACGTATTTACTGTCTTTATTAATAAAAAAAGATAAGGAGACGACCTCAGGTTTTATGGTCGCCGGTCACAACGTCGGTTTTGGTATGGGCGCTGCCAGTATGACCGCTACTTGGATCTGGGCAGCGTCATTTTATGCAGCTGCCACGTCCGGCTATAAATATGGCGTCTCAGGACCATTACATTATGGTTTTTGGGGTGCCTTGATGATTTTATTCATCTACCCTTTTGGGATGCGATTTCGTGAACTTGCCCCAAATGGACATACCTTGGGTGAACTTATTCACGCCCGCCATGGCTCATCAAGCCAATTAATTTTAGCCATATCTAACCTTATGGGCAGCTTAATTAGCTTGATGGTCAATTTTACCGCTGCTGGCGCATTGGTATCAGTATTATCACCTTTGTCATTCCAAACAGGGGTAATTATCGCTGGCGTCGGAGTGCTAAGCTATACCTTAACTTCTGGATTTCGTGCTTCAGTGTTCACCGATTTTGCCCAATTGGTCGCGTTAATGGCGATTGGTGTCATCATTATCCCAGTGGTACTGTTTTCCATGGGTGGTCCTTCCGCCATGGTAAGTGGGCTTTCAAATCTAACCTTGCAGCAACAAGACTTCTTTTCATCTGAAGCCTTTTTTCAGCAAGGTGCGCCCTATTTCGTCGCAGTATTGGCCTACGCTATTGGCAATCAAACCATTACCCAACGTTTATTTGCCATTGATAAAAGCAAAATTAAAGCAACCTTTATTACTGCTACTGTCGGCTATGCCGGTATTGTAATTGGTCTCGGCATGATTGGACTTATGGCATTAACCATAGGTATTGAGCCGCTTAATGGCAATATGAATAATTTGATTCCGCAAATGGTCAGCACTTATCTACATCCAGTATTCATTGCCTTATTCTTTATCTTGGTTATTGGTGCCCTGTCCTCAACGGCTGATTCAGATTTATCAGCACTATCTACCATTATGATGGCTGACATTTATGGCAAGAATATTGCCAAAAAAAGCGGCGTAAACCCAAAAACCATGATGCTTGTCGGTCGCGGAACCATGATTGTCGCTACGGCTGCCGGATTGATTTTTGCTAGCTTTAAGCTTGATATTCTCGTGATGCTGGTTTTCGTCGGTGCGTTATGGGGTGCGATTGTATTCCCAGTGATTGCCAGTGTGTTCTGGAATCGCGTGACAAACACTGCCTTTACCTCAGCTGTCATCGTCGGATTATTATTATTCTGTATCGCTCGCTTTGAGCTCATCCCTATCATTGGCGTTACGGCGCTGTTTTTTGAAGTATTGGCAAGCGTTGGTGCTGCTGTGGTGATTGGACTCATGGTATTTGGCTTTTTAGGTCGAAAAATGGCTGTAGCAGCTGCCGCCCTCACACTGATACTGATGCTAATATTTGCCACTGGTTTCTTACGTCAATATATGGTGCTGCTTGCATCACTGACCGCTTATGGTGCCAGTACAATCGTCTGCGTCATTATCAGCCTCATGAGCAACGAGCATTTTGACTTTGACCTTATTAAACAGCGCGTTGGCGACTATGACAATAAACCCAACATACCGCCGACAACCAACGTTCAAAACTAGATTTATATCTTATCGACGTTTTGATGAATTTTTTAATGGCTTGATGTACTCATCATTCATTTTTAATACCTAAAATAAAGGAGTTAATATGGAAACCACGTTTTTTTATGGGCTATATATCTTAATCTGGCCAGCAATCACGCTGGGTGTACTGATACTTATTTGTACTGCAACTTATAGAGATGTAAAAAAGGCTGTAGATAACAATAAAAGTATCGTTTAGCAACTTAATCTGGCATAGTATCTATCGTGATATGACGCTAAATACGCCTAACCTGATAAATAGTTGGTCTTTATATCAAAAAGGGCTTGTAATTTAAATTATATTTGCTAATATAGGCGTCCTTGATTGGCTGGGTGGCAGAGTGGTCATGCAGCGGACTGCAACTCCGTTAACGCCGGTTCGATTCCGACCTCAGCCTCCAATTATTTAGGTTAAAAATTTATTAGGATTTATATTAATTTTAGCTTGCTTTATTAATGTAAATGCTTATAATAGCGACCACTATCTAACAAGTAGAAAGCTTACTTATTAGATAATACAAGTTTTGCCCGGGTGGTGAAATTGGTAGACACAAGGGATTTAAAATCCCTCGCTAGTAATAGCGTGCCGGTTCAAGTCCGGCTCCGGGTACCATTATATTGAAAGGCTTCCAAGCAATTGGAAGCCTTTTTCTTATTCTACATCATTAACTTTCTCTTACCTCTACTATCAGTAGATGATGCTGTAATTCTAATGAGAAATTCAGGCATAAAAGCCACCAAGCGCTTTAATACTATCGTATTCTTTGTCGTTACGTGTTCCATGAATAGACATAGATTATATCCTCTAAATTATTAATCGATTGAAATAGCATCACTTTATTTATTTAGAAAGCACTAGCTAATGATAGTCGTTAGATAACACAAGTCCTTATTCAACCTGCTTGTTTCATACAATTTTTTTAGCTACAGTTAAAATTCTTATATTAAATAATGACGATGAACCGTCAAATAAAAACAATCTTTCATAAGCTGGAGTACATTATGGAGCTAAAGCTGAATGAGCTTTCCGATAAAAACAATTTAAATAGTCATCATGGCGAGCATATTATCCTGCGTCTAACTTATGTTAGCCGCTATAACACCGAAAATTCAAATATCGAAGTAGCCCGTATTCTTGAGCAGGCGCAGCGTAATAATGAGCGCAATGGTATTACTGGTGCATTAGTAATTAATGAAAACTATTTTCTCCAAGTTATTGAGGGCGCAAGACCAGTTATTAACAATTTGTTAAAAAAATTGATTGAGGATAAGCGACATTTTTCTTTACAAATTATTGAGTGCCGTGAAATTGAGGAACGGCATTGGAATAAATGGTCAATGAAATATTTAACGGCTAATGATCAGAATAAAGAGTATGTTCTGAAATACTCAGCCAGCAATGAATTTAATCCTTACCTAATGAATACTTCTCAAATTACAATGTTTATAGACGAGTTATCAAAACTTCAAGAGCGACAAGAAAAACGCGAGTCTAAGATGAAAAAATCTTAGTTTTTGACCAGACGATTAGAATGAGTATATTTTATAGGGTAAGAACAACTTAATCGTCTGTTGTATAGCCTACTATATAAGACGCTATACAATACCCAAAAAACGCCCAAAATAAAGGGCTGACAGTCTATGACGGTCAGCCCTTTATCGTTATTTGGTGGAGATGGCGGGAGTTGAACCCGCGTCCGCCAGCATTACGCTCATGAATCTACATGTTTAGTTTCTGTCTTTGATTTTAGTCTGCACCGATCCGACAGTCAGGATGGATTAGCCGATTCTCTACTTTTGAACCCAAGCGATTGAGACAATCCCTTGTGGCGAGCCTACATGCGGACGCTTCAACTTAGTTGACCAACTGTAGGTGATCAGCAACTAAGTAAGCAGGGTTTAAACCAAGTAAACAGGGTTTAAGCTGCTAGAGCGTAATTTTCGTCGTTTGCGACTATAACAATATATGTTTGATTAACGAGAGGACATATACTCTCGACATGCATCATTGAGTTTCATCACCAGCGTCGAAGCCAGAACATCCCCAATAAGGTCGATGATTATATAGCATATATACGGCTGCTTGCAACCTATTAGAGCTCTGTATTACATTACGTTACAGCTCAACTATCTAAGCCAGTATGGTATTTAACCATTTACCGATATTTTGAATCTGCGGCATACATACCTGATGGGCCATAGGATAGGTATGATAAGCAACATTATATCCTTTCTCTGATAATAACTGCTTTGCTTGTTCGCCTAATATAACGGGAACAACTGGATCATGCGTACCATGCTCGATCAAAATTGGCATATCTGTGTTGACAGCGCTATAGCGAACGCTGTCATTGGTTGCAAAGTAGGTAGAAAGCGCCATCAAGCCAGCCAAGCGCTGTGGGTAACCGAGTGCCACATGATACGCCACTGCCCCGCCCTGCGAAAATCCTGCAATCACAATATGTTCAGGTTTCACACCGCGCTCGATTTCACGAGCAATCAAGTCATGGATTTGTTGTGCGGACTCTTCAATCTGCGCAATATCAACTTTGCGCTCAAGGCTCATCTCCAAGATGTCATACCATGCAGGCATCACCATACCGCCATTTACCGTCACTGGGCGGTTGGGTGCATGCGGAAAGATAAACCGCACTGCCATTCTATCCGCTAAGCCGAGCTGCGGCACTACTGGCTCAAAGTCATGACCGCTAGCACCCAAACCATGCAGCCAAATCACGGATCGATTAATCGCTTTGTTTGCAGGATTGTGCTCGACAATAACGGCATCTAAATACTTATTCATTAATTATCCTTAATGAGAGTCAAAAATTTAAACAAAATTAATAATACAAAATTACTTTGGTTGTCATCATTCCTTAAACATAACCCTATATTTTAGGAGCTAAGTCAGTAACCATAAAATTAGTAATGATAATTTATGCACATTTATGAGGGTAGTTTACATGACAATTTCAAAAAATTCAGCGAATGAGCGGGCGCAGCTGCATAACGCAGTGCTGAATAGATTCAGACGCCAAGGTTTTACTTTACCTTTAGCCATTATCAGCACTTTTTTATTAATAGGCTGTAATGAAGATGACGGTTCATCAGCGATCGTACCACCTACTCTACCGCCAACGATTGAACCTATACAGACGCTAGCTTATACCTATGGCGTTCGACCATTTTATCTGGTCAACGATATGGATGACAGCCCGCTAAAAGATGAGTTAATGGCATGTAAGGGTCAAACACCTAGCAAGACAGATTTCTCTCTCGCCCATCGCGGCGCGCCTCTACAATTTCCTGAGCATACTTATGACGGTTATGTAGCGTCAGCACAAATGGGTGCAGGCATTTTAGAGTGTGATGTGGCTTTTACTAATGATGGTGAGCTGGTATGTCGCCATGCCCAAAACGATCTGCATACCACGACCAATATTGTCGCCACACCATTAGCGAATCAATGTAGTGTCCCACCTATAATAGATGCTAATGGAACTCTCACCAACGCCGCCGATATTGAATGTCGCACTTCAGATATTAGCGTCAGGGATTTTAAAAGCTTAACGGGAAAAATGGACGCCGCTAATCCAAAAGCCACCAGTATTAGTGCCTACATGAATGCGACTGCCCCATGGCGCACCGATTTGTATTCACAAAATGGTGAGGTATTGACATTAAAAGAGCATATAGCACTTGCCAGTAGCTTGGGTATGAAGCATACACCTGAGCTCAAAGAACCCGTGGTTACTATGCCATTCAATGGATATAGTTTAGATACTTATCGTCAACAGCTAATTGACACTTATAAAGTTGCAGGCGTGCCCGCCAGTGATGTATATCCGCAGTCGTTCAATCTTGCAGATATTGACTATTGGATTAATAACGAACCGAACTATGCCACCAATGCCGTCTACCTCATCGATGATAGCAACGAGAGCACGGCGGGTAAAATATTTGATAAAAACGACCCAACGACGTGGAAGCATTCATTGGCTGAGCTGAAAGCGCGCGGCGTTAATATCATTGCCCCCGCAACTTGGCTATTGGTCACCAGCGATGGTAATGGCAAGCTGCTACCGTCGGCATATGCCTTGCAAGCCAAAGCCAATGGCCTCGACATTCTCACGTGGTCGCTTGAACGGTCAGGGCCATTAAAAAATGGTGGTGGCTGGTATTATAGTGGGCTTAGCGACGCTATTAATAATGATGGCGACATCATGAATGTCATTGATGTGCTGGCGCAAGAAGTTGGAGTGAAAGGCATCTTCTCAGATTGGCCAGCAACGGTCAGTTACTATGCCAACTGTAAAGGTTTGAAGTAATATAAAGGGTCAACCCTACTCATATTATAAAGACATAAAGACATTAAGTAATCGATTGGACTGGTTGCTTAATATCTGCATTTTGACCACGATGACGCAGATAATGATCCAGTAACACAATTGCTAACATAGCTTCGGCGATAGGTGTTGCACGTACACCAACGCAAGGATCATGACGACCTTTGGTCAGCATCTCAATCGCCTCCCCCTCTGTATTGATACTCTTGCCAGCCGTAGTAATACTAGAGGTTGGCTTCAGTGCAATACTGACACGGATATCTTGTCCTGATGAGATACCACCCAAGATGCCGCCTGCATGATTGGCGGTAAAACCATCGGGTGTCATTTCATCACGAGAGCTATGCCCAAATTGTTCTGCCACTGCCATGCCATCACCAATCTCAACACCTTTAACGGCATTGATACTCATCAGGGCATGGGCAATATCGGCATCTAAACGGTCAAATACCGGCTCACCAAGTCCAACTGGTACGCCGCTTGCAATAATCTCAAGACGGGCACCACAGCTCGTACCTTCACGGCGTAAACTATCTATCAAGGTCTCAAAGCGACTGACAGCATCGGCATCCGCACAGAAAAACGGATTACTATTCACAAAATCCCAATCGATTGTGCTTGAGTTTAGGACATTACTGTACTCATGACCAATTTGGGTCACATGACCACGGATTTGCACACCTAAGCGCTCTAGCAAGTATTTCTTGGCGATAGCACCTGCCGCTACACGCATGGCAGTCTCACGCGCCGATGATCGACCACCGCCACGATAGTCACGAAAGCCATACTTCATACTATAAGTATAATCGGCATGACCGGGGCGAAAGGTATCTTTAATTTCACCATAGTCTTTAGATTTTTGATTGGTATTACGAATCAGTAGACCGATAGAAGTACCTGTCGTTTTACCTTCAAAAACGCCAGAGATAATCTCGACTTCATCAGATTCACGGCGCTGGGTCGAGTACTTAGAAGTACCCGGTTTACGGCGATCCAAATCTATTTGCAAGTCGGCTTCGGATAAGGCTAAACCTGGTGGCACGCCATCGACGATTGCCAACAAACCTGCACCATGCGACTCACCGCAGGTGGTGACGGTAAAGACCTGCCCAATACTGTTGCCTGCCATATTTATCCTTAAACAAATGAAGTCGATTTTTGACTGTTTTAATTATAGTATCAATCGTGATTTATTGATTGTTATCTAGTAACTGTACATAATTGGCGAATAATGAGCGATAGCTCATGAGCTCATCATAGGTAATCGCAAAGATGCCATGACCGCCATGAGCAAACCTTAGCCAATCAAACTGAATCTCAGGATAAGCTTGTTTTAACGCCCACTCGCTATCGCCCACTTCACAGACTAGCAAACCTTCTGGGCTAAGATAATCTGGCGCTTCAAACAAGATACGATGTACCAAGTCCAAACCATCTTGACCAGCAGCTAGTGCATGCTCAGGCTCATATAAAAACTCTGGTGGCAAATCTGCCATGATAGCGGCATCAACATAAGGAGGATTGGTTACAATCAGTTCATATTGATTTTCGGCAGGGATTTTGGCAAATAAGTCAGACTCAATTACATTGACTTGATGACCAAGATCATGATGATCGACGTTGACCATCGCGACTTCTAGCGCGCCTTTATCAATATCTACAGCATCAACCAGTGCATCGACAAAACGGGTCGCCAGTGCGATAGCAATACAGCCAGAACCGGTACATAAATCTAAAATACGCTCGGGCTGTGATAGCTGTTTAATTTCTAAGCCATGATCATAAAAAGCCGGCGCTTGATTATTGACACTTACGCCTATTGGTTTTGCCAGCTCGCTCACTTCAAAATATGGGTGGAACTGCTGACGAATCAATTCAGCAATAGGTGAGCGAGGAATCAATACGCGCTCATCGACATAGAACGGCAAATCACAGAAATAAGACAGATTAATCAAATAGCTTAATGGCTTACGCTCAGCGATACGCTCTTCTAACAAGCTTAGAACCAATTGCTTCTCTGAGGTGGTCAAACGACAGTCCAGAATCTGATCATTGGCAGACCAATCCAAAGATAAAGAATGCAATACAATCGCAGATGCTTCGGCAAACTCATCGGTGGTGCCTTGGGCGACAACCACATCATAGTTACGTAATTGCGTCACTGAAAAACGAATAAAGTCACGAATAGTGACCAGTTGCTCACGCGCCTCTTCAAGCTCCGCACGCAAAGTCGCAAATTCATCGTGCTCACCGACCAGCCCTGTCTCTAAATCGTATTCCATATCATCATTGATACCTTGTGACTCATCATCATTAAAGTATTGATTTTGAAATTCTTCTGCGCTCATTACTTGGTCTTCTGACATATCGCACCTTGCTGATTACATGCTCACTGACTACATGCGGATGGGTTAAATCGCTTTCAATGATTTCACTGAACAGCCAATTTATTAAATAAAAATCTCGTTCCACATTATAGACGGAAACAAGATGATGCGCCAATGACTGTGTTTTTTACTTCAACAAAATCTCCAGCAGTTTTTACAATTAAGTAGCGCATGGCTTTAACAGAAGGGTTAAAAAGGGTGATTTAGCATAGCCATACATCATTATCTTAAAGCTCATAACGTATTGTGGTAACTGTTAATTGAGTGGAAAAGGCAGCCCTAGCCTGACTCAACTCTTGCTTAATTGTAGTGAATACGTCAACTGTTGACGTTTAGCAAGTCTTAAACGAAAAAATATGTGTCAAAAGTTTGCGAAGCATCCAAATTATGCGCATAATAGCCTCATTAGCAGCCACCACAAGTATGTAAATATGATGAAAATAAAACCTCTTATCACCGCTATATCTATCGCTGTTGTTAGTATGAGTGCTATTGCCGCACCTGCTGATGGTACACGCACTTTACCTGTACGCACAGCTGACTCGCTTCCTAGTATTGCGAAAAAAGTCAGTTTGAATGTGCAAGAAAGCCGTAGTAGCTCAGTCGTCGACTCTAGTACGACCGTAAAGCTAGATACGAATAAAGCCAAATCAGCGGACCGTATGACCCAGCTGATTGATGCCAAGCAGGACGCTGAAGTGAAAGCATCGGTCGCCGTTACCGCTGACAATATGACCGTAGAGGAATTGACTCGTAAGGATGAGCAATCAGACAGTGACGATATTAGCGAAGGTCAAGCGGTATCAGCACCTAGCTCTGCCATGGCTGATAGTGCAACGGATACTTCTATCAAAAGTATCGCCGATGTTGATGGTAAAAAACATACCACGCTGAATTTGTCTAATTATGCCAAACAAGTAAACGGTGCCACATGGACACCGAGTATGAAAGTTAACTCAGCTATGACTATCAAAATGCAGGCGCTGCTCGATTGGAATCATGCGTCTCCGGGTGCTATTGATGGCGGCTGGGGCATGAACAGTAAAAAAGCACTGATCAACTTTCAAACCATGCAAGGCTTGCCAGCAAACGGTAAGATGGATCAAAAAACATGGGATGCTTTAAATAAAAATATTCCAGCTAACAAGCCAGTTTTAGTGACGTATACCATCACTGAAGATGATGTGAATACCAATTTTGCTACTATGCCTGCAGACTCAGAAGCCAAGTCAAAAATGAAAGGCTTGTATTATCAAGATATCAAAGAGATGTTTGGTGAGCGCTTTCATATGGATGTGCGTTATTTAGACAAGTTAAATAAAAACAAACAATATAAAGTGGGTGAAACCATTACTGTGTTAAATACGCGTGCTCCGCTTAAGCAGCGTATCAATCGTGTCGTCGCCAATAAAGCCGATAAAACCCTTTATGCTTATAATGATGACAAGCTGGTTGCAACCTATCCTACAACCGTCGGTAGTGACAGCACGCCATCACCACAGGGCACCTTTAAAATCGTTAATAAAGTAAAAATGCCGTGGTATAAAGCAACTGTTGGCGAAGGCGCAGATAAAAAAGTACATATGTTACCACCAGGACCGAACAGTCCCGTAGGTGTGGTATGGATGGGCTTATCTAAACCTTCTTACGGTTTACATGGCTCACCTAAGCCAGAAGGTATCAGTCGCCAAGCATCAGCAGGCTGTGTGCGTTTGACTAACTGGGACGTTTTAGAGGTTTATGCCAATATCGAAAATGGCGCAACCGTTGAGCTAAAATAGTTCAATAGATAGTACGCAATAAAAAAGACCTTGATCATCGTATCAAGGTCTTTTTTTATTATATTCCAAAAGATTCAGTACCAAAATTTTAGATGTAATAAATAAAATGAATAGCATATATAAAATGCTCGATTAAATGATACTACGATCTTTTTTACCGCAATCTATGCTTTGTAACCCTCTTCATTACCTGTAATGCTGCCAATTTTTTTGGTGAAAAATAATGCTGTGGGAATAGAAACTAAGAAACCGATAGCGACTGCTATTTGAATATGCGGAATCTGGTTAAAACCCATGACCAAAGCGCCGATCATAAAGAGACCGATGATGACAGTTGCTGCCATTGAATAGACAACAGAAAAAAGTGGCCAGTTCATAACTTATTCCTTACTTTTATTATGGGTATAACTACTTTATACACTATATCCACACTAATAGTAAGTCTTTTATTATTTATGCTTAGCCCAATCATAGTAAGTAATTACTATTGATAACCTTATTATAAGTATTGATTTATAATAAGTGTTTTTACTAACCCCAAACCGCCTTTTATTTAAAAGTTTTCCGCCCTTTGTACTGGTCTAATTTTATTCAGGAAGACCTATGACTACGTGCTTGTTTATCCTTACTATTGAAATATTCGACTGACAATCTAAATAAAATTGTCTGGTTTATAGCAAAAAATGAGTAGGGTTTACCATGTATTTACTTAGGAATCTTCAACACCCTTGGCACGTTTGTGCTAAAATCGCTTGCAAAATTATTTTACTTATTCTACTAAATACATTCGTCAGTAAGGAGCCGCTGTGAGCCAGCCATTTCGCTCAGCCGATATTCGTCAAGCTTTTATCGATTTTTTCATAAGCAAGCAGCATACCCCCGTCGCCTCATCGAGTTTGATTCCACACAATGACCCGACATTGCTATTTACCAATGCTGGTATGAATCAGTTTAAAGAGACCTTTTTGGGTATGGAGCCGCGTGATTATACGCGTGCGGTAACCTCGCAAAAGTGCGTACGTGCTGGTGGCAAGCATAATGATTTGGATAACGTCGGCTATACGGCGCGCCATCATACGTTTTTTGAAATGCTTGGTAATTTCTCTTTTGGCGATTACTTTAAGCAAGCCGGTATTGGTTATATTTGGGAATTTTTGACCTCGGACGAATGGCTTGCGATTGATAAAAATCGCTTGTATGTGACCATTTATGAGACTGATGACGAAGCCTTTGATATTTGGCATAAAGACATCGGTATCCCAAGCGAGCGCATTATCCGTATTGGTGATAATAAAGGCGCACCTTACGCCTCTGATAACTTTTGGACGATGGGCGATACCGGTCCTTGCGGTCCTTGTACCGAAGTCTTTTATGACCATGGTGCCGATATCGAAGGTGGTCTACCGGGTACGCCAGAAGAAGACGGCGACCGTTATATTGAGATTTGGAACTGCGTCTTTATGCAGTTTAATCGTCAAAAAGACGGCTCTATGCTACCGCTACCAGCCCCAAGTGTTGATACTGGCATGGGACTTGAGCGTATCAGCGCCATCATGCAAGGCGTTCATGGCAACTATGAGATAGATTTATTTGTTCATCTGATGGATGCTGCCGCTGAGATTTTAGAAATTGAGAATCAGCAACAGTCATCATTAAAAGTCATTGCTGACCATATTCGCGCTGTTTCATTTTTGATTGCTGATGGCGTCACCCCAAGTAATGAAGGTCGTGGTTATGTACTGCGCCGTATCATTCGTCGTGCCGTACGTCACGGTAATAAGCTTGGTGCCGATAGCGATTTCTTTTATAAAATGGTCGCACCCTTGGTGGCTGAGATGGGCACTGCCTATCCTGAGCTAAAAGACAAACAAAGCGTCATTGAAAACGCTATTCAAAAAGAAGAAACCCAATTTGCCAAAACCTTAGCACAAGGTTTACGTCTACTTGCCAGCGAATTGGAAGGTCTAAAAGATGGTGATACCCTTTCTGGCGAAGCAGCATTTAAGCTTTATGATACTTACGGCTTCCCTGTTGATTTGACTGCTGATATCACCCGTGAGCGTGGTATCGTAATTGATGAAGCAGAGTTTGATGAACATATGCAAGCACAGCGTGAACGCGCGCGTGATGCAGGAAAATTCGACGTCGATTATAGTAGTGTCATACAAGTAGAAAACCCAACCACTTTTATCGGTTATGAGCAGCTTGAAGAAGAAGATGTAACGATTGATGCGCTGTATCAAGATGGCAATCCAGCCGATAGCCTAACTGAAGGTATGGAAGGTGTCGTAGTACTTGACCGTACACCGTTTTATGCGGAAGGTGGTGGTCAGGTTGGTGAGCTTGGCGAAATCCGCACCGCGACTGGCGTTTTTGAAGTGCAAGACACCAAAAAATCTGGTCAAGCCATCATCCATTATGGTGTCGTGACCATGGGTGACATTAGTACTAAGCAAACCGCTGATGCGCAAGTATTGTCGAGTATTCGCGCAGCCAGTGCCAAAAACCACTCTGCCACGCATCTATTGCATGCCGCATTAAGAGAAGTATTGGGCGACGCGGTCACGCAAAAAGGCTCGCTAGTATCAAGCGAAGTCTTACGTTTTGATTTCTCGTATGACAAGCCCGTCAGCACTGCTGAAATTACGCGTATCGAACGCTTAGTCAATGAGCAAATTCAAGCCAACACCCCTGCTCGCATCGAGAATATGTCCATCGACGAAGCAATGAAACAAGGTGCAATGGCATTGTTTGGCGAAAAATATGGCAGTGACGTTCGTGTACTGACCATGGGTACTGACAGTATCATCGATGGTCAACGTAAGCCCTTCTCTATTGAGCTTTGTGGTGGTTTGCACGTTAAACGTACCGGTGATATTGGTGTGTTAAAAATTACCAGCGAATCAGGTATCGCTGCTGGCATCCGCCGTATTGAAGCCGTCACTGGCATGAATGCGATTAAAAATATCCAGCAAAGTGAGCAGCAACTGAGCGAGCTTGCCAGTCAGCTAAAAGTTAAACGTCCAGAGGTTGCACAGCGTGTGCGTACCATGGCGGATAAGCAGCGCGAACTTGAGAAACAACTAGAGCGTTTAGAGCAAAAAATCGCCAGCGCCCAAGCCGCAAACTTGCTTGATGACGTGCAAACCATCGCTGGTACGCCAGTACTTATCAGTACACTAAGCGGTATCGATGGTAAATCTATCCGTACGCTAATGGACGATATCAAATCAAAACTACCAAATAGTGTGATTGTATTGATTGGTGATAAAGATCAGCAGTTAGCACTAGCCGCCAGTGTGGCAAAGTCTGTGACTGCTAAAGTAAAAGCCGGTGACATCATTCGTCATTTGGCAGGTGAGCTGGGTGGTAAAGGTGGTGGTAAACCTGACTATGCCCAAGGCGGCGCGCCAAAAGCTGCCAATACTAGTGCGGTTGTCAATGCCCTACCTGCTTGGATTGCGGACCAGCTTGGTTAAGTATTAAGCTGAGCAATATTGTACTAAATCAGAGATAAGATACGCGATTGGTTATAACGGTTATAACCAATCGCCATGTATCTAATGTCTACTGATACTTAAATTTACGACGCTAATATGATATAAAGGTCAACGCTTAGACTTATTTCAGCGTATGAAGTCTATTGGCATAATAAGACAGTAAACCATCAAAAAGTAAAACAAAGGGCGCAGTTCTTATAATCTGGCTTTATCGTTATTAAAATCAATCTAGCACTTAATTTAGACAGTGCCATGACGAATTGATGTCTCTCAATAACAGATAACCATTGGTGAATAATAGGTAGATTTTTATGGCGTTAATAGTACAAAAATATGGCGGCACCTCGATGGGCAGTATCGACCGCATCAAAAACGTCGCCAAACGAGTCAAACGCTGGCATGACAATGGTCATCAAGTAGTCGTTGTCGTGTCTGCCATGAGCGGTGAAACCAACCGTTTGATTGATTTAGCACGCCAAATCAGTAGCCAGCCCGATCCTCGCGAATATGACCAAATGGTCTCAACCGGCGAGCAGGTGTCTATCTCACTGCTTGCCATGGCGATTAAAGAGCTGGGTATCGGTGCACGTTCATTTACCGGTCGTCAAGTCGCTATTAAAACCGATAATGCCCATAATAAAGCGCGTATCGAAAGTATCGATGATAAAAACATTCGTGAGCAGCTAGATGCTGGCAACGTCGTTATTGTCGCAGGCTTCCAAGGTATCGACGAAGAAGGCAATGCGACGACGTTAGGGCGCGGCGGCTCTGATACGACAGGCGTGGCGATTGCCGCGGCTTTAGGCGCTGATGAATGCCAAATCTATACTGATGTGGATGGCGTCTATACCACTGACCCGCGCGTCACCTCGAAAGCCAAAAAACTTGAAAAGATTACTTTTGAAGAAATGCTTGAGATGGCAAGTCTTGGCTCTAAGATTTTACAGATTCGCTCAGTAGAATTTGCTGGCAAATACGGCGTACCGCTGCGCGTATTATCTAGTTTTGATGAAAACAACGATGGTAGCTTCGACCAAGAATTTCAAGACAATGTCGGCACCCTAATTACGATAGACGAAGGAGACAATATGGAACAGGCAATCATCTCAGGTATCGCTTTTAATCGAGACGAAGCAAAAATCGTCGTACGCGGTGTCCCTGATCACCCTGGCATTGCTTCTGCTATCCTCAGCCCTATTGGCCGCGCCAATATCGAAATTGATATGATCGTGCAAAACCTATCTACCAACGGTATGACTGATTTTACTTTTACCGTTAATCGTACGGACATGGAAAAAACCATGAAAGTACTAGAAAGCGAAGTCAAAGATGAAATCGGTGCTAAAGAAATATTGGCAAATGATGAAGTGGTTAAAGTCTCATTAGTCGGCGTCGGCATGCGCTCGCACGCAGGTGTTGCTAGTCTTATGTTCCAAACCCTTGCGGAAAACAACATCAATATTCAAATGATATCGACCAGTGAAATCAAGGTATCTGTTCTTATCCAAGAGCAGTATCTGGAAAAAGCGGTAAGATCACTGCATACGGCCTTTGGTCTTGATCGTGAAGACGGTGAAAGCAAAATCGCTGGTTTATAAGAATGAGCGTATAAACACTTTACTAAAGCCGTATAAAAATAATAGGCTTTAATATTTGTTCAATAAACTGCGATTTATTATTTTCAATAATGCTTAATACTTAATTAAATAGGGTCTTATTAAGACCCTATTTTCTTTTTTTATTATTGCTGAGGTTATTATAAAACCAATAGTTTTGTGAAAACCCGTGACAGTATCTGTTATGCCCCCTATAATGAGGGTTTCATTTGGGCTAAATGAATTTATCTATCATTATCGCTATTAGCATCCTATTTTTGGTAAAATTTATAAAACAATGTTTATGACATTTACTTTATAACAGCTGCCTATTTTGTGCAGCGATAATGTCCTGTAATTGAGACGCAATCTGATGAGTAATAATCTGTTGATGCGACATAAGGAGTGTGACGCATGTTAATTTTGACACGCCGCGTGGGCGAAACGCTAATGATTGGCGACGAGGTCAGTGTGACTGTCCTAGGTGTCAAAGGCAATCAAGTACGTATCGGCGTTGATGCGCCAAAAGATATTGCCGTACACCGCGAAGAGATTTATCAGCGCATTCAACATGAGCGCACGGTACAGTCGCAAATGCAGCATCTTGAGCAAGGCAGCTTTGCGCCTTCATTTGATGATGAAGACTATTTTAATCGCTAACCTGTTAGCTTCATATCCAACTATCAATAATCATTAAGCTTGTATTAAGCATGCTAGTTTTGGCTTTTTAACAGCTTTGAGGTCATTTATTTATGAGTATCCGCCAATCAGATGTATCGGCTCTACTTAATGGTTTAAATAAAAAAGCCATTGGATTCAATGATGTCATCAGTTTTATTGATGATTTTTATCGTTATGCGCCAGCGCCTTTTGTTAATGGTATGGCACATAATGCTGCTGGTGAAAACGAAGGCAGCGCCAAGATTTTTGGTTTTGCAAAACATCACGGCTTAAATCAATTAGATACGCTAAAGTTGTTTGGCGAGCATTACCAAACAGTTCAAGCGACGCCTAAAGGAGTTGATCATCCCAATATTCGCAATTTTTTACATTGGGGCTGGCAAGGTTTTTTAATGGAGAAGAATCCATTAACACTGCGCCCTAGCGTAGATACCAGCACGCTTTAATGGTTTATGATTGATGATTATAAAAAAGCCACACTATGATGATAGCGTGGCTTTTTTTATGCTTCTTTTTTTATCAGTGCATTTACATAGTAAGTCTATTTATCGCGAAACTTCACGGGCTGTACCGCACCTTTCGGATTTGGCATATTGGGATAATGATGTTCATGTTCAACATCACATTCAGCGCCAACGACCGAACCATCTTCTCTGACCGGCTTATGAATATAGCCAGTTCGCTCAGCAGGCGCCAGATGTTCATGCTCCCATACCATCACGGCTTGCATACAGGTCTCGCGCTGCTCAGCAGTCAGCTTACGACCGTCTTGCCATTTGCCAAGCTCAATTGCCATACGAAATTTATCGATCACTTCAGGTGTTAGGCTTGCTAATATCGTTTGTTTGTCCATCGTGCCTACTCTCCACTACTATTTTTTATATCACATTTTTGTCTAATAAAGACGCTTATTCATCGTCCATGATATCATCATCAGCGTCGAGACTGAATTCCTCAGCATGCACATTCCAGTGTAACTTCGTCCGGCACGCTTCATAAAAGTCAAACCCTGGCGGATGTAGCAAGGTTAATTTGTCCGGATGCTTACGAATATATAGACGCTGCTCTTGTTCAAGCGGCGTGCTTGGTTTACCGTCAGCACTGACCATCGGCTGGGTGCGGTTGTCCTCGTGAATACGAATACAAATCTCGCTGGTGCCACTGACCACAATAGGGCGACTTGACAGCGTATGCGGATGCATAGGCACCAAACATATGGCATCCATGCTTGGATGGATAATAGGACCACCACCAGAGAGCGCATAAGCTGTCGAGCCCGTCGGTGTCGCTACGATAAGACCATCACTATGCTGCCGATAGACATCATGCCCATCGATTTTCATCTGAAAATCAATCATATGGACAGACTTGCCAGCGTGCAACACGATATCATTGAGTGCCATGTCTTCATGAATAATCTTACGACCTTCACGAATCTCCATCGTCAGTAAAAATCTATGGTCTAACTGATAATCGCCCATCAGTACTTGGCGCAATTTAAACGCCGCTTCATCAGGTTTGACATCGGCTAAAAAACCAAGGCGACCACGGTTAACCCCCAAGACAGGTACACGATAGCGCGCTAGTGCTTCGGCAGCATGGAGTATAGAACCATCACCGCCAACCACGATGACCAAATCACAAATCTCGCCGATAAGGCTACGCTTAACAATTTTAACTCTCTCAATATCAGTGAGATTCAGAGTTGGCAAGTTTGCGGTTTGCACATCCATAATCAACGTAAGATTCATGTCGTTAATTATCTGGGCAATCTGCCCAAGACTTTGGGTTACACTGCGCTTTCCGGCACGACCCATCAAGCCGATACGGCGAAAGGCTGGATTTTTGATAGCGTGGAACAGCTCTGATTCATGTAGGTGCGGCAATCTTGCGGACTGCGCTGAGGTTTCCATAAAACGACTCGGCATGATGGTAAATTACAGAGCAATGATAACGAGAAATAGGCAATTAGACTAGCCTGTTTATCAATTATCGTTGTTAACAGTCGTAATTCACCCCATATAAAAGCCAACATGCGCTGTTTTGGGCATATGTATTTAGCTATTTGATATCGCTGTGTATAGGAGCAATAATCGACTCAATAGTTGCGCAAAGCCTTATACGCTGTCACGTAAACACCGTTGACAATAATGGCGATTTTGCTAAAGTAGCTGACATAACTATTATTTATATTTTATTGAGGACAACTTTATGGCCAATCCTATTGTCAGTCGCGCAGAGCTTGCCGTCGGCGGTGCGCCGATGACAGTGAAGGGCGTGATTCAAAAAACCAGTTTATTGCTTGGCTTATCGGCGATTACTGGTATTGGATTTTTCTTTTATGCGTTGATGGCAGGTTTATCACAAGGTTTTATCACGATGGCGGCTTTTGGTAGTATGTTTGCTGCCTTTGGTCTTGCTATCTTTATCACTTTTAAACCGCAAAAAGCTAAGACGCTTGCCGTCCCATATGCGCTTTTGGAAGGTATATTCTTAGGTGGTATTTCCCTGTTTTTCATGAGAATGTACCCAAGTGTACCAGTCACTGCAATGTGTGCAACGTTTGTAACAGCGGCGGTTATGCTAGGGCTATATCGCTCAGGCTTGGTTAAAGTGACTGAAAAGTTCCGCTCAATCGTCACCTCAGCCTTGATCGCTATCATGCTAGTTTATGTGGCGCAGTGGGTACTTTCTTTAGCATTTGGTTCAAGCCTGCCTTTCTTGTTTGAAGGCGGCGCTATCGCTATTGGCTTTAGCTTATTTGTGATTGTTATCGCCTCTTTTACGCTGTTATTAGATTTTGATAATATTGAGCGTGGTGTGGCAATGGGTGTGTCAGAAGACTACGAATGGTTATTCAGTATTGGTCTTCTTGCAACGCTAGTGTGGATGTATATCGAATTTATGCGTCTATTAAGCTATCTACAAGATTAGTCAAATAGCTGTTCGATAGTCATTGAAATAAAAAAACCGTCTTTTATAAAGACGGTTTTTTTATGGATGAAATTAAGAGTTTATTGAAAATCCTATTAAGAACGTTTTAAACGCAGCGCGTTTAATACGACAAATAACGAGCTTAGTGACATGCCAATAGCAGCAAGCCAAGGTGGCACATAACCCAAAGCTGCTGGTATCAATACACTACCATTATAAATAAGTGCCCAGCGCAAGTTTTGTTTGATAATACGTTTGGTTTTATCAGCGATACGTTTCGCCGCAATAATAGCTTCGATTTGTCCGTTTAGGATAATACTGTCACTAGATACTTGCGCCAAATCTGCTGCACCGGCAATCGAGGTTGAAACGTCTGCCGCTGCCAATACTGGCGCATCATTAATACCATCACCAACCATCAATATCACTGCACCTTGAGCTTGTAGCTGTTGAATATGTTTGACCTTGTCCATTGGCGACAGACCGTTATACGCAGACTGCATACCCAAATTTTCAGCCATTACCAAGGCTTGCGGACTTGGGTCACCTGTGAGCATGACAGGCTCGATACCTAGTGCTTTCAGGCTATCGAGCATAGATTGAGCGCTATCACGTACCTTATCATTAAAATAAAAACATGCCAGTGCTTGCCAGCTTGCTGATTCAGCCTTTTGACAAGATAAGACTACCGCTGAGCTGGCGCGCTCGGCAACTAGATCAATCATTAAGTCTTTATCTGCATTGGCAACATTATTCATTTTGTCTAAAGAAAAATCTACATGACCAATACGATATAGCACATCATCCATCATTGCTTCAACGCCACCTGCTGGATAATGCTGTAAAGCTTGTGTCGCTGGCAGATGCAGTTGATATGCGGCGGTCAGTAGCGCATGAGCAATAGGATGACGACTGCCCACCTCTAACGCTGCCGCAATGGCCAATACATTGTCTCTTTGCTCATCTGCCTTTGTGATGACACTTGTATCAGTAAGTAGCTTAATGTTTAATAAATTGGGTTTACCATAGGTCAAGGTTCCCGTTTTATCAAATGCCACATGGGTAATTTCAGCAAGCGTTTGTAGGGTATGCCCGCGCGTCGTCAAAAAGCCATAGCTGGCCAATCTATTGGTCGATACGGTAAGCGCAATTGGTGTCGCTAAAGACAGCGCACAAGGACATGTCGCGACCAATACCGCCACCGTTGCCCAAATCGCTTGGCTTGGGTCCACGATATACCAGCCAATAAATACCAAGACAGACAATACTAAAATACGCGCCACAAACCAACGTGCTAGCTTATCTGCTTGCTGTGCAAGTTTTGGCTTTTCACTCATTGCCCGATTCATTAGCCTGTCAATCAAACCGATTTGGCTGTCTTCTGGTAACGCTGTGACTAACATCTCAAATGGTTGGCTGTCGTTTTGTGCACCGCCAACGATATAATCGCCTTGGGTCTTAGTGATTAAATCACCTTCACCTGTCAGTAGGCTTTGAGAAACTGTGGCGGTTGAGCTGAGCAAGATACCATCACTGATAATCTCAGAACCTGCCTCAACCATGATGATGTCGCCCACTTGCAAGCTATGAGCGGTCACCATCTGCTTTTCTTTTGCCTCATCGTTTGTATTTGAGACAGTTAATCGTTGCTGACGAGTCTGCTGCCATTCTTGAGCAATACGTGATGTTAACTGATAGACATTAGCATCCATACTTTGCGTAAAATTAGGCGTAGCACTCACTGTGTTTTGACTATTTACCTCATTACCAACTACGGTAACAGCCCCATTAACAGCTCCATCATCAACCTTATTAACAGACTCTTCGCTTTCTTGTTTAAGCGCATTTTTCTGAACGCTATTTTGTTCTAATAGCTGCAAAACACTTGCAGCAGAGTCTTTGTCTTCAGCAATTTTCTGTACCAATACTGGCTCAACTATCACCAAATCGTTTGCCATAGTTGCCGCTTTTAGGCGCGCATTGTGCTCAATATAACGACCTGCCAGTAAGAAGAAAATAAACATACTGACTGAGTCGTAATAAGTCTCCCCTTGTCCAGTAATGGTGGCAAATAGACTGGCGAAAAATGTGACAATCAAGGCAATACTAACGGGCACGTCCATATTGACTTGGCGAGCACGAATCGCTGACCATGCTGACGTAAAAAATGGTACACCGGCATAAAAGAATACTGGCGTACTGACGAATAAAGACACCCAACGCAAAAAATCGCGCTGAAATATCAGCATATCGCTATATTCACCGAAATAAATTGCCACGGCATACATCATCGCTTGCATTGAGCCGAGTGCCGCGATGCCAAGCCTTATTAGCATTTGGTTGTTATGACGTGCTAGCATGGCTTCGTGGGTATCTTGCCGATAAGGCTTGGCTTCATAGCCAATTTCATTGATAACCGCAAGAATCCGGCTAATCGGTAGCTTGGTCTCATCCCAAATCACCCGCATGCGTTGATTGGTCAAATTAACCTGACATTTACTGATGCCATCTAACTCATCAAGCCGCGATTCAATCAACCACGTACAAGCAGCGCAGCGCAGATTATTGACAGACAACTCTGCTACTGACATACCGTCTTGGGCGTAGACAAACTGTGATTTTATTTCATCATGATCATAAGCTTCAAGGCGGGTCATCTGAACGGGCAAGCTTGCCGTACGGTTAATCTCCGAGCGATCAAGATAATATTGCTCAAGCCCCGCTTCCACGATACTTTGTGAAGCTAACTGGCAGCCCATACAACACATCTCACGCGATTTACCTAATATATCGGTATGAAACGGCGGCTGCGGCACGGGATCACCGCAATGAAAACAATGACCCGCCAGCGGCAATACCAGACCGTCAATAATAGAATTGTCTTGGTAATGAGTATTGGTTTTTGATGACCTTGGTAATGTCGGTGATGTTGGCGGCATAGGAGATGGAATACTGGACATAATCGCACTTATTTCCTTTAGACAAAACATTGAGTAAATAGCTTTAAATCAAGGCTCTATCATCTGATCTACTCGATATCGAGAAAACCATTATATTTGATGTATATTGGTTAACTGGCTACTATATTTGGGGCTACGCGACATTGATGGTTATGCTTCTTTAAAATAGTGCGTGTTAATGCAAACCATTACTCTTATTCAAAATTGAGACAGTGTTACGACAACAAGAGGTGGCGGATACTTTCAAATAACCATCATTGCTTTTATAAAGATTATACTATAAGCACAGGCTCTCAGCAGTATAACTCCTGAGCGCTGAGAGCAAATGAATGCCTGCGTTGATGATGATAGATTGAAAAATTTGTCAATTTGCGTCATTATGAGGCAGTTTTTCATCCCAAAATGGTGTGTCATCAGTGCAAAAATCTAATTCTAAGCAACCACAGTCCTCTAAGCCTGCTATCAATACGCTACCTTCCCAGCAGCGCGGTGTGGTGTTTAGTAGTATTTTATTAATTGTTGTCATCGTTGGCATGGTGCTATTAGCACTATACTTGGTCAAACTTGATCGCACCATTACTCACAAGTTTGAGGGTAAACGCTGGGATATTCCTGCCAAAGTATATTCGCAGCCGCTTGAATTGTATCAAGGCGCCAACGTCGATAAAGACACGATGAAGAAATGGCTTGAGCTACTTAACTATCAAAGTAATAAAGCCTATGATCGCACGGGTACTTATCATAAATCAGGTAATACCTATTTTATTCATACACGTGGATTTACTTATAGCGCTAATGATATAGACCAAGAGCAAGTCATCAAAATGACTATTGCTGGTGATAAGATTGAGTCAGTACAAAGTACTGTGGCGGCGAAAACCGGCATTATCCGTCTTGAACCGGTGAATATCGGTGGTATTTACCCAGATAGTAACGAAGACCGTATGGTTGTCTCCTTAGATCAAGTACCGCAGCCGCTTATTGATGCGCTGATAGCGACAGAAGATCGTGGTTTTTATGAACACAAAGGGGTATCGATACGTGGTATCGCTCGTGCAGTCATCAACAACTTCTCTGGTGGATCACGTCAAGGTGGCTCGACCATCACCCAGCAGCTGATCAAAAACTTTTATCTCAATTCAGACCGCACAATGAAGCGTAAAGCCAATGAAGCCTTGATGGCTGTGCTACTTGAGCTGCATTATAGTAAAGATGAGATTTTGCAAGCATATCTCAATGAGATTTATCTTGGTCAAAATGGCAAACGCTCTATTAATGGTTTTGGGTTGGCATCACAATTTTATTTTGATAAGCCGCTCAATGAGCTGCGCCTAGATCAGCAAGCACTGCTTGTCGGTATGGCAAAAGGACCGAGCGTTTATAATCCGCGCCGCCATCCAAACGATTCAAAGGCGCGTCGCGATGTTGTGCTTAGCAATATGTTGGCCGTCGGATCGCTCAGTCAAGAAGACTACGATAAAGCATTAAAAAACTCACTTGGGGTAGTTGATAAGCCTGTTGAAGGTAAAAGCCAATTCCCTGACTTTTTAGATATCGTCAAGCGTGAACTAAATAAAGTCTATTATTCCGATGATCTCAAAAACGAAGGTCTGATTATCATCAGTACGATGGACCCTATTGCCCAGTTGGCAGCGGACAAAGCGGTTGAGAGAAAGCTTGGCGAGCTACGCCGTAGTGGTAGCAAAACCAAAGATTTACAAGGGGCGCTGGTCAGTGCCAACCCTGAGACGGGTGAGCTGGTTTCTGTTGTCGGTAGCGGCAGCGAATTTACTGGTTTTAACCGTGCGGTCGATGCCAAACGCCAAGTAGGCTCATTATTAAAGCCGATTATTTATATGACCGCTCTCGAAAGTGGTCGCTATAATTTGGCAAGTTCGGTTGATGACTCCCCTATTACGGTCAGTCTAAGCGACGGTACCGAATGGAATCCCAAAAACTATGACAATCGTGATCATGGCTACATACCGTTTACCACAGCGCTATCGCAATCGTATAACCATAGTGCCGTACGCTTAGGGATGGAGTTTGGAGTCGACACCTTTGCCAAGCAATTAAAACGTATGGGCGTTAAAGAGAAAATACCCCCTTATCCTGCGGCATTATTGGGCTCAGTCAATCTAAGCCCGATGGACATGCTTGGGGTCTATCAAGTCTTTGCAACGGGTGGTTTCCGTACGCCTATTCATAGTATCCGTAGTGTGATTGATGATCGCGGTAGTATTTTGCAGCGCACAGGCTTAAATACTCAGCGCAGCATTCCGCCTGAGACCAACTTTTTGATTAATCATGCGTTGCAAGATGTGGTCAAGAACGGTACAGCTAGACGCGTGCAATCGCTTGGTAGCAATCTAAACCTTGCGGGCAAAACAGGTACTACCAATGATTACCGCGATGCGTGGTTTGCCGGTTATAGTGGCAACTATGTCAGCGTGGTTTGGGTTGGACGTGATGATAATAAACCGATTGGGCTTAGTGGCGGTAGCGGTGCTTTGCCAGTTTGGGTTGATTATATGAATCGTCTAAAACTGACACCTGTTGCGCTACCAGAGCCAGAAGGCATCGAATGGCTCTGGTTAGAGAACAACTCAGGCAAGCTGTCTAATGAGCGCTGTGCCAGCGCACGCTACTTGCCTGTTATGTCAGCATATTTGCCCCAAGAAGCCAGCAGCTGTGCGATTGGCTTATACCAACAGGATCGTGCGCGCGAGCAAATGCAGTGGCAAAATCAGCAAGGCGATATCAATAAGCAACGTCGCCGTGAAGGATTGGACATACCAAATGGTGAAGCCATTGATAATGACAGCAATGATGCCGAGCAAGACGGTGATATACCCAATCGTGTAGATACTTGGTATGATCGTGCTGTTGAATGGTTTTAGTGAACTGCTTCTATTTCAGTCGTGATAGCTGAAAATTTGACTTTAAAAGGTTAGTAGCTGAACGATTTTAAGATTTTTAAAACTTAGAAAGGGTTTTAATATGGCGTTATCTATATTGCAAGCGTTGTTGACTCAGCAGACGATTGAAGCTCAGTCCAAAAAACAGCCAAAGCATTTGCATACAGCTCTTTTAATTAGCGCTTGTTTTGGCATGCTAAGTTTGAGTGCTTGTCAGACTGCACCAACTTCAATAAAAGCGCCTTCTGCTCAAACCTTCCCATCAACCAGTAGTCAAAAAACGACGCAACCTGAACAATCCACAATAGTGACGCAAACCTCTAGCACTGATCATAGTAGTTATGAAAGTGTTGAGAGTACTGAAGCTGATAAGACTGACGATAATTATCCTATCGAGCCTTATCATCCACCTGTATCAATAGAGTCGCCAACGGAATCGGTAACAGAAAAGCCACCTGTAATCTTGGGGTCTAATCAAAGCACGAGTCAAACTCCGATCGTAACTCAGCCTGATACCGTGATCCTCACGCCTGCTCGTGAAGATGAAGTGATATATGTGCCATCTATCCCGTCGCATAATGAGCTACTAGAGCGTGCGCGGCAGAACTCGCAGCGCAGTCAGAAAACCACCAACAATAATAGCAACTTGCCCGCCTTTCGTAACCTGATGCAAGTGGGCACTGAGCAATTAAAGGCAGGTAATCTCAATAGCGCTGAGAGCAGCTTCACCCGAGCTCAGCGCCTAGCACCCAAATCATCAGCGGTATATTTTTATCTTGCGCAAGTGGCACTCAAAAAAAATCAGCCGCGTAAGGCTGAAGCAATGGGACGGCGTGGGCTTAGTGTCTCTCAAGACAGCAGTCGCCGCCGTGCGCTATGGCAAATTATTCTACAGTCTGGACAAGCACAAGGTAATGCACGGGTGATAAAAGAAGCCAAACAAGCATTACGCTAATAGTATTATCTTTTTGATTAACCATGACGACTGACTATATAAGCGCTAAAATAGGCTTTTATAGTCGGTCGTTAATTTTTATTATCTATTTTTTATTTTGAAACAAGGTTACTTTTATGGCATGGCAACAACTTCACTTACAGTGTGAAAAAGACAACGTAGATCTTGCTGAAGCGCTATTATTAGAAGCAGGCGCGCTATCTATTGCACTTGATGATGCAGGCGACCAACCTTTATTTGAGCCACTTCCTGGTGAATCACCACTATGGGACGAGGTAATTTTAACAGGGCTCTTCGATGCTACGATAGAGACTGGAACTCGTGATGTTATCGAGCAACTCAGTCATGAGATTGCAGCCCAAGTGCAGGCGAGCCGTAGTTGGGTAAGTGCTGTCGATGACAAAGATTGGGAGCGTGAATGGATGTCCAATTACAAACCCATTGAGTGTGCCAATGACTTGTGGATTGTACCTAATTGGCTGACTCCGCCCAATCCTGAAGCGACAAACATCATAATGGATCCAGGCTTGGCATTTGGTACTGGCTACCATGCGACCACTCGCCTATGTCTTGATTGGCTAACTGAGCAGGACCTTACAGATAAAGTAGTGATTGATTATGGTTGCGGCTCAGGTATCTTGGGTATCGCTGCCTTATTATTAGGCGCGCGCCATGTTTATGCGGTGGACATTGACCCGCAAGCGGTACTGGCAACCAATCAAAATGCAGCACGCAATTCGGTCGACAATCGTTTGCAAGCGTTTTTACCAGAGGACTTCACTGCCTTTTGGCAACAGCAAAATATAGCGCCTGTAGAAGTAATGGTTGCCAATATTTTAGCCAAGCCACTGATAGGTCTAGCGCCTTATTTTGTCACCTTGATGGCACCAAAAAGTCGCATCGTCCTTGCCGGTTTGATTGAATCACAAACTGAGCAAGTGACCGAAGCGTATCAGCCTTATTTTGCGCTTGATCCTAAGCATGCTTTTACTGCACAAGAAGATCAACATTGGCAGAGATTGTCTGGTACATTTACAGGCTAGCAACATTAAATTACATCTGTTACGATAGAGTAGTAGTTAAATGTTGTGTATTTGGCGCTACTCTAGAGTTGCCTGTAGTTTATAATTAATAATACTTCAACAATGACATTGAAGTAATTGGCAGCGGTTGGTGAGTGGCTATACGGTATTCCTACTGATACCTTTTTGGATTCAACTCTATGACCACACCCATTAAAACCCAGTGTCCTCATTGTCATACCATTTTTAATATAAAAAATACCCAGTTAAATCAAAAAACCGCGACAGTCTGTTGTGAACATTGCCAGCAAATGTTTTTGGTGAATAACAATCTTATCGTCACTGCTGGTATAGACAGCAATCGTAAGCTGACAAGTACAGAAGTTTCTAGCGAGCGTGATAAGAAAATTAATGACATAACCTCTCATAAGAAACATTCTATTTTAGCTGCTGCAAACTTAAATGATACAGATATCTTAATTCATGACGATATGATACATGATGACATGATTCATGACGATATCGATATTGGGGCATCTGCTGACAAGAGTCTAAAATACGACTCACTAGATAGTATGGATGCTTGGCTTACACAAGCCACTGATAACAATAACGCTACCCAAAGTGCTATATCAGAAAGAAGTACTGCGAAAAAATTAGATAAACATTCAGATAAATCTATTGATTTATTTGAAGAAACTTCTACCTCTACTAAGCCTTCAAACCGCTCTCCTTCATCCGCAGAAGTGGCTTTAAGCTCAACGGCGGCTAACAGTATTCATGCCAATATTGATAATGATGCTGATGACTCGTGGCTCGAAAAACTGCTGAAAGAACAGCACCCACCCGAAGATACGCCAACCAATGATACTGATTTATCGCAATTACTCATTAGTATGGGCGTCGACTTTAAAGAAGAAGACCGTAATAAAGCGGCACATGCCAAAAGATTACAAGCGCAAGCCACATTCTCACCAACACCATCCCATCGTTCAGTAGCTTCATTACTATGGACATTAGGCTGTTTGGTGCTAGTACTACTACTTTTTGCTCAGTACATTATGTTTAACTTAAATAACTTAGTTAAAAATCCTGCACATGCTCAGCGCTTACAGACGATATGTACGATTGCAGCTTGTAGCCTGCCCAGTGCTGACTTGACTGCATTAACTATGAGTGATATCGGATACCGAGCCGGTCAAATAAACAGTGCAGCTGATTCTAGTGATATAAGCGCTACTCTAAATAATCAAAGCTCACAAGCACAGCTATATCCTCATATAAAAGTCAGTGTATATGGTGCCCATGCGCTGATTGGTGAGTTTATCGCTCCACCAGATAAGTACTTGGTTGGCAAACAAAGTCAATTAGCTTCTAATGGTCGTAAGCAGTTACTCTTTACGGTACCTATTGCCAATGCTCAAATTAGTAAAATTGCTATTAATCCCATTTACTGATGTTCGCTGACTGATATTCGCTCATTAACCTCATCTTCTTAAGATGATCGCTGCTGATTTTGATATAATAGCCAACGAGAGCCTCATGGTTTTACTCTTTAACCCCAAGGACATTATCTTATGACACCACAGGCACAGTATAATGCCAGTCATGTTAACAAAAGCGCTGGTAATCTTGATTATTATGAAGAGGACTACCATCGCTCAATCCGTAATGTGGAATCTGCTTTAGATGACACAGGTCATGCGCATGAGCCATTACGGATACATGTTGAACGCGTGGTGCGTCAATATTTTGCAATGTTAGGTGATGAGATACCAACTGACTTATATGAGCTTATTTTAAAAGAGATAGAGCAACCTTTGCTGTCTGTGGTACTAGAAAAAAGCCGTGGTAATCAAACCAAGTGTGCACAGATTTTAGGTCTAAATCGCGGTACACTACGCAAAAAGCTCAAAATATATGGTTTAATGTAATACTATAAATAATATTTTTGATAAATCTGACTTATTAATAAGTACCATCAATCCTATTTATGAAACGCTTACCTACCCTAACTGATATTATGTATGGCAGTTTGTAGTTTATGATCTTATCACTCACGATATGCTCTATACTGATTGTCATTGTTACCTTGCCAGACGTTTACGTCAGGCTTTTTTTATGGAAATTTTTTTATGAGTAAAGCCCCACTAGCACTACTGTCGGTCTCCAATAAATCCAATATCGTTGAGTTCGCTCAAGGTCTGATTAAAGCAGGTTTTGGTCTGTTATCGACTGGCGGTACTTTCCGTTTACTCACAGAGCATAATGTCGCTGTCACTGAAGTATCAGACTATACGGGTTTCCCTGAGATGATGGATGGTAGGGTTAAAACGCTTCATCCCAAGATTCACGGTGGCATTTTGGGACGCCGCGGCACAGATGATGCAGTGATGAGTGAGCACGCGATTGAGCGTATTGATTTGGTAGTCGTAAACCTTTATCCATTTGCAGAAACGATTGCCCGTAGTGACGTTACCATGAATGATGCCATCGAAAATATCGATATTGGCGGACCTACTATGGTACGTTCAGCGGCAAAGAATCATGCACACGTTGGTATTGTGACTGATCCAGCTGATTATACGCGTGTACTTGAAGCATTAGGAGATGGGACGACATTAACCCATGCCTTACGCTACGATTTAGCGGTTAAAGCGTTTGAGCATACGGCACAATACGACGGGATGATTGCCAACTTCTTAGGCAGCCGTATTAATGAGAATCAAGAGCCGGAAGATTTTTCACGTACCTTTAACGTTCAGCTAGAAAAAGTGCAAGACCTGCGCTATGGTGAAAACCCGCATCAAAAAGCAGCGTTCTATGTTGAAAACAATGCTTTAAAAAGCAAGCAAGCATCTATTGCTACTGCTAAGCAATTGCAAGGCAAAGCATTGTCTTATAACAATATCGCCGATACTGATGCCGCGCTTGAATGTGTGAAAGCTTTTAGTACGCCTGCCTGTGTGATTGTCAAACATGCCAACCCTTGCGGCGTTGCTGTCGACACTGATCAAGTAGCAGCATATCGCACTGCCTTCAGCACCGATCCTGAATCTTCTTTTGGCGGCATTATCGCTTTTAACCGCCCGTTAACACTTGCCGCTGCTAAAGCTATTATCGACAATCAGTTTGTTGAAGTCATTATTGCCCCAAGCATTGAAGACGGTGTCCTTGAAACGACAGCTAGCAAGAAAAACGTGCGCGTTTTGGTCTGCGGCGACTTGCCAGCACCTGAGTTACGTGACCGCCAGCTTGATTACAAGCGCGTCAATGGTGGCTTACTGGTGCAAGAGCAAGATTTAGGATTAATTACTGCCAATGATTTAAAAATCGTCACAGACGTGCAACCAACCGAAGCACAAATTGCTGACTTACTGTTTAGCTGGAACGTTGCAAAATACGTCAAATCTAACGCCATCGTTTATGCTAAAGGTCAGCGTACCATTGGTGTCGGCGCAGGTCAGATGAGCCGTGTTAACTCAGCCCGTATCGCTGCTATTAAAGCGGAGCACGCTGGACTTGCAACCGAAGGCGCGGTTATGGCATCTGATGCTTTCTTCCCATTCCGTGATGGTATCGATAATGCTGCCGAAGTAGGTATCGCAGCGATCATCCAACCAGGTGGCTCTATGCGTGATGATGAAACCATTGCTGCGGCAAATGAGCACGGTATCGCCATGGTATTCACGGGTATGCGTCATTTCCGTCATTAATTCATTATCAATTATTATCAGTATTAAAAATGCTTACCCTTGAATAAAAAAAGCCACTGTATGATTACAGTGGCTTTTTTTATGGTTAAAAATAGCTTTATTTAGAATGGATAGAGCACAAAGTACTTATCGCCCTTGAGCATTTTCCATATTGGCTTTATTAATCTCAACCTTATACACCAAACGCAAATAGTCTAAGTAATCTTGCAACTGATCTTGGCCTAAATTATCACGGATAATCGCTGCCGTTTGCGCTCTTTGGGCGGCAGATAATGGTGATTGCTGCTCTGTTTTGATACGGTCACCAACCAATACCGTTGCGCCCATTTCTGTTTTACTTGCTACGGCAACCACACCGTTCTCAGGTGCTTGCTTACTAAACGCTAAGCCGCGCTCTTTTTCCGTCAGCTGCGTAGTCTGACGATTGATCTCACCAAGCGCTTGGAATGTTACCCCTTGCTTATTGATATCAACGGTAGTCTTAATACCAGCCGCAAGTTTTTTCGCATCATTTAATGCCAATTCACTAGCCTTTTGCTGACGTAATAACTGCGTGATTCTAGGCGTCGCAGCAGTTAAAGACAATGTTTTGGTCGGACGATAGTTACTTGGCTGTACCCATACTGTGCCATTACCAACTTCAATACCAGCGGTGACCGCTTGGTCTTGAATGGTAAACTCATCAAACGCTTGTTTAATCACCGCTGGCTGAGCAAGGACAGATTTATTATTCTCTTTACGGTAATCTTTAAGACGTTTTAATGACACGTTTTCTTGCTGAGCAATATCTTCAATACTAAACCCATCTGCGGCTAAATCGTTAATCGCCGTTACTTTGTCAGCGTAGATTTCTTGACGCTTGTATTCTTTTGCTTTGGCAATTAACTCATCACGCATACTCTCAAGGCTTGGTATCTTGTTACCATTATCTTCAGTCACGGTAAATATCTGATAGCCAAAGCTGGTCTTTACCGGTACGCTGATATCGCCTACAATCAAACCTTCTAACGCTGTTTCTACTGCTGCAGCGTCATTGCCAAATACTGAAGGATTAAAGCGTCCGATATCGCCGCCTGTTTCGCCTGATGGATCATCTGACTCAGCTTTAGCAACCTTCGCAAAGGCTTCACCTTTGGCAAGACGCGCTTTAATTTTATCAGCACGTGCTTTGGCATCGCTACCAGTTAATAAGATTTGGCTAATCTTACGCTCATCGACGACGGCAAGGCTTTGCTTATAGGCTTCGTACTGCTGCTGTAAGTCCTCTTTAGTGACCTCGTTTACTTGGATGGTCTGAGGACTAAGCTGCAAGTAAGCCAAATCGACCATAGCAGCGCTCTTTAGCGTGTCTTTATCGGCATCATAATACGCTTGAATGTCATTTTTACTCAATTTAACTTTTGACACATAATCTTGCCAATTAAAACGATGTAGCCAAATATTGCGTGCCTCTAGCTGTAAATCAATCAGTTGACTGACTGCTTTCATCGGATAGGCAGCAGTACCAACGATACTGGCATTCAGCTGATCTAAGCTCAACTGATTGCGGAACTCATCAAACAGCTGATTTTTTGTCATATTGCGTTGACGTAAAAAGCTTGCAAACTGATCATTTGAAAACTCGCCATCTGCACCTTTAAAGATCTCTTCTTGACGCAACAGACGATTGATGGTGTCATCAGAGACGGTCATACCAAGCTTGCCAGCCTGCTGCTCTAGCAAGGTGCGGTCAATCAGACCTTTTAACACTTGCTCATGTAGCACATCTTCATTTAATAAACTGGCATCATCAACTTGGTCTAAAAGCTCAGTACGGCGATTGTTTACTGCCGTTTGATACTCTGATAGGCCGATACTCGCTTCCCCTACCTGAGCGATCTGATTGGGATCGACATTACCCCCAAAGTAGCTTTCGACGCCCAATAGAGCGAGCGGCGATAGGCATAAAATCAATAAAATGCGACCCGGCCAGCTTTTTAAGAAATCGCGCAATTTATCCATAGTTATCTCTGCTTTATTAACCTATATTGATGAAAAACCATTGTAATACTATTAATAATATCAACGCTCTACAAGCTGGCAATGGTAAGAAAATGGTA
Organism: Psychrobacter sp. ANT_H59; assembly: GCF_008369225.1. Classification (NCBI taxonomy): domain Bacteria; kingdom Pseudomonadati; phylum Pseudomonadota; class Gammaproteobacteria; order Moraxellales; family Moraxellaceae; genus Psychrobacter; species Psychrobacter sp. ANT_H59. Next base: position 270,341 of record NZ_VOBE01000004.1, read on the forward strand.
AAACTAAGAAGGGGTACATTTTATTATGGTTGCTCAAGGCGGATAACACCGTCTTTGTTCGAACAACATCTCTGTCGCGCGCCCTATGATACGTGATTTTTGATGCAGACTCAAAATATTCGGGCGATATAATACAAACCACAGCACTAAAAAAAGCACCTATTATCTAGGTGCTTTTTTGATGAGTCGCTCATAGCTGTTATGAGCCATCACTTTTTATCACTTTACCGTCAACAGACGCCGTTCTTATTCGTGTATCACGCCATAAGCTGCGACTGTCTTTAAATAGATACGGCTTAGTTCAAGCGTTCTTTTAGGTTTTTACCAGCTTTAAAGCTTGGTACTTTGCTAGCTGGGATACTTAGCTCTTCACCAGTCTTAGGGTTACGGCCAGTACGTGCTTTACGGTCTTTTACGCTAAAAGTACCAAAACCAACTAGTGAAATGCTATCGCCAGCTTCTAGAGCTTCGCCAACGCTTTCCATAACTGCGTTCAATGCATCGCCAGCTTGAGTTTTATTTAGACCACTTTTCTCAGCAATGCTATCAATTAATTCTGACTTATTCATAAAATTTCCTTCAAGTTTTAGGGGGTAAAAAAACGCTCACGCCAAGCATTGTATCGCCCTCAGAGCACTTAAGCAATAAAAACCACTTGGCTTATGCATAAACAGGTTTTGCTTTGTTATCGCCTTTATAGCAAGGCAACATAAGGAGCGCAAGCAATTTTACATATTTTTGTGCACTCTACAACGTATTTGACACCCAATGTTACCTAAACCTGCTGCAATATGATGACAAAAACGCTATTTTAGCTTTTGTTTGCTGAGCCCTTATCTAGACGCTGATGTTTATCAACGCCAACTATAAACTATGATAGTTAACGCATGAAATAAAAGAATTATTGTCAGGTAATAATTTTGCAACTGACAGAAACCCGCGTTACTTTTTATCATAAAGGCGTTACTATAAGCGCAATGTCATTGCATACTTTGGGTCGGTTTTAACCCTTACTTATCTTATTATGTTTTATTTGAACAATAAAAACGGATTATTTACATGAAGCGTTCTACGTTGTCTCACTCTTTTCTTAATGTCATCTTGGTGTTTATCGAATCGACGCTGACCCTATTGTTACGTTTAGATCCAGAACTCCGTAAAGCCGCTTATCCACTTGCTAAGCAAGAAACTGTCGTTGCGCTTAGATTATATCTACCACACGTAGAGGTGTTCGCTACTTTTAGTACCAAAGGCGTGTTATTAGATGACAGGCTACCTATTGGTCGCAGTGAGCCTGATGTCGTGATCAATGCTTATAGCCTGCAAGTGATTAATGCCATTACCACGCATGATAGTGAAACCACTGAAAAGCTGCAAATGCGTGGTGAAACGGTACAGGTTCAGCTGGTTAAGCAATTTATTATGCAGCTTGGTCTAGGTAGCTTAATTCAAGGCTTAATCAAAAAGATTAAGGGCGGTAAAAGCAAGCCCAAGCCGACCGAAGCGGAAATGGCAGATAAAAAAGAAAGCTACAAGCTACGTATTAAAGAACAGCAGATCGAAATTACTACTTTGACCATCAAAAATCGTGAGCTCGAAATCGCTGTCAAAGAGTTACAAAGCAAACAAAAGACTTTTATCATCACGACAGTAATTGCTTCTATCATTGCTCTTGCTGCCATCATTGCACTGTTTGTGATGAATTAATGTTCAAAAAACAACCTGATGTATAGATGATTTTTTAAAAATATCTCTTAAGAGCGTTTGATATGACAGATCGTCTATCAAGCGCTTTTTTCGTTTTATCTTCAATCATTGTTTTTATCAATCATCGTCATTAATATCACTAACCATTCAACCACACTTTAATCTTGACTAAATTACTCGGGATTGAGTATAATTACCTTATCGTTGCACACATCGGGTAAACCATCTGTTGTTTAATAACGATAAGACACACTTAGTCGACAGATGATTTTTCTTATTAGCAGCATAGCTATTTATATGTGACTGGCTATCTCTTAACCATCTGACCGATACTAAGATCGTTGTTAAATAAAATTATCCTTAAAAAGTTTGGAGATAACACATGCGTTTAACTACTCGAGGCAGATATGCCGTGACCGCTTTGCTAGATTTGGCATTACAAACCAGCCAACAAGAAAGCGCGGTGTCTTTATCCGACATTGCCAAGCGACAGTCCATTTCTATATCCTACCTTGAGCAGTTATTCTCAAAACTTCGTAAGCGTGGTTTGGTCACTAGTATTCGCGGCGCAGCAGGTGGCTATTATTTAGCAAAGCCACTTGATCAGATTGATGTCATGAGTATCATCTCTGCTGTCGATGAATCGGTCAATGCCATGCAGTGTGAAGGACGCGGCGACTGCCAAGGTGGTACAATGTGTCTGACCCATGATTTGTGGTGTGCATTATCAAATCATGTAGAGCAGTACTTGAAAAATATAACATTAGCGCAATTATTAAACATGGAGCACGTGCAGTCTGTATCAGACCGGCAGCACAGCGATGCTCTAAAAGATATTTCTATAAAAGACATTAACACTATTACTTTATCGACCAGCGAGGCAAACCCAGCATGAGCCAACATAACACCCTTATATATTTAGATTATGCCGCCACGACGCCAGTTGCTAAGTCAGTCGCTGCCAAGATGAGCGAATATCTGACGGTAGATGGCATCTTTGGTAACCCAGCATCACGCTCGCATGGCTACGGCTGGCAAGCAGAAGAAGCGGTAGAAACGGCTCGTCAGCAAGTTGCTGAGGTTATCAATGCTGATCCTCGCGAAATCGTCTTTACCTCTGGTGCGACAGAATCTGATAACTTAGCCATCAAAGGTGCTGCTCATTTTTATCAGTCTCGTGGTAAGCATATTATTACCAGTAAAATTGAGCATAAAGCGGTATTAGATACCTGCCGTGAGCTTGAGCAAGAAGGTTTTGAGATTACGTATCTTGAGCCGCAGCCAAGCACTGGCATGATTTTACCAGAGCAAGTAAAAGAAGCTCTGCGTGAAGATACTATCTTAGTGTCTCTCATGATGGTGAATAATGAGCTTGGTACGGTGACTGATGTTGCAGCGATTGGTGAAATCACGCGCGAAGCGGGTGTTGTTTTTCACGTTGATGGCGCACAGTCTGTTGGTAAAGTACTTATCAACCTTGCAGAGATGAAAATTGACTTAATGAGTTTCTCAGGTCATAAAGCTTATGGTCCTAAAGGTATTGGTGCCCTATTCGTTAGTCGCAAGCCGCGTATTCGCCTAAAAGCCGAGCAGCATGGCGGTGGTCATGAGCGCGGTATGCGTTCAGGTACGTTGCCGACTCACCAAATCGTAGGTCTTGGCGCAGCATTTGAGTTAGCTAATCAGCGCTATCAAGAAGACAATGCACATGCGGCAAAATTACGCCAAAAACTGTGGGATGGTCTACAAGATATTGAAGAGATTTATCTAAACGGTGATTTAGAAAACAGCGTACCTAATATTGTAAATATCAGCTTTAACTTTGTTGAAGGCGAATCACTGATGATGTCGCTAAAAGACTTAGCTGTCTCATCAGGTTCAGCTTGTACGTCAGCGACTCTTGAGCCATCTTATGTCTTGCGCGCTATTGGTCGCCCAGATGAGTTGGCACATAGCTCAATCAGATTTAGCTTTGGTCGTTATACTACTGAAGAAGACATTGATACGGTTATCACCCAGATGCATCAAGCTGTTGATAAATTACGTGCGCTATCGCCACTTTGGGATATGTATCAAGAAGGCGTTGATTTAGATTCAGTAGAATGGTCTGAGCACTGATACTACATTTAAGCTTTATAATTTTAAAAATAATGGCAACAGCGATATTTTTATTTACTTTTTCTATTAAACATAAAAATATCGCCATAGCTAATGAATCAGACAATTATACATTAAGTGTTTGACCCCAATTATCGATGAGCCAGTAACCCATTAACGAAGACAGTCATTAAATGACAGCTCATCATCTAACCAGGAGAAAACCCCATGGCCTATAGTGACCAAGTTATTGATCATTACGAAAATCCACGCAACGTTGGCAATCTTGATAAAAATGCCAAAAACGTCGGCACTGGTATGGTCGGCGCACCAGCCTGTGGTGATGTCATGCGTTTACAAATCCAAGTCGATGATAACGGTATTATCGAAGATGCACGCTTCAAAACTTACGGTTGTGGTTCAGCCATTGCGTCAAGCTCGCTCGTTACTGAGTGGCTAAAAGGCAAAAGCTTGGATCAAGCTGGTGAAATTAAAAACAGTCACATTGCTGAAGAATTGGCATTGCCACCAGTAAAAGTACATTGTTCTGTACTAGCAGAAGATGCGATTAAAGCTGCTATTAGTGATTATAAAGGCAAGCATGTTCCTGCTTGAGCCCAGTCGTCGTTAAAATGACCAGCTATATTAAGTAGTGTATAAGCTGTTTAATATATATTGTTTAGCAACTTGTTCTCTGTATGAAAGCGCAAGCTGCCAAAAAGCGGCTAACGCCAAGGAGGTGACAATGACGGTTATGTAATTGTCACCTTTTATTTATTTCGTTATTTATTTTGAATTTTTATCCCTATTATTGATAGTCAATGGGAGTTGGCATGATTGAAATGACAGAACGCGCCGCTCAACATGTGCGTGAGTTTTTGGACAATCGCGGTAAAGGCGAAGGCATACGAGTGGGTATTCGTACGGCAGGATGTTCAGGCTTGGCTTATGTTTTAGAGTTCGTCGATATCCCTGATGAAAACGACACCCGTTATGAGAGCCTTGGTGTTAGTATTTTTATTGACCCTAAAAGCTTGGTATATCTCGATGGTCTATTAATGGATTATGAAAAAGAAGGTCTCAATGAAGGCTTTAAATTCAGTAATCCTAATCAGAAAGGCGAATGTGGCTGCGGTGAGTCTTTTACGGTTTAACCGTTTTTATTATATAAAATAGAAGCCCTTAAAATAATAAATAAAATAAAGGCAGACGATATGACAGACAACGTATTAGAACCACAGTTTGATAATTTTTTTGCCTTATTTGAGCAGCCCGTACAGTTTGAGGTTGTACAAGACAATTTGGATCAGCGTTTACGTTTTTTGCAAAAACGCTATCATCCTGACAATGTAGCAAAAAATATAGCCAATATTGCAAAAGTACAGCAGCAATCTGAGCAAGCATCAGCGCTTATTAATCAAGGGTATCAAACTCTGAGTTCGCCTGATAGTCGAGCCAGCTACTTGTTAGATATGGCAGGTCAAGCGCAAAGTCTAGAGCATTCCATCGCAGATCTGGACTTCTTAGAAGACGCTATGGAAATGCGTATGGATTTGGATGACGCTATTGGTGCTCAAGACATAGCAACGCTAAAGCAGTTACATCCACAGATTATAGAACGTCTAGCAAAGCAGTCAGCAAGCTTTAAAAACGCTTATGAGTCTCAAGACTGGCAAACCGCTATTGATTCTACCCAAAAGCTGAAATTTCTGGTGAAGTTAAATGCTGACGTCGTGACAGCCATTGATGGAATTTCGGCAGCTACACATTTAGATGATGATGATTTATATGTGTAATTAACGCGCTTATTAGTAGCGTTATTATTGAATATAATAATAACGGCTCAATTTATAATACGTTTCAGAAGTTTTAAAAAGCGACGATTAAAGTAAGACCAATTATCTCGTATAATCTTGACTCTAAAAGCCTTTAATGGCTAGTTTCTATATTCAAACATTTATAGCAAAACTATTTTATGTTGTACTAACCATAGTCTATTTATCGTCTTTGTATCATTTCACTTATTCATTTTATCTTTGAGTTATCTTATGTCCTTAATGCAAATTGCTGAACCCAATCAAAGCACCCGACCTCACGAGCATCGTTTTGGCCTAGGCATTGACCTTGGTACCACGCGATCATTGGTCGCCGTGGTACGCTCAGGCAAAGCTCAAGTTTTGCAAGCAAGCACAGCGACAGATACCTTGTTGCCTTCTGTGGTGTATTATCCAAGTGAAGGTAGCCCATTGGTTGGTTCGGACGCCCTCGCCCACGTAGTAGATGATCCAAAAAATACCATTATTTCAGCCAAGCGCTTTATGGGTCGTAGCCAAGCTGATATCAAATTCTCTCATCCTTATGAGCTAAGCGGTGGCAAAGATGAAATGCCAGCTTTTGTCACTGCGCAAGGAGCCGTATCTCCTGTTGAAGTGTCAGCGCGTATCTTAGCAGCGCTAGAACAGCGTGCTGCTCACGCATTGCCTGAGGATAGCATTCAAGGTGCGGTCATTACCGTGCCTGCCTATTTTGATGAAGCACAGCGTCAAGCTACTAAAGACGCCGCTCAAGCAGCTGGCATCAAGGTACTGCGTCTGTTGAACGAACCTACTGCAGCTGCGGTTGCTTATGGACTCGACCAAGCAACTGATGCAGGTATCGAGAAACATTACCTTATCTATGATTTGGGCGGCGGTACGTTTGATGTGTCGATTTTGAAACTAAACGATGGCGTTTTTGAGGTGCTAGCGACAGGTGGTAATAGTGCACTTGGTGGTGATGATATCGATCGCTTATTGACCAATTGGCTGATCAAGCAGTTAAATATTGATCCTAAAGACGTCAGCCTGCATGACAAGTCGATACTCGCCCAACAAGCCAAAGCTTATAAACAAGCACTGACGGATACTGAGCAAGTCGATATTGATATCGTCGTGAATGAGCAATCTTTTAAGGGCATATTGCGCCGTGAAGATTTATTAGTCATTGTAGACCCAGTGAGTCGCCGCACCTTGAGCGTTTGCGAACAAGTATTACGTGATGCCAAAATTTCAACATCTGACTTAGATGAAGTTATTTTAGTTGGCGGCTCGACCCGCATGCCTGCTGTTAAACAAGTGGTTACTGATTTTTTTGCAAAGCAGCCACTTTGTCGATTAAATCCAGATGAAGTCGTTGCTTTAGGTGCGGCACAAACTGCACATCAATTGGTCAACGGTGATAGTGATAATAATTTATTGTTGTTAGATATCACTCCGCTATCGCTTGGTCTTGAAACCATGGGCGGTTTGGTTGAAGTGCTTATCCCGCGTAATACCCCTATTCCAGTTAAGAAACGCCAAATATTTACCACTTATCAAGATGGCCAGACTGGCATGGTGATTCATGTGGTACAAGGTGAGCGCGAGACTGTCGATAACTGCCGCTCACTGGGACGCTTTGAGCTATACGGTATTCCGCCTATGAAAGCGGGATTTGCGCGAATCGAAGTGACTTTTAGCATTGATGCTAATGGGCAACTGACAGTGAGTGCACAAGAAACCACTACCAAGACCGAAAGTAAAATTGAGATTGTGCCCTCTTATGGCTTGTCTGATGAACAAAAAGAACAGTTACTCATTGCAGGATTTAAATACGCTGAAGAAGACAAAAACGCGCGCTCATTGATTGAAACCAAGGTTGAATCAGAACGTGAGATACTGGCACTGCAATCGGCATTGAAAGATTTTGACGCTTTACTTTCAGAAGATGCTAAGCAGTCTTTGGCACACACTATGCAAGACTTGCAAGTTGCGCTTGATACCAATGACTTAACCCTTATTGATGCAAAAAAGCTGGCGCTTAAACCGCATAGCGACGCTTTTGCTGCTCTTATCATGAATCAAAGCGTCAAGACCAGTATGGCAGGTACCAGCGCCAAAGACTGGTAAAAGAAATGCTTTACCATATTACTGACGTGTCAAATTAAGCATATTTTTATACTTTTAGATGTTATTTTAAATGGATTAGCACCGGATAGACTACCTTATGCCAAAAATCACTGTACTACCCCATCATGAAATTTGCCCTGAAGGCATCGAAGTTGAATTAGCAGCAGGCGAAAACTTATGTAAAGCCTTATTAGAAAAAGGCATCAAGATTGAACATGCTTGCGAGATGTCAAAAGCTTGTACAACTTGCCATGTCGTCGTACGTAAAGGTTTTAATAGCTTAGATGAGATGGATGATATCGAAGCTGACTTACTCGACCGTGCTTGGGGGCTGGAACCTGATTCACGCTTGTCTTGTCAGGTGATGCTCGAGGATGACGATTTAACCATCGAAATTCCTAAGTACACTTTGAACCATGCCAAAGAAAATCACTAATTATTGATGACTTTATACTCATAAAAAAGCCAACTATGTCTTATAGCTGGCTTTTTCCTATTCCAATATCTGATACTTTAAGTAATCACAATCTATTCATGAGCAAAGAAAATTATTTACTATCATTATAGTATTGCTATAAATTATTTATGCTTCCCTTCTTTTTTGCTGGCTGCATCAATTTTAATAGCGGCAGATTGTTCTTCTTGCTCAATACGTGCAAGTGCAAGATTAAGACGACTTCTAATATCTTGATAATCGTTATCTTGCATGTCTCTAAAGTTCAAATGCAGATTAAAACCTGGAAGCGTGTGGTCTACCCATTTCGATAACTTGCCTTTATTTTCATCTGGATCTAATACTTTCCAAGCACTTACTTTATCATCAAAACCTTTTAGCGGGAAAGCACCTGCGTATTCGCAGTCAAAATCATGAGCGATATAGTCGTGAGTGCTCTCGCTAATGTATATTTCGCCCTTACCAGCGACAGCTTCAAGCCTTGAAGCCAGATTGGCCTCTTTGCCAATCAGCGTATAGCTCAGACGATTATTACTACCAAAGTTACCAACATGACAGTAGCCTGTGCTAATGCCTACGCGTATATATAATCCCTCAAAGCCCATCAATCGCCATTTTTGCCTCAATGTGCGCATTTCACGGCGCATATCTATTGCCATAGCTACACAATCTAGGGCATCTTGACGCGGACCACGGCTATTAGGCTCTCCAAAAAAACATACCATGCCATCACCAATAAACTTATCTAATACTGCCCCATGTTTATTGGCGATCAAAGTCATACAGTGCATATACGTGTTTAAAATATCAGCCAAGTTATCCGCACTTAAGCTATCAGACAGCTCAGTGAAACCAACGATATCTGAAAACATAATCGTCAGCTTAGCGCGTTTATTAGCGACAGTAACCGGACCGTCCGCTTTGACAATAGGCTCCCATACTTGCGGTGGTACGAAACGTGTCAACTTATTGATTACCGACACCATCGTACTTAAGCGCCCAACGACTTGCTCAGCCCGTGCCTCATAATGGATATACTCATAATATATATGACGAAAGTGACAAAGCATTACGATCATCGTTGCTAGCAAGATGATAGGCGTTATCCAAGTGGTGTGACAATCTATCTCGGCACTACTCAAAATGACACTAACGTAGTAAAAAATAATGATGGTAACGATGGATACAGAAACCAGCTTTAGATGATTCTCAGGGCTGCTAATAATAATACGCAATCCGATCAACGACGCTAAACTTAATGAGATAATAGGACAAAGCTGAATAGAACCTATAACCGTAGACAATAAAATAATAACTATATTAGACGTCCAAAAGCTTTTTTGACGACGAAAGTTGTAAATTAAAATCATGAGGCTAGGTAAGCAGACGACGACTAGAAGCGCCATCGAAGTTGGACTGAAGTCAAAGTGGATAGCGAGCAGTATTACGCTGAGTATAAGGACAAAGACTTCAGGATAATCAAATCGACAGACATCATTACCCTGTATAGATTTTTTTGGGCTAAAGGTGTCTAAAAAGGACATGATAGCAATTCGCTTAGAACAGAGAGGTCATTGAAGGTGCTTATAAAGATAGTATAGGTCGTGTACATTATCTTTATAAATAATATAAGAAAAAGTAAATAGCTGACTTGTACATTATACGTTCTAATTTTATTAACAGCTATGTCATTGAGTCCTCAAAGTATACCGTTTGTCATTTATTTTGTTACCAAAGTCAATGAAATCATCATCTCAAAACCTTTGTACTGAACATAATTATCAAGTTCGAGCTAATGGCAAAAAAGCCAGATAAGACATCTGACTCTTTTTAACTGACATGTACCAAGCAATGTTAAATATCAATAAGTAGTTAATTACATCTGCCAATCAAACGGCATTTGATGATGACCGCGCAGTGCCATCATCAAAGTCTGTTGCATTTGCGCCAATACTTCTTTGCTATAAGGCACTGCAGGAACGCCCCATACCGGATTTGGCCACTGCATATCGTTTTGATAGCGGACAATATGATGAAAATGAAGCTGTGGTACTTGATTACCGAGTGCTGCCACATTCATTTTATCTGCCTGAAAAGTTTTAGCGAGCTGACTTGATAACCAGCTCGATTCACGCAAAAACTGCGTTTGGTCTGCCTCAGACAATTCATACAATTCTTTGATGCCTGATACTCGTGGCACCAATATCAACCATGGAAACTGGCAATCATTGATTAAGCGACAGGTTGATAGTGGAAAATCACCCACTAAAAAACTATCGGCAGCAAGTTTATGATGAAGTTGGAACATAATGGCGGTTCTCTTGTTATGAAACTCAAGTAAAAGAATAAGAAAGAAAGATTAGGCTTAAAATTTAAAACAGATATTTAAGGTAAAAATACAGTGACGCTATTTTATCAGTTATCCAATCGATAAAATAGCGTCATGATTTATTGTCTAAATGTCCTGCTTTTTAAATCTCTTAGTCTATAAGGTAAAGGTTAAACAGCTATTTTCCATGGTATATAGTGATGATTGAATATCCTAAACCTGCTCTACCACCATATGCTTGCTAAAATAGCTTAATAACTCTTGAATCACCGTGACACGCTGCTGCGGTGTGGCCAATTTATCAGCATCCTGATAGCGAATGCCAGAAGCACCATTCATACGATAGCGCTGCCCGTTGCTTTGAATCAATTTAATAATCGCTAACGCATCAACGGGTGTATCAGGCGCAAACTCTAAGGTCATGCTGCTGCTATTAGCATCAATTTTATTAATTTTCAAAGGCTCGGCTTGTATGCGTAGACCATGAACCGCAAATAACTGCTTGGTCTGGTCTGGCAAAACACCAAAACGATCAATCATTTCAGTTCGAATATCAGTCAGTGCCTCTTTATCATCGGCATTGCCAATACGTTTATAAAATAACAAACGCTGATGCACATCATGCAGATACTCTTCTGGTATCAGTGCCGAGCTATGCAGATTAATTTCACTGGTTAGTGATAATGGTGTACTTAAATCAGGCTCTTTACCGGCTTTAATCGCCTTCGTTGCTCGCTCCAGCATATCCATATATAGACTGAAACCAATTGCCTGCATATTACCACTTTGCTGCTTACCAAGTATTTCCCCAGCACCGCGAATCTCCAAATCTTCACTTGCCAGCATAAAACCTGCACCTAATGTGTTAGCGCGCTCAATAGCATGCAATCGGCGCTTGGCATTTCCTTTAAGCCCCTTAATAGACGGTACAAGTAGATAGCAATAAGCTTGATGATGACTTCGACCCACGCGACCACGCAGCTGATGTAATTGAGCCAAACCAAACTTATCCGCGCGCTCTATAATAATGGTATTAGCATTCGGTACATCAATACCGGTTTCGATAATGGTCGAACAAATTAGCACATTGAATTTTTTATGATAATACTGCTGCATGACTTGTTCTAGTTGACGTTCTTGCATTTGCCCATGAGCGACCCCTACTCGCGCTTCAGGCACTAGTTCACGTATGGTCTCTGCCATACGCTCAATACTGGCCACATCGTTATGCAATAGATAAACTTGACCACCACGCAACAGCTCACGCAAGATAGCCTCTTTCATCAAAGCGTCGGTCTTCTGCATGACAAAGGTCTTAATCGCAAGACGACGGGCTGGTGGCGTGGCAATAATCGACATATCACGCATACCCGAGAGCGCCATATTGAGCGTTCTCGGGATGGGCGTCGCTGTCATCGACATACTATCAACATCAGTCTGAATCGCCTTAATACGCTCTTTATGGCGCACCCCAAAGCGATGTTCTTCGTCAACAATCATTAGACCTAGATTAGAGAACTTTACATCGGGCTGTAATAACTTATGCGTACCAATGACGATATCAACCTTGCCTGCCTCAAGGTCTGTTAGCACAGTGTCTTGATGTTTTTTACCGCCAAAGCGCGAAAGCGTTTCAATACGTACTGGCCAATCAGCAAAACGATTGCGGAAATTGTCTTCATGCTGACCGGCTAGCAAGGTAGTCGGCACCAGCACCGCTACTTGATAACCAGCACTGACCGCAATGAATGCCGCGCGCATGGCTACTTCCGTTTTACCAAAACCTACATCACCACAGATGAGACGATCCATGGGCTGATTCTGCTTCATATCTTCCATGACTGCATGAATAGCGCTGGCTTGATCCGGTGTTTCTTCAAAGGCAAACTGACTAGCAAACAGCTCGTATTGCGAGATATCTATTTTAAAATGAATACCGACCTTTGCCTCACGCCGTGCTTGTATATTAAGCAACTCAGCTGCGACATCATGGATTTGCTCAAGCGCTTTCTGTTTAGCTTTGTCCCATTTTCCACTACCAATCTTGTGCAATGGCGCAAGCGCTGGGTCGCCGCCGCTATAGCGATTAATTATTTGCAGATTGGCAACCGGCACGTAAATACTGGCATCATCAGCGTATTTTAGGTGAATAAATTCTTGCTCACCATCTCCGACATCTAAGGTTATTAAACCATTATAACGTCCAATGCCATGCTCAATATGAACGACTGGACTACCATCAGTTATTTCAGTCACGCTTTTAACCAAGAACTCTTCTGATACACCGCTTTGGCGACGGCGGCGCGTTTGCAGCACTTGCCGACCAAATAATTGCGTTTCACTAATTAATACCAAACGCTCTGGCACATAGACGCCACGTTCAATAGGCGCAACCGTTAGCCCAACCTGTGGCAGCTTTTTAGCATTAAGACCAGTAGTTTTATCGGCAGCTAAAAATGCCTCAAAGCTGTCATAAGCCTTGATCTCAATCTTACCCTTAAACAGCTCAATAAGAATCTCACGACGACCTGCTGTCTCAGATACTATCAATACTGGTGTTGCTGTTTGCGCTTGTAGCTCTAAAAACGCTAGCAGCTCAGTAAGTGGCTCTGCTTTTTGATGATTGACGGCCAACTGCGGTGGCTCTTGCGCACTTAAGGTCACCAAGCCTTGTTGCTTATTCTGAACAAAATCTAACTGTGGTTGCTCAGATAACTGTAATGGACTCTCCAATACTGTCTCGTCAATCGCAGATGCATCATTCATTGTCGACAGTTCATTAAGTGCACTGAGTATCACCCGTGGATAATGATTGAGATGCTCGTTAAGAGTATTTGACAATAAATACAGCAACTCAGGGGCGACAATAGGCTTATCAATATCATGACGGCGCTCTTCATAGCGGCGCTGGATTTGGGACCAATAATCCGCCTGTTTCTCGTTAATTAGCTCATCAGTGATGAATAGCGTATCGCTTGGCAGATAAGCAAATAAACTACTCTCTACCGTCCAATCTTTTAAATCAAAAAAGAGTGGCTGATAATATTCCAGTCCGCTACTCGCAATGCCTGCCATCACATCTTTATGTAATTCGAACTTACGGCTATTGCTATTGGGGAACATGGCAGCAAAATTGGTGCGAAAGGTTTCACGCCCTTCATCAAGTGGAAACTCTTTTGCGGGTAGGATCTGAAACTGTTTAATAGGCTTTGAGATATCTGGCAGTTTATGCAGTAGCGACAATGACTCTTTGCCCATACTACTATCGTTGCCACTCATCATGACTTTTAGGTCATCGACAGTTAATGTCCGTTGGGTCTGCGGATTAAAGAAGCGAATCGTTTCGATTTCATCATCGAATAAGTCCAGACGTAGCGGGAATGGCTGACCCATGGCAAAGATATCAATGATACTACCACGTACCGCAAATTCCCCCGGCTCAAAAACGTTGTCTACCGTTCGATAACCTGCTTTTGCTAATAAGGTACGTTGGGTATTGATATCAAATTGATCGCCAACACTTAAATCAAAATGCTGTCCAATTAACCAGCTTGGCGGTGCGACGCGGTGCATTAATGCTTGCACAGATATCAATAGCACGCCTGACGTTGGCATATCAGTTAATAAATTGATACGCTCGCTGACAATATCTTGATGCGGTGACAACTCATCATAGGTCAGCGTCTCCCAATCAGGAAATACATGAGCATCCACGCCGCAAAACGCCAATTCTGTCTCTATTTGATTCAGCTGATTTTGGTCACGCGTCACTACGACTTTTAGACGCTCGGCAACATTCCATATAGGTGCTTGTACTAAACTTGCCAGCCATAAGCTGCTGACTGCACCGTGCACAGGTGCAAGCCAGCGACGCTGGGCATTTTGGATAGGGAATAATTGCTGGTTAATCGGGGCAAAGGCGTCAGTCAAAGCAGTGATAGGCATAAAGGGTAAGATCAATGTTAAGAGTCAGAAAGCTATTATACGAATATTTGCGCAATTACCAAAATTTATGCCGTAACGGTTTGTCACATAGCATTATTATAGAAAACACCAAGAGCCAAACACTTTATAAAATAAAGATTTATGGCTAAGAATAGGGCTGATAAACGGAAAGACCTTAGCTTGCGAGCCAAGGTCTTTATAGGGAATTCTTCAAAAACAGACTTTGCCTCTAAATTAATGGCTTGTCACTAGCGATAATGCCGTTATTGTCTGCGTAGACAAACATACCAGAATTTAGCGTTAAATCACCAAAGCTGATTTCAAGATCGGTTTGACCTTCATCGCGGCGATTTGATTTACGCGGGATACAACCAAGCGCCATGACCCCGATATCCATTGCTGCCATATCATCAACATCACGAACACAGCCATATACAATGACCCCTGCCCAGCCATTATCAATAGCCGACTGTGCAATCATGTCGCCTAACAGCGCACAACGCATCGAACCACCGCCGTCAACGATCAACACCTTGCCATTACCGTCTTTGTCTTTACCATCACTGCTAAGCAACGATTTGACGCGACTATTATCTTCAAAACATTTGACGGTCACAATCTCACCGCAGAATTTATCTTTACCGCCAAAACTATAAAACGATTTACCTTCGATATTAGGCAGGCATACCTGTGATTCAGGATTGGCATCTAATAAATCACAAGTTACAAAGTTTTCTTTGGTCATTGTTGCTGATTCTGGCATGGTGAGACTCCTTGTCTGTTATGGTTAAATTGTTTTGATTTATTGAACTTAAACATTACTTAGGCTATTTATTATAGTAGTAATAAATGTAAAATTTATCTGATTAATAGCTTAATGTTTTACGCGGGTCATCGCAAGCATCTGTTTATTTTCGATAATATCAGTGGTTTTAATCACGGGTTCGCTGCGGTATTTACTGCGATGATAGATATCATGGGCGCTCATCGCCATGGCACTAGCGACACGCTTAGCTGAAATAGGATGTAAGGATAATGACTCGGACACCAATGGCGAGATAAGCTGAAAGGCTTTTTGTCCCAGACTTTCAAGCGGGCGACCCTTATGTTTACCAAGTAGTAATGATGGACGGAAAATAACCAATTGGGCAAACCCTAATGCCATTATGGACTCTTCCGTTTCAGCCTTTACTCGATTATATAAAAAGCGACTGTTGATGTCAGCATTCATCGAGGACAATAAAAAGAAGTTTTCAACGCCTTTCTCTTGGCAAAGTTTGGCGAAACCAACATTATAATCATGGTCAATCTTGCGAAAAACTTCATCACTACCCGCTTGTTTTTTGGTGGTGCCCAAGCAACTAAAAGCATCCGTTTTTCGATCAGCGCCAATGCTTGCAAAGATTTCGGCTAAGTTGTCAAAATCATTTACCTGATAAAAACGCATGCTCGCATTGATGTAACGAGGCGGACGCCGTGCAATCACAATCAATGTGTCATAAATCTCACTCAGCTGCTTTACAAGATGTTGCCCGACCAATCCCGTTGCACCTATTACCATTGCTTTTCGCTGCATATCCTATCCATTTATAGAGTGTTGGAATACTTATGATCGTCAAAAATGTGACTTTTTAAAGCCCGTCGGTGACGCTGACCACTGTAGTATCATACCTAAATTAATCAATCATCGAGGCTATTATGCATGATTTATTGTAAGAGATTTTATCAGCAAACAGTTTTACTCAGCTCATACGCTCGTTTGGACTCAAATACTTACTCAATATTATGATAAATACCTTTATAAATACCTATTAAAGGCATAAAATCCCGCTCATCCACGTAATGCCGTAACTTCTTTAAGCATTAATCATCAAACTTATTGTCCTAAGGGCGATAATTTGCTAAGATAACCGGCTTTACACGTCAACACTGTTTAATTATTCCAAACAGTTTTGGCGCTTGCGATGATTTATTACTATCAGATACTTTAATAGTAGGCATCGACATCATGTTCGGCGAGACGGCTGCTCGTTATCGATGATGGTTAAACCCTTTATTGCAATCCACATTCATAATTTTATCTGTCTTTATCAAGGAGATTCGCGTGGCTAATACTGCACAAGCTCGTAAACGCGCCCGTCAAAACACCAAACGTCGTCAGAACTCTGCGTCACAACGCTCTATGGTTCGTACTTATTTGAAACGTGTTGACGCGGCTATCGCTGCTAAAGATTATGACGCGGCTACCGAAGCTTACAAAAAAGCGGTACCGGTTCTTGATCGTATGGCTGACAAAGGTATTCTTCATAAGAATAAAGCTGCTCGTCGTAAGAGCCGCCTAAACAAAACCATCAAAGGCTTACTAGCTTAAGATTGGTTGCCTTTAGACCGTATGATGCTTCGATAACATCATAACTAAAACCTTGTCACTGGTTCTAATACTGGGGCAAGGTTTTTTTATGCCTGCTCAGAAAGTAATTAATAATTTCGTAAATAACGCTTATGTCCATTTTACTTCTGGTGGCAATAATAGTTTATTTGGATGAAAGCCAGCAGTACGGTAGGCTTCAAGCAAAGTGTGTATTGGACGTACATAAACTTCACCGCGCCAGACAAAATACGCACTTGCCTGCTCGAATGGCTTGTCATCAAACCACAAAAATACCCCTTCCATCATTTTTGGCCAATCGTTCCAATCAATCTCAACAACATCAAACATCACTGCTAAGAATGCAGATAATAAAGTGTCATGGCTGACAGCGAGCATTAGATGCCCGTGTTGCGGCTGATTTTGATAAAAAAGCGACAGAATATCGAGACCGCCCTGATAAGCGTTTTTAGTGCCTTCAAGATTGCCTTGCAAGAATCGATTGATAAAATTGAGAACACCAATCTCTTTAAAGATGGGGTTTGCAATATCAGGTTCGGTCACTAAGCTACCAGGCTCAACCAACAATGACTGGTGAGCGATATCACGCCGTAGTCCTGCCCCTTCTTGCATTAGCTGCGCCGTATCAAGACAGCGACCAATCGGGCTTGAGATGCTATCAACATCGAGCGAATACGGCAGATGTCCTGCCAACCAACGACCCCAAGATTTTGCCAATACACGACCTTTGGGTGTCAATGGCAGCTGATAACTGGCAAAGCCATTACCATCAGAGCGCTCACGCAGAGAATGTCTGGTAAATAAAATCAGGCGCTTATCTTCAGGCAACAACCTGACCGACGACATCATACTATCAGGAAGATGTGAGGGCGCTGGTGCACTTGGAGTATGACTCGCAAGCTTCTCAGCGGATAGGCTCGATGTGGTGTTATTAGGAAGTTTACTCATCACACAAGCCTATCAGATTTTTCGACAGGAATGAACCAAATATAAGTCCAATTGCAATATAATCTAAAGCAAATATATTGAGAGCAGACCCGTTAATTTTATGAGAACTGAAACGCTATGACACGGTGAAATCAAAAAAGAAAGACTTATATTTATTACGTTTGACTAACCGATATCAATCACTCTATCCCATGTAAACGATAATGCCGTACTACTAACCTCATTTGGATAAGCACGCGGATTGACGATAACGCGCGTCTTATGAATGTGGTAATCAAATGCCTCATGCGTATGCCCATGCACCCATAGTGCTGGTGCCCACTCTTCATACATCCAGCTTGATAAATCACTGATAAATGCGGCATTACTTGGTAGCTCAGCATACTTCTCAGAGACAGATAATGGACTGATGCTATGATGACTCATCACCACGGTTTTTTTGCCCAGTGCTTTTGCCGTTATCAATGCTTGTTTAAGCCATTGACGCTGCTTAGCATGAATCTGTATCGACATTTCAGGTGAAAACAGCTCGCTGCCGGCATAGATCTGTTTGTAGTCACGCATAAAGCGCATTGCCACTGCCCTAGTCTCTTCATTGGCTTGATATTGATAATCTGTCCAAAGCGTACAACCTAAAATGCGCACCTCTCCGATATCAATATGCTGACACTGCAAAAATCGTACGCCCTGCTTTGATTCACTATCATAATTGTCCCAAGTCGCCAGCTTTTTATCAAAATGCAGCACGTCTTCATTAAAGTACTCATGATTACCAGCGATAGTGATTAGAGGGACTTGTAAGCGCGCTGCTTGCTCTTGTAGCCATGGCATACCAATATCGCTATTTGCTGTATCTCCCGCCACCAGTATGATGTCTGCGTCGGTTTTGGGAATATGCCCTATCGGATGGGATTGACGTATATAACTGTCAATATGTAAGTCACTCAAAATCTGTAATTTCATAGCAGCCTATATCATTAAATAAACATAAATAGTTTAGCACCTTTTCATCTAGGTACAAAAAGTAAAAAGACAGCGGATTAGGCTGTCTTTTTACTTTTTGACTGAAGTATCTGATTGAAAAATTAGAGACTTTGGAGTATTAACTGTAATTTCGCTGCAGGATCTACTGCTTGAGTAATTGAGCGCCCTATCACCAAATAATCAGAGCCATCAAGTAATGCCTGTTTTGGCGTACAAATACGCTTTTGATCATCAGCATTATCATCTAGCAGACGGATACCAGGCGTAATCAGTTTAAAGTCCTGACCACATAATGCCTTTAATGCCTTTGCTTCTTGTGCTGAGCATACTACACCATCAAGACATGCTTGCTTGGTTAATTGTGCTAAGCGGCTCACTTGTGCCTCTAAGCCGTCGGTGATGCCCGTTTGTATGAGTGCTTCATTGTCCATAGATGTTAAGACAGTCACTGCTATCAATAGCGTGTCAAAATCATTATCTAGCAAGCGCTGTTTTGCCAATGACATCGCATCGTAACCGGCACTTGCATGGACGTTGACCATCCATATACCAAGCTCAGCGGCAGCCAATACTGCTTGTGCAGTGGTATTGGGGATATCGTGAAATTTAAGGTCTAAAAAAACCTCAAATTGGCGCTGATGCAGTGCTTTGACTATCTCAGGGCCACAGCGGGTATACAGCTCTTTACCTACTTTCAATCGGCATAATGCCGGATCTAATTGGTCAGCTAATGCAAGAGAGGCATCCTTTGTCATATTATCTAATGCAACGATGACAGGAGAATTAATTGCGTTGTTCATTGTTATGCTTCTTTATATCAGGTTTATCAAATTATTATATTTATAATCAGCAGTGAAAATGCATATTACAAATTATTAGTAATCGCGTTTTTGCTTGGTCAAACTTGACCCATCATGCACATTGGCGTTGGGATGAGCATTGGGCATTGTCGTATCCTGTACATTGACCGCTGTTGCACCATAAACAGCTTCTTCTACAGTAGGCGCATTCGCTTGACGATCAATCACCATATTGGCTTGGGTTATCTGCTCTTGCAAATTGGTATTTGCCTTTTGTAGACGCGATATTTCCCACTTATTTTGCAAAACACGGAAAATTAGTAGTGCTAACAAGATACCTATAACGATACCAAGTATGAGGCAAAGTATCATTAGCAAGCCTAAATTCATCGTTGGTGCTTGCGAAAACAAAAGATTGACGCCAACTTCAGTATTGTTTGCCAATACCAAACCTAGCGAGTAAGCGAAGCTCAAAAATAGCAGCACTAATAATAAAATACGCATCAGACGTCTCCTTAAGTTTTTAATAGAACAGATAAATGGATAAAAACTAAGCCATACTGATTGAGATTACTACGTCATAAAAGGGTTAGTATAAATAAGAAAAATCGGCTCATACTTTAGTAGTAGATCGGTAGAATATCTTATATTACTTCAACTGGCTTATTGGCCGCCTGCTACTTTTTCGTTTACAGCTTCACGTAATGCCTTGCCTGGCTTAAAATGCGGAATTGCTTTTGCAGGTACTGGTACGCTTTCACCCGTTTTAGGATTGCGACCCATACGAGCACGGCGATGATGAAGACAAAAACTGCCAAACCCACGAACTTCTACTCGACCATCATTGGCGAGCGTATGAGTCATCAAGTTTAATATCTCGCGTACGGCGTCATCGACAACGGTATCTGTCATCGTGTCACAATTTGCACTCAGATTACTAATAAATTCGGACTTATTGATTGTTTGCTGCATTATCATACTTGCCTTGTTCATTGATAGATAAGATGATGGAAATAACTAAAATGATCACCACAGATATTATAAAATATTAGCTGACAACCACGCGATTGTTGACTAAATATCTGTTCATTTATAATGACTTTGATCTGATTTTACATCTCGTTACTCGATGTTGTAAATGATAGCGGATATTGAAGGAAATTGGAAACAAGAGTTCCTCTATCAAGGAAAAAACTGTATCAATTATCGTTAATACTAAAATTTAGCCATAAAAAAAAGCGACCGGAGTCGCTTTCTTTTATAAGATTATAACATTAGCGGTAAATAGCTTACTGCATTTGTTCTTTGATCAAGTCACCAATTGTTTTTGGTTGTGCATCAGAACCAGCAGCAGTACTAGTCGTAGTTGTGCTACTTAACTCTTTAATCGCTTGACGCTCTTCAGCTTCGTCTTTCGCTTTGATAGACAGGCTGATATTACGTGTTTTACGATCAACACTGATGATTTTCGCTTCTACATCATCACCAACAGTTAGATGCTTAGTCGCATCTTCAACGCGGTCACGTTGAATCTCTGAGGCACGTAGATACGCTTCAACTTCATCAGCAAGTTCGATAGTAGCGCCTTTAGCGTCTACTTCTTTTACTTTACCATTAACGATAGCACCGCGGTCATTGTTGACTAGGTATTCGTTAAATGGATCTGAAGTTAATTGCTTCACGCCTAGGCTGATACGATTGGCTTCTGAGTCTACAGACAATACCATTGCTTCAACGGTGTCGCCTTTGTTGTAGTTACGGATAGCATCTTCACCAGTTTCATTCCAAGAAATGTCTGACAAGTGAACTAGACCATCAATACCGCCATCTAGACCGATAAAGATACCGAAGTCAGTGATTGATTTGATCGTACCAGTGATTTTATCACCGCGCTCATGTTTCTTATCAAACTCATCCCATGGATTGGCTAGAGTTTGCTTGATACCTAAGCTGATACGACGACGTTCTTCGTCGATATCAAGGATCATTACTTCAACTTCATCACCCACTTGAACAACTTTCGACGGATGGATGTTTTTGTTGGTATGATCCATCTCTGATACGTGTACTAGACCTTCAATACCTTCAGAGATTTCAGCGAAACAACCATAATCAGTCAAGTTGGTTACACGAGCTTTAACAACGCTACCCACTGGGTATGTGCCGCCAACGTTATCCCAAGGATCAGTACCTAGTTGTTTTAGACCTAGGCTGACGCGATTGCGCTCACGGTCAAATTTAAGTACTTTAACTTTAAGATCTTGACCAACTTCAACAACCTCAGATGGGTGCTTAATACGGCGCCATGCCATATCAGTGATGTGTAATAGACCATCAATACCACCAAGATCAACGAATGCACCATAATCAGTTAGGTTCTTAACGATACCTTCAATCTCGATACCTTCTTCAAGCTTGTTCAATAGCTCTTCGCGCTCAGCTGAGTTTTCAGCTTCCATAACGGCACGGCGACTAACGACAACGTTGTTACGTTTTTGATCAAGTTTGATAACTTTAAATTCTAACTCTTTACCTTCTAGATGCGTCGTATCACGGATAGGACGTACATCTACCAATGAACCTGGCAAGAAAGCGCGTACTGAACCGATATCTACAGTAAAGCCGCCTTTTACTTTGCTAGAAATAATACCTTTTACGATCTCATCATTGTCAGAGATTTTTTCAAGGAAATTCCAAGTTTCAACGCGTTTGGCTTTTTCACGTGACAGTAAGGTTTGACCCATACCGTTATCAACCGCTTCAACCACTACGTCTACTGTATCGCCAACTTCAACTTCAAGTTCGCCTTCTTCGCTTAAAAACTCTTCACGAGCGACGATACCTTCAGATTTTAGACCCGTATCAACAGTGATCCAGTCGTTATCGATGGCGACAACAGTACCAGTAATAACCGAGCCACGCTCGATATCCAGACCTGTTTCTTCGATGCTCGCTTCAAATAGTTCAGCAAATGATTCCATTATGTCTACCTTTGTATAGCCGTATCCTGTCCAGCACAGTACGGATCAAATTTATGACTGTATAAAACGAGAATACTGGTTTTATATCCTATGCAGTCATATATAAAAACGTTTGTTGCTAATAAGCGAATGCCTCAGCAAACTCATTAGCAACAACTGTCTTATATTAAAATGCGTTATATTTTTTAAATTATGACCTTTAAACAGTAGATTCCATTTTTTTCTAAAGATTACTGGCATCTACTACTGTAATTTTATACTAAAATCAATCCTATAGGAAACCTTTTCATACTTACTACCTTGTTATTATTGGCTATTGAAGCAAATACCTTTATCCTGACAATATTGTTTTACTTGCTTATAAACCGCATCAGCATCTAAGTCAGAGCTGTCTAATAATAGCGCATCTGCTGCAGGCTTTGATGGTGCCGTTGTACGGTTTTCATCACGATCATCACGGGCTTTAATCGTCGCTAGAATCGCTTCAAAATCTGCTATTTGACTAGCATTTAGTAGCTGTGTTACACGGCGCTCGGCACGCGCTTCAGCACTGGCAGTCAAAAATACCTTGACGTCAGCGTCTGGAAACACGACTGTACCCATATCACGACCATCCGCAACCAATCCTGAACGAGTTGCCATATCTTGTTGCAGCGTTAGCAATGCTCGACGAACTTTTGGAAATACTGCTATCTGTGATGCGTAACCACCAACCGTTTCATTACGAACTTGCTCACCTACTGCATCACCATTTACGATAATATCGACACGTCCTGATGCATTGTTAGGTACAAAAGCAATCTCTAAGCTTTGAGTTAACGCTAATACAGCCATCTCATCAATGGTTTGGCTTGCATCAGCAGTAATCAATCCAGCTTCAAACGCCTTAAGTCCAACGATACGATATAACGCCCCTGAATCAAGTAGCTGATACCCTAAAGCTTGTGCTAAGCGCCATGTAACTGTGCCTTTACCTGCGCCACTTGGCCCATCAATACAAATAACAGGATAACGCAATGAGGGCTTCTCACTGTTAGTATTCGCGTTAGGGTTGGCAACAGTCATAATACTCACTTAAAGTCGGCAATTTCTACAACCACATAAATAATTATAAAAGTATCAATAAAGCATTTTTCACTTACTTATCAAAGCATTATAAGAAAATCACTCTATTAATAAGTAAATAGGGCGATATTATAGCAAACAAAGCGACCTATCACTAGCAGCAAGAATCATATCTTGTTAATCGCTTATCTTGCGATTGGCTTTTGCCACTTTTCTACGCTGCCGAAAAAAATCTTTGAGCATCTGGCTGCTGTGCTCACGGCACAAGCCTGCATCGACTTGCATACGATGATTATAAAAAGGCTGTTCAGCCAAGTTCATTTGACTACCAAGCATCCCTGCTCTCGGCTCATGCGCTGCATATACTAGCCTATCTACACGTGCATGAATCATCGCACCCATGCACATGGTACAGGGTTCTAAAGTCACATATAAGGTCGTCTTTAGGGGCAAGCGATAATTCTTTAAGCGTGTACAAGCATCTCTTAACGCTACGATTTCAGCATGAGCCGTCGCATCACAGCGTCCAATCGGCTCATTAAACCCCTGACCAATAATTTGCTGGTTATGTACCAACAGAGCTCCTACTGGCACCTCTTCTCTCTCAGCGCCTTGCTTGGCAAGTTTTAGCGCCTCTTTCATCCACTTGATATCCTCAACTGACCAAAATAGAGCTGTTTTAATCTGCTCACCTATCAGCGGATTACCATTAGTAAATGGACTATGTATTAGCTGGTAAGGCACTAAATTAGCGTTTAGAAAATTTTTCATTTACTGTGGTAATTGCCAGTCGATAGGCGTTTGACCATATTGCACCAGATAATCATTGGTTTTTGAAAACGGCTTAGAACCAAAAAAACCACCACGATTAGCAGCAAGTGGTGATGGGTGTACTGCCGTCAAAATCAGATGTTTATCAGTATTGATATACTTGCCTTTTTTCTGAGCTTTACTGCCCCATAAAATAAACACAGTATGTTCAGTCTGCTCATTAATAACATCAATAACCGCATCAGTGAACTTCTCCCAGCCTTGATTTTGATGACTGTTTGGTTCGCCTTCTCTTACTGTCAAAGAGCTATTTAACAATAATACGCCTTGCTGTGCCCAATACGTTAAATCACCATGTGCTGAAGGTTTGATGCCAATATCGTCCGCCATCTCTTTCAATAAATTGTTAAGTGACGGTGGCTTTGGGATCACTTTAGGGACAGAAAAGGACAGCCCCATTGCCTGTCCAGGACGATGATAAGGATCTTGCCCTAAGATAACAACTTTCACCTGTGATAAAGGTGTTAAATTAAACGCATTAAATATCAGCTGTGCTGGGGGATAAATACCATCCTCTGACTGATAGGCTTCTTTTAAAAAAGCTCGCAAGCTATCCATATTGTCAGAAGTTAATTCTTCTGACAACGCCTGCTTCCAATCTTCTGGCAAGCGTACATTGTCGAGAATCGCTTGCTTTTGCGCGACTGTTTTTGTGGGTTGTACGTCAAATAATTCCATGATGAATCCTTTTTTATTTGTTATCAGGATGCGTTAAGGTTGATATTAACAAAATATTAGGGTTGCGTTGTCATATATATTAGCAATAAAAAAACGGTTACCGCAGTAACCGTTTTTATCATAGTGCGAAAAATAACCTAACTGGCTAATGATTCGGAGTCTGGACGTGGCTCATGAGTCTCAACAACAGTCAATATAATACGGCTATCCGCTGACCCTTTATCTGACGACTTATCAAGCTTCACAGTATTACCATCTGATGCCTCTGGCTCCAAGGTTAAATGTACAACCCCACCATTCACTAAATCACCAAATAGAATCATATTTGCCAGAGGCTTTTTGATTTCGTCTTGAATCAGGCGCTGCATTGGACGTGCGCCCATTAAGCGATCATAGCCTTTAGCTGCCAGATAATCACGTACCTCATCATCAATCTCTAAAGTAACTTGCTTATCGTCAAGTTGTACCTGTAACTCAACCAAGAATTTATCAACCACGGATACAACGACTGAGGTATCAAGCGGATTAAACTGGATAATAGCATCAAGACGGTTACGGAATTCCGGAGTAAACACACGCTTGAGCGATTCTGTATTGTCACGGCTATGATCTTGCTGGGTAAAGCCCATAGAAGATCGACTGATACTCTCAGCACCGACGTTGGTCGTCATAATAACAATGACCTGCTTAAAGATAGCAACCCGACCATTATTATCTGTCAATGTACCGTGATCCATCACTTGTAATAACAAGTTGAAGACATCCGGATGCGCTTTTTCGATCTCATCAAACAGTAACACACAATGAGGATGCTGATTGATTTTTTCAGTCAATAGACCACCTTGATCATAACCCACATAACCTGGAGGCGCACCAATCAAACGTGAAGCGGTATGTGCTTCCATGTACTCTGACATATCAAAGCGCACCAGCTCAACACCCAACAGATTTGCCAATTGACGAGAAACTTCCGTTTTACCAACCCCTGTCGGACCAGCAAACATGAATGAGCCGATTGGCTTATCTGGTGCTTTCAGACCAGCACGAGACAGCTTAATCGCATCTGCTAGAGTCGCAATCGCTTCATCTTGCCCAAATACTAGATGCTTAAGGTCGCGATCTAGATGCTGAAGAATACTCTTATCATCACTAGATACTGACTTGGGCGGAATACGTGCAAGCTTGGCAACAATCGCTTCGATATCTGCTACATCAATTTTTATCGGAGCGCGCTTTCCTTTTGCTTTCTTATCAACAGACGATTTTGCACGATCATTGGCTTTTGCAATATCTGCCTCATCCTGCATTTCGTTATCACTATAAGTATCACTGTCGAGACCGTCAATATCAGCCTCAATCTGTGCATCAAACTCTTGCTCTATATCAGCAATAAAACTTTCTTCCGCTTCTATATCGTCTGCATCAGCCACGACCCCTAAACGCTTATAAGCGCCAGCCTCATCAATAACATCAATGGCCTTGTCCGGCAAAAAACGCTCATGGATATGTTTCGCTGATAATTGAACGGCTGTAACCAGTGCTTCATCAGTATAGACAACATTATGGAACTCTTCGTACCGCGGTTTAAGACCACGCAAAATATCAATCGTATCATCAACACTTGGCTCTTTCACGTCGATCTTTTGGAAGCGACGCGATAAGGCATGGTCTTTTTCAAACACTTGACGGTATTCAGTAAAAGTGGTTGAACCGATACAACGCAGTTCACCATTGGCAAGTGCGGGTTTAATCAGGTTGGACACATCCATATTACTGCTCATTGATGAGCCAGCGCCAATGATCATATGAATCTCATCAATAAACAAGATAGCATTGGGTTTTTTCTTTAATGCATCTAATAGCGATTTCATACGTTTTTCAAAATCGCCGCGATATTTAGTACCCGCAATCAATGAGCCAATATCAAGACTATAAATCACGCAACCATTCAGTGGTTTCGGGGCTTTATCATTGATAATCAACCACGCCAACCCTTCAGCAATAGAGGTTTTACCAACACCCGGCTCACCGACCAATAGTGGATTATTTTTGCGGCGGCGACACAAAACTTGCGCGGCGCGTTCAATCTCAGGACCTCGCCCAATCAATGGATCCGTTTTACCTTCAGCAGCACGCTGATTTAAATTGGTCGCAAACTCAACCAATGGATCTTTACTGGTTTTCTCTGAGGCACTACTACGGCGCTCTCCCGTCATAGAAGCACGCGGCTCAGATGGCTCATCTTTATCTTGACCATGTGATAGATACTGAGTCAGCTCAAGACGACTGATGCCCTGTTTTTTGAGCAAATAAACCGCATAAGTATCATGTTCTGAAAACATTGACACCAGAATATCCGACCCTTCAACCAAACGACCGCCACCAATAGACTGCACATGAAAAATTGCCCTTTGTAGAATACGATCGAAGCTTTGGGTCGGCTGCGGGGATTGCTCAGTATCAGGATCGACCGTTGGAGTATGCTTATTAATATAAGCCTCAAGCTCAGTACGTAGTGCTGAGACATTTGCATTACAGGCCGTCAATGTGTTGGCAGCGTGCGTATTTTCTAAGAGTGCCAGTAAAAGATGTTCAACAGTGAGATACTCATGCGATTTTTGGCGCGCAAGTGTCATTGCTAAACGCAAAGAAACTTCAAGATGACGACTTAACATAACGACTTCCTACGGTTATACCTATCTTTATAATTGATAGCTTTATGAATGAGTTAGTAAGTAAATCAGGGCGGTAGATGGATTGTTCAAGGGCAATATGAGTATTATTAAATGACGCTGTTAAATAATGGCTTCTATGGCTTGGCTATGATACTCACTTGTCTTTATCTCAACATGATACTCAGATATAGTCAATCTATTAACACATACTAAAATGTATCGAAGTGTCCCTAGACCATTTTTCAATGATAATATTCATTCAACAATAATAGAGCGCATGTACTAAAGCTACAGACAATTCAAGAATTTGAATAATGTAAAAAGAGAATAAATACAGGCAGTAATGAGAAAAGCGGTTATATAAGAAAGTCTAAGCTAGTTTAAAAAAGAGAGGTGCAGAGCAAGTTTGTGCTTAAATAAACTTGCTCTAAAAACACTAAAAGAATATATTTTATTGAAAATATTAAAGATATATAGGTAGAACATAGTGAGCTGAAGATAAATGAGCGTCATCAAAAATTAGAGTAAGGCTTTACTCGCCTTGATGCGGTTCGATTTGGGTCAATAATGGGTACCCTTCACGATGTGCCAGACTGTTAACTTTTTTGGCCTTGGTCTCAGCAATATCTTTAGGATAAATACCAGCAATACCTTTGCTGCTATTATGAATCGTCAACATAATCTCAACGGCCGAATCCATACTATGACGAAATTCAGATTGTAAAATATAGACGACAAATTCCATCGGCGTGTAATTATCATTATACATCACCACAGCATACATAGGCGGCTTGGCGACTTCCGGCTCTGCTACCAATACATCAGCCTGTGGGGCTGTTTCACCTTCAGGCTCACCCACTTGCGCAAGACGCATGGGTATATGTGGAAAGTGCCAATCTGATGTAATTGGCGTCGCTCTTGCTATCGTTTGTTTTATCATAATTGGAATACAGATGAATCAGTAGGTTTAATGAATGGTTATCTTTAAGAGACTATCAAATCGTTAAAAATAAGGGGTAGCACTAGATATCTGGCTAGCAGCTACGACAACTAATGCTCAATAAGACTTAAGGCTCAATAGGACTTTCATCGACGTCTGGCAAATCTAACAGTGATAATGGCATATTGTCAACTTTAGCACCAAGCTTCCAATCATACAGCTGCTCGACTTCTTGACCAGCGGCTTTCAGATTTAGCTTGATTTGCAATGGCTTGAAACCCGCTGGCATTGTAAAGCGACCACGTATACGCGTCACGCCTTCAATCGTGTAGCTGACGGGCTCTAATGGCACTTCTACAAAATCATCATCATCAAGCAAAGTCAGCGTTGGATTCAAACGTTTGGCTTTACCATCACTTGCGAGCATACCTATATCGAAACCATATTCAAATGCATTTTCAGGTAAGGGCTCAATCTTTGCACCTAGTATCTGTAAAGGCATGCCGCCCTTCTCACTCACAATCTCAGCATAGAGGTCATTCAGCTGCGCTACCTGTCTATTTTCAACCATGATGGCTTGCTGATTTTCGCGTAACTCTTTTAAGTTTGCCAAACTTATTTCTAGCTCTTGTTTAGAAGTAGCAACTTCATTGGTCGCTATTTTATGACTGACGCGTAGATCTTTTAACTCTTGGAGAGACTCTTTGCTGGTAATGACTGCTTGCTGGGTTTCATTTTGCATTGAATAATAGCCACGTTGATAACCAAGTTTGTGACCAAATACTAATGCGACAATTGCTGTCACCAATATCGCAATCACAAATAACGCTAACACCAATGTGGAAGCGCCCTGCTGCGAGCGAGCAATGCTGTAATGCTTCATAACACTACGCTGAGTTTCAGTATTCAGAGATGAACAATGTAAGCTACGCTCCAATTTATACGAAACAGAGTCTTGGCACGATGGGCGTGCTGGCGGTGAGCAAAAGCGTAGTACACTCTTAAAACGCATTTAGGCAGTATCTCTTAACAGGAAAGGCAAGTTATTATAGCGGAATTTATAATCAATACCTAGTATCATAAATGAGGATAATTTAATCACAACTAAACATTTGTTAAGGAACGATGGGCGCAAAATTTAAACCAAGAGACTCATCCATTCCAAACATGACATTCATGTTTTGCACTGCTTGCCCAGCTGCCCCTTTGACTAAATTGTCTTGTACGACAATGACCGTTAATTCGGCACGCTCATTGTCTTGGTGAACAGCAATACGCAATCGATTGCTGGCACGTACACTACGGGTATCGGGATACAGACCTTTTGGCATAACATCTATAAATTGTTCTGATGCATAGCTTTGCTCAAATACTTGTTGCCAATCCACTAAAGCACCTGCATCGGTCAGCTCCATATGAATAGAGCTCAACATACCGCGTATCATCGGTACCAGATGCGGCAAAAAACGAATACGATGGTTAAACTGACTGTCTAGTAATTGGGCAACACCTTGCTCAATCTCTGGCAAATGGCGATGACCTTCAACGCTATATGCCTTAAAATTGTCTGTGCTTTCTGCATAATTCAGTGCAAGACTGGCTTGGCGACCAGCGCCAGAAACACCAGATTTGGCATCGATAACAATGCGTGATTCAATAAACGCTACTGCCTGCTGATTCTGCAAATCTATAATGGGTTTTAAGCCTAAGATAGCTGTAGTCGGATAGCAACCTGGGTTGCCAACCACTAATGCCTCAGCAATTTTGGCACGATTTACTTCAGGCAAGCCGTAAACGGCAGCTTTTAATAACTCAGGACAAGCGTGTGGTTGTTGATACCAGTGCTCAAACTCGCTCAATGACTGCAAACGAAAATCTGCTGCCAAATCAATGACTTTTACCCCAGCTTGAGTCAAAGCCTCTGCTTGCTTCATTGCAACGCCATGCGGCGTGGCAAAAAATACCACATCACATTTTTGCAGTGTCGCTAGCGTCTCGTCCCCTAGATCACTAAACACAATATCTGAGATACCGCGTAAACTTGGGAATATCTCATCAGCGCGAGTGCCCGCTTCGCTACGCGAGGTCAACAAATCAATAGACACTTTAGGATGGGCAGACAATAAACGTATCAACTCAATACCTGTATAACCTGTGCCACCGACAATCGCTGCTGAAATCATAAGATATCCTTTTGTGCCACTTTACTATTACTTAATAAATATGAGATATAAACTCAGTCAAATAACTAAGAACATATCTCAAATCGTACTTTTTAGATTTTATAATCATGTACTGCATCGATGAACACTTTGGCATTGTCAGGATTGACCCACTGGGTAATACCATGACCTAGATTTGCCACATAACCGGTCTTTTCACCGTTAGCATAAGCACTATCGAGCATCGCATTGACTTCAGCACGGATAGTCGCTGGAGAGCCGTACAAAGTTGCTGGGTCTAAATTACCCTGAATGGCTTTGCTACTTTGTAGTTTTTTATGGTGCTTCGTTAACTGACGCTGACTTTCGGTCAAAACTTGACGGGCACGATCAATCGGCATTGTCCAGTCTAAACCCAATGCATCCGCCTCACTATCCGCTTGAATATCAAGCCATAGCCCGCCGCCTTTAGTAAATAATACTACTGGTATTTCAGGATGGCGTACCTTTAACTCAGCGACAATGCGCTTATTATAAGCATGTGAGAAATCAATAAACTGGCGATGACCAAGAGCGCCGCCCCAACTATCAAATATCTGTAGTATCTGTGCGCCTGCCACAACTTGGGCATCCAAATAATCAATAACAGATGTCGCCAATTTATCTAACAATTGATGTAAAAACTCAGGGTTACTATACAAGAAGCCTTTAGTATAGCGATAATCTTTTGAGCTACCACCTTCAATCATATAAGTGGCAAGTGTCCACGGACTACCAGAAAAGCCAAATAACGGCACTTGCCCATTGAGCGCAGTACGAATACTGGTTACCGCACGCATTACGTAGTCAAGAGAATCATTAACATCGAGCACAGGCAATCTATCCAAATCAGCTTGCTGGCGAATAGGATGTTTAAACTTAGGACCTTCACCCGCTTCGAAATAGAGACCCAATCCCATCGCATCAGGAATGGTCAATATATCACTGAACAAAATAGCCGCGTCTAAATCATAACGACGTAATGGCTGTAAGGTGACTTCTGTCGCACGCGCGGTATCTTTACACAGGCTCATAAAATCACCTGCTTCAGCACGGGTCGCTTTATACTCTGGTAAATAACGACCAGCTTGACGCATCATCCAAACAGGTGTGGTATCGATCGGCTCAAAACGAAGTGCTCGTAGCAATCTATCATTTTTCAAAGGCGCAAATTTTTGCTCAAGCGAATTATTATTGTCTGAAGCACTCATGTACAAATCTCCAAAACAGCACTATATGTCACCAAAGCGCATATAACACTGGATAAATTACGTTAAAGGAAAGAATAGCAAAGCGCTTATTATCAAGATATTTATATCTCTATAGATATTAATCTTTTTACATCGTCAATGCTAAGTTATCACGGTGTACCATGACAACACGTTCTTCATTGTTACCAAGGATACGATCGAACTGCTCAGTACGCTCACGAGCAACGCGGCAGGCATCGCGAGAAGAAAAGTTGACTTGACCAACGGCGATACGCTCACCAGTATCCTGATGGACGATTTCGACCACATCGCCTTCATCAAAATCACCACGCACTTCAGACACGCCAACTGGCAACAAGCTTTTTTGATGTTTGACCACCGCTTTTGCTGCACCTGCATCAACAATTAAAGAGCCTGACATACGCAGATGCGCGGCAAGCCACTGTTTGCGAGCAATGATTTTGTCTTGATCATTGGTGGTCAATAAGGTACCAACTGCTTCGCCTGATACCACTCGAGTAATCACATCATCAATAGCGCCGCTCACAATTACCGTCGGACAGCCACCCATAGCAGCAAGACGACCAGCACGAATTTTGGTTAACATACCACCACGACCCAACTTGCCACCATCACCTGCAATATCAAATAAATAATCAGCCATCGCACGCTCTTGACGGATCATTCTGGCATTAGGGTTGTTGCGTGGATTGTCAGTAAAGACACCTTCTTGATCAGTTAAGATAATGTACAAGTCGGCATTGACCATCGCCGCTGCCATCGCCCCTAGAGTATCGTTATCACCAAACTTAATCTCATCAATAGTAATGGTATCATTTTCATTAATGACCGGCAGCACACGCCATTCTAGTAGCTGCGTAAGCGCGCCAGTAGTATTAAGATAGCGACTACGGTTAGACAAGTCATCATGCGTTAGTAGCAACTGTGAGCTTTGAATACCATGTTGAATCAATGCTGACCACCAGGTTTCAATCAAACCCATCTGTCCGACAGATGCACAAGCTTGCAATGCCGCCAGTTTTTTAGGACGCTCCTCAAGATTCATACGCACCACCCCTTCAGCAACAGCACCTGAAGATACGAGCAGCACCTCTACGCCTTGCTTATGGAGTTGCGCGATCTGCTTTGCCCATTCGTAAATGGCAGTTCGATCAAGCCCTCGACCATTATTGGTTAATAACGATGAGCCAATCTTGACAATAACGCGCTGAATATCAAAGTTACGAGCTTGCTCAACAAACCTTGCTTCTTCTATCGTGTTCTCTATGCCAACTGCCATATAAACTCCTGTTGCTATGGTAAATTAATCATGGGGATACATCTAAAAAATATGTGCAAAGACCAATCAGATTAAGGAGCGTAAACCACTTCGACGCCATCATCATCGTCATCGCTATCATCAAAATCGTCATCCGACAAATCCGTACCTTCACGCGCCGCTTTACGAGCAGCACGATACGCTTCACGCTGGGCTTCAGTGTTTAGACGAACTTCTGCCTCTAAACGCTCAAATCGTGCTTTTTGTGCATCAGCAAAGATAGGATCTTCGATTTCACGTTCGCGTTCACGCTCAATCTCATTCATCAAGTGGTACTTGATAGCATCAACACCCTCACCTGTTAAGGTGGCGGTACGGAAAACAATACCTGTCCAGCCAAGCTCTGCCACAATATGGGTACAAAGCTCATTTAACTCTTCTTCAGGCACCTGATCGATTTTGTTTAATACCAAAATCTGTGGCAAATTGGCCAGTTCAGGTGAAAAACGCTCAAGCTCATTTAAGATAACGCGAGCGTTTTCGACCGGGTCGCTGCCATCGATAGGCTTGATATCAACCAAGTGTAACAGACGACGCGTACGAGCGACATGCTTTAAAAAGCGAATACCAAGTCCAGCACCTTCTGAGGCACCTTCAATCAAACCTGGAATATCGGCCATAACAAAAGAGCGATGACGACCAATATCAACCACACCCAGATTAGGAACCAGCGTGGTAAATGGATAGTCAGCTACTTTTGGTCTAGCAGCAGAGACTTGGCGGATAAAGGTCGATTTTCCTGCGTTAGGTAAACCAATTAAGCCAACATCAGCCACTACTTTTAGCTCAAACTTAAGAACTTTTAGCTCACCTTCAAAACCTGACGTCGCTTTACGCGGCGCTTGGTTGGTAGAGCTTTTGAAATGGGTATTACCCAAACCACCATCGCCGCCTTTGGCAATCAGTAAAGTCTGACCAATTTCAATCAAATCACCCAACACTTCATCTGTCTCGGTATCAACGACCGTCGTACCAATAGGCACTGGTAAGAAAAGATCATCAGAGCCTTTGCCTGAACAGTTTCTACTATGACCGTTCTCAGCACGCATAGCGTCGTGACGACGGGTATAACGATAGTCAACTAGGGTGTTGGTATTATCCTCTGCAATAACATAAACATCGCCGCCCTTGCCACCATCACCACCATCAGGACCACCGCGCGGGACATATTTTTCTCGGCGAAAACTGGCGATTCCGTTACCACCGTCACCTGCTTTTACCGTTACGACGGCTTCATCAATAAATCGCATCTTACTTTCCTTTATTTACACTCTAGTTTATAAGCTTAATGACAGTCATAGACTGCTTCTTTTGCCTATAGTTATCTTTTAAAAAAATGGCAAACTTTCGTCAATATTGCTCTACATCATTGCTTTATTCATGACAATAACACCCGATGACCAATCGGACTATCGGGTGCTGTAGATATTACCGCTAAAACCATATCCGTTTGTTTATATAACTAATGACCATCGCTCTACTCTTTGAATCAAAAAATTATGACCGAGTCATTGCTGCTATACAAACGTATTAAGCTGGAATCTGCGCATAACTGATACCTGCCATTTGCGTTGCCAAACGTAATACTTGCGTACTATAACCCACTTCATTGTCATACCAGATATAAACGATAGCATGATTATCCGTCAAAATAGTCGCTTGGGCATCAACGATACCTACATGTGTATCACCGACAAAATCCGTTGATACCGCTTCTGTAGAATCCGTATAAGCAATTTGTGTCTGCCACTGGCTACTATTTGAAATTTTGCGCATAAACTCATTTAACGCATCAGCACTAGCTGGCGCAGTTTTAAGATTTAAATTCAAAATCGCTAAGCTAACGTTTGGTGTCGGTACACGGATGGCATTGCCCGTCAATTTACCGCTCAGCTCTGGTAGCGCTTTCCCAACTGCCTTTGCTGCACCAGTACTGGTGATAACCATGTTCAATACCGCACTACGACCACGGCGATCCGCTTTATGATAGTTATCAATTAAATTTTGATCATTGGTAAACGAATGAATGGTTTCAACATGCCCATTTTCGATACCGTATTCATCATTTAATACTTTTAGCGTTGGGGTAATTGCGTTGGTCGTACAGCTCGCCGCACTAACGATAGTATCATCGCCGACCGTATCGTTATTTACGCCATATACGACGTTTTTAATCTCGCCGCCAGCAGGTGCCGTTAATAGCACTTTTTTCACACCAGTCGATTGTAAATGCTTACCAAGACCAGCCTCATCTTTCCAGATACCCGTATTATCAATGACCAGTGCATCGTTAATACCATAAGCCGTATAATCAATCTCGCTTGGGTCTTTGGCATAGATAACTTGCACAAAGCGACCATTAATGATCAAACCATTGTTTTCATCATCAACAATCACGCCGCCTGCAAAACTACCGTGAATCGAATCGCGCTCTAGCAATGACGCACGCTTAGCCAAGTCGCCTGCTGCTGCGGGACGTACTACGATGGCTTTTAGCTGCATGCCCTTGGCACTTGACGCTTGCGATAACAATAAACGAGTTAGGATACGACCAATACGACCAAAACCATATAGCACCACATCCGCTGCGCCATTGATAGCCGCTTTAGTATTATCAACAGACTGTAATGCCGATTGAATATCACTGTCATTAGCGATTAGCTGACCAACATCAATACGTACAGCTGACAGATTTTTATTCTCTGCTAACACTTTAACCATCGCTAAAGTATCAGCGATATCAATCGCATGAGCACCTTGATCACGCAAAGCAACTTTTTGATGCAGCGCCAATATTTGACCCACAGAATTGCTATCTAGCGTATCACCGAATAAAGTCACTTGCACATCTTGCTCATTGTAGAGCTTGTTCAATAGCCCCATGAGCTCAATCGCTTGTTGCTCCTGGGTGTTATAGTTGCTCAAATGGTCTTGATGTAATTGGCGTAAGGTATCAGCGTTACTCACGAGAAACATCCTTATGGTCAGTATTGGGGAATCAGTAAAATAGGAAGAAATATTATTGAATAAGGTATATACAGTCTATGTACTCACTCAGATATGCTAACAGACGACTGCTGTCATCGATTATTATCATAGGAGTCTGTAGATAAGCTAGATTTTAGCTTAAAACGCCTTATTTTGCTAGTGATAACAAATTTGTATGAGTCACAAGCTATTTGATGACTACCGATTTAGCATAATAAAACGGGTTATTACGATAAAGGCAGCATATTATGCTGCCTTATTATCAATCCACTTAAACAATGATAAATACAAGAGCCATGATAAATAAAGGCAATATAAACCATTATCAGACTTTTATGGAATCAAATCCACCGTCTGCTTACTCTGCGACGTTAATTTAAATTCTTTCAAATCATAACCCTGTTGCTGGGCAATTTGACGGTATTTGGCATAAGTTTCTTGGCTTACGTTTGGCGAACGAGCCAGCAGCCATAAATACTTTTTATCAGGTGTACCAACCAGAGCAGTTTTATAATCAGGATCACGTGCCAATACCCAATAGTCAGCTCGCCCTACCGGCAACCAACGAATCCACGATGGCAAAAAGGTAACTTTTAGTTTGCTTCCTGTCGCATCAGCAGGTTTTGCTAAGCCTTCAGCAATAATGTTCGAGCCATCTTCAGCCTTACACTGATTGATAACTTTGATACCTGAACCATCAGTTTTTTCAACATAGTTAGCCGTCACATCGCTGGCACAGTTGCGCTGAAAATACATCGGCAAACGACCGATCTCATACCAAGTACCAGCATATTTATTGAGATCAACGCTATCTACCGTAGTCGGTGTACTAGCAGATTTATGAATAATACTGCTAGGTTTAACCGTGAGCACCTCTGCCGTTACATTGGTCATGTGCTTGCTAGCAACCGCTTGAGTCATAGACGGTGTCGCTGCATAAGCAGAAAATGCTGCTAACGGTATGATAATAGCTAAGGCTATTCCAGTATGCTTAATAAGACCATTCATAAATATACGCTCTGGTATCTCTGCAACGCTTGCTGCGTTTTTAGGAGATATGATGTGAGGTGGCTCGACTATGGATTGCTCAAATTCTTTGAAGATACTTGTCTTAATACAATCAACTTCAGCTGTACTGGCGTTAAAGGTGCTGTTATCAATTAAATTAGAGTTAAGTACACTTACATGAGTTTTTTTGACACATTTATAATCAAAAAAGCTGGTTTGTTGTGACATATCTTGTGCTAGAGTTTCTAAATATTCTTTACTAAAACCTACATTATTATAGCTGGCGTCATTACTGGCACAGTCAATATTACCTGCTGGTGTTGCCTGATCTTTATTCATCTTATACTTAGGTAGCTGGTCAGTATGCGGTGATTGAGAACCAGCTGCCTCAGAATCAGACCATACTGACTTCGGTAACTTATTGGTTTTCATAGGGATACCATTTTATTAACAGTGATTATTAGGAGCGATCTATCTACTTATAGGCATTTACTCATACCATTGTTATTTATAAGAGCGGCACAAAACGATTTTCACCCACTGGCCCTACAACAAAAAATGAATGGAAGTTAAATTGGCTATTACTTTTAACATCATAGTCATTAAAAGTCTTAACAATTAGTAAGTCTATAAAAGCTTGATTTAGCGCCCTTCGATAATTAATGATTCATAGTAATGGCAAATCCCTAATCAAAACAGTGTGGCAATGTAGGAAAACGCAACGGTTTGTAAGTAATTCTGTTTATAAGATATGCGAAGTTACATTTTTATTAACCGATAAAGAATATTCAAATCAATTACTTATCTAGTGCTATTTTTCCTCTGAGAATTTTTTATTTGACCTATCATACTCTGGTTTTAGCGGTGTTCAAATGGCAGCTTAATGCCCAAAATTGTTATAAAAATGCGGGTAACAATAGTACCAAAAACTATTTTAAAAACTGGCGAATTCCAGCAACAGCAACGCCTCCATGTAGCACGGCTTGTTTATACATCATAGGTGATAGTCCACCTAAGCCGATAACTGGCATATCCGCTAATTTTGCTAAATTTGACCACGCCTCCCATCCTAATGCCGGTGTATCAGGATGGGTTTGGGTACACTCAACAGGTGCCAAGAAAATACCGATAATGGGTGGCAACTGCTGCTGTAATCGAATATACGCTAGTTGATTGGCAGCATTAATGCTATCTACATCATGACAACTAACGATTAATGGCAAGCTTGTAGACAAGGCAGAGTACGACATGGGCTCCTTAGCTACTCCGCTTAACCATTGCATAAGCTGTGTCTGTGTTAAATGACTTGCTATTATTTGATTATTTGCTTCTACATTCTCTGTTTTGTCGATATCTAAGTGGTCAGGAGTAATCGCTTGAATATCAGGGCGTAGTTGTAATAGCTGCTTGATACTGTTTTCTGTCCCTGCTGCTTTTGTCCGCATATAAACCCAAGCCCCAGCCGTTATATGCTCATGATGATACTGTAACCATACTGCCATAGGATTAGAGGCAGCATCAAAATGCGATAATGGATAAGTAACTGTTATCTGCATTGGTAATTGTAACCAGGCAAGGATTGTCTTATTGGCAGCGGGTAAATCATAATGCCCTGCCAGCAGCTCTGCCTCCTCTACCCATGTCAGCTTTTGACCTTCTAAACCATAGCTTAGGTTTTTATATTGCGCATATTGTTGTGCAGTCACTTCAATAAGGTAAACTTGTAAGCAGACCTGCTTATCACCATAATCATGATGCAATCGACCCAGCTTAACTGCCGTATTATTAGCAATATTGATGCCTGTCTCTTCAGCAACTTCTCGTATCAGCCCTTGTTTTGCTGTTTCATGAGCGTCTATCTTTCCGCCTACAAACTCATAACGGTTGCCTTGGTGCTGAGAAGCCGCTCTAAATCCTAGTAGATATTGATCTTTATAATGAATAACGGCAACCGCTACATTGACTGTCGTTATTGAAGTGTTTTTTATAGAGTTACTTTGTTCGACTGTCATCCTATTTTCCTTTAATGCTACTGAAATTGATGGCTAAGATTGATAGCTAAAATTGTTTGAATAAAAAAACGGTTGGATAAGTTTACATAATCGCTGTTATTTATTTTATAAATTTGCTTGCAAAATTATTCAATCTAAATGATAATTATTATCGTTAATAAATTATATTCTATTAGTATTTATTGTTTTGAATATTTGCTACTTTGCTATCAAAAGGAATTTACCATGAGTCTTGTTATCTCTCGTCATTTGAACTTCCGTGAAAACCGTTTGCCTACTTTGCAATCACAGCACTTGTTTGCTTTGACCAAGGAAGTACGTATTGAACATGAAGGCGAAGAATATCGCCTACGCT
The DNA here is from genome assembly GCF_008369225.1 of Psychrobacter sp. ANT_H59. Classification (NCBI taxonomy): domain Bacteria; kingdom Pseudomonadati; phylum Pseudomonadota; class Gammaproteobacteria; order Moraxellales; family Moraxellaceae; genus Psychrobacter; species Psychrobacter sp. ANT_H59. The sequence continues at coordinate 310,204 of NZ_VOBE01000004.1, forward strand.
TAACGCGTAATAATCGGTTAATTTTAACCAAATAAATTCTCTTAATGCTCATAAAAAAACGCCTTTTTATAAAGGCGTTTTTTATTTGATCAAATAGTGATGATAGATTACTTTATAAGCTGTCACTTCCGGTCAACTAATCTGCCCATCTATTAAAATCACAGCAAATATGAGGGTAGATATCTAAGTACAACCTTTAGAACTGCCAACTATAAACCACATCCACGGCATTTTCTGCTGCTGACGTTGCCTCTACATAGATACGGCGGGTCAACTGGTAACGTATCGACAAGCTGTTCTGCGCATTAAAAACGCCCACACCATAGCGGATATATAAGTCAGGGGTCACATAACCGGTGACATTGACATTGGTATCTTCACTGCTGCCTGAAGCATCAACCGTTAAGCTTTGGAAGCCAAACGCTTGACCGATTTGATTGGTCAAATTACGAGTACCGCTCAGCCCAAAGCTCAGCCCAGCGGCTGCTAAGTTATTGGTGACTTGAGATTTAAAGCCTTGCTCACTGATTTGAGTGGCGCTTTGATTATTAATACGACCTGTGACCAAGGCATTCATTGCTTGCTGCTGCGTAAGCCCCGCATTATTGAAAACGATGATATTAGGGCTTTCAGTATTACCTTTGACACGGACACCGACTGTTTTACCACTGATATTTTTGACCGCTTCGATACTTAAACTCGGTTTCATCACATCGCCGTTAAAGCGCACTTGACCATAGTTAAGCTCTAGGTTTTGACCAAAAGCATTAATATTGGTACGACGTGAGACCTGTACCACCCCTTTTGCACGCATGATGCCTGTACCGCTTTGCGTGACATGAATGGCACCTGCTAGAGGAATCACGGCACCAAAACCACGGAAGTTGATATCATTACCCAAATCGATACCGATATCAGCATTGATTGACCAAGGTTTTGAGATAGCTAAAACCTCATCAATATTGCCGATAAGACGACGATCAAGTACGACAGCGTCTTCGGTCTGAGTAATGATGTCTTCACTGGCCTCTGGCGGACGAATGGTCGCTGATGGCACACTAACTGCCCCAGTTATATTGACGTAGCGATCGGAAGGACGCACGATAATATCGATATCAGGATCAACACTCGCCACCAATAATGGCGGCTGGGTCAATATCAAACCTTTACCATCTATACTCAGCTTAGCCTGTAGCTTTTGCTGCCAATTGACAGTGCCAGCAACCGTCCCTTTCCCTGTACCACTATTGAACCTACCATCGATCGTTGCTTGAGTACCACGGATTTTGGCAGTGGCATTCACTTTGGTCAAATTGACCGGCAAATCAAGCATCGCCATTCGACCATTCGCTAACTTCACATCGCCATAAAACTGTGGCTTATCCAGTGTGCCGCCCAAACCGCCTGCCATAGTGATGTTACCTTCGAGCACGCGCATACCAGGGAAGAAAGGTTTAAAAATAGCCAAATTAAGCTCATTGAGCACCAGCGCACCTGATATAGGTTTGGGCGTCTTATATGGATCAACGATCACTTCTGCATAACCACGAGCACCATCACCCGTATTGATATCTGAGCGTATTTTTAGACCATTTGGTACAGACACCGCAATGAGCGAGATGCGCTTGTAAGGTAAGGTGACAGGCAAGCTATCACCATCTTGAATCAAGCCAATTTTACCGTTGTCAGAATACAGCGTGGTATTAATCGTTGGTGGACGACCACGTTGCCAACCAACAATCGCTTTACCGTTAATCTTGCCATGCCAATCGATATCTTTTGGCAAAAACGCTGAAAATAGTGAGGTGTCTATTTTTTGTATCGCCAAATCAACTTGACCACTGGCAGCTGAAGCAATGAGGTTTTCACGTAAACACAATTTACCTGTTTGATCAGTCGCCTGCCAACAATGTGCCGCCAGTTGTACTTTTAGCTCTGTGCTATTTTTACCTTGTTTCTTAGGCAAATTAACAATCAGCTGCGCTGGCTGCAATTGGTTTAAGGTTGCATATTTGGACTTAACTTGACCCTTGCCAATAACACCTGACCAGCTGAGCTTATCTCGATTAAAGCCACCCTTAAGCCTTGCTGAGATACTGAGCTTCTCATTAAGCAGATCAAAATCCACTACGTGAGCTTGTTCAGTACCATTAAAGGTTGCATTAAAGTTTTTAAAATTTTGCCCCGCCGCTTCTAAGCCTTCGGCAGTGATAATAAACTGGCTTGGACTGTTTGCCAAGTTAACCAGTTTACCGCGTATACGACCTTGACGTAATATAAAGCCTGGTAGCGTAATACGCTCACCAACTAAATCAACATAAATCGTCGGCAATGCTTGTCCTGCTGGCTGTGACAAGGTAGCACCGCCAGAGACTTTACCACCAAGCTTGTCTGAGAGCTGATCAAGGCTTGTGATATTGATTTTGGCTTGTAGCTGCTTAGCATTACCATTGGCGGTGATGTAATTATTACCCCAACGCAGTACCAAATTATTGGCATTTAAGCTTTCGATCAAAGCGTTCACTTGCTTATATTGTGCCTGTGCATCTTGCTTCTGCAAACGTTGAAAATAGCTTGCCAAGTCTTTTGGTAGATGTAGTTTGGCTGTCAAGCTGCCTTTGGCGCTAAGTGGTTGACCCTTTAGCATCCCATTCAAATTCACTTGCTTGATATTAATCGTCTGTTGGGTATCACCCCAACGTCCACTGGTATCAATATTGCCGGTAATCGTACTCGGTATGTCCTTGAAGAAATAACCCAAATTAAAGCGATCCATGACCGCATCAATATCCCAAGCAAGACCTTGGCGCACATCAACGGTGCCTTTAGCATCAATACTGCCTGCTGCGCCCACATGTCGGAAACGCTTGATGCGAATGAGCTGTGCATTACCACTGGCATCAATCGTCAGTTTACCTGCTGGCAATTGCTCAGCGTCTAAGACACCATCAAAGTTTACGACGAAGTTTTTCAGTACGCCTTTTGCCTTAGCATTATTCTTTGGCGGACTTTGCCACTCGCCAGTGGTTTTTAAATCACCAGTAATAATGGCGGCATTATTGGGCAAGAAATAACCCAAATTAAACTTATCAAAGCGCCCATCTAGCGTCCAGCCGATATTCTTTCTTAGGTCGATGACACCCTTGGCTTTGACCGCACCTGCTTCGCCATTATAATTTAACTTGCGAACACTGATCAGATTTGGCGTACCAGCGGCATCGATTGATAAGCGACCTTTTGGTACATCAGCCGTGTCAATTTGACCATCAAAACGCGCATCAAAGACCGATAGCTTACCGCCGATGATATCAACACTGGCATCGCCGCCACCAGTAATGCCGATAGCACGACCTTTTTGCGTGGCATCCAACTGCGCCTGCAAAGCGGTATTACTGAAACTAATAATATGCCGCTGACCTTTGACACGGTTTTTAGTGATATTCAGCAATCGTCCGCGGGCACTGATACGCCCAGTTAGGCGCTCAAGCGGTATATCACTGCGGTACTGCTTGGGCAATAAGCCATTAGTACGTGCATCAATCTGCCAAGTAAGCGGACGTTTTTTAGTAGCTAATTGAATCTGACCTGTCCCTGATAAATCGCCCACCACCCCTTTATAGTTTAGGCGGTTGATATCAATGATATTGCCAGCCTTACGAAGCCTGACATCGTAGTTACCTTTAGGCGCTGCATTCAGCTCATTGATAATGGCTTTGCCATCGACAGAAAGATTTGAGCCGCGAACAATCACCTTTGCTTGCCCACTAGGGCTATTGATGTTGCCGATATTAGGGATGTTTTTACGCACAAGATTCTGCCATTTTGCATCAATATACAAAGGGGCAACTTGTTTAGATTTGGCTGAGGTTTTTCCACGGACAATATTGGCATTGACTTGCTCGCCATCACGCTGACGTAATGCGACATCCATTTCCATATTACCGGCAGTATTTTTATGCTGATAATGACCGGATAAGCGCCCGTTTAACTTTTGCGGGGCATATACTTTAAAGTCCGCATATTGTTTAGGAATGACGCGACGTACATCAAAATTACTGCCGCTCGCTCTTATCTTTGCGTCAAAACTGCTGTTCCAATCCAAGATACCTTGCAATATCAAGTTGCCAGCGGCCACATCTGCATCTAGGCGATCAACACGTAGCTGACGATTGGCAAGAATAGCGCGTCCTTGGTAATGTCCTGAAGGAATGTCTTTAGCGGTCAATTCAGTGTTGATACGTAGGCGTATCTCTGAGATCACACCTGATGCGGTCGCGATGCCACTCTTTAAGTGAATGTTTTGACTGTCCGCATAAGGAACCAGAATGTCATCCCATTCAAGTTTTGCTTGAAACGGTGCATCAGGATCCAATCCCTGTACTACAAAGTCGCCACTAACCGCACTATCATTGTAGCGGCTACTAACCTTGCCAACAGTGCGCTTTAACGTGCCTGTTGCGGTGATATTCAAGGGATCAATATAGGCTTTTTCTAAAGCACTGACCTCTACAATGGCACTCAAATCTAAAGGATAGTCGCCTTGCAAATCGGCATGACCCTCTAAAGCACTGACTTTAACAATATCGCCATATTGCAAACTACCGCGACCCACCGTCACCATACTGCCAACCCACGTCAAATCGCGGGCTTCAACATCATGCACAACAATGGGGTCACGAGTTACTTGCTTATAAATGATGGTTTTTACTTTTGCATAATCAAAACGTAGATTAACCGGTAAGCTTAAGGTTCTATAATCGAATGCCTCACCTGTTGGCGGTTTTTTATTGATAATTTCAATGGTTTGTATATCCGCATCACGCAAATGTACTTCTTTGGCAAAGACGGCGCGCCAGCCTATTTTAACGTAAGCTTTATCTACCAATATCTCAAGATCTTCATTGGCAACAATATCGATATCAGTGAGCCATAGACCTTCGCGCAGATTGCCGCTACCGTATTTGAATTCAATACCAGTTTCTGCACTGATTTTCTCTAAGATAAACTTAGTTCCTGACTCAGTACCCGCCGCATATAAGAAGATGGCAAACATAATCGCTAGCACGATAAGAATCAGTACCAGCAATTTGAGCACAAAAGACAACGGATACCAACGTCTTACGGCGCGGGCATCTCGTTGTGCTGGATCTTCATCTAATGGCTTATTAGGCAGGGTATTTTTGGTCGACATGACACTCAACTACGTTAAAGAATGATTACCAGCAATCGCTAGAATAATAAAAAGAAACGGTTTTGTTTATAGACTTTTATAAAGGAGAGCCAATAAACAGATGCAACCTAACTGGAATGCTCTCTTCTGTCACGCCAGCTGCAACATCGACGCGCACCACGCCAACAGGTGACGCCCAGCGGATACCAACGCCGACACCAACTTTGGTATCTGTCTCAAAATCTTTGTCATAAGCATTACCAATGTCAGTAAAAACAGCACCGCGAAAGCCGGGTTTAAACTCATAGTTATATTCTGCACTACCAACCGCGAGGATTTGTCCACCAGTCAGATAGCCTTTATCTAGTGGCGATAAGCTTTCATAGTCATAACCACGGATACTTTGATCACCACCAGCAAAGAAGCGCAGCTTATAAGGCACCTCATCAAAGTCATCTGCCCAAATATAACCAGTATTGATACTGCCAAGCACTTGATGCTTGTCATCAGCACCAAAGCTATAAATACCGCTGACGCCAGCGCGAGCAATTGCTAGATTGGTATCGCTAAACGCTTTATCAGCCCCCGCTTCAATCGAATAGTATTGGCGGATACCGCTAGTGGGATTGGTCACACTATCTACATCTGTCTTACTGATGCCATAACCAAGTAATAATGCTTGCTGTCTAGGCTGTGAAGACGTAAAGCGAATAGGAAGATCGTTTAACTGCGCTTCATCATCAATACCCGTTTCTAACTCATCTAAACGGTAGCGCAGAGAGTAGCTGCGATTCCAACCCGTTTCACGGCGGATATTACGCGCTAGCGACCCTTTTAGGGTTTTGGTAGACAAATCGAAATTGCCTTCACCTTGATTAATAGCTTCTTCTTCATAAGTTAAGCTTGCTTCAAGCTTATCATTCAAAGGATGCTTCCAAGGTCCGCTAGCATAGACACCGACATTTTTAGTAATTCTTGAGACTTCTGTCTCAAGTCCTGCCTGATAGCCTTTACGATTGAGCAGATTATAATCTATTTTCGCGGTTGCGCGGACACCCGTATCGGTACCATAACCAATACCCACCTGAGCATCGCGCGGTTTATTCGCCGCCACAAACACGTATAAGGGTACTTTCTTACTCTCTAACACTTCTTGCGGTGTTTTACGCCCTACTAATGTTGGTGGTACGAAGTTCTCATCCGCCAATATACTTTTCTCATCCGGGAATATCTTTTGTGCAATGTCGCTGATAGCATCACTAATTTTACCCAAAATACTGTTTGAATCTTGGTCTTTTTCATCCAATACCCGATCATTTGGCAGACGGCTTAAGCGTTCTGCTTTTTGCTTAATGGCCTGGAGCTTCTCAAGCGTCTCTTCATCGGCTTCAAATTCGATAGCAGCAATGTCAGCCGCATTTACTTTCTCTCCGCTATTGGCATAAAGATCGCCTTCATTACTAACACCTTCTATTTGGCGCGCATTAACATCGGAAGCATTGTTTACTTCGTCATCCATTGTTTCAATAAAATTATCCACATTTGGTGAGTTATCAAAGGCCAAAGTAGCACTTTGTGTGCGCTCATCTGGCGGCAAAATCGACTCAACGTTGATGGTATTAAAATAACGGGTCGCCGATAAATCATTACTGAATTTGGTGACAGCGGGACGATAAAAAGGATCGCCTTCTTTAAAGTCGAATAACTGCCTTAACAGTGACAATTCAACGGGCAGTTTTGCAGGATCACGGGTCAGTGTCCCTGATTCTCTATCATAAGTAAAAAATACCACTTCATCAAATTCATAGCGATCGCCAGTATTGTAAACCAGTGAAACATCTGCTGTGTTATCAGGCAAGATAATATCGACGGATTTATTTAACCAATATTGATCAAAGTAACCGTAAGTATTACTGAGCGACTCAAGGGCAGATTTACTGTCTTTGTAGACGCGGTGGTTAAAGATATCGCCTTCTTTTGGTGGCAGATCTTTTTCAAGCTCAACAAATTCTTTTTGCTCACTGCCTGCACCGCGAATGTCGACAATACGGCTATCGACACGTACTGGCTCACCCAGCTTTTCAATAATGACATCGATCGTGTCTGTATAAGGCTGGCTTAGACGCAAAGTCACATCATAGTAACCAACTGCTTTTGCAGCATCTAATGCGGTTTGGCGTAAACGCGGTAAAGCTGCTGTAAAATCAACGACAGACTGCACAGTGGTATCATCAAGCGCCGCCTTGATATTCTTAATAGGCTGCACATCGTCATCAGCTTTGACTAGTATCGGCTTGGTATTGACAGCATTGCTATTATTAGCTGCGACTTGTTGTAAGTAAATCGTAGTATCTACGTGTGGTAGCGCCAGTGAGCCTGAATTAAACAATCGATTATAGAGACGCTTGACAATATTGCCTTTATTGCGCGCCATTGGACTCGGCGTTTTGGCTTGCTCGATACTTTCGCTAACGGCTTCGGTATCGTTTTGATAATCTGGCAAATAGTCATCAGGATTGATCGAGTTTTCTGTATTCTTTGATTGATTGACGTTGGCTAAAATATCGTTATCCATTACCTCACTGGCATTACCACTGCTGACAGCATCGCTAACAGTAATAGGACGCGCCATGATCTCTGCAGTCTCAGCTCGCTCAGCAATGCTTTCATTGATGCCTAATGTGTCTAAATTACTGGGTGTAGGCAGATTGGTCGCGTCTAATTCCACATCCAGCCCAATCGGCGGCGTACGATCGTCTAAAGTGGCGACAGGCGCATCAAAACCACTATTATTACTAGTGCCAATCCTATCGATATCTTGCGCGTTTTGTCTGTCCATCGCCGCAAGCTCACGATCAATCTCTTCAGGCGTCATCATCTGATAGCCCTGCTGCTGTATCGCTGCCGCTTGCTGCTCTAGATCTTGATCTTGATCTTGATTTGTATCAAAATTTTGCGCATCCTCGAAATCATTATTAAAGCTATTGGCATTTTCTGGAGTAACATTACTGTTAGTCTTGCCTGCTGAATTTTTCGCGTTTGGATTCTTAATACCTAGCGTCTGCTCACTATAGTCATCCAATATAGATTGCTCAATAACACCTTGCTCGACCGCTTTTTTTAGGCGCAGCGCATCTAACGCCATATCCAGCTGACGGTCATCATCAGAAATAGCCGCTTTGGGGGTTTTTGGTGACGCTGCTGTAGCAGTTTTTGCTGTTATCTGGCTGCTTATAGCGCTATTATTTGAATCAGTAGTAGCGGCAAAAGCAGCAGGGGCAAGACTACAGCCAAAACCGACCAAGCTGGTGGTCAATGCACTAAAAAGCGCTGTGCGGGTAAAATAAAGACGCGGAGTGTCGTTAGCACTAATAGTAGCACTAGATTTGATTGAGCTATTTTGGCAACCTAAGAGGTCAGGCAACTTAACAGGTACGTTATGCACTGGCGTTGAAGGCTGATGTTTCATATTCATTCCTATTCCCTCACGCAGTGCAAGGTTGCTGACGCTGACGACTGCTAAGTCTTAGCGGTAAATACAGTGATGACAACAATTATAATGAGCTAAAACAATTTTTTAACTTGCAGCTTTACTTTTTGTCTGACGATTTAGCCTACGATTGAAGCATTAATATGTAATTAGTATATAAAAAATTACTTACATCAGACTATTTAAGCATCGGCAAACCTTTGCTATTGGCCACTTTATTAGGATTTAGTCGGCTAAAATTTACAAATCATAACTTAGTTAATTATGAAATCATAGCATTGGACGTATGTATTTTTGCCAAAGCCTTGCTATTATACGGCTTAACATTGATAAAACCTATGCCATATTTAGTTAAGTTTTTGATAGCGTTGATAATTACCCTAGTATTAATGACTATTTTCTCCGTCTTGCTTCACTTTTACTTGTCTTGACCCATTTGTAGGAATTTTCATGGCCAATCAGTTTCAGTTATTTAAGCGTCGCCGTTTTAGCGCCATGTTTTTTACCCAATTTTTGGGAGCGTTTAATGACAATATTTTTAAGCAAGCGCTGATATTAGTCTTGACCTACACGGCGGCGAGCCAGCTTGGCGTTGAGGTCAGTATTTTAAATAACTTGGCGGCCATGTTATTTATTTTGCCGTATTTTCTATTTTCGGCGCTGGCAGGGCAAATCGCTGACAAGTTTGAAAAGTCTAAATTGACCCGTTTAACCAAGCTACTTGAGCTGTCCATTATGGTGATTGCGGCAGTGGGTTTTGTATTTGAGTGGTATGCACTCTTATTTGTCGCGTTGTTTTTAATGGGCACACAATCTACCTTTTTTGGGCCCATCAAATATGCCTATTTACCACAAGCGATGCAAGAAAATGAGTTGGTCGGTGCCAATGGTCTGTTTCAAATGGGTACGTCATTAGCGATATTACTTGGTATGATTATCGCTGGCGTCTTAACCCAAGTGCCACAGCCGCTATATTGGATTAGTCTGACCGTATTAGTCGTTGCGATATTAGGTTATTTCGCCGCCCGATCTATACCCACCATGCCAGCGATGCAGCCTGATTTAAAGATTAATTGGAATATCTTTACCACCAGTGTGTCAACGGTACGTTATTTATATTCCTTACGGTTTTTGTTCTTCGTTATCTTGGGCAACAGCTGGTTTTGGTTTTATGGCGCGACTTTTTTGACCCAAACACCTGAATTCAGCAAAGTCATTCTTCATGGCGATGAATCAGTGGTAATTTTCCTGCTGACTTTATTCTCAGTCGGTGTCTCTATCGGCTCATTATTATGCAAAAGGCTTACCAAGAATCAGGTCAGCTTACGTTTATTACCCTTTGGTATCGCTGGTTTGAGTATCTTTGCTATCGACTTGTATTTTTCTCTATCAGGATTATCGATTGATGGGAATACTGAGACGTTAATCGCAGTGAGCGGATTATTTGCTATCCCTGGTAGCTGGCGCGTCTTTGTCGATTTATTCTTTTTGGGTTTTAGTGGCGGCTTATATATTGTCCCTTTATATGCATCTATGCAGGCGTATGCACCCAAAAGCCATCGTGCACGCATCGTTGGTGCCAATAACATATTTAATGCCATATTTATGGTTGGCTCAGCGATTTTTTCTATCGTGGTCTTAAATAGCTTGGGCATGTCACTACCGCAGTTATTCCTTGTTACAGGCTTACTTAATATTGCCTTTGGGGTATTTTTATATACCAAGCTGAATAAACATATTAAGCATGCCATCATACAAACTCATGATGATCAGCTAAACAGACAGGATTAAAGGGTTTGATAATTTGAATCAACAGCATTATTGACAACTGTCATTATAAATCGATTGCTGAACGCCTCATTATTATGATGCCGACCATTGATGTTGTTTGCTATAGTAAGCTCTAAGATTGAGTAGTAGTCGCTGCAACGCTTTAAAAATTCCATAGCAACACGTTATTCATAATAAATAATGCCATCAGGAGTGAATCATGGCTTTGCGTTCCTTATCTAAAATCGATCAATTACTGCTTGGGGTAGACAAGGCATTGCGAGCGGTCGTACCGCATTCCAATCCGAGTACTCGCCCTCTGCCTGTGAGTAGTGATGAGATTCCTGAGCTGAGTATTACAGAATCGCGGCACGTTGCAGGGCTGATGCGTATCAATCATACCGGAGAAGTATGCGCGCAAGGGCTGTATCATGGGCAAGCATTTACGGCAAAAGATAATAGTGTCAAACAAGCCATGCAGCAATCTGCCGAAGAAGAAGTCGACCATCTGGTCTGGTGTGAGACGCGTCTAAACGAGCTTGGTAGTCATCCAAGTGTGTTTACACCTTTATGGTATGGCATGTCTTTTGGTCTCGGCGCAGTAGCAGGCGCCATCTCTAACGAGTTTAGTTTGGGGTTTGTCGCTGAAACAGAAGCACAAGTTAGCGAACATCTGCAAGATCATATTGGACAACTCCCCCCACAAGATCAGCGCTCAAAAGAGATATTGGCACAAATGGATAGCGAGGAATTACACCATCGTGAGTTGGCACTTGCCAATGGTGGCGCTGCATTGTCGCCACTCATGCGTCATACCATGCGCTGGATGGCAAACCGCATGAAAGCCACGGCTTATCATTTTTAATTGATTTACTTTGACAAACACAGGGCAGCAAAAAATACCTCAGTAATGACTTTTAACACTCCTACTACTGTTCGTATTGAGATTAATTTGCTAGGGTATAAAAAATTGTACGATTTTGCCGTAACTATATGAGTACAACGTCAATGTCTAGCAGCTATTAAGCAATGGATTTATCAATAACGACCAAATAGACAAAACAACGATTAAATAAGGTAACTATCTTTATGAACGCCATCAGTCAACCGACCCACTCTCAAACATCGCCTAAGTTTGCGACTTTAACCGCATTGGCCGCCGCTTGTGCCATGATGCTATCTGCGCCTGTGAATGCTGTCGAAGTTGATGCTTCAGCGACTGCAACTACTTCTGTACCGAGCGCGATTGACTCAAGCAAACGAGTGATTCGTCTTGCTAGACCTAATGCAGCTGTCAGTGCTACTCAGGCAGCAATCACTGTTCAACCAGAAGTAGCAACAAGTACCGCAGCACAAGTGAGTGCTCAAGAAAATATCAATACGAATCAACAAAGCAGTGCCCAAGTTACTAATACTCAAATAAACAATACACAGCCCACTCCCACTCGTGCGCCTCAAAATACTATCCAAAATCAAGCCATCCAGACCAATCAGAATAATGAGCTTACAGGGACGACACGGGTTTATGAGCGTGGACCGATGGTTGCAACGGGTATCGATTTACGTGGTGGTCAGCTGTCAAACATTCCAACGCCGCAAGTGCAACTTTCAGACATCAGCTTTGTACCTACCATCTTGATAGCGCAGCAAACCGGTCTTGGTACAGACAAATTGGATGTCAGTCTACTCGATGATTTTATTAAAGACACATCACCCTATGCACGCCATTATCCACCAAACTTCCCTAACCGCACCCAGCGTCATTACGCTCGTGAAAAAATCAAAGTACTAACTGACTGGATTGAACCTTATGCCAAATCGCCTAAGGCTTCTTACGATGTGTTACTGCGTGCTGCTAAGCTCAATGGTATGGGACGTAACTTAGACTTAGGGTCAGAATATACGGTACGTGGTGGGCAATATATTGACCGTGCCATCAAAATCAAACCGGATAGCGGCGAAGCCAACTTTATATATGGCATGATGCTTTCAGAAGGCGGTGGTTTTAAAGAAGGTCAAAAGTATCTTGATCAAGCGGTTAGCTTAGGTTATACCGAAGCAGAGCAAAGCTTGGCACAATCGGATGTCTTGAGTGATCGCCGTGAAAAAGCGCTAGAGCGTTTGCGTCGTTTAGAGCAGAAAGTCCCAGACAATACGGTTATCCGTCAGCAAATCAAGCTAATCGAAGACGGTAAGTTTTATATTTGGGATATACCAGCATCAAATATCAAACCAAATATGTAAATCAAAACCTTATAAAGATGATGTATGACAAATACGTCATCAATATTAGATAAACATAGTTAAAAATTAAAAATCTAGCGCCTTTTTTTATATTGAGAAATTAACGATATAAAACTAAGGCGCTTTTTTGTACCAAATATAAACGCGTATTATGAACGTCAAATAAAATATCATCATGCTCTTACATTCACTTTTATTTGAAGCGCTGTCCTTCTTTATTATTCTATCTTTTCAGTAAGGCTATTTTCTCTAGCGTCGTATCCAGTAAGTTTAGCAAAATTTGAATATAAGGCGATAAATACGATAGTCGAAGCACCAAACTTCCGCTACACTCATCCTAATATAATTGCTATTTGATAATACATGCCTGCCCATTATTCACTGGAATTACCTATGATTTTCGCCGACCCTGTCAATAATGCGCCAAAAGCCACTCATAAAAATAAGATGCCTTTAGCTGTATTGGCACTGCTATCAGCTATGGCAATATTACCTGCCTGTAGCACGGTCTCTGTCAATAGACAGGCCTCTGCCAAGACGATTTCGGCGCAGCGAGGTAATATTGTCACTGATAACAAGCTCAGTAGTGATACGGCATCATTATTATTGTCAGCAGGGCTCAATGAGCAAGCCTGTATGCAGCAGTTTGAGCTTTGCTTAACACAGCTTGCTGATAGCATGCTTAATAGGCACTATCGCCCAGCACTGGCCGCCTTTTCAGAGTTACACTATGCAAAAGCGCGCCAACTCGCTACCTCAAAGAGCTGTAGCAATGCTCTTGCCCGTCCGCCACTTGATCCCTATTATGCCAATGCACCTTTAGATGATGCTGAAGCTAAAGCGCAGCAGAGCAAAACCGAGATATGTTTAATCGACTATCAAGAGCGTCTCTTTGATGCCATCAAATCCAGCTATACCTACTTATTCTATGACAGTCTAGAGCATGATTTTGAAGGAGCCGATGAAAAAGTAAGTGGCGGACGGGCAAAAAATCGTATCCCAAGCGATATCGATATCCAAACTCAAGATATCTATAATGCCGCGAGCAATGATGTTATTACTCAGCTTTATCAATCAACAGGCGACATGAACCAATTGATGCGCAATGTAAAAGTAGAGCATCTTGCCACGACCGCTAATACCAGCAGGCGTGATAGTAGTGAGCTTGCCGTCAATGCAGCCATCGCCAATAGTTCACCCGTCAAAGGACAGCCAACCGATCAAGTCAAAGTAATGAAGGTGCAAGTAGACAACTATCATTTAAATGTGTATTTGCCAAATGAAAACAACTATCTTAAAAATGCCAATGAGAAAAATTCTGCGCTAGCAGACTTAGTGTCTACTTATGAGCTGCGCTTGTCGGGGCTAAACTCCATTAGCAAGCGACCGGGTTTAGGTATCAGTTTGGTAGCGTCATTGGACGATCGCTATACCACCACTATTCGTCAATTATTACTCTCTTCGCTCTCAGGTCAAATCGGTCAAGAAGCGGCTAATAGCAGACTTGGCAACAATAGCACAAGCAACGCCGCAAAAATTGCTCAAGAAGAAGATGCCAGCTCACGCATTTATCCTACTGGGCATCTATTGATGACAGGACTGATTAAACCTACGGGCACTAGCGTACTCGACACACTAAGTAGCGAGCAGCTAGATATCCATTTATATAACCCTTACCGCAGCGAGAGCGCCTCTATCTTAGGTGATGACTATCCACTGGCCGCCAACTTCTCTGCCGGTTATGGACTCTGGTTAGCAGAAAATCAGCTCGATGGTGTCGGCTATCTAAACCTTATTACCCGTCAAAAAGAAGCCAGTTTACCCAAACTTTTTATGCTTGAGCCCTATGACCCTAATAAACGCGTGATTATCATGCTGCATGGTCTGGCATCAAGTCCGGCAACGTGGGTCAATTTGACCAACGATATTTTTAATGATGATAAATTACGTAATAACTATCAGGTATGGCAGATTTTCTATCCGACCAATCTGCCTATTTTAGAAAATCGCTATCAAATCCAAAAATTAATCACTGCCACTTATCAGCAAACAGATCCTACAGGGACAAATCTTGCCAGCAAGAACAGCGTCATTATTAGCCATAGCATGGGCGGCATCATTGCTCGCATGATGTTATCTGATGATAATTTGGCGAATAATCTGGATGCATTAGACGATAACAGTTTATTAGCCAACAGCAGCCAGCGTCAGGTTGACGCCATGCTCAAGCAAGCACTTACCAATAAAGAGCTACGCAACCGTTTTGAATTAAAGGCGCTACCGCAAGTTGATACAGCAGTCTTTTTATCTTCGCCATTCCAAGGTACTGACTATGCCGATCGCTGGTTTACCCGTGCGCTACGCCGCATTATTTATCTGCCGGTGGGCTTAGTAAAAACTGTTACGGACAATTTGGCAACCATTGCTATAAAAGGCGACTTGGCGAATAACCCTCTAGGGGCGTTATACCTGCAAAATGGTGCTAGTCAATTGAGCGACAAGTCTTCTTTTATTCAATTAACCAAAGACATTAGCATCAACAAACGTATTACTTATCATTCGATCATTGCCAATAACGATTCTGATATCACAAGAGGTCTGGCAGCAATGCAGCCGGCAGGCGTCAAACTTGATTTGTCGCAAGCAGTCATAGAAGATGACGATAGCGTGATTGAGACTGTCGATACCAGTAGTACAAGCAATGTAGAAAACTCAGATAATTTAAACGTTTCAGCTGCCGTAGTTGATGGAGAGACTGCAAAAGATGTGACTGCTAAGACAGATACCTTGCCACCTGAAGCACTGGTCGCTGCTGTTATCGTCAATGAAGAGATCAGCCAAGTATTAACTGAGCGTTTGTCAGATGGTATCGTCCCCTATACCAGTGCGCATCTTGATGGTGCAGCGTCTGAGACGGTTATCAATGGCGGCCATAGTATCCAAGAAAATCCACAAACCATTCTGACTTTGCGACGTATATTGCATAAACAATTACAGCAATAGCTCAAATTGAATAACAGGTTGGTTATTTTCACAGTAGATTTTTTACAATAGATAGCAAAAAAATATTATTAAAAGATATTGTTTTATATTACTGTTCTGTATCTATTGATAACCTTACTTAAACAATAGCCATGACTTGAAAAGCACTATATTACATTGTTAATCATTTATGACCAATAGGTGCGTGATATGGCTGGATAGCAACTTGCGCGTAAGCAAACTCAGGCGCATAATGCTGAAATAGAAAATATTTTAATAATGCCATAAGAGACATATCTTATAGTTTATAAGGACATAAATTATTTACTTTAACTAAATAGTAGTGCTTAAATTATCATAGATAAGGTGTTGTCTAAATGACAACGATAGCCAGTTTACATTGACTATTGTTCGTAACACTTATTATCCTACTGACATCCGTATCGACGGACAGCTACGAACAATGATTTCAGCGTAACATGGAAGCAAGCGCTATTCAGCTAAAATATAAGGGTAACCGCTTATGTTCGCTACATTTATGATTGACCAGCTTGATGCGCTGATGCTTGCGCGTATTCAGTTCGCTTTTGTTATTTCATGGCACATTGTTTTTCCAGCTTTTTCAATCGGACTTGCCAGCTTCTTGACCGTTTTAGAGTTTCGGTGGTTAAAAACTGGTGAGCCTATCTATGCCGAAGTCTACAAACACTGGGTAAAAATATTTGCCGTGGTATTTGGAATGGGTGTCGTGTCAGGCGTGGTGATGTCCTATCAATTCGGCACCAACTGGGCAGTGTTTTCCGATAAAGCGGGTAACGTGCTGGGCCCCTTGCTTGCTTATGAAGTATTGACCGCCTTTTTTTTAGAAGCATCATTCTTAGGGATTATGCTTTTTGGCTGGGGTCGTGTCAGTAAACGTATGCACCTTGCCTCAACGGCGATTGTCGCTATCGGTACGCTGATATCAGGGTTCTGGATTTTGGCTGCCAACAGCTTTATGCAGACGCCACAAGGCTTTATAGTTGGCGCAGATGGTCTACTGTATCCCACCAATTGGTTAGAAATCATTTTTAACCCCTCTTTTCCCTATCGTTATGCCCATATGATGACCGCGGCTTTCTTGACGACTGCTTTTGTTATTGGCGGTATCGGTGCGTATTATCTACAATCCAAAAAACATGTTGAACATCGCAAACACGGTCGTGTCATGCTCGGTATGGCGATGGTGATGGCGATTTTTGTTGCCCCAGCACAAGTACTTATCGGCGATATGCATGGGCTTAATACATTAGAGCACCAGCCTGTGAAAGTCGCAGCAATGGAAGGGCTCTGGGAAAATGAGCGCGGTGCGCCGCTGGTATTATTTGGTATTCCAGACCAAAAAGCGGAAAAGAATCACTATGAAGTTAAAATACCTTATGTGTCCGGTTTAATTTTAACCCACTCATTTGATAAAGAAGTGAAAGGGCTCAAAAACTGGGCACCAGAAGATCGTCCATTCGTTCCCATTGTCTTTTGGGCTTTCCGTATTATGGTTGCCATTGGTATGCTCATGGTATTGGTGGGACTATTTAGTCTATATAAATACTTCAAAAAACAACAATTTAATTCTGACAGTATCTGGTTCCACCGCTTATGGATGATGATGACCCCGATGGGTTTTATCGCCCTACTTGCTGGGTGGTTCGTCACTGAAACCGGACGTCAGCCGTGGACAGTTTACGGCGTCATTCGAACGGCAGAAAGCATGTCTCCGGTTGCGGCACAACAAGTGGCAACGACGCTGATTGGCTTTATCGTGCTATATGTCTTCGTATTTGGCGCAGGCAGCTTTTATATTTTACGCTTGATTGCAAAGGGTCCACAGCCGTATGAAGACCCTGCTGATGATAACTTCTATGAGCACTCTATCACTGAAGGTCAAGGTCGCACGTTAAGCGGCGATAGCAATGCCAGTGAGAAAGTAGAAGATTTGGATCAGCCTGCCGATGACGTCGAAGATGGAGGATTACGCTAATGTTTAACTTTGGTGACGTATTAGATTTACCCCTCATCTGGGGCGGCTTAATTGCTTTAGCTGTCTTCGTTTATGTGTTACTTGATGGATTTGATTTGGGCTGCGGTATTTTATTCCCGTTTGCGGGTTCCGACAAAAATCGTAGCCGCATGATGAACTCTATCGCCCCTTTTTGGGATGGTAATGAGACATGGTTAGTATTGGGCGGTGGTGGCTTGTTTGCCGCCTTCCCAGTCGCCTATGGCATTATTATGACAGGGCTTTATCTGCCGGTCACCTTTATGCTGTTCGGTTTGATTATGCGCGGCGTAGCATTTGAGTTCCGTTTTAAAGCAACCTCACATCGCTATGTATGGGATACTTTTTTCTTTATCGGCTCTGTGGTTGCTACCTTCTTCCAAGGGATTATGCTTGGCGCGTTGGTACAAGGATTAGAGGCAAGTAATCGTTTATATACCGGCGGCCCTTTTGATTGGCTCACGCCATTCTCTGTGGTCTGCGGTATCGCTCTGATTATCGGTTACGCGCTGCTTGGCTCGACGTGGTTGATTATTAAGACTGAGCATAAGCTGCAAGTTTGGGCGCGTAAAGTTTCTGGTTGGATGCTATCAGCATTGGTAGTCGCAATGATTGTCGTGACTGCCTTTATGTATTTCTCAGACATTGATGCGCTTGAAGGTTGGTTTAGTTTCCCAGGGTTATTGTACCTTGCACCGATGCCGATTATCGTCTTGGCGTTATTTTTCTTTATGCGTAAAGACTTGACCTCAGAGCGTGAATATCGCCCGTTCTTATTGACCGTCGTGCTATTTTTGATGGGTTATATCGGTGTTTGTTTTGCGATTTTCCCTTACATCGTGCCGTATCAAATGACCATTTATGAGGCAGCAGCAGCAGATACTTCATTATCATTTATGCTTATTGGTGCTGGCATTATGCTACCCATTATTTTGAGCTATACCGCGTTTGCCTACTATACGTTTAAAGGTAAAACGGATCACAAGCACATGTATTAATAGCTATTGAGCAGTATTCTATATCCTATAGTTTTCAGGAGAACACTGTTTAGGAGAATATCATGAAAAATCTTAGTAAAAAACAATCTCAGTGGGCATGGTTTATTGGTTTATATATCGCAGGTTTTCTGACGATTTTTACCATTGCCCAGTTGATTAAATTGGCAATGGGCGTATAAACATTTACCCCATTCGCTATTCATAAAAAACCGCAGCGCTAATCAATAATTAGCACTGCGGTTTTTTATAGCCTATTACTACTATGTTTTTTGAATAAGGCTGTAATCCATTTTTAATTAAGCACCGCAATGTTCGCTTACACCTTTATTTTCTATAAAGGTATTTACCTGCTCTAGGCGTTCAGGCGTACCAACATCTATCCAATTATCAGGCATGATCTCAGCCGTTACTTGGAATTTTATCATTGCTTGTCTAAGTAAGGGGCCAAGGGCGGCAGATTGACCTGACACCAAGCCATCAACCAATCGTGGCGACACCACACTGATGCCAGCAAAAGTATATTTATCGGCGTCACCAATGGCCTGCTCGCTTGCCAAACCATTATTAATAGCAAAGTCGCCACCCTCATTATGCTCAGGATTATCAATCAACAATAAATGGGCGCGCTGGTCTGCGCTTAGCTCATACGTGACCAACTGACTAAAATCAAACGTCGTCCATACGTCAGAGTTGACTAAGATAAATGGTTCATTTTTTAACTTTCCAGTTTGTAGCGCTTTAAAAATACCACCTGCTGTCTCTAACGGCTCATCTGCTTCAAGTGACCAGTGCAACTGTACGCCAAACTGCGTGCCATCGCCAAGCGTATCCATCAACTTATCAGCCAGCCAAGAGGCATTAATCGTAATATCAGTAATACCAGCGGCTTGTAGCGCTTTAATATGCCAAATAATAAGTGGCTGCCCACCTACTTCCACTAACGGCTTTGGTGTCTCTAAGGTTAATGGACGCAGACGCGTACCCTTACCGGCTGCCAAAATCATGGCTTGCGTTATTACCGACATAGATAATCCTTATTCTTGGCGAAATTTATACGAGGCGACTGATAATTAATAGCTTTGAATACATTGACATTAAATATATGAGCGTTAAATATATTGCTGCACAAATTTGGTTTGATAAGCAGGCAATACTGTATTCATTATCCATTGATTAAATGGCAAAACGACTGGTTGCAGACGCGCACTGCCTTTGGTACTTAGCCATTCTAATTCAAAAAGAAAATCACGCATGACTTTAGGAATATCCGCTAAATAACGACTTTTACCATCGCGCTCATAAAGCCGGATAAAAATACCAAGCACTTTTAGGTGCCGCTGTACGCCCATGATATTGACCTGACTTTCAAGTTGCTCAGCACTGCCTGCTGTTAATAGCCCTGCTCGTTTTTGCAATTGCCAAAAATCATGAATCCACTGCGTTACTTGCGCTTCCGACCATTCGACATAGGCATCACGCAGCAATGATACCAAGTCATAGCTATGCGCACCAATCACGGCATCTTGAAAGTCAATCACCCCTAATCGCGTGTTATCCGCCTGATCCTGCATCAAATTGCGGCTATGATAATCACGATGGACGATGACTTGCGGTTGTAATAGAATCTCTTCTATCAAGGCTGATTTTAGGTTTTCCCATAATGACGTATCAAGTGTCACGCCGATATGTGGAATAAACCAGTCGCTAAATAAGTCCATTTCACGGGTTAGCATTGCGGCATCATAATCAGGCAATTGATGCTGAGATTTTGCTGTCTCTACCGGTATCTGTTGCAACGCAACTAGTGTCTGCATCGCTGATTGATAGTAGTCATTTACTTGCGCAGGCGTAGCACCAACCAATAAATGAGCGAACTCTACCGCGCCAAAATCTTGCAAGACCAAAAAGCCTTTTGTCACATCTTGCGCGATCAGCGTCGGCACATTGATGGCTTGCGACATGAGCTTTGCCACATTAATAAACTGCTGCATCGCGTCTTGCTCATCAGCCGAATCCATGACAATATAACGCGCTATTTTTGTCGTATCATCTGTATCAATAGTTACTAGCTGAATACGGTGATAACGGCGAGCACTGGCATCACCTGGCAAGCTTTCAAGGGTAAAGGTTTGATTCTCGAACACTTGCTTTAACCAGCACTCTAATGACTCTTGGCGCGTATTAATGGCAAGTATCGCAAGTTCTAATATTCGTTCGTCGGTAATAGTTTTTTCGGTCATAAAAAGCATCGCAGGTTAAATATAAGTCGTAAATGACTAAATGAGTGATAAGTAGGACAAATACTTGCTAAAATAGTGAGCGCTTATTGCACAGTCGCTGTTGTCTTAAAAATAGCATGGCTATCTAATAAACTTTAATAATTTGATAAATAGTGTAGCTGATTTGGTTTTTTTTGACTATGATTAGTCGTCATTATATGTAAAACGTCCCAACTTTTAAGATTATATTATTTATTATTCGTTTATAAAGCCCTGTAGCTGTCTAAAACAGACTTGATAGACGATATATTGCAATCCAATAGGCTCTACAAATCATAGGTGTGCCCTTGTTATATTCTCCGCTTTACCAAAGCATCCGTTTGATTTTATTTGGCGCGCTAGGCTTATCGAGCTTGACCGTTAGCGCCGCTATCAATCAGACTGACTCGATGATGCCTGAGCCATTGGTGACTGATAGCTCAAACCAGTATGCTGATGACGTAGCAACTGATGCTGGTTTTAATAATGAAATCAATCAAGATATCAGCTATCAAAGCGACAGTCAGCAGTCAGCAGCCTATAAAAAAGCCAGTTTGAGTAGTGATGCTACTCTAGGTAATGACGCGGCTGTAAATAACAATAATATCACTGCGATTAACGATCGTACCAAGACGAGCCAAGATAGCCGCGTTGCCCCAGTAAATACAAGCAACGCAGCAAAAGCTGGTAATCGTCGAATTGATACCAATGATGAGAGTATTCAAGAAAGCCTTAAACGTTTAGCAGAATTTTATGAGCTGACGCCAGATACGAATGTTGCAACATCAAACAATGCAGGCACTAGCGTAAATGACGAACAAAATAATATTCAAAACAGTTTGACGCCTGTAACGACTAATATCCCAACCGTAGGTAGCAATCTGCGCTTGCTGCCACATACCGTCGATAGTGCGGCGCGCTGTGAAGGACAATGGGTTTATCCTAAGAAAAACCCTAACTATCAACGGGCTATTAATGAAGCAGGCGCCAGTAATGGTCAACCAGCACCCAATTTAAATGGTCTGCCCAACAATCAAGCGCCATTATTTGCAGAGTCAGATTATGGCTACTATGATAATGTCGATTATGCCGAGCTATCAGGTAATGTCATCATTGACCAAGGGACTCAGCATATTGAGGCTGAAAAAATCGTATTGGACTTAAGCAATGGGGTGGCAGCGGCGCAAGGCAAAGTGATGTTTACTGACCAAGCTACTGGCAATGTCTCTGTAAATGGGGCACAAGACCGCACTCAGCAAAATGGTAAAACTAGCCTTACTGATAAAGCAACACAAGGTGGTCTCATTGGTGTCGCTGACAATTTGAATTATAATACTGAAACAGGGCAATCTACTGCTACAAATGTTGCCTTTGCCAGTGTTGAGCTACAAGCACATGGTTATGCCAAGCGCTTAAACCGACCGAATGAGAGCCAATATGAATTGGATGAGGTCATGTATAGCACCTGCCCTCCGACCAATCGTAAGTGGCAATTTGATGCCAAAAGCATAGATTTAGACACCGAGACAGGACGCGGTGAAGCTTACAATACCACCTTCCGTATTGCTGATGTGCCCGTATTTTATCTGCCCTATTTTAACTTTCCGATAGACAGTCGACGCGGTAGTGGGTTTTTATTGCCTAATGCAAGTATCAGTAGCGAAAACGGACTTGAAATTGATGTGCCTTACTATTTCAACCTAGCCCCCAACTATGATGCCACGCTAAGCACGCATATTTATACCACTCGTAATCCTATGCTATCTGGAGAGTTTCGTTATTTAACAGAAAATTATGGCGATGGTATCTTTAATGGTTCGTACTTGCCTAATGATAAAGAATACGATGGCGAAGACCGCCGCAGTTTGTTCTATGATCATTATTGGTCATCTACCAGCATCCCACGCCTAAGCGGTGAGGCCAAATACAGCTACGTATCTGATGCCGACTACCTTAATGATTTTGATACGCTAGGTTTATCAGATAACACCTTAAACTTGCCGCGCCGAGCGCAACTGAATTATTATAATGACTATGTCGACGGCGAGCTAAAAGTAGAAACCTTCCAAACACTTGATGCGTTGAATAACAATGGGCAGATGTTGCAAGATAAAGACAAGCCTTACTCGCGCCTACCGCAGCTCAAACTTGATTACCGTCTACCTTGGGCAAAGCATTTTGATATCACTGGCGTCAGTGACTCCGCTTATTTTAAA
The DNA here is from genome assembly GCF_008369225.1 of Psychrobacter sp. ANT_H59. NCBI lineage: Bacteria > Pseudomonadati > Pseudomonadota > Gammaproteobacteria > Moraxellales > Moraxellaceae > Psychrobacter > Psychrobacter sp. ANT_H59. Next base: position 333,367 of record NZ_VOBE01000004.1, read on the forward strand.
AAATCTATCGATGATGGTTCTGAGAATGAAAAAAGTGGCACACGTTTTTATAATAAACTCAGTGCATCTTATCCTATGGAGAACTCATGGGGTTATATCAAGCCAAAGCTAAGCTTACAACATCTGTTTACCACTTATGATGAAGATAGCTTAGTTGACAATTCACTGGATAAAGATGATGGCAGCCAGTCAGTGTTTGTCCCGCAAGCCAGTATTGATGCAGGTTTACATTTTTATCAAGCCGGCTCACCGTTTGGCGCATTTGATGACACGTTAGGTGGTTATCGTTTACTTAGCCCGCGCCTGAAATATACTTACTCGCCTTATAAAGACCAAAACGATATTCCAAACTTTAATACTCGTATTGCTTCTATTAACTATGAGCAGTTATTCTCAGACAGCTGGTTTTTAGGGCATGATCGCTTACAAGATTTACATGCTTTTACTCCAGGTATTAACTATCGTTACATCGATGCAACGGGCGTGACACGTTTTGATGGTAGCATTGGTGAACAATTTTATCTCGATGATGGACGCGTTACGCTTGATAATACAAAACCTGTCTTTACCTCATCCTCTTCAGGGTTAGTTTGGGATACCAGCACACAGCCGTATAATAATGTCTGGGTCGATGTGAGTGGCGCGCTGACCAATAGCTACGATTTAAATTACATTACTACTGAGTTACGTTACCAGCCATCTGATAGAAGCTTATTTAATGTAGGCTTTATCAAACGTCAACGTGATGAAAATACCAACCAGTTACCACTGTCTGCATTGACAGCGTCAGCAGTTTTCCCAATCAATAATAACTGGCGTGTACTGGCTCAAGGTCAATACGACTATAATCGCAACCAAATGCTCGATTCGTTGATTGGGATCGATTATGAAGATTGCTGTTTTGGCTTTGCGGTTTATGGTCGTCGTTACTATAATGACTTGAATATTGCTGAAAAACCCACACAAGCGATTATGGCAGAAGTGAGATTAAGTGGTCTTGGCAGTGGTAGTAGCCGTTTGACACGCTTACTTGCTGATAAAGTATTAGGTTTTGAACCTGTTCAAAATGCATGGAAAGACTAATAACATGATAAGAAACAAGCCTAATTTATAGCCTAGTATGTATGGTATAAACTGGTTTGCATTCTATTATAAACAACCCTAGCCACTACTTTAGTATTAACATTATTTGATGCTAAAGTAGTGGCGAGTGGATTTAACCGATTACCATCCGATGCAATGACATTGATGAGGAGCATCATGAGATTTTTTTCTTTACGCCAGACAAGCCAAGCAGTATTCCTATCGATGGGCTTAATGACTGCTCTTGGTATGAGCGTTAGTGCCCAAGCAGCAACGGTGAACTCTGCAAAAGCGCAAGCGACGACAACTCAAAAAAACAACGTGGCTCGTTTAACGCCTGCCAATAGTACAGATGGCATCATTGCATTGGTGAATGAAAATGCGATTTTAAAAAGTGATCTCATTGCTGCAATTGCTCAGACACAGGCACGTGCAAAAGCGGCGGGTGAACCTATTGCCAATTCAGCACAGTTACAGTCAGAAGTATTAAACGCGCTTATTTTGCGCGAACTACAGCTATCCTTGATCAAACGTGTTGGTTTAAATCCCGATGAAGCGTCTATCAATAAGCGCTTAGAACAAATAGCAAAAGCAGAAGGTTTAAATAGCATCGCCGCTTTACAACAGCGTTTAGACTCAGCGCAATTGGGCAGCTATGCGACTTTGCGCACGCAGTTGATTGAAGATGCCGCTATTCAAGCCTTACAACAGCGTCAAATCACCAATCGTGTGCGTATTAGCGAGCAGGATATTGATGCATTTTTGGCATCACCTGAAGCCAAACGCTTGAACCAAAGTGAGTATCAGACAGTCCATGTCCGTGTTCCATATATGGATGACTATAGTCGCCTATCAGAAGCACAGCGTAATAACGCCTTAAAAGTGGCACAAAAGTTACGTACACGCCTTCTTGTGCCAAATGTCAATGTCGCTGAAGCGATTGCAGCCAGTCAAGGCAGTTACCCTATCCCATTACAAGGTGGTGATATGGGCTTTCATAAAGCCGCTGCCCTCCCAACTGAGCTATCGAGCGAGATTACCAAACTTGAGGTTGGCGCTGTGAGTGCGCCTTTAGTCACCCCTGAAGGTATCGATATTATTAAGCTTGCCAATAAAAAAGCCAATGATACCATGCTTGTTCCTCAGTGGAATACTCGTCATATCTTGGTTAAAGTTGATGAGCTACAAACAGATGCTCTTGCTGAGCAAAAAATTAACGACCTATATAGTCAGCTACGTAATGGTGCTGCCTTTGATAGTCTAGCATCAACGTATTCAGACGATCCTGGTTCAGCAGGGCGCGGCGGCGATTTAGATTGGGTTGGTGAAGATCAAATGATTGCTCCGTTTGAAGCAATGATGAAAAACACAGCTGTCGGTGACTATTCTGCCCCGTTTAAAACGCAATTTGGTTGGCACATACTTAAAGTTGAAGGTAAGCGTCAACAAGATGTCAGCGATGAGTATCGTCGCACTATGGCACGTCAAGCTCTATATCAACGCCTAGCACCACAAGCCAAAGAAGACTGGCTACAAGAGTTACGTGCTGGCGCTTATATCCAAGTGCTTGGTTAATGATCAAGTGAACTAAATAACCAGTCAAAGTATTTTATAAAAAAGGGTATATGCCAGTGCGTATATCCTTTTTCTATGCCTTTTGATTTGTTATTTACTTGAAAATAATAGCAGATACATAAATGCTCAAGCATAAAAAGAACGAGTAAAAATATATAAATTAATAACTTAAGCACAAAGAAAAGCCCCGAACCTAGGGCGATTGGTTCGGGGCTATGGTTTTTCATATTATTATTGTTATCTCTTCCGTGTTGACTCATCCTAAGTCATAAACAGTAATCCATGAGACAGTGGGCTGTCCTGTCCTATTATTGATACTGTCTCAACACTACATCCTTGCGTATCCTTGTGTTGATGGATGTATTCTAAGACAATTGATGTGCAGCGACTAGAGGCTAAAGACCTTATTTAACGTAAGCATTTGCTTACGTCTGAATTACTTCGTTAGCAGGTATTCTTTGCTTATTAGGATTCTTCTGAATCTTACTTCTATTCCGATTCTTCATGCTCTTTAGACACCTTGCAACCTTCTTTTTTGCCTGCTTCGATCTTATTTTCAGCCTCTTGAAAGTCGGCTGCTTGTGCTGTAGGAGCATTTCCTTTTTGATTACTCTCCTCTTCTGGCTCATATTGCAACGTTGTCATCACAGGAAAGTGGTCAGAGCCAATCGAAGGTAAACGTTCAATATCAATCACTGTGAAGCAAGCACTATGGAAAAGATGATCCAATGCCCAACGTAAAAACGGATAGTTAACGTGAAAAGTATTGATAAAATGTCGCCCAATACGGGGATCTAGTAGCCCTGAAATACGTTGAAAACGCCGTGTGGTCTGTGACCAAGCAACGTCATTAAGATCACCTGCCAATATGGCCGTTTGCTTATTGTCTTTAATATGCTTACCAACCATCAATAGCTCAGCATCACGGGTCGTAGATTTATCAGCTTCTGTTGGACTGGGGGGCATAGGATGCAAGCAATAAAGCCAAATGACGCGCCCACCTTGCAACTGTATCTGAGTGTGAATAGAAGGTATATCATCAATGATTAAATATTTAATCTCAGGGTCTATCAGCTCAAGCTTAGAATAAAGATGCATACCATATAAATTATCTAAAGGCACTTTTACTGTATAAGGGTAATCAGACTCAACTTGATTAAGCGCTTTTTCCCATTTTTCATCACTTTCTAAAGTAATTAAGATATCAGGTTGTTTCTGTTGTACCAACTCAACCAATTTATAAGTATCATCATTGGTGGTCAACACATTTGAAACCATGATTTTTAACTGATATTCCTCAACATCCGGCTTATCTTTGGCATTTTTTACTTCTTTCTTCCATAGCAGAGTATAGGGCAATACCATTCTGAGTTGAAAGGCTAACGTAATACTCAAAGCCGCAAACAACAGCCATTGTTCTAGCTGCCACTGAGGTCCAAATATCACCATACCAAGCCAAGCAATGATACCAAGTATCATGATTTGAATACGAGGGAAATCCACACCGCGTACCCACCAATTATCAAGTGGTAGCCATCCCCAAATAGTGATAAATGCGACGAGCCCTGCCAGTCCTTGCGCACCGTAATATAGAAAGGAGAAATCCATCATGTGTATCGACCATTTATCAAATCAACAGTTATACCATTGATTATGTTCGTTATTATTATGGCTTAGCGTCTATAATAGCTAAACGATAAATTCTCTTAATAAAATGCATATAAAAATATTTAAATAAAAAACATAAAAACGAAAAGTGCTTAAGATAAGCATTATATATAAGGGCTTACTTTAGCATTCCAGACAACCTGCGCCTACTATTGAACACTAATTACCTAATAGATACTATAAAACATTACAAAGATCAGGCTTACGTCTGTGCTTACTCTGTTATCAAAGTCGATATTTCACTCATGATGAATATCATTTCTCATTCATTAGCAGAGCTAGAAGAATGACCATAACTCAAAGTTATAACTATCATAGTTAATAGTGCTAGTAAAACCCGCGAAACCCATCAAAAAACCTTGCTTTTTGGAGCTATTCACGGCATTGTTATTGGTTGGCGATGCAACAATTTATTGTAAAAAAGGATTGAGTTTGATGAGTGATTTAACAGTAGGTTTGGTAGGCTGGCGCGGTATGGTCGGGTCAGTATTGTTACAACGTATGATGGAAGAAAAAGATTTTGACGGTATTACGCCAGTATTCTTTTCAACCAGTAATGCAGGCGGTGATGCGCCAAGTTTTGATGGTATTAAGACCAGCCAACTACAAGATGCTCATGATATTGACGCCCTTACCGCTTGTGATGTGATCATTACCTGCCAAGGTGGCGACTATACCTCAAAAGTACATCAACCACTGCGGGATAGTGGTTGGGCTGGTTATTGGATTGATGCGGCAAGTACCTTACGCATGGAAGATGACAGCATCATCATTCTTGATCCGGTTAATCGAGTTGTTATCGATAATGCAATCGCTGAGGGTAAAAAAGACTTTATCGGTGGCAACTGTACTGTGTCACTGATGCTGATGGCAATTGGTGAGCTGTTTAATAAAGGTTGGGTCGAATGGGTCAGCGCCATGACTTATCAAGCCGCTAGCGGTTCTGGTGCTAATAATATGCGTGAGCTTATTGAAGGCATGGGTGTATTACGTGATGCTGTTAAAGATGAGCTTGCCAATCCTGCTAGCGCCATTCTTGAGATTGATAAAAAAATCGCTCAGACTCAACGCTCAGACGATTTTCCTAAACAATACTTTGGCGTGCCATTAGCCGGTAGCTTGATTCCTTATATCGATTCACAATTAGAGAATAAGCAGTCCCGTGAAGAATGGAAAGGTGGTGTTGAAACCAATAAGATCCTTGGCAACTCTGAAGCAGATAAGATTGCTATCGATGGTATGTGTGTTCGCGTTGGGGCGATGCGCTGTCATGCACAAGGCTTAACGATTAAGCTTAAAAAAGACATTCCATTAGAAGAGATTGAAGCGGCACTGAAGAATAGCGGTAATCAGTGGTTAGACGTGGTTGAGGACAATAAAGAAGCCACTATGAACCGCTTAACGCCTGTTGCAGTAACCGGCACCTTAACGGTTGCACTAGGTCGCCTGCGTAAGCTTAATATGGGGCCTGAGTATTTAGGCGCATTCACCGTGGGTGACCAACTGTTATGGGGCGCGGCTGAGCCATTACGCCGTATGCTGAACATCATTCGCGAGCAAAACAGCTAAACCCGATATTCCGAATTTAGATATAAAAAAGACAGCAAACGCTGTCTTTTTTATGCGTTATTTTTGCTGATAAGCAATCATGATTTCATTGCGGCGCATAAATGGCAGTGTCCATGGTGGATTGTAACGTGCCAATTCAGGTTCACCTGACATCCTTAATTTTTGCGCCTGCATCCAAGACTGCAATTCTGCCGTTTTCGCTGCCACCTTTTCACTGCCAGCAAGCCCTGAAAACTTAATAACACCGTAAGTCTTAGCGGGTACTTTCACAATTTCAATATTTGAATTATTTGGTTTTGGTAGCGTTTGCAGCGTGTATTGGCTTGGCATAATAAATTGCACACGCCATTTTCCATCGTTTTGTTGCATACTCACTGGCGCTATCATGGCTATTTTTTGCGACTCATCACTGCTATTTTTATTTTCAGATTGCATCGTCACAGGGGCAGTCATGCTGATTTTGCTACTCTCGCCACTTGGCGCAGTATTGTTACCAAATATATAATCTGCTAACACCTTAAACCCTGCACGACTGGCCATATTTTGATCACCAGAAACCCAAGTTTGCGCTATCAATTGCTCATCATAACGACGCAATTCAAAATTTTCAGTTTGCGACAAGACAGTATATTTCGGCTCTTCGGTAGCCATAGCTGCTCCTGATATTGATAATAAGCTACTTAACAATAAGCTGCTCTTTAAGTAATTTCTTTTGGTCATGACTTATCTCCATTGTCCAAAAGCATATAAGGTATTAATACTTGGGTTTTGGTCTGTTCTCTACTTTAGCAATGACTTGATCACGATGTCTGTAGCTTTTAGTTATAGTCGACTAAAAACACCCCGTGAAATCTAAGCTAAATAAACATCAATAACCAAAAAAAGCCTAACAATGCTATAATTAGCGCCATTTTCATAGCTCATACAGCGGTTACCTTATGCAATTTGTCTTACATAAAACAGCCAGTGGTGTCACTCGCGCACGCCGTGGTACAGTCCACCTCAATCATGGCGATGTACAAACGCCAGCCTTTATGCCAGTAGGTACTTACGGTACCGTTAAAGGCATGCTACCACGCGATATTGAAGCAATTGGCGCAGATATCATCTTGGGCAATACTTTTCATTTATGGTTACGCCCTGGTACCGACATTATTGATAAATTCGGTGGCTTACATAAATTCATGCATTGGGATAAGCCTATTTTGACTGACTCTGGCGGATTTCAGGTATTCAGTCTTGGCGCGATGCGTAAGATCACTGAAGAAGGTGTGACTTTTAAATCACCTATCGATGGTGCTAAAGTCTTTTTATCACCAGAAAAATCGATGCAGATTCAATATAGCTTGAACTCAGATATCGTGATGCAGTTTGATGAGTGTACGCCCTATCCTGCTACTCACGATGAAGCTAAAAAGTCTTTAGAGTTGTCACTACGTTGGGGACAACGCTGCGTTGATGAGCATAAAAAGCTTGGCAGTACCAATGCGTTATTTGGCATTATTCAAGGCAGTATGTACGCTGATTTACGCAAGCAATCACTAGAAGGCTTGATTGAAATTGGCTTTGATGGCTATGCCATTGGCGGTTTGTCTGTTGGCGAGCCAAAAGAAGAGATGATAGACGTCCTAGATTATATCGCAGATGACATGCCTGCCGATAAGCCGCGCTATCTGATGGGTGTCGGTAAGCCTGAAGACCTCGTTGAAGGAGTACGCCGCGGTGTCGATATGTTCGATTGTGTCATGCCAACCCGGAATGCGCGTAATGGTCATTATTTTGTCACAGGCGACGCCGATAATGCGGGCGTGGTACGTATACGCAACAGCCAATACCGCACCGATGAAGGTCCATTAGACCCTGAATGCGATTGCTATACTTGCCAGAATTTTAGTCGTGCTTATTTATCGCATTTGAATAAATGCAAAGAGATGCTTGGCGCGCAGTTAGCGACGATTCATAACTTGCGTTACTATCAACGTTTGATGCAAAATATCAGAGATGCCATCGAACAAGATAAATTTGATGAGTTCGTGAATGAATTTTATAGCAAACGCGGACAGACGGTGCCAGAGCTGAATTTGCGTTAATAGTAATGGTAATTTGACATTAGCTATTCATATATAAAATACAAAAAAGGCTTAAGATTCATCTTAAGCCTTTTTTGTTCACTAAATTTTGATAAGCTAACTATCAACAGGATACATATCAAGAATAAATGATTAGCCTACCAATGCAGCCACAAATACCACGATGACCGCGATTGGCGCTACAAATTTAGTAACGATTTGCCAAATCTGCCAAGTACCGTTTGATAAATTAAGCTCTTGCTGAATGCTACGTTGGTCCATTCTCCAAGCAAAGAAGATAATGCCTGCAAGACCGGTTAGCGGTAATAAGAACTTACTGGTAAGTTTGTCTAGTGCATCAAAGATGCCATTACCCATGATAGTAAAGTCGCTCCATAAGTTAAACGACAATAGCGCAGCGATACCCAATAGCCAAATCACAGTACTAGCAGCAATGGTAGACATCGTACGGTTCATCGATGTACGCTCTTCTAAGAACTCAACACTTGGCTCTAGCAGTGATATCGACGATGTCACAGCAGCAAAGGTAATCAATAAGAAGAACAAGGTACCGATAATCGTACCACCAGCCATGCTACCAAAAGCAATCGGTAGACTGACAAAAATCAAACCAGGACCTGATGCAGGATCAAGACCATTGCTAAAGATGATTGGGAAAATGGCCAAACCAGCTGCTAAGGCAATAACTGTATCTAAAATAACAACCGTACGAGCAGTTTTTAGTAAGTTCACTTCACGACCTAAGTATGAACCATAAGCCACCATGATGCCCATACCAATAGATAGGGTAAAGAAAGCATGACCCAATGCCGCTAGCATTACATCAACGGTCAACTTGCTCAAATCAGGTGCAAACAAGTAATTAACCGCTTCACCAAAACCACCATTTATCACGTTATAACCAACGATGATAAATAAAATCACACCCAGTAATGGCATCATGATTTTAGCAGCGTTTTCAATACCGCGTGTCACACCGATACCAACGATAAGTGCGGTAATGATCATAAATACCGTATGCCAAATCGTTAGCGTACCTGCTGATGCTAGCATTCCATCAAAGGTTGCAGCGACAGAGTCACTGTTTTGACCGGCAAAACTGCCCGTGCCAACTTTAGTGATATAGTTCAGGGCCCAGCCACCGATGACACTATAAAAAGAGAGAATTAAAAAACCGCCTAAGATACCGGTTGCGCCGACAATACCCCAGCTACTTGACTTACCTTCACTAACAGCAACATCTTTAAAGGTATTAATAGGATTCTTTTGACCACGGCGACCAATGAGCCACTCAGCGACCAATACAGGAAAACCAACCAAAGCAATACAGAATAAATAGGCAATAACAAAAGCTGAACCACCGCTCTCACCTACCATATAAGGGAATTTCCAGATATTCCCTAAGCCGACTGCCGAGCCTACTGCTGCCAGTACGAAGCCAAAACTTGAGCTCCACTGCGCATGATCTTGTTTATTACTAGCCATTTTTCCTTCCTCATGCTTCAATTAATATTGCTTATAATCATCCTTGATTATTATAAATAGCTGTCCATAATATTTGACTATTTACTCTATGCATCAATGTGATGCATCCAGCAACATTAAGAAAGAATTGTTTACATTGTTGTAGAGGCTCAGTTTCTGCTAAGCAACTAAAAAAGTCAAGTAATCATAAATATAAAAAGCCATAACTATTAGTTATGGCTTTTTATATTTATGATTACTATTTATAACATTTAGTTTCGATGGTAAAAACTATTTAAAATGAGCTACCAATGTATCAAAACAGAATTTAGCGCACGACTCCGCGGCGACTTTTCTGTAGCGAATCGATTAAAAATTCGATTTTCGACTCTTTTGGCAGCAGATCTTGTTTCAATACTTCAAGTGCTTGCACTGTCGTTAAACCCGATCTGAATACCACACGATAAGCTTGACGCAGCACGTCGATGCTATCTTTAGACCAGCCTTTACGGCGCATACCTTCAATATTAAGACCATGTGCCTTAGCAGGATTACCTGAAACCATGGTAAACGCCGCTACATCTTTTAAGACCAACGTTGCACCACCAACCAAACTATAATCATCAATTGTACAAAACTGATGAATGCCTGAGTTGCCACCGACAATAATATGATTGCCAATGGTAACGTGACCTGCGACGCCGACATTATTAGCCAATACATTATGGTCGCCAATCAAGCAATCATGAGCCACATGAGTGTTAACCATGAGCAAGTTATGGCTGCCAATTTTTGTCAACCCACCATCTTGCTCAGTACCACGGTGCAAGCTACAGGCTTCTCGAATGGTATTATGATCGCCAATCTCAAGCCAAGTACGCTCACCCGCGTATTTGAGGTCTTGCGGGTCTTCGCCAATGCTTGAAAATTGATAAAACTGATTGTATTCACCGATACGAGTCAATCTAGTGACGACCACGTGGCGATGCAATACAGTATGTGCACCAATCGTAACCTCATCACCGACAATACAGTAAGGGCCAATAGTTGCGGTTTTATCAATCGTAGCAGACGGTGAGATGAGTGCTGTGGGATGGATCTGACTCATAATAGAGGCCTTTGTATCATCGAATGCAATTAAATTAGTAAAACAAATACAGACAGCTTAGTGAAATTAACTAGCCTAAAGCTGCCTTTGTTAAAAAATAAGATGATGCTAATAAATAAGCATTAACATCACGGTTTAAATGTTTCATGCATTATTCAAAGTGACTAATGCGGTTTATTGCTCTTGACGGGCAATCATAATCTGCGCACTAACCGCAAGCTCATCTTCAACATGTACAGTACAATCAAACTTATAAATACCCTGCTTTTGCATCACAATTTTAGATCGGATAATCAGCTGATCACCAGGGATAACACGGCGCTTAAAGCGCACTTTATCAACCCCTGCGAACAAGTATAAATAGCCATCTTCTGCCGTCAGTCCTGCACTAATAAAACCCAGCACACCTGATACCTGAGCCATGCACTCAACCATCAATACGCCTGGCATGATAGGCTCATCAGGGAAATGGCCATTAAAAAACTCTTCGTTAATGGTGACGTTTTTTATGCCCGTGATACATTCGCCTGGTGTACAAGCAACTATCTTATCCACCAATAAAAATGGGTAACGATGTGGCAAATAATGCTTTAACGTATGGTAAGTTAATGGCAACGTTAACCCTTGTTCAGCCAAGCTTTTGATGTCTTCTGCCGTTGGGTTATCAATATTGCTAGTGCTCATAGTAGCGCTTCCTTGCTGTATTTAAAGTCTTGCTTGAGAGTAAAGCTTTGCTGAGTTTTAATATTATAAATAATCTAAGTATTAATTTTCTTTAACTATGAACCTTTAAACGCTAATCACGACCAAGCTGGCGAAAACGGACAGCCGCACGGCGCCAGTTAGCAGTTGGCATAGCAGCCGTGCCAGAAGAATACGATCCGGCAGTGGTGATTGACTTAGTGACCATAGTCATACCCGATAAGGTAACATCATCTGTGATATCAATATGTCCGGTAATACCGACCGCCCCGCCAATAATGCAGCGTTTGCCAATTGTAGTACTACCTGCGATACCTGTATGAGCAGCGATAGCCGTACCATCACCGATACGGACGTTGTGTGCTACTTGTACGAGGTTGTCAATAATAACATGATTTCCAATCACCGTATCATCGATGGCACCGCGATCTATACAGGTTTGACTGCCAATGCGTACATGATCACCTATCAGCACACGCCCTAACTGTGCAATACGCTCCCAACCTGTGACACTAGGATTGGCAGTGGGGGCAAAGCCAAAGCCTTCCGAGCCTATCGTCACCCCAGCGTGCAACCTAACATGACTACCAATAATACAGTCATGTCCTATCACCACTTGTGATTTGATAACACCATCTGTACCAATGGTAGTATTATCCTCGATGACTACATGAGCCTCAAGCACGCTGCGATCACCAATCTGCACTTGCTCACCGATGACACAAAAAGCACCGATAGTCACTTTATTGCCAATAACGGCACTGTCGGCGATGACGGCTGTCGGATGAATACCGCTAAAGGAATGTTGGCGAGCGAAAAGTTGACTCACACTAGCATAAGCCAAATAAGGGACAGCAACAATTAAAGCTACCGTATCATTTGGCACTTCTTTATGATGCTCTTCAGTGATGAGTACTGCCCCAGCATCAGTATTAGCTAGACTAGAAAGATAGTGAGGATTGGCCAAAAAGCTCAACTGCTGCCGATTGGCCATCGTTAAATTACCAATACCCTCTAAGGATAGACGGCGCTGCTCAGCGCTAAGCTCAGCCTTGTTAAGAACAGGCTGACGCTGCTCAATCTGGGAGATGAGTTGCTCAATCGTTATCATAATCAGTATTAGTATTAGCAGGAATAAGAGGGTCGTCAAGTTGAGATATCATCTTGACGACCGGCTAAATCTAACGAACGCTTCAATTACCTAAAGGGTGAATAACAAGAATCAAATCCTTTACATAGTAACAGGTAAGTAGCAAGCGCTTAGAAAGTGTTACCAATTTGGAACTGGACTTTTTCAGTCTCATCGCCTTCTTTGTCACCGATAGGTACAGCATAGCTCAAAGAAATTGGACCAATTGGCGTATACCAAGTGACGCCTAAACCGGCACTAAAGCGCAATTTATTGTCCTGTGTTAATAGGGGTACACCAGTATCGTCGCCCGTAGCTGGATCAATAAAGGTGCGATTTTCTTTGTCAGTGGTATCAAATACCTGACCACCTTCAGCAAATAGTACTGGACGTACTTGATCCGCCCAATCGCCTTTAAATGGCATTGGTAAAATCAATTCAGTACCAAAGCTGACTAGCGCATTACCACCAACTTCTTCGTCTTTAAAACGCACATCATCATTTATCGCATCATTGTAGCTTTGTGATTTAGGTCCAAGCGTTGATGCTTCATAACCACGTACTGAACCATAACCACCAGCATAGAAGTTTTCATAAAACGGTAAATTGTTACCATAACCAAGCTTGGTATAACCGCGAGCAACCCAATCTTTATAGATAGGTTGATAAATATTACCACGATAAATCAGTTTCTGATAACTGGCATCACCTAAGCCAATAGTCGCATCGACTGTATGGCTCATGCCTTTATTCGGAAATACGGGACGATCTAAAGTGCTGTAATCCCAACCGAATAGTAAGTTGTAGCTTTGATATTCGTTTTTAAAGCCCGTACGACCAGAGAATTCATCTTGATCATTATTGAATTTCTCGAACGTACCACCGTCATCTATAATTTGCTGAACGCTTGATACACCAAGACGGCTACCGCCACGTACTGTGGTGTTATCAATATTTAAGCCCGCACTCACACGTTTGGTTTCATCAACCGGATAGCTATAGTTCAACGTTGCACCATAAGCGTCGGTAACATAGTTACTAACGTTTCGATCATCGTATTTGGTTTCACGGTAATAAGCGCTGATACCTTGTGATACACCATTTTCTGTGAAGTACGGATCGGTATAACCCAAGCTATAAGAATCACGCGTCTCTGAGCGTGACAAAGAAGCTTTAACACGGTCACCAGTACCCATAAAGTTGTTTTGGGTAAGATCTAACTGGAAGGTAACACCGCCACTTTGTGAATAACCGGCAGCAATGGTTGAGCTACCAGATGGCTGCTCTTCAACCGTATAGTTTACATCGACTTGGTCTGGTTGATTAGGAACCGGCTTCACATCAACGTTAACATTTTTAAAAAATCCTGTGCGCATAAGACGCGTACGTGACAGCTGAATCTTATCACTAGAAGCCAATGACCCTTCCAACTGACGCATTTCACGGCGCAGTACTTCATCTTGGGTTTTTAAGTTACCAGTAAAATTGATACGGCGCACATAAATAGGACGTGCAGGATCAATATAATAATCGATATCGACGACTTTGGTCTCGTCATTGATACGCGGTACTGGTCTGATTTGCGCTAAATAATAACCCTCATTACCATAACGACTCTTAAGAGCGGCAGTGGTGGCATCAAGCTTGGCTTGTGAGTACTTTTCTTTAGCACCAAAAGTGACCAGCTCTTTTAATTCACTGGTTTCAAAAGTTGGCTTACCTAAGAAATTAATTTCGCCAAACTGATATTGCTCGCCTTCGCTAAGACTGACTTCGATAAATACGCTGCTCTTATCTTCACTGATATTGAGCACCGCATTGTCTACCGAAAAGCGTACATAACCATCATTTAGGTACAGGGCTTTTAAATTTTCTAAACTTGCCGCGAGCTTCTCTTTCGCATAACGATCAGATTTAGATAATAGACGCGTCCACGAGGACTCTTTTACTGCAAAGACTTCTTTAATTTCTTTATCACTAAAGTGCTTATTACCAATGATATTGATATCAACTACTTTGGCCGGCTTGCCTTCGATAAAGCGCACATCAAGTTTGACGCGGTTGCCATCAAGCAGCGTCTGATCGACTTCAATATTACTATTGTAATAACCTTGGCTGATATATTGCTGTTGTAGCTCGTTTGCAACGCCTTGTAGAGTTGCTTGCTTAAGCACATTACCCACAGCAAGACCTGCATTATTTAAGCCTTGCTCAAGCCCTTCTTTGGGAATAAGTTTGTTGCCATCAAAATTAACTTCTGCAATCGTCGGACGTTCAACGACATCAAAGCGCAGCTTGCCGCCTTCAATACGGCTTTGAATGTCAGCAAAGTTTTCGGTCGCATATAGTGCTTTGATACTGGCAGCCAGATTTGCATCATTGACCGTATCACCTATTGTAATAGGCAGTACTGGATATAAACTATCAGGTGTTAGGCGTTGTAGACCATTAAAGCCAATATCAGTGACCACAAATTCTGCAGCCTGAACCGGCATACTCATCATTGCTACAACTAACGGCAACCCAGCCGCGCTCATAAATAAAGGCGTACGCATAAACACTATCCGTCAATAAAAAACTTGCTTAAGTTAAGTTGAAAAGCACATCTTATCTGGTCTCTTTTGTGTCATATCGTAACCACTTAGGGAACAGACTCAGAACACTTTATATAAAACGCGTCATAAAATAAACTAAAATATAAAATTAGTACAGCAGCACGGCGATAAAAGAAATTGCTTATCTGCCTAACAATAGATACAGGATAAGCATAAAACCATTAGTCTATCGCATCTTACCGTGCAAGAAGTATGCTATATCATCAAAACAGGCGACTGATATCATTACCAATTGCTAACACCATGAAACCTGCCAGCAAGAGTAAACCAATATTTAAGCCTACCATTTGCACCCCTTCAGAGAGTGGCTTACCACGTATCAGCTCAATCAGATAATAGACAATATGACCGCCATCTAATACTGGAATGGGCAACAGATTCAAAACCGCAAGGCTCAAACTGATTAAGGCTGCGGTAGATAATACCATTTGCCAACTGATATCAAAACTTTGCTTAGCGACTTTGGCAATGGTAATCGGACCTGATAAGTTATCAAGACCTATCATACCTGATAGCATCTTGCCCATTGAACTAACAGTCATAACAGCCAATTGCTCAGTTTTCTCAAACGATTTGATTAACGACTCAGCTGGACCATAGACCACCGTGGTTTTGTACGCATCAGGAATGACAATCTCAGACTGTGCCACCATAGCACCAATTTGTCCATAATCGTTACCTAAATTATCTTTTTTACCTTGCGGCATAATCTGTAATTCAATCGGCTTATCATTCCGTAACACGCTAAATGTAAGCAAAGTCTCAGGATTGTCGCGGATAATACGAGTGGCGCTAATCCAGTCATTGATGGCTTCATCATTGATAGCAGTGATGCGGTCGCCAGCCTTGAGACCTTGACGACTTGCCGCGCCATCAGGCGTTACATCACCTACTATCGGTGCAATATTTGGTTGCCACGGTATCATACCAAAGCTTGATAAGGCATCTTTACCTTGTGCGGCACCTTGCATAAATTCTTTTATAGGTGCTTGATAAGTTTTGGTTGCATTATTATTGGCTTCTGATTGCAACGTCACGCTTATATTGGCTGTCTCGCCCATGCGCCCAGCAAGGCGATAATTAATCCCTTCCCACGTCTGTACGTCATGACCGTCAATCGCAACGATTTTATCACCGGCAGGCAACTGTGCTATCGCGGCAGGCGTATCCGGTAATACTTGACCAATCTTGGTGGCAAGCTGCTCTGAGGGGGTCATAAATAACACCCAGAACAATGCAATGGCAATAACGAAGTTCATGATAGGACCAGCAGCCACAATAGCTATTTTCTTAAGCGGATGCTGACGATTAAATGCTAAATGCTGCTCATCTTTTGCCACCTCACCTTCACGCTCATCAAGCATCTTGACATAGCCACCAAGGGGTAATGCCGAGATACGATAATCAATGCCACTTTTTTTGCTGGTCCAGCCAAAAAGCTTAGGACCAAAACCAATAGAATACGTAAGTACTCTAACGCCGCAAAGACGCGCTACAATATAATGACCCCACTCATGCAAAGCAATAAGCGGACCTAAGACAAATATTGCCGCAAGGAGTGTTAATAGAAACGTCATGATCTTTTCTCAGTAGATACTCTTAACATCATTATAAAGGCGATAGCGCTTGATACATCTAGACCAGTCTTGCCACCAGCTTCTCAGTATGCTGACGCGCTAGGTTATCGATTGCCAAAATCTCATCAATATCAGCCGTCTCAGTTAATGCCGAAACTTGTATCTCATTCAATGCTTGCTCATTAATATCAGCAATATCCGTCAGACGAATTTGATTATTCAAAAATGCGGCAACTGCAATCTCATTCGCCGCATTTAGAATGATGGTCGCGTGAGTACCCGCTTGCATCGCCTCTCGTGCCAGACGTAAGCAGGCAAATTTTTGCAAATCAGGCTCTATAAACTCTAAACCACTTAAGGCAAATAAGTCTAATGGCTGCGAGCCACTGTCAATACGGTCAGGGTAGCTTAGCGCATGAGCAATGGGCGTTTTCATATCTGGGCTGCCAAGCTGCGCCAAAAAGCTGCCATCGCTATATTCTACCATTGAGTGAATGATACTTTGTGGATGAATCACCACATTTATCTTATTTTCAGGCAAATCAAATAAATGACAAGCTTCAATCAGCTCAAGCCCCTTGTTCATCATCGTGGCAGAATCGACAGATATCTTTTGCCCCATCGACCAGTTTGGGTGTTTGACCGCTTCAGCGACACTAGCTTGCTGCATCTGCGCAAATGACTGCTGTAAGAACGGTCCACCAGAAGCCGTTAGCCATAGCTTACGCACACCATGATTTGGTCGGTGAATTTGGGTATTATCCTGCTGAATGGCAAATGGCAAGCACTGAAAGATAGCATTATGTTCAGAATCAAGCGGCAGCAAGGTTGCATGATGCGTTTTGACCGCATTGATCATCACTTGCCCTGCCATCACCAGCGCTTCTTTGTTCGCTAGTAAGATACGCTTGCCTGCGCGGGCAGCAGCTAGAGTAGAAGGCAAGCCTGCGGCGCCAACAATAGCAGCGACAACAGTATCAGTTTGTGAATCGGTAGCGATATCCACAAGGCCTGTTTCGCCGCCGACTACTTCGATATCAAGTCCTGCTACACTCAGACGCTTAGCGAAGTCATCAACCGCGGCTGTCGGTACGCCTACCCGCTTAGGAGCAAACTGCTGACAAAGAGCAAGCAGCTTATCTAAACGGTGATATCCAGATAAGGCATAAACATCGTAATGCTGTGGTTGTGCCGCCAAGATGGCTAACGTACTGTCGCCAATCGAGCCTGTCGCGCCTAATACGGCGATACGTTGGGTCATAACCATGGGTGCCTATAAATGATACGGTAGTAATAAGATGAAAATTAAATGAGCAGCTAAGCTTATGTTCTGTCAGATAACTACATAAGCGATTTTGATAGTATTAGGCAAGTCAAACGACAATCAAACCAAACTGCTGTATTGCCCAAAAACCAAGCGCAAATATCGGCGTAGCAGATAGCAGTGAATCAATACGGTCCAGTATTCCACCATGCCCCGGTAGAATCGTTCCTGAATCTTTAACATCAGCACGGCGTTTGAGCATAGACTCAAACAAATCGCCCAGTACGGAAGCTAAAATCGTCAGAGCCGATAATGCCACAAAGGCGATGAGCGCTGCACCCGTCAATTGTAATTTAAAGACACTTATAATTACTACGACCAGTAGTCCTGTGACTAAGCCACCCGCCAGCCCTTCCATACTCTTATTGGGTGAAACGTTCGGTGCCATTTTTCGGCGCCCAAGCTTGCGTCCGACAAAGTAAGCACCACTGTCTGCACACCAGACCAATAAAAACACATATAGTAGCCACCATGGCGACAATTGCCATAAGTAAAACATAGCCGTAATTGAAGCCGTTAGTATCACTGCTCCCATTAGTGCTAACTGCTTACCGTACCATTTGGTAGACGTTGGGAAAACTCGTACCCAAGACAGCGCCATTAACCATATGACGAGAGAAGCTGACCACCAAAAAAGCCAGGTGACTTTAAACATGAGTGACACTAACGTCAGCAGCAACACCAATACTACAAAGACCGCGGGCTGACGCCACTTTGGCATCAATTTAGTCCATTCATGGGCGGCAATAATCACCCCAATCCCTAAAAGTGGTGCAAATAATATAGGACTTTGGCTCGCAAACATTGCAATACCAACGATAATAACGAGAACAATTGCCGTCTTAATTCGTTGCCACATACTTATTGAGCCTTATAATAATGAAGAACATTTGGTCAAATTGCGTGATAAATATTTACTATAGATAATGACGTATCATAGCCAGCTGCTGACTATAATAACGTATTGATAGTGACGCACGCTATTGAAAGTGTTCCAAATTGACAAAAGTCGTCTAATGCTCTTAACATGACCTCTAAGATATTTGCTGAGCCGTCACTATTTGCTCGCTGGTTTTGCCAAAGCGGCGTTGACGTTGAGCAAAATCCTCTAGCATTGCTGCTAGCTCATCGACGCTAAAATCTGGCCACAATGTTGGGGTAAAGAACAGCTCTGCATAGGCTGATTGCCACAATAAGAAGTTCGAGAGACGGTACTCGCCGCCGGTACGTATCAGCATGTCTACTTCTGGTGCATCTGCCAATTGCACATACTCTCCAAGTTTTTCCTTATCAATATCATCGATTGATAACTGACCTGCCTGCACTTGCTGTAATAGCTGCTTTGCTGCATGAGCGATATCCCACTGTCCACCGTAACTGATGGCGATGACCAATGTCATAGCGTCAAAATCAGCCGTTTTTGCTTCAGCATCTGCCATCAATAATTGCAAATCATCACTAAGCTGACTGCGGTCGCCGATAAAACGCAAACGAATACGGTACTTAACCATACGAGGCATCTGCTCATTGATGGTTAAGCTCAGCAAATGCATCAGCAGAGCCACTTCAGTCGGTGGGCGCTGCCAATTCTCACTGGAAAAGGCAAAGACGGTCAAAACCTCAATACCCGTACTGACGCAATATTCAACAATAGGGTCTAGCGCATCTTTGCCAGCGATATGTCCCTGACCTTTACCTAAATTATGGACTTTACCATAGCGGTTATTGCCGTCCATAATAACAGCGATATGGCGTGGAAGAAGGGCTGGAGCTAAATTCTCTGACATAGACATAGGCTAACTTGCTTGTTGTTTAGGTAAAATAATCATAACGCGCGCCATACTTTATAAAAACCCTAACTCATAATTTATATAAAGAGATTCATATAAAAAGATTCATATAAAGTGCTTATAAAAAAGGACAATATAAACAAGCTATAGAGTAAGATTAATTGTCTACACGGCAACAAACAGCCAATAGCACTTTGATATTGGCTGTTTGTTTTTAGCGACTTGTTATATAAAATATTGATAGCGCATCATTTTTGACAGCAGAAAAATGTGCTTATACTGCCATCAAATCGGTTTCTTTTTTGCTTAAGCGGCTATCGATTGTTTCAACATATTTGTCAGTGATTTTTTGAATGTCATCACTGGCGCGGCGCTCGTCGTCTTCTGAGATCTCTTTTTCTTTTGCTAACTCTTTGATGTCATTCATCATATCACGGCGGATATTACGAATAGAAACACGGCTGTTTTCTGCTTCGCCACGTGCCAATTTTTGCATATCTTTTCGAGTTTCTTCTGTCAATGCTGGCATAGGAACACGAATCACATCAGCAGTCATTGGATTAAGACCCAAATCTGCTTCGCGGATAGCTTTGTCAATCGCTTGCACCATGGTACGGTCAAATGGCTGTACCAGTAGCGTACGCGAATCCTCAACGTTAACACTCGCTACTTGATTTAACGGCGTAGGCGACCCGTAGTAGCTGACCATCACACCTGTCAACATACCTGGATGCGCGCGGCCCGTACGAACTTTACTAAAGGTGCTTTCAAGCGCTTCCAAGGTTTTTTGCATGCGCGCTTCGCCGTCTTGCTTAATTTCTTGAATCATGAGGTATCCTTATTTATCGCTACCGACAAATCATTTATTGTTTATTATAAAAACTATTCAGGTGTTTTCACAGATAAGCAGCTGTCTTACTTCTGCCTATCTTTTATCATATTCTTGGGTACGATATTAATGATAGACGCGTGTGCCCTCATTCTCGCCCATCACAACATTTAATAAAGCATTAGGCTTATTCATATCAAAGACTTGTAATGGCACATCGTGCTCACGACATAATGCGATGGCAGTCAAATCCATAACTCCAAGCTTTTGCTCTAACACCTCATCAAAGGTCAGACCATCATATTTTACTGCATCGCTATGTAGGCTTGGGTCTTTATCATAAACACCATCTACTTTGGTCGCTTTTAGAATCAAGCCTGCTTCGATTTCAATACCACGTAAGCAAGCAGCCGTATCAGTGGTAAAGAAAGGATTGCCCGTACCCGCGACAAAGATACATACTTCGCCATTTTTAAGATAACGAATCGCATTACGGCTGCTATAACTTTCAGTGACTTCACCAATCGGCAGGGCTGACATTAGGCGCGTTTTGATATTACGGCGCTCAAGAGCATCACGCATTGCAAGACCATTCATGACGGTTGCAAGCATGCCCATTTGATCGCCAGTGACGCGGCCGACCAAACCCTCTTTTTGTAATTGGGCACCGCGATATAAGTTACCACCACCGACTACGATACCCACTTGGACACCAAGCCCGCGCAAATGGGCGATAGATAAGCTCATCTTATCAAGCACTTCGGTATCAATACCCATATCTTTCGTACCCGCTAAGGCTTCACCAGAGAGTTTTAGCAAGATACGAGAATAACGCGGGTTTTTGTCAGACATGAGGTCACCTTGTCAGTATTGAATTATAATTAAAGTTATCGGTAATATACAAATAGAGTTTACTTTGAGACTTGACGGCATTGCCCAACTTAAGGATAAGCAGGTACAAAGGTCAAATTGCGCTAATTGTAGCAAAAACTGCCCGCGATTGGGCAATTTTCATGCGCCTATTACAGTGACTGCTTAGCCTTTGTAACTGGCAAACAAATCATATTCACTAGCATCGTCGATAGTGACCGTTAAGAACTGACCGACTTTCACCGCATCAGTAATATCATCGACATAGACATGACCGTCAATTTCTGGTGCGTCAGCATAGCTACGGCAGATTGCAACGCCCTCTTCACTATCAATTTCGTCGACCAATACCATCAAGGTTTTGCCAATTTTCTCTTGCAGTTTTTGGGCTGAAATATCTTGCTGTAACGTCATCAAACGCTCGTAACGTTCTTGCTTGACGTCTTCTGGCACATGATTTGGCAAGTCATTGGCAACCGCACCTTCAACTTCTGAATAGGTAAAGGCACCAACGCGATCAAGACGGGCTTCTACTAACCAATCAAGTAAGCATTGGAAATCTTCTTCTGTCTCACCAGGGAAGCCAACAACGAAGGTTGAGCGAATGACGATATCAGGGCAAATCTCACGCCATGCATGGATACGCGCCAAGGTATTTTCGCTATGAGCAGGACGTTTCATGGCTTTTAGGATGCGATGGCTGGCATGTTGGAATGGAATATCAAGATAAGGCAATAATTTCTTCTCGCCCATTAATTCTACGACTTTATCCACATGCGGATACGGATACACATAGTGTAGACGCACCCAAATACCCAAATCGTTTAACGCTTGGCACAAGTCATAAAATTTAGACTTCAGCGGCATACCATTCCAAAAGCTTGTCTTATACTTTAAGTCCAGACCATAAGCAGAAGTATCTTGCGAGATAATCAATAGCTCTTTCACACCAGCCTTTTTCAGCGCCAGCGCCTCATTCATCACGCTATCAATCGGACGTGAAACCAAGTCTCCACGTAAGCTTGGAATGATGCAGAAAGTACAACGGTGGTTACAACCTTCTGATATTTTTAGATAAGCATAATGGCTAGGCGTTAATTTGATACCTGCCTCATTAATCAAATCTATTTTTGGGTCATAACTGGCATCCAAACCACGGTCAGGCTTTGGTACATGCAACGCGACTGCTCTAATGACGTCATCATAAGCATGAGCGCCCGTCACTGCTAGTACAGCAGGATGCATTTCACGGATTTTATCTGCCTCTTTACCCAAGCAGCCTGTCACAATCACCTTACCGTTTTTACTGATAGCTTCACCGATTGCATCGAGCGACTCTTGTACCGCTGATTCGATGAAGCCGCACGTATTGACCACTACCAAGTCGGCGCCTTCATAATCACTGGCTACTTGATAGCCATCGCGGCTAAGCTCTGTGATAATGCGCTCACTATCGACCAAGGCTTTTGGACAACCTAGAGACACAAATCCAATCTTTGGCGCGGCATTGACAGGGGCATTGGTCGTTGCTGTTGTCGTTTTAGCTGAAGCTGCTGAAACTACCTCGCTGCTTTGTTCGACACTACGATTTTGATTATGATTGGCTTTATGATGGTAAGGTTGAACACTGTCCGTCGAGCTTTGCGCAGGCATTGCTGTCGGCTTAGCAGGATTAAAGAGAGTGGCAGTGTCTTTTGGTATAGAAGCTGGCTGTGAAGGGGCTATAGTCGTATTAACGGACTCGGTAGAAATATTGGGCATGGCTAACCTTGCTAGAGATAAATTGGCTGTGCGCATTGTACGTTTTTTTTACAAAAATCGCCAGTTTTGCCGCTCTATAGTGTTGATTTATGGTTAAATATTATATCGAGCCTCTATTTATCTAGGTATTACTCATGACCGCTGATTTTATAAGCGCAAAACCAACGCCTGACTTAACCTTTATATCGCAGCATTTGTTCACGGCTATCTTGTGGGTCAATGATGAATTGTCTATTACTTGGCTAAATGCCCAAGCTGAGCAGCTACTGGCGATCAGTAGTGGACGATTGCTTAATCAGTCGGTATTGATGCTGCTTGCGCCCGAAGAATTGAAAACCAAAAGCAGCACACTTATTGACAGTCCAAAAGACAAAACCTGCTCTTTGACTGAACGTTTTTTTCAAGCGAAGCAGTATCAACAACCTTTTATTGACCATGACCATCTGATACACAGCCCATTAAATGGCAACTTATCACTCTCGATTGACTATAGCGTCACCCCTGTTATTTATCAGCAGCAAAATTACTTTATTATAGAGATATGGGGCAAAGACCGCCAAAGTCGCATCTCAGAAGAACAGCGCCAACAGCAGCAGTACAATGTTGCGCGTCATATGCTGCGCTCGGTTGCCCATGAAATCAAAAATCCGTTGGCTGGTATTCGCGGTGCCGCGCAATTATTGCAGCGTCAATTTATCAAATTTAGTGAGCGCTCTTTTAATACTCACACTACTGATACTGACTACCCTAGCCTTATATCGAGCCCGATTTTAAACTCTGATAACCATCTACAGAAAACTGCTGACAAATTACGCAGCTATACCGATATCATTATCTCAGAGACAGATCGCCTCACTCAGCTGATTGGGCAGTTTCTTGGTTCTAATCAATTACCACATTGGCAAATGCTCAATGTTCATGAGCCAATAGAGCATGTTTTGGCATTGATCATCCATCAATATCCGCAAGTTTTATTACAGCGTGACTATGACTTATCGTTACCTGAACTTTGTGCTGATAAAGACCAGCTGATTCAAGTCTTCTTAAACTTAATTAATAATGCTTGCGAATCCATGACGGAATTTGCACAAACGCTGCAGCAAAGCGTGCCAGCCGTATCCAATCAATTAACATCAGATAGTCCACTTAATAATCTTGATTTTGACGATGGCTATCAACCCAAACTCCATATTCAAACACGTGTTGCCTTTCAACATACGATTGCCGGGCAGCAACATAAACAAGTACTGCAAGTTGCTATCACCGATAATGGTTCTGGCATTCATCCTGATATCATTGGGCAGATATTCTTTCCTATGGTGACCAGTCGCGCGCTAGGAACTGGGCTTGGTTTATCCATTGTGCAAGATATTATCAGCCGTCATCATGGTATGATTGATGTCAGCTCTACTCAATCGCAAGGCACCAGCACGAATACTAATGTCGATAATAAAAACAGCAAGTATAGTCAAACCCGTTTTACCCTTTATTTGCCTTTTCATCAGCCAATTGCTGAAAATTAATGCCTTCACCTCAATTCTTCTCACTGCTTATTAGGCTAAATACATGACCCAGTATAATGACACCCAATCTCTTACAAGCAATGAGCGAACGCCAATGGTCACGGTCAATAACAGTCCTGATAATGAGCCTGCCACTTTATGGCTCATCGATGATGATGCGGCGCTGCGTATGGTACTTGCAGATACTTTTGAAGACGCTGGATTGACGGTTATCAGCTTTACCCAAGCACAAGCAGCATGGACACGCCTCAATGATATTCTAAAATCGTCAGAGTCAACCGCCTTGTTACCCGATGTGATATTGACCGATATTCGTATGCCGATGATGGATGGTCTATCCTTTAGTGACTGGGTACACAAGCACTTTCCTAAACTTCCGATTGTCATTATGACAGCGCATTCAGACCTTACTTCTGCCATTAGCAGCTATCAGACTGGTGCATTTGAATATCTGCCCAAGCCGTTTGATTTAGATGATGCGGTCGCAACGATTTATAAAGCCATTAATTATCAGCCGAATCTAGTCATATCAAACCATTCAATCGAGTCTAATACGAATGTAAGTACCGATACCAAAGAACAGCCTGTGAACAAACCAAATGCAGCCAAATCAGCTAGAAAAACCCCTAAAGCTGCTGAAAGTAAAACTCATGAAAAACCCAAACCCCAAACTAATAACAACCCAAGCGGCATCATCGGTCAATCACAAGCCATGCAAACGGTATTTCGTGCCATTGGTAGACTTGCGCACTCACCGATTACCGTTTTAATCACTGGTGAATCAGGTACAGGTAAAGAGTTGGTCGCTAGCGCCTTACATCAGCACTCACCGCGACACAATAAAACCTTTATTGCACTAAATATGGCAGCAATTCCCCATGATTTGATTGAGTCTGAATTGTTTGGTCATGAAAAAGGCGCATTCACTGGCGCCACAACTTCACGCCAAGGTCGCTTTGAGCAAGCAGATGGCGGCACGTTATTTTTAGATGAAATCGGAGACATGCCTTTTAGTACCCAAACGCGGCTGCTACGAGTGCTGGCAAATGGTGAGTTTTTTCGCGTGGGTGGTCAGCAGCCCGTCAAAGTAGATGTACGCATTATTGCCGCTACCCATCAGAACTTGGAAGAATTGGTCAAACAAGGCAAATTCCGTGAGGATCTATTTTATCGCCTGAATGTCATTCGCCTGCCATTGCCGCCCTTACGGACTCGCCGCGAGGACGTACCAGCATTAACCACTTATTTTATGCAGCGCGCTGCTGAGCAGATGAATACGGCACCAAAACAGCTACATCCGTCAGCAATGCAAATGATGCAGTCTTTTGAATGGCGCGGTAATGTCCGCCAACTTGAGAATGTCTGTCTCTGGCTGACAGTAATGGCGACCGGCGACACCGTTATGATCGATGACTTGCCTCCAGAGTTGCTCGAAAACATCTCCTCTACTCTAGACAATCAACAGCAGCATGTATCCTCACAAGACGCTATTGAAAATAATCATCTACAAAGTCAGGATACTTTTGGTACCCAAAGCTGGCAACAAGCTTTAGGTATTTGGGCGAAGCAGTCACTACAAGCTGGCGCAACCGATATTTTACAGACAGCAACACCTGAGTTTGAACGGGTCTTGCTAACCGCAGCGCTCCATCATAGCGGCGGCAAAAAGATAGCTGCTGCCAACTTACTTGGCTGGGGACGCAATACGCTGACACGTAAATTACAGCAGCTGAACCTCTCATCATATCAAGAGTAATATTAGTGTGAATAAAGTGATAAAAAATATGAATTAAAAAATCAGTAATATCAATTATTTATGATATTCAGCAAAAAAAATGGCTAAATAATTAAAAATAAGTGCAAATAGGGCTTGCCAAACTATTCAAACTCTATATAATAGCCAACCACTGAGACGCACTACCGAATCAGTTATTTATCTCGATGGGGTTTGAATATCAACACCAAAGATGATAAGGTAACGAAAATGGGGCTGTGGCGGAATTGGTAGACGCACCAGATTTAGGTTCTGGCGCCGCAAGGTGTGAGAGTTCGAGTCTCTCCAGCCCCACCATTTTCGGATAGTACATCTTAGACCAAATATTAAAGCCTGCTTTTAGCAGGTTTTTTTGTGTCTGGGATTTACTAGATTTATCCTTTCAACCTTAGTTGTTGGGCTTATTTACTTTTCAATACTTTCTAAATCTAAAAGCACCTCACCCATACTCTGATACCTTTTCTCTATCTGCTTCGCCAATACCTTATCAACAACGTCCTGATAGCGACTATACTCTAATGGCAAGGTCGGCACAGAGTGTTGGCAATGTTGTGTCGCCCAATCAATCATTGGATTACTACTTCGAGCATCAACGGCAAATGGTCGCTCGCCGACTAATATCTCATACAACATAATCCCAAAAGCGTATATATCGCTTTGAACCGTTGAGCCATACCCTTGCCAACGCTCAGGAGCAAGATAGGCAGGCGTGCCAGCAGTATTTGCTACACTGGGCTGATAAAGAGTGCGCGCTAAAGCAAAATCCGTCAATAATAAATCAAAGGTGATACGGCTATTATCCGCATTATTTGGTAAAAAACCTTCTAGCAAAATATTACTGGGCTTAATATCATTATGTAGCCAGCCGATATTATGTAAATGGTAAATAAGATTGGCAGATTGTAGGATAAATTGATTTTTTTGTGCCTGTGTTAATAATAAATGCTTTTGAGCGCTCAGCTGATTTGCCAAGCTGCCATTTGGATAGTAAGGCATGACCAGGATAGTCAGCTGTTGCAACTGTGCTAATATTTTCGAAGTAATATTTTCATAAAACAATAGTGGTGGTACGATAGCGGAAAAGCTATTTTGAAGATTGTTTTGATTATTTGATAAGTTGTTTATAGATGTTAGGACGTCAGCTTCATAGATTAAATCAGACAGGTCTTGATGAGCATTAGCATATAACTGCCATTTAATCATCACATTCCCAAACTGCGAGTGTTGGGCGTGCGTCAAGCCCTGATAATCAAGGTCACTACCATGATTTTTCTGACTGAGTCGTTGATGCGAGATCTCGCTATAATTTAGGCTGAAAAAGAATGCCGTTAATGCTGGCAGGATTTGCTGCGCTTGTGTTCGTAACGCTTGTTTTGCACCTGTTTGTAATACACGAGGAATACTGGCACTATTTTTCATGGTAAAGTGATGCCTTTATATATCTATTAAGCCAAACGTCATTTTAATTTTTATAAGCGACTGAGTATTATGCCCCAATCTACTAAGCCCGTTATGAATTATGCTCTGCCAGACCATTTATTAGATCTGCTCAGTCAGTATCTGCAAGAGCAGGTCACGCCAACCATTGAGATTGATCCTGCGCAGTTGGCTTATCGCTGGGTCGGTGGGCAGACTGGACATTTAGAGCCGCTGGCGGTTAATTTGTTTTTAAGTTTAGATGACTTACATGGTATCGACACGCAAAAATCAAAACTGGTACAGAACACGCGTCAATTCCTCAAAGGCTATCCTGCCAATCACGTCTTGATGACAGGGACACGCGGCGCTGGTAAATCATCGCTGATTCGAGCATTGCTTCAAGCCTATCATAATGAAGGTCTGCGCATTATTGAAATTGCCCGAGACGACTTACGGATGCTTGATAAAATACGGGCAGCGATTAAAGCCTTACCAGCTGACTGCAAATGTCGCTATGTGGTGTACTGTGATGACTTGGCATTTAATGGTCAAGATGAAAGCTACCGCACCTTAAAAAGTGTGTTAGACGGCTCGCTGGATTCAGAGCAAGACAAATTATTGGTTTATGCAACCAGTAACCGCCGCCATCTACTACCGCAGCTCATGAAAGACAATGTTAATATTTATAATGGTCAAACCGATGAGGTTAATCCTTATGAAACCATTGATGAGACGGTGTCTTTATCTGACCGTTTTGGTTTATGGCTGTCCTTTCATCCAATGGATCAAAACACGTATTTATACATTGTGCATCATTATTTATCTATTCAACAAAAAGTCGATGCTAAAACTAGTCATGATGACATGTACGTTGATGCAGCAAATAAAGGTGCAGATAGCATTGATGAGTTACCCACCCATATCAGATCAGCCGCATTACGCTGGGCATCAGAACGCGGTGGACGCTCTGGTCGAGTGGCGTATCAGTTCAGTCGTTACTGGATAGGTCAGACCCAATTGGCAGCTGAAGACAGTCAGTCTTAAAAACTCATATCATGTATTTTTATGGTCGCGTGCAGAGCCTAAATACTGTACGCGACTGCCTATATCATCACTCACCTCTTCCGCTTTTCCATTCACCAGATATTGGTCAAAATCTGCTGCCAGCCATAGATTACCTTGGTAAACACTTTCGGTATCCAATCGAATATGCGCCATATTTGGCGTGCCGCTATTTGGATTGTCAAAGCTCTGATAACGGGCGCTAAAATGGGTGAGGATTAAGTTCTTAAGCCCATTGTCTTGGGCAAATCGACCCAATAACTGCGCGCTACTATGCATTGGATCAAAATTTGGATTTTTTGCCTGAATCTTATTTAATACCTCATGAGTATATGTAGCTTCATGAACGAGTAAATCCGCATCGGCTATAGCGTTGTTAAGACACTCTGGCGTATCGTTATCTCCAGCCGCCACTACCCTTGTACGCTGACTCTCATTATCGACATAATCTGTTGAACGAAGCTTGCGACCGTCTTCGGTCATAACATCTTCGCCCTGTTGCAGTCTGCCCCACAGCGCGCTGGCTGGAATATTATCTGCTATGAGCTTGTTCTTATCAAGATTGCGACGACTGATCGTCTGGTTGATACCAAAGCCATAAGAGGGAACGCGATGCGATAACGGCGTGATATCAATCTCAAGCTGATGTTGATTGTCAAAGCTGATAGTTACCTGAGCTTTATTTTTACTATCTTGCTCAGATAGCAAATCTTCTATCGCCATAAAGTTAATAGCAAATGGAAAGTGCAATTCGGTAGTCAAAATAAGAGCATCAAGCAGTGTGGCAATCGCTTTTGATGCAAGCAGTATCAGCGTCGCAGTACGTCCTGACATTGCCGCACTCGCTAACAACCCCGGCAACCCATAGCAATGGTCGCCATGCACATGAGTAATGCAAATCGCTTGTAACTGATGTAAAGATAACTTGGTATGTAAGAGCTGATGCTGCGTACCTTCACCGCAATCAATCAATAGCCACGGCCGTGATTTCTTGTTTTGCTGTTGATTTGTCCCTGAGCTATAAGGATTGAGGCACTCGATGGCAAGCGCCGTTACATTACGTTGCTTGGTTGGCATGCCTGCTGAGGTACCCAAAAAAGTGAGTTTTAGCATCGCTTATCTCTGCTGGTTATCATTACGAGCTGTTATGACAACTGACATATCATGGTTTTTTTGCCTTCAATCATCTGTCCACCATTTGCCGTACATTCATTGACCATATTGGATTCATACGACTTCCAGCCACCATAGAAGCTGGCAATGCATAGAATCACTACCAACAGTTTTTGCGACCATGCTTTAATAGAAACTTGCTGACTGTTCACATTATTATCAACTTCATTAAGTGGTTGTTCATTAGCACTGTTGATATGGTCGGTATTATTCGACTTATTCAAATCTGTCATTTTTCATCCTAAAAAAAGGGTTTGTCTATAAATAAACAAAGCCCTTTATTGTTATATTAAATCAATAATTAATAATAAGCGTCGCACTTAAAACCGTAGACGACCGCCCTTTTCTTCTGCACGTTTAAAGGCATCACGTTCTTCACAACGCTTAAGCCAAGTTAAGATATTGGTATATTTACTACTGTCTAAACCTGCGCCTGCATTGGCACCGACCACAGCCAGATGCATCTGAATATCAGCAGCGCTAAATTCTGCTCCGGCAAACCAATGGTTGTCTTGTAAATGCTGCTCCATCATATCGAGTATGGCAGTCAAGCTTTTGCTTATCATGCTTTTTTCGACTTGCTTTTTAATGCTTTTACTCACAGGTTTGATCAGCATCGGCGACTGCTCAACCACTTTAGTAAATACCAAACGCATGACCAACGGCGGCATCACTGATGCTTCGGCAAAGTGTAACCAAAACGTATAGGCCTCCCACGCCGCTTCATTGTCATCAGCAGGCTTAAACTGCTTTTCTTTATCATAGTGCTTTAATAGATACTCGATGATAAAGCCTGACTCAATCAGCACACGACCATCGACCTCTAGCATCGGTGCATGACCGAGCGGGTGTATTTGCTTTAAGCTGTCAGGGGCACGGTACGCTTTGTTACGCTGGTAGCAGGTCAGTTGGTAGTCGGCATTCAGCTCTTCTAATAGCCATAAGATACGAAATGAGCGTGAGTTTGCCAAGTGATGAAGGTGTAGCATAAACCATCCTTATAATAAGTTTTTAGTATTCAATAGCAGATTTTATAAGTTAATTCTTCAATATTCTGTTTAAATAAAGGAGTTTGATAAATCAAACAACCCGATTTAAGTTAATAATAATGCTTGATAATAACTCACTTACTGTTTTTATTATAGCTTTACTATGTAGCTTGACTTATCAAACCACTTTTATCGGGCCACACTACTTATCATTACATCAATAACTACTTTGAATCTAACGCTTGGATTTTACGCGTGATTTTATCTATTCGCTGTTGGTATTTCCTGATTTTACGAAAACGGTGCGCCTTTAATACCCCTTCTATACGATGGTCGATAAAACGGCGACGCGGTGGGAAACTCCCAACTTGCGGCTCTCGGTAACCATGCAAATGATTGTCACGGCGTCGGATAAGAAAGCCTTTCATACTATCAGCAATCATAATAAACAATGCCAGTGTAATCATGCCATACATGAATAACGAGCCCCCTTCATCCAGACTTTGATTTAACACAGTAATAGATAATACAAATAGCAGCATAGGCTCTATGTAGCTGAGCGCGCCAAATAGCGACACTGGCAGCTTACTACTAGCAACCATAGTCAATGACATGGCAAGCGCACTAAAAGCGCCTAGCAGCGGCAATATGTACCAAAATTTGGGGTTTTGCGCCGCCACACTAAAGCCGCCGCTGCTATAAAGCATAATCAGCACCACTGGCGTCAGTAACGTCAAATCTGATAACAGACCTGTAATAGGCGGCACAGCAAGCTTACGACGTAGCAAATAATAAGGCGGATAACCCAAGCATGCAAATGCGGTTACCCAAGATATACTGCCATATTGCAATATATCATAGCCGATACCGAGCGCAGCACATATCGCTGCTAACCATTGCAAAGCACTCATATGTTCATGATAGAAAAAACGCCCAATCACAATCATGACCAACGGCAATAAAAAATAGCCCAAGGTCACATCAAGACCAAAGCCATTGACCGGTCCCCACATAAACAGCCAAATCTGCCCACCTAAAATTGGGGTTGGCAGTACAAAAATAATCCACTCTTTTGGCGTCTTTAGTGTTTTGAAATAATCAAATACATGCTGCCACTGTTTTGTAAGGCTGACCAATAGCACTAGGCTCAGGAGCATCATCAATACGCGCCACGAAGCCACCTGC
The DNA here is from genome assembly GCF_008369225.1 of Psychrobacter sp. ANT_H59. Classification (NCBI taxonomy): domain Bacteria; kingdom Pseudomonadati; phylum Pseudomonadota; class Gammaproteobacteria; order Moraxellales; family Moraxellaceae; genus Psychrobacter; species Psychrobacter sp. ANT_H59. The sequence goes on from NZ_VOBE01000004.1 coordinate 365,646, forward strand.
GTACCCGTTAATGGCAGCATAAATAGCCCGAATAGAAACATCAAAGAAAACAAAAAACTTGATGATACTGAAGCCAAAGTTCCCTGAACGGTCTGATTGGTCGTAAGCATAACAACAGCCTTAAAAAACAGAAAAAAAACAAAGCCTCCAACGATAACGTTAGAGGCTTTTTTTATAAAAGGTAATAAAAGAATAGACCAAAAAGCTAACTAATAAAAGCGTTATTCGTCAGTGTCAGTTTCTGTATGACTAGTATCATCAAAGTCTGTCTCTGTAGCATCACTATTCGCCGCATCAACATTCATCTGTTCTTGACCTTTTACTTCAAACGTTCCATCTTCTCTCATTGCATCAATCAGCTCATTGTTACCCTCTTCGTGCTCAACACGCGCCATAGCGACCAGCTTTTCATCTTTTGATAAACGAATCAGCGTGACACCTTGGGTATTACGACCAGAGCTTGCTACATGCTCAACTGGGGTACGCACTAAAGTACCTTTGTCTGAGATTAAAATAATATCGTCTGTAGAGTCCACCTTGGTAGCACGAACCAGCGCACCATTACGCGTGCTAGTTTTAATAGCGATAACACCGCCACCGCCACGATTTTGGGTGTTGAACTCCTCGATAAAGGTACGTTTACCAAAGCCATTTTCACAAGCAATCAGAATCTCGCGGACATCATCTTCGATAACAACCAATGATTTGATAAACTCATCAGTAGCCAGACGCATACCACGGACGCCTTTTGCCGTACGACCCATCGCACGAGCATCATTTTCATTAAAGCGAATCGCTTTACCACTTGACGCAAATAGCATGACTTCTTGGCCACCATTGGTGATACGAGCGCTCACCAATTTATCGCCTTCTTCTAAGCCAACCGCAATCAAACCGTTCGAGCGAATATTGGCAAACTGTTTCAGCTCTACGCGCTTCACCGTACCATTCGCCGTTGCAAAGAATACAAAAGGCGGCTCTGCTTGCGTGCTGTCGTCTAATAGATCATCATCATTATCTACTAGAGCATCTGCTGATGTTTCGCCTTTGACCGATAACTCTTCTACGATTTTTGGAATAGGCAATATCGTTGTGACCGTTTCATCAGCATTTAAGCCAATCAAATTCACTAATGGACGTCCACGGGCACCGCGGCTGGCGATTGGTACTTCAAAACCACGTAAACTAAAGACGCGACCTGTATCAGTAAAGCACAGTACGGTTGCATGCGTTGAAGTCACAACTAAGTGATCAATCACATCGTCCTCTTTCATCGCCGTCGCTGATTTGCCTTTACCGCCACGTTTTTGCGCGACATAATCGTCAATGGGCTGCGTTTTCGCATAACCAGTACGTGATACCGTCATCACAACCGTTTGCTCTGGGATCAAGTCTTCACGGTTAAAGTCCATACGTGAATCAATAATATCGGTGCGACGCTCATCACCAAAATTATCACGAATCTCAATCATCTCATTAGAGATAATGGTCATTAGCTTATCAAAATCGCCAAGGATAGATTCTAAATGGGCGATTTCACGCAGTAAGTCTTGGTATTCTTCAGTCAGCTTGTCTTGCTCAAGACCCGTTAGGCGATGCAGCTGCATGTCTAAAATGGCATTGACCTGCTCAAGTGATAAGCGATAGCTTTCTTGATTATTAATCAGACCAAACGGCGCTTTTGGGTCTTCGCCTTCGATAAAGTCAGGGCGTACTGACTGGCTGCCTGCAGCGGTTAGCATCGCTACAACACTACCTGAACCCCAGGTATTACCCAGTAAGTTTTCACGAGCCAAGCCGCGGTTTGCAGACGCTTTAATCGTCGCAATAATCTCGTCAATATTGGCAAGTGCAACGGTCAAACCTTCGAGCAAATGACCACGGACACGGGCTTTATTGAGCTCAAAAATGGTACGGCGCGTCACCACTTCTTGACGATGGCGGACAAATGCCGCAATCAGTTGACGCAAAGTCAATAATTTCGGCTGACCATTATCGAGCGCCACCATATTGATACTAAAGCTAGACTCAAGGGGCGTTTGCAGGAACAAGTTGTTAACGATTACTTCCGCTGTTTCGCCACGACGTAAATCAATAGCGATACGCATGCCGTCTTTATCAGACTCATCACGAATCTCAGTAATACCTTCGATTTTTTTGTCACGCACAAGTTCTGCAATACGCTCAATCAGCTTGGCTTTATTGGTTTGATAAGGCACTTCGGTGAAAACAATACGCTCACGGTCACGGTTGACACCCGTCTCACTCATCGGCTCAATAATATATCGACCACGTACATGCAAGCGACCTTTACCAGTACGATAAGCATCTAAAATACCCGCACGACCATAGATAATACCGCCCGTTGGGAAATCAGGACCTGAGATATGCGACATCAGCTCTTCAGCAGATATTTGCGGATTTTCAGCATAAGCTAAGCAAGCGTTAATCACTTCCGTCAGATTGTGCGGCGCCATATTGGTCGCCATACCAACCGCAATACCGGTAGCACCGTTAATCAATAAGTTAGGAATACGCGCAGGCAACACACTTGGCATACGCTCAGAGCCATCGTAGTTGTCTTCCCAATCAACAGTATCTTTATCCAAGTCAGCAAGCATTTGGTGGGTCAACTTGGTCATACGCACTTCGGTATAACGCATCGCTGCCGGAGGATCATCATCAATCGAGCCAAAGTTACCTTGACCATCAACCATCGGGTAACGCAAGCTAAAATCCTGTGCCATACGTACGATGGCATCATAGACGGCACTATCGCCATGTGGGTGATACTTACCAATGACATCGCCGACCACACGTGCAGATTTCTTGTAGGCTTTGTTATAGTCATTAGACAATACATGCATCGCATACATCACACGGCGGTGTACTGGTTTGAACCCATCACGCACATCAGGCAGCGCGCGCGAGACGATCACGCTCATCGCATAATCCAAATAGGACTGCTTTAATTCGTCCACAATGGCAATAGGACTGACCGATTCGCTCATATACACTCCCTCACTCACATCTACTCTCTAGCATTGGCATATCTAAGCCATAATGGGCAACAATAACGGCACCAAAGCGCCGTTATATAATAAATCCAGTGACCATCAAAAAAGGCTTAGCAATCATTCAAATCTATAGAGAATTAGCGATAGTTTTAATGTTGAATAAAAGAAGCTATTTTAGCACAAATTTGTTGATTTAGGGGGTTCTAGGTGCTATTAAAATCAAGCAAAACAGTTCAGTAATTGCTACTTTTTGCATCAATTACCATGATTCAAAAACCTTTCCCAACAGCATTGATATCACTGGCTAATTTTGCCATTGATATATAAAGACCGTTATTTAGCAATACCATTTAACGCCCACTTTTTTCAAATAGCGCGTCATCAGAGTTGGGTGTTAATGCAATTTAAAAACAATCCTAAAAAGACGTCAACGCTAGATTAGCGCCCTGCTTTATTGTACGATACGCCACCATACATCCTCCGATATAGACAAATCTTTATGCCAACCAATCCTCAATATATTAATAATAGCGATGCGGTAGACTCTACAGAAAATGTGACAGTACAAGCGTTAAAAGAAGATGTGCGTACTGACCGCAGCTTTGATGCGATTGCCGATCATTTTGAGAAAAAGGTCTATGGTGGCTTAAAGGGAGACATTCGATTAGCAGTATTGCGCCGTGATCTTTTTGAATACTGCGCGCAGATGAGCAGCACTCTTGGGCGACCTTTACGTATTTTGGATGTGGGTGCAGGACTGGCGCAAATTGCGATTGAGCTTGCGACTCAAGGACACATACTGGTCATCAATGATATCTCGGCCAATATGTTAGAGAAGGCGCAAGAGCGCGCTGCACAAAGTAGTGCAAACGATGAAAAATTGAATATTACGTGGTATGTATGCCCGTATCAAGAGCTTGAAGAAAAGCTGGCTGATGAGACGGAGAAATTTGATTTAATCATGTGTCACGCGCTACTTGAATGGTTGGCAGAGCCTGCCGCGGTAATGGACTTTTTTGATCAGCAATTATCCGATAATGGAGCATTATCGCTGTGCTTTTATAATCCAGCGAGTTTTGATTATCGTAACTTGATAATGGGCAATTTCAACTTATTAGATAACACTGAATATAAAGCCGACAATAAAAAAAGCCTGACGCCCAATCATCCGGTTGCAAAGGAAGAGGTTGAAGCTTGGCTACAGGCGCATGATTATCAGACTCTGATCGCCAGCGGTCTGCGCGTATTCCATGATTATTCGCCGCTAAAACGTGGTGGGCATAACGATCCTGAAGCGGTCATACGTATGGAGTTACGCTACTCGCAACTGGATCCCTATAAGTGGCTTGGGCGCTACTTACATCTTCTAGCGACACGTGTCTCTTAAAAGCTTTAAAACTTCGACACCATGCATCCTTTCGGTAAAGACAACTTAATAAACGCTATCATATGTCCTCAAACCGCTCTGACCTATCATACTCTGACCACGTGGTAGCGTTGATATCCTTTTCGTCAAATACCACCACATGCTCCAGTATCGGCAAGATACCGATTTGGGTGCCGACTTCATGATTATGATGACTGGCGACCAATGACAATACCGTTTGACCATCATCTAGTTGCAAGCGATAGAGATAATTGGCACCGCGAAATACCCGACCAACCACTAAGGCGGTCTGCGTACTGTCATCATCATGGATAATGTCATCGGGACGCACCAATACCTTAATCGGCGTACCATTCGGATAGTCGTATTCACAATACTGCGGCTGACCGGACGCATCATAGACTTCCATCCGCCGATAAATATCACCAAGCGCCGTCTCGACATGACCTTCTTTGATGATGCCGTCTATCATCGCGCCTTCACCGACGAACTCAGCGACGAATGGGCTGACCGGCTCATGATATAGCTCACTTGGGGTTGCCCACTGTACCAGCTTACCTTTATGCATGACGCCGACTTTATCAGCGAGCGCAAACGCTTCATTTTGATCATGAGTGACCAAAATCGCAGTGGTATTGGTGCGCTTTAGAATATCGCGGACATTCATAGCTAATGATTCACGCAGTACTACATCCAAGTTCGAAAACGGCTCATCGAGCAGTAATAACTTAGGCTTCGGTGCCAATGCACGAGCCAATGCCACCCGCTGCTGCTGTCCACCTGAGAGCTCGCTTGGGCGTTTATCGGCATGTTCAGACAATTCTACCAGCGCTAGCATCTCAGCAACACGGGCTTTTTTGTCGGCAGCCGACCATTTATTGAGACCAAAGCCGATATTTTTTGCCACGCTTAAATGACCAAATAGCGCATAGTCTTGAAATACCATCCCCATGCCGCGCTTGGCAGGTGCAACGGCAAATGAGACACGCGCTGCTTGCTCTGTGAGTCGCTGATTGTTAAGCGTGATTTTGCCGTTACGACTCTCTTCTAATCCGGCAATCGCTCTTAATGCCGTGGTCTTACCACAGCCGCTATAACCTAAAAAACAACCAATTTCACCTTGCTGTAGGTTCAGTGACAAACCATTGACCACTATGGTGTCGTCATAGCCAACCACCAAGTCCTGTACACTAAAATATGGCTGAGTGGCAGCGGTTTCATGATTCTGAATAAAGGTACTATCTAAGTTAGCAACACCTTGTTGTAACTCTCTTTCCGCTACAGCTTGAGCCATTTGCGCTTTGGTTATGATAGTCATAGGTGACTTTTTCACATTACTTTGTCGTGCTTTACTCTGAGGCTCTACAGAATCAGAGTCTGCTGGATTTATTGAATCGTTCATCAAGTCAGTATACATAGACAGTACCAATAAGCTATTAGTGAAGAAAATCCAGCGTCACAACATTCAAAATATTAGACGTTAAAAACATGAAACTTTAAAAGTGTGAATAACGTGAGAAGCACCAATTAGAATCCGTTGATCATTTAAGCACAATATTTTAATTAAAAAACACCTTAACCCTGCTTATCGCTTTGACGCAGTAATATCCAAACAGGAATAAGACCGACCAATACAATCAACAAACTTGGTAATGCAGCGCGACCCCACATGCCTTCACTGGTCATTTCAAATACCCGAACGGCTAGCGTATCCCAACCTTGACGCCGCGTCATCAAAGTAATCGGCATCTCTTTCATTACTTCGACAAAACCCATCAACAAACCCGTTAATACCCCTGGGCTCAATACGGGCAACATCACTTGCCGCCAGCGCTGAAAAGGACTATCGCTAAGCAATTTAGCAGCCGCTTCTTGATTGACGGTCAAGCGCTGAAGCTGACGGTCTACCGGCTGAAAACTGACCGTCATAAAACGGGTTGATAGAGCCAGCAGCATCACGATCACACTCCCAGATAAAAACTGCGTGGAGGTTATGCCATAAGCAATTAGCTGATTATCCAGCCACGCAATCGGAATAAAGATCCCGACCGCTAATACCGTACCCGGCACCACATAGCCCAAATTGGCTAAAGTAGTCATAAGCTTGGTAGATTTGTCCGGATATTGACGCTTAATCCACGCAATCATAATCGCTAAGACCGCAATAAACGCAGTGGTAATACTAGCAATCATGAGGCTGTTGGTGACAAAATCAATATAGCGGGCATCAAAATCTTGCTGAAAATTTGCCGCTGTCCAATAGATAAGCTGTGCAAACGGGATCAAAAATGCTATCAAGAATACCAGCGTACAAAGCAGCGTCATAGCAAGCTTAGCTGGTTTACTGACTTCAAAACGTTGGCTACTACCTTGGGTAATAATATTACCGCGTTTTGCTTGCCAATATTGTTCAAACAAGACAACGATGAAGACCACACCAATTAATAGTGCTGCCAACTGTGCCGCTGTCGTCAAGCTAAAAAACCCAAACCAAGCTTTATAAATGGCAGTAGTAAAGGTATCAACATTGAATACTGACACCGCGCCAAAGTCTGCTAGCGTCTCCATACTTGCCAGTAGCAAACCACCGATGACCCAAGGTAATGCTTGCGGTAATGCCAACCGAAAAAACACTCGACCACGACTTAAGCCAAGCATCTGCCCAGCTTCAATAGCTCGCCTACCTTGAGATAAAAAGGCTTGGCGCGCCAGCAAATAAACATAAGGATAAAAAGCCAATGACAAGATCAGCCCTGCACCCCAGACGTTACGTACCGACGGAATGGCAGTCGTAACCCCAAAATCTCTTAATGCGGTTTGTAATGGTCCACTAAAATCAACGATACCAACTGTGACAAATGCTAAGACATAAGCTGGCATAGCAAGCGGCAACATCAGCGCCCACGAAAAAAACCGCTGTCCAGGGAAGCGGTACATACTCGTAAGCCATGCCAATGCCGTGCCAATCGTGCCAGAAATTACTGTGACCATTAATAATAAAATAGCCGTATTTTTGAGGACTTGCGGCAATACGTACTCACGCATATGCCCCCAAATATCAGCGACGGGCTGTATCCATGACAATAACACGATTAAAATCGGTACTAGCATAAACAACGAAATCAGTCCTAAGACTGATTTCGAGATGACACGTTTACGGGTAGCATGGTCTTGGCGAATAGATTTACTCGTATTGCCTGTCTCATTACTTTCATTGACAGTATTGTTCTGACTTGCAGACGATTCTGGCATTGTTATCATAAGTTGTTACCGTGTCATACGCATCATAACCCCATTAAATGACTGGCAGACTTTTATTTATAGCCTGCTTTGTCCATCATTTGAATAGCTTGGGTTTGTAATGCACCAAATTTCTGTACATTGATGTCATCTGGTTTGAACTGACCCCAAGATCTAAGCATCTCTGACTCATCAATCCCAACTTTGACTGGGAATTCTTTATCAGCGCTAGCATAAAGACCTTGTGCGTCATCAGAAGACAACCATTCCATCAGTTTCAATGCGCCATCTGCATTGTCTGAACCCGTTACTACGCCAGCACCTGAGATATTAACGTGCGTGCCTGTCGTACCTTGGTTTGCCCAAAATATTTTTACTGGGAAATCAGGCTTTTCATCAAGCAGGCGACCATAGTAGTAGCTATTGGCAATACCCACTTCACACTGACCAGCAGCGATAGCTTCTAGTAGATTGGTATCATCACTGAAAACATCAGTAGCTAAGTTAGCAACCCAACCGCGGATGACCGCTTCTGTTTTTTCAGCACCTAAATGCTCCATCATGCTCGCAACCAATGACTGGTTATAAACCTTTTTCGAGGTGCGTAGACATAATTTGCCTTTCCACTTTGGATCCGCCAAATCTGCATAAGTAGATAATTGATCAGCGCTTACTTTACTTGGGTCATAAAAAATCGTACGGGCGCGCAATGACAAACCTGTCCAGCGACCTTCTGGATCACGATACTTAGCCGGTACATTTGCTTCCAAAACGCTAGAAGCAACAGGTTGCAGTAAACCTTGCTCAGCCGCTTGCCATAAGTTACCTGCGTCAACTGTCAAAAGCATATCGGCTGGGGTATTCTGACCTTCAGCTTGCAGACGCGCCATCAGTGGACCATCTTTGTCTGTAACCAGCTCAACCTTCACACCCGTCTGTTCAGTATAACGATCTAACAATGGCTTGATTAGCTGCTCATTACGTGATGAATAGATAGTCACTGTCTGCCCATCAGCACTCGCCGCGTTGTCTTTTGCTACTTCTTGCTCAGTGCTTGGTGCTGGCGTTTCGGCATCAACACTTTCTTCTGGCGTCGATGATTTACTACAGCCAGCAAGCGCCAACATCATGCCAAATACGGCAACCGGTAAAGTAAGTTTAGCAGAAGATAAATTTGCACTGATTACATTCAATGACATGGTTTTCCCCATAATAGCGCGGCAGATAGGTAGGATAAAAAGACATTAAAAATCATGGATTGATAGGATTAAAAAGACCCTAATGTCTGGAAAGCATATACTAATGGAAATGATATTAATTATCAATACATTTATTTAGCCCGATTATTTAGTTAAATAATTGACAATTAATGCTGTGTATAGGGGTTTTTTAATGGGGTTTTGATGCCGTTGTAATGAATCTTGCCGCATTTCCAACTAAGACTTATATCAGTTATTATCTTACAATAACCATTGCCCCAGAATAGCATTGACTGCCGCTTCGGTGCGCAATATTCGCGCACCGATATGTACCGCTTGGCAGCCTTGCCTTGCAAGCAGCTCAACTTCATAATCAATCCAGCCGCCTTCTGCACCGATAAAAACCATGCTTGGTAGTATCGATTTCTGAGGTGATTCAGAGCTTTCTAACTGTTGTTGCACATACTCTGAAAACGATAATTCAGCATAAGGGTGAGCGACAATAGCTCGATTGGTGATTAAGTTTGCCAACTCATCTTCAACAAAGGGCTTAAAACGTTTTTGCAAACTGATACGCGGCGCGACGGTATCAACGCCTTGTTGCAGCCCTTCTAATACGAACTCATCAAGGCGACTCAGCATCGGGCTTTGCCAGTAGCTTTTTTGCGTACGATAGCTGTTAATCAAGATGATATCGTGGACGCCAAGCGCGGTCATATCCATAATCAGCCGGCGCAATACTTTTGGGCGTGGCAATGCCAACACTACCGTGAGATCAAGCTTAGGCGGCGGTGCTGTGACCAAACTTACCTCACATAAATCAATACGCTCAGGCGTCATATCAGCAATGACAGCAGTGCCAAGATTACCTTCTAGCTGTCCAATTTTTAGGGTATCGCCTACTTTCGCTCCCAGAACTTGGTTAACATGCTCAATTTGTGCCACTGCATTGATATGTGCAGATTTATTAGAGAAGCTTGCAGCTGGTAATAACATACAGTTCATAGTGGCTCTTAATTTGAATCTTGGCTAACGTTTTGAAGAGCATGCTGCTCGATGACTTTTTCTATCATCGATAATTGACGACTCAATACGGCTTGCTGCTGATCGGTCATCCGCGCGCCTGCTTGTCCTGCTTGCTTAGCCAACATTAAATGAATCAGCCAATATTTTAGTTGTTGATAAATCAGTGTCTCATCATCGGCAAATTTTTGGTTTTCGTTTGCTTGTTCATCATGATTATTAGTATGATCAATAGCCTGATAAAAAGGGTTGTTTGGCTGATATAACGCCCCTACGCTCGCCAGTTTATCCACGACACTTTGACAAGATTGAGTATGGACACCCATTAAAACCGGTGTCGCCACACTTGCCGGCTCAACTGGATTATGCCCACCAACATTGACCAATGAGCCGCCAACCAATGCCACATCGGCAAGAGCATACCAATTCATTAACTCACCCATGCTATCCGCCAGATAGACTTGAGTGTTTATATCAATAGCTTCTGCTGCACTGCGCCGTGCCATGGTCAAGCCTGAATTTTGAATGAGCGCTGCCACTTCATCAAAACGCTCTGGATGGCGCGGAACGATAATAAGTAGCGCTTTTGCCAATGCAGGGTTTGACAGTAATTGCTGCTGCCATGACAGTACCGTATTCTCTTCACCACCATGAGTGCTTGCTGCCAACCAAATTGGGCGATTGACCACGCCCAAATCACTCGCCGTCACACTCGTTTTTTCTGCTAACTCTGGCTGCTCGCTATTTACGATATCGACATCAATCGCCTTATCATCATCTGGCTCAGACACATTAGACAATTTAGGCGTATTAATGACCCACTTTAGCGAGCCTGCCACACGGATTTGGGCGCTATGCGCACCCAATTGTCGAAAGCGTTTGGCAGAGTCATTATCCTGCGCAATGATTAAACTCAAATTTTTCATCATGCTGGTGCTGACTGCGCCAATTTTTTGATAGCTTTTAAAAGAGGATGCTGACAGTCGCCCATTCACCAAGATACTTGGCATATGATGCTCAGATAATTTGGTTAAGATGTTTGCCCATAGCTCTGTTTCTACAAATAAGGCAGCAAGAGGTTGTACATGAATCAAAAAGCGCTCAATCACCGCCGGACTATCAACTGGCACATAACTTTGACTCAATCGACCTTGCGCAATGTCTTCTGCAAATCGACTGGCACCGCGCGCAAAACCTGTCTGGGTAGTATTGGTCAGCCATATCCGATAACCACGAGACAATAGTGCATCCAATAATGGCGCAACGGTATTGGTTTCTCCCAAAGAGACCGCGTGGCACCAGATGGTTTTATTTCGCTTATTAACATTGATGCTGCTGTTTAAATCCGCAGCTGGCAGATACGTTTCTGTGGCTATAGGAGGCGCAGGATAACGCTTACCAAAACGCTGTTCAACTTCTTGCTGATAATTATCACGCGCATGCGAGCGGCGCCATACTTGCAGGCGATATAACGGCTTTAATAAGCTTATGCCGACTTGATAATACACAGGCGGCTTATATACCGCTTGGCTTTGCAGAGGCTGTGCCTGAATGGAAAGATTTTTTGAGGTGTCAGAAGATGGCATGCAAAAGCCTAGATAATTAATGGAGCAGATAATAGGAGTCGCGCGCAAAAAACGCACCAATTCTACCTGAATTTATTGCCAAACAATACGTTTTTAAATTCAAGGATGTTGGTCATCGTTTTTTATACCAAAATAATAATGAGTAAGGCAATCACAATAATCACTGCAAACAATAGCTGATAGCGTTTAAGACTATGCTGCTCTTGCTTTTGGGTGTTGATTAACGTTTGTGCTTGTTGCCACTGATCGACTAAGCTTGCCGCTTCGATGTGCCCATTTTCTGCCGCTTGCTCGAGCCAATATTTACCAACCTTAAGGTCTTGCGTAACCCCTACGCCTTGATAATACATTTTACTCAGTAAGCGCTGAGCGCGGCTGTCATTTTTACTTGCCGCTTGTTGCACCCATTCAACCCCAGCCTCTATACCAGCGACTTTATCAGCGCCTTCGTTTGCTATCAGACCTTCGCCGAGCAGCTCATACATCGCTAAGTGCAACATCGCAGCACTGTTTCCTGCATTTGCAGCGTCTTCTAATCCCAACAAAGCCTGCTGCTTTGCTTGCAGATGCGCCTCTGAAAAGACGACTTGCTTACGGGGTTTTTCTTGCTTTGCAATATGACGTTCAAACTGATCTAAAACCTTGCACGCCTTCTCATATTCAGTTTCGCCCGTGGTCTGTGTTACTTCTATCTCATGTAGCTCTGTTAATAGTTGGCTAAAAATCTCTGGCGTGGGTAGTTTTTTTGCGACTGCCGTGGTTTTTACTGGTTCTACTATAGGTGCTACCGTTGCGTTTGTTATTTCTATATATTCTGCTAAGGGCACTGATGTAATTGTAGTAGCTGATATAGAAGATACATTACCCATTTTGTCATCTGAAAGTTGAGTTGTCGCCATGTCTATGGACGACTTACTATTCGAATAAAGGGATGTGCTACTATTTTCAGGGCTTACTTTCTCAATAAATGCCTTTTCATTTGTTGTTTGAGTGTTTGGTTTATCTGCTACGGTCCTATCAACCAAATGAGGCTGATGATTTACAGCTTTTGGTAATCTGGCGCTCACCGCTTGGTATAAGCCACTAGCGACTTTATCACCTTGCGCCGATTTAAACGCGCGGTCGATATGACCAAATAAACGCATCCCTATCGGTTCTAAAGCAAAGAAAAGCGGCATATTACCTTTATCACTGCTATCTTTGGTATTAACATCAGTATCAGCGCCATAAAACATTGCCATATGCTGATAAAAATCATCGGTCGTCAGTACTAACTCAGGATAGCGGGCATCTAGCTCAAACTGACCAAACCAACGTGGCGATTGTTGCCATTGCTGCGCTAATACTCGTCCTGCATAAAACGCCAAAAACACCAAAAAGTTACGATAGCGCTCATCTTTTAATAACGTTGCTTCATCCCAAATGCTTGTTTTGACCATATCGCGGCGTATCTGAGACAGTAGCGTATCTATGCGCTGCAAGCTTGCCAGCGATTCATCCAAACCACAGTGATGCAAATCCACTTCGTAAGCGATACCGCCTGCGACAGCACGCCTTGCCAAAAAATCTTGCCAATAACCTGTTGCAATATAATCAAGGGGCGTTAAGGGCGATGCAGACATAAGAAACGCGTATCCTTTAAAAAAGTAAATTAATCATAGCGGCAATGAACTACAAGCAGTTATGCAAAATATAGTGCTTACCTTAACTTAAAATATGTAGTGCTACAATAATGGACTAAATAAGCGTATCACATTATCAAACAATCGTTCAGCTTTATGGCGCCGTTGCCACTCATCCAAGGTTAAAAAACGACAGCTTTGTAAATACGAATCTTGACAAGCGGCAACTTGCGCGACCATTTCAGGCGTATAAATCGCCAAACTGACTTCCATGTTCAGATAAAAGCTGCGCATATCGATATTGACGGTACCAAATATACAATAATCGTCATCTATAACTACTGTTTTGGCATGCAGCAGACCACCCTTAAACAGAGCAATGCTAACGCCCGCTTCTAACAACTCTTGGTAATACGCTTGCGAGGCGTGCTGAACTAAGAATGAATCAACCTTTTCAGGGATAATCAGCGTAACTTTGACCCCGCGCTTGGCTGCCGTCACTAGCGCGCCTGACAAAGCTTCATCCGGTACAAAGTACGGCGTTGTGATACAAATACAGTGATTAGCACGATGTAAAACGGTTACTAAGGTATTATAAATAACGTGAGCGGTCACTTGTGGCGCTGAAGGAATCAGCTGCGCGACCACGCCTTTTACCACTGGCATCTGCGGAATCACTGTCGACATCGCACCAGTACAGGGGTTTTCTACATTTTCTAGCCCATCATCCAATACTTTGATGCGACTATTGATGTCATTAATCGTCGGATTGCGCACATACAGCTTACGTGTGTAGCTGTTGACTCGTTGATGCAGCGCATCTAGATTGTCACTGTTTTCCGCCCCGATATCGGTCACCACCACTTTTGCCATTGCAGTCGCAATACTGATATCATTCTCGCTGACACTACGTATCGCCACATCAATCCATTCACCGACGTCTTTATTCTGCTTAAAAAACTTAGGATCAACCAAATTGAAGCTACCGATATAACCGATATAACCATCAATAACCACGATTTTACGATGATTACGCAAATCTGAACGCTTAAATAACGTTTTAAACAACCCTACTGGCAATGACTGATGGACAAAAACGCCTGCTTTTTCTAATTTTCGATGGGCCTTACTGTTAAAAAAACTAAAACTCCCCACACTATCAATCAGAATATGACACTCAACTCCGCGTTGAGCGGCTGCCATTAACGATTCTATAACATCAAGCACCTGCCCCTTAGGATAAATAATATAAAACTCCATCAAGATACTGCGCTGAGCGGCATTGATGTCATCAATCAAACGTTTAAAAATAATATTGGCGTGCGTCAACAGTTGCATCTCATGGTTTGAGAATACCCCAAACCCTGTCCAGCGCGTACCGATATGACTGACCCCACGGTAATGAGTCGGCAATACCTCTTGCCCTTCATCAAACACCAAGCGTTCCCGTTGTGCCATCTCATTCATCAGTAGCCGCGCTTGATCCATTCGCTGGCGATAACGTCTACCTATCATCGGCTCACCCACCAGCACATAGGCAATCAAGCCAAATACGGGCAAAGTAAACAAAACCGCTATCCATGCAATTGCCACCCCAATATTGCGCTGTACCGAGACAATGCGCAACGTCATCACAATCATAAGAATAATATGAAATATCAGACCTAGCCCAGCAAAGTCTGTCCAAGACCATGCTGCCACTTGCTGCTCAGTAGTAGATAAAGCTTCTATTGTTTTCGCCTCCAACTGGTAATAGCACAATATAATCAAATACGACCAATCAAGTATAGTAGCTTTTATCCGCCGCGCAATAGGTAACTATTCGTTGACTAGGTAGTTGTCATATAGGCTGTTACATCATCTAGCCATACTCTTAAAAGCCTTTTTAATAATCATTTTTTAAAAAATGTAAAATAGTGTTTGACAGCCATGTGTAAATCTATATAATACACACCCACAGCAGCAGAGCTTAGTGACAAACTTAGAGCTCGGTTGATGTTGAATAAATTGCTTAGCAATTGTTCGAAGGGTGATTAGCTCAGTTGGTAGAGCGTCTGCCTTACACGCAGAATGTCGGCGGTTCGAATCCGTCATCACCCACCACTATTTAGTATAGCGTTACTCTAAAATAGTAAGCTAAGTGGTTAAATAAACTAAGTACGACCTAAGCAGCGGTAGTTCAGTTGGTTAGAATACCGGCCTGTCACGCCGGGGGTCGCGGGTTCGAGTCCCGTCCGCTGCGCCATATTTAAAACTTAGTTTTAATACAAAAGTTTCAACCTCAAGTATTTATATTTGAGGTTTTTTTGTGTTTATTATTTACCTAAATCTCTATTATATATAATCCCCGCCTTTTAAACCTTCCGTCCTCCCGTGGCTCACTGCAAAAATTGCTAAGCCAGCTCGCGCATTTCATTGTCAAATTGATGGGTAGCAGCCAACACTTTTGGTCTCGTTACCACTGCTGGCAACTACACTCGACGTTAAATCAATTTTAGTAAAAGATGAATCAAAGCGTTTTGGACTTAATGTCTATAAAGCTCTAGGTGGCTCCTATGCTTTAGGATGTTTATTAGCAAAATACCTTGATATAGATATAGTTGATATTGATTTAGCAACTGTCGACTCTAAGCTTGGTAAACCTTTGGTATTTGCCACTGCAACAGTAGGTAATCATGGTATTGGCGTTGCATGGGCTGCACAGAAAATAGAACAAAAAGCAGTTATATTCCAAAAGGTTCCTCGTTAGTGAGTGCGGGGCGTATACGTGAAGTATAATTTATTGAATCATTACGGGTTTTTATTATGAAACGTGCTAATCAATTACAGTCTTTATCTCGCCAACATCACCTTGGACTTAACCTGTCTCGCCATGCTAAAGAATGTACTGATGAGCCTGCTGAGATTGCCAAGCATTGGCATTATCTCATGGCTTATATTAAAAATATGCAAGCTCACTTTAAGATTGAGGATACCTTAATCGCTCATGTTTTAGAGCCTTACCGTGCCTCTCATACTGAGGTTGCCTCAGTACTTAATACTTTAGATGTTCGACATAGACAGCTATATAAACTAATGGATGAAACTGAGCGTTCACATAAATTTATCAATAAAGAGGTAACCGCTGCGCAAGTTCAAGCATTAGGCACGCTTTTATACGACCTTATTCGTTTTGAAGAGCGTGAGTTATATCCAGCCGTTGAAAAACACCTGACGGAAGCAGAGCTCAATGCCATTTATGAAGCGAGCCCTGACAGTATCAAACGTACTGATGAGCTGCGTTAAAAACTAAGACAGCCTTATTAATCATGACTCAAATAACACCTCTAAATTATAATTTGGATTATTTAATACAAAAAAGCCTTCAAACAAATTAGCCCAATCGTAGCGCTTGATTCATCTGAAGGCTTTCTTGATACCTTTTTTTCTAAGGTGCCGATTTTAAGGTATCTGCTTTAAGGTATCAGTTTAAAGAAATGCTGACGATAGTGCTTAAGCTCACGAATTGAGTCACGAATATCATCTAACGCTAAATGACTGCCGCCTTTCTCAAAATTCTTGAGGACATCAGGACGCCAGCGGAAGCAAAGCTCTTTAATAGAAGACACATCAAGGTTTCGATAATGAAAAAACCGCTCTAGCTCAGGCATTTGACGCGCCATAAAGCGGCGATCTTGGCAGATTGAATTGCCACACATTGGCGACTTACCACTATCGACCCATTTATTCAAAAATTTAATGGTTTCAGCTTCCGCCTCAGCCAATGTCACCGTACTACGGCGTACACGGTCAACCAATCCTGATTGACCATGCTGCTTGGTATTCCAGTCATCCATACCGTTTAACTTTTGATCTGATACTTTAATCGCAAAGACAGGTCCTTCAGCAAGGACATTCAAATCTTCATCGGTGATAACAGTCGCTATCTCGATAATCTCATCATTTAGAGTATCAAGTCCGGTCATTTCTAAATCAATCCATACCAGCCCTTTTTTGCCTTGGTTTCTGATTTTAATTTTATTGGGATGGTCGCCGATGGTCATAAAATATCCTATGGTCAATAAAGTTTGAGACAACTTACAAGCAATGCTTTAATAGCAATATGAATAAAATAATGCGCCTATCTAACTATCTCAGTGCAAAAAATATTTGTAATTAGGCAACTGTGAATTTCACTTAGAATTTATGAATACTAAAATATTACAAAATCTCTGCCCAGTGCAGGCGCTTTAGGCTGTATGTTAGCAAATTTTCACGCTACACTGAGCAATATTTTATAATAGGTCACCAACCCATGGCATTAATCCGACAACGCAAACTAACGAAACAACAGATTCGGCGCATCGATAAGCAGCAATTATTAAGTCAAGACAGTATCGATGACAGTTTGATGGATGGTGTGGTCATGGCGCATTATGGCAAGCAATTGGAAGTGCAAGTGACCAGCTTACCATCATTCATACCTGTGCAGCCTGAGGTTGCACCTGATGACCCTGAGCCGTTTTGGCAAGAGTTGGCACTCGGTGATATTTGGCGCTGCCACGTACGTACCAATCTACCAATGCTAGCAGCAGGTGATCAAGTGCGCTGGAATGCTGACTCTAATACAGGATTTGGTCGGATAGAATCAGTCAAACCACGTACGTCATTGGTATCCCGACCTGACCGCTATCATAAGCTCAAGCCTGTCGCCGCCAATGTCGATATTTTGGCGATCGTATTTGCACCCTTACCTGCTGCCGCCCCGACACTTATAGATCGCTATTTAGTCGTTTGCCATCATGCTGGGGTCAAGCCTTTATTAGTGCTGAATAAAGCCGATTTATTGGCTCAAGAAAAAGGCGTCGATACCAATGAGTTATTGGCGCAATATGGTGCACTTGGTTATGAGAGCGTTTTGACCTCAGTTGACTGTCCTGAAAACGTCGCGGATAGCGATGAACAGGAAGGACTTGACGAGCTAAAACGCTATATCGATAAAAAGCTGGTTATTTTTGCAGGGCAATCTGGCGTCGGTAAAAGCAGCTTGATCAATGCGCTGCTACCTGAATCAGCACAAAGCGTGAATATCATCTCTGATAATTCAAAACTTGGTCAACATACCACCACCACCAGTCGCTTGCTGCCCTTTAATCCAGCCGATTTGACCCAAGGCGGCATCGTCGATACCCCTGGTATTCGCGAGTATGGTATTTGGCACTTGACGCCTGATGACATTATTTCTGGCTTTATTGAGCTTGCACCATTATCTGGTGACTGTCAGTTCCGCGACTGTCGCCATACTCATAACAGTAAAGGCTGCGCGTTATGGGAAGCAGTTGCTGATGGCAAAGTATTGCAGCGCCGCGTTGAAAACCTCGTGACGCTAAGAGAAGAGGCAGATACTAAGCCCTATTGAGCCTTATTAATTCTTATCCACCGTTAATCACGATGATGACCATCACACGTTTACTATGGATAGGCTAATCGGTATAATAGCGCCTTGTTCAATCCATTAGGCTGTCTTCTCAGCGTAATAGAACACTTATTTTTTTGGAGGTATGGTTTGGATCGTGCGCTGGAATTTGTGGGCAACCACCCGTTTTTATTTGGTATATTAGCCGTACTAGCCGTGCTATTTTTTGCTATTGAAAACAAACGTAGCGGTAAAAAGATTTCACCCAATACCCTTGGTATGATGGTGAACTCGCAAAATGCGCAGCTTATCGATATCCGTGCCAAAAAGAAGTTTGTCACCGGTTATATCCAAGGCAGTCGCAATATCCCATTTACTGAGCTAAAAGACCGCATTGAGGAAATTCGTGCGATTGAACAGCCAGTAATTATTATCTGCGATATGGGCGTACAAGCAGGTGCTGCCATTCAGATGATTGGTAAAGAAAACGTCTATCGCTTAGAAGGCGGTGTTGGTGGCTGGCAAGCTGCTGGAATGCCACTTGTTGGCATAAAGGATGCTAAGCCGAAGACTAAAGTCAAAGCAAAACCGAGCTTGCATAAGTAGTTTGATAGCGCTCTTTATTAAACTATGACTTACTATCTATCGGTAGTGAATAAAAAAGACACCTCTTTATAGGGTGTTTTTTTTATGTGGCATTTATGATACTGACAACGCTTTTGTATTTATTTGGCTTGAATTTATATTGCCTATCCCCACTTTATAGTGAGCATAATAGAATATAGGCTTGTGATTTACTTGATTGCAGCCTCTATAGGCAAATTTTATAATACTATCCTCTATCCGATAACAATTGCTCTATACATTTATAAATAAGGATTTATCATGACTGTATCTGTTAAAGTTTACACTACTCCTATCTGCCCATATTGCTCAAACGCTAAGCAACTGCTGAAATCAAAAGGCGTTGATTATGAAGAGATTGGCATGCACGATATGAGCAGCGATGATCGCCGTGCTTTAATGCAAAAGACCAATAACTATCGCACCGTGCCACAAATCTTCGTCGGTGAGACCTTTGTCGGTGGCTTTGATGAGCTCAATCAAATGAACCAACAAGGCAAACTTGACGAGCTATTAGCGGGTTAATTTGCTATCTTGCTATTCTGGCTGTCTTTATTTATTTTACTAGTCTATATGCGAGTCATTTATATAAGTAACGATAGGGACAGCTATAAAGGGCTTTGATAAAAAATATCGAGCTTTTGTTTCAAATTATATTACAATGCTATTTTACTAAAATAACAGTTTGCCCAATCATTTGATTAACTTTTAGAGGAATTATCATGGCTGAAGAACAAGCACAACCGCAATTAGCACTAGAACGTATTTATGTCAAAGACATGTCACTTGAAGTCCCAGGCGCTGGCGTATTCACCAAAGAGTGGAACCCTGAGCTTGATATTAATCTATCTAGCAATGCCGAAAAACTGGACGATGACCATTATCAGGTTGTATTAACCGTTAGTGTCACTGCGAAAAATGCTGAAGAAGCGGCGTTTATCGCGGAAGTTCATCAAGCAGGTATCTTCTTATTAAAAGACATCCCAGAAGATCAAATTGGTCAAATCCTAGGTGCTTATTGCCCGAACGTTTTGTTCCCATATGCTCGTGAAGTCATCAGCGATATCGTAACGCGTGGTAGCTTCCCGCAGTTATTGCTTGCACCAGTTAATTTTGACCAAGCTTTTGCGCAAAGTCAGCAGCAAGCACAAGTTGATGCTGAAGGTAACGCTTAAGTTTTAAATTAAACGCTACTGGCTGTATCAGTAAGACGTTTTAATAAAAAAGCCGTTTACTTATTATGAGTAAATGGTTTTTTTATGGAAATTTTTAGAGTTTATTTTCAATCATTTATATTTATGTTGTTATTGTTCATTATTTTTGACCCATCAAAAAACCCTGCTGATTGCTATTACTAGCGGCAGGGTCTTTCATAGCGCTATTCGATTAATCCGCTATATTCTAGCGTCAGTACAAATATTAGCCTTTTAGGGCAGAAAATATTTGTTGCTTAACGTCATCAATACCTTGGGTACCATCGAACTTGTCATACTTAGGCGCATCGCCGCCTTCTTTAGCTTTGTTCTGATAAAAGCCAACGAGGGCTGATGTTTGCTCATGATACGTAGCTAAGCGGTCGCGAATGGTTGACTCTTTATCGTCTTCACGTTGGATAAGCGCTTCACCGGTGACATCATCAATGCCATCGACCTTTGGTGGATTGTGATCAATATGATATACACGACCAGAGCCAGCATGTTGGCGACGACCTGATAATCGCTTGACGATTTCATCATCAGGTACACTGATTTCAATTACATGATCAATCGTCACGTTGGCATCTGCAAGCGCTTGCGCCTGTGGAATGGTACGCGGGAAACCATCTAAAATACAGCCGTTAACACAATCAGGCTTAGCGATGCGTTCTTGCACGAGGTTAATGATCAGATCATCAGAAACCAAACCACCAGCGTTCATCACGTCTTTGGCTTGTTTGCCAAGCTCAGTGCCTTCTTTGATTGCTGCACGCAGCATATCACCCGTTGAGATCTGCGGAATATCATATTCTTTAGAAATAAACTGAGCTTGGGTACCTTTACCGGCGCCTGGTGGACCTAGCAAAATAATACGCATCATTACACGATTCTCCTTAATAAATAGGATTTTGGGACTAATAAAACTTAGGGATTGGTGGTTTGCAGAGCTTACCTTACCTTGTGGCTTTCAAAACCTCAAGTATTTTTAGTATTGATGCAGCAACATATGATGACTTATCTGTTCATGAGAGAAGGTTGCGCGCCATAGATGAGACAATAGCGCGCACTAAATGTAGGATGATATCCTGAACTCAGCGAGTTAAGGAACTTGTTGATTAATGGCCACATTGACTTGATTCTGCTCGACACTTATCACCACAGGATTACCTGATAGATCACCTGACTCGGCAATGGCAGTACCACTATGACTGATGCGAGCAATGACAGCGAGTTGAACTTTTTCATCACGCGCAGATTTTAATGTGCGCTCTGGCATCATCGCATCTAAATCACTTAGACTAACAGTTGCTTCGCCTTGCTTAATCACGCTAATCGGTAAACGCTTGGCGGCAAATGGCGGGCCACCTTTCACATCACGTATCGCGACAAACAACACATCTTCAGCTTTCACTAGTGGCAACAATGAACGATCAATAGAGATGGTGACTTCAATCCCTTCAGATGCTTGCTGCTCTTGTGCCGTGACATTGGCACTTAGCTCATCAAGACTGCTCAATGCTTGGGTATGGTCACCTGGTTTGGCAGCAATGCTCTTACGTAACCGCTTAATCCAACCTTGCGCTTGTTCAAAATTATTACCGCGCGCCTCGCCCATTGCCATCAGCATTTGCGCACCTTCGTGCTGCGGATTTTTGGCAAGAACATCTTGCAGCACACGGCGGCTATTGGCATCAAGCTGACCTTTATTAGCAAAAAAGCTAATCTGCGCATAAGTGGTGGCGATTTCTTCGTTGTCAGGCGACAGACGATAAGCACGAGACAAAGCTTCAATCGCTGAGTCAGTAGCTTCTAACGACAAAAACAGCTCTGATAAACGCATCCAGCGATCAGGGTCATCGGCATGACGATAGACGTTGGTCTGCATGGCACTGATCAACTGAGTACCATCTTCAATCGCCCAAGCGGGTGGCTGGTCAATCTTACCGGTCAATAAATCATCCGCCACTTGGGCAACTTTGTCTTCTGCTGCCCACAAATCAAAGACTGGTGTACGATCACCGACCAAGAAATAAGCCAATGCTGCCAGCACAGGTACCCATACTATGATAATCAAACGACTCTTAATACCAGGCGCGACCATTGGGGTGACTTCACGCTGTGCATCCAATAGCTGACGCTCAAGCTCGATCTTTTGATTTTGATAATGGGCGTCATCAATTGTGCCGTTGTCTTTGTCTGATTGTAATTCTGTCAAACGCTCACGAAATACAGCGATATTGATGTCTAGTAGCTGATTGTCAACAGGATTTTCTCGTAACCTTGAAGCTCGTAGCCAAGGTGTGATAACGATCACTGCCAATACGAGTGCAATCAGTAAGCTTAGGGCAATAAATAAGCCAAAAGTAGAAAATAGGGTCATTTTTTGTCCTCTATGCTTGTGATGTCATGATCTGTTTTATTGCGATCAGCTCGTGATAACAGACGATCAAGTTCCGCTTCTTCTACTGCTGATAAGGCGGCGGCGCTGTCTACCAAGATGCCACTTTGACCACGGGCAATACGCTGACTGCGTTTGCTTTGCCAAAACCAGCCAGCAATTAATACAATTAATAATAATGGCGGGAAGAACCATAATATCCACGTTGAAGGACGTACGGGCGGCTTATAAGTAATAAAGTCGCCATAGCGCTCTTGCATATAAGAGCGAATCTCACCATCACTACGACCTTCTTTAATCATGTCATAGGTTTTTTGCTTTAAATCTTGGGCAATCGGCGCATCAGAACCTGCCAAGTTTTGATTTTGACATTTTGGGCAGCGCAGCTCTTCGATAAGACCACGGTACTGGGCTTCTTGCTGCACTGAGTCAAAGTCGTAGACATCAATGGCGGCATAAGCATTGATACTAAGCACGCCAAAAAGACAAGCAATGATCAAACTTGCCAAATTTTTCGTGATAGATTTTAATGGCATCATAATCATTTGCACGCCTCCTTAACTTGGTCAAGATCAGGGCTGACATTACTTTTATCAGCCTCATTGAGCACCATCAGACAAGGCGTGATACGGCTCTGCCAATTACTCTCATTAATCTCACCAACAATGTGCTGACGAATAACACCTTCACCATCAACCACAAAGGTTTCAGGTGCACCGGTCAAACCCAAATCTAAGGCAAATTGACCAGATAAGTCTTGGATAGACATCGAAAAAGGGTCACCGCCATGGTTTAAATAACCGAGGGCGTCGCCAATATCATCTTTATAATTGACGCCCACCAGATTGACGCCACGTTCCTCTAACTGCATTAAAAAAGGATGCTCAATGATACAAGTTGGGCACCAAGAGCCCCAAATATTCATCAAAAATGGCTGATCTGGCAGGTTGTCATTGGTCATGATACGACTGGTATCGGACAATAACGGCAGCTCAAAAGCGGGCACCGGACGCTCGAGAGCGGTATTGGTTACGATTTCGGTCGGCTGACCTAAACGAAAATACAACATGACTATAAAAGCGGCAAAGATGATCAGCGGAATCAAAAACCATATCCTAATTTGGCTTTTCTTCATCGTTTGATTGCCTTTTTTATCAGTACCTTTTTGAGGAGACTTATCTGATTGAGTCATCTTATTTCTCCCCTATTGTTGCCGTGGCATCTGTCGCATTGTTGCCATCTAAGTCAGCAACGGTCGCGAAACCTGACTTGCTCGCTGTAATTTGAGCGGGCGTCTTAGTTGTTTTGAGACGATAGCGCCTATCAAGCATACTCAATAGACCACCCAATGCCATAATAATAGCGCCGAGCCATATCCAGCGAATCAATGGCTTCACGTAAATACGTACTGCCCATTGATTGCTACCCTCAGCGATAGGCTCACCAAGTGCGACATACAAATCACGCATGAGGTTGGCATTAATTGCCGCCTCAGTCGTCGGCATCGTACTGATGATATAAGTCCGTTTTTCAGGATGAAGTATCGTTACTTCCTTGCCCTTCTTAGTTACTGTGACCTCGGCTTGCGTTGCATCAAAGTTACTGCCTCTCGTCTCTCTCAAATCCGTCAATGCAAAGTCATAACCTTGGACATTAACCGTTTCACCAATCCTTAATGCCACATCGCGCTCGATGCTCAAGGTACTGGTAAACGCAACACCAATGACCGCTATAATAACGCCGATATGAGCTGTCTGCTGACCCCAGTAACTCAAGCGGAGTTTAGCTAAGCCCTTAAATAAGCTTGGGGCATTTTTGGTTTTGTCTTTAAAATCGACCACCATCCATAACAATACCCAAAAACTTACTGCTAGAGTCACGCCAATATTGAGCATGGCAGAAGGGCTAACAAAATAGGTAATGACTGCAGCTAAAACAAGGCTACTTGCCGCAATGACCATGCCAGCGCCTAAGAGCGGGCGACTGTCTTGTTTCCAGCGGATATTGGAGCCCATACCCATTGCTATCATTAATAGCCAAGTCAGTGGCACAAACAGTGCATTAAAGTACGGAGGACCTACGGATACCTGACCTAAATTAAAGGCATCGGCAATGATAGGATAGAGCGTACCAAGTAATACGACTAAGGTCGCAATCAAAATGATGACGTTGTTAATGACTAAAAACGACTCACGTGAAATCAGCTGATATTGACTTTCAATCGTGAGACGCCAGCCACGTACAGCGAACATCAAGAGACCACCGCCCACAATAATGCCAAGAATCGCTAAAATCACTAAACCACGTGTGGGATCAGCGGCAAATGAATGCACTGAGGTAATAACCCCAGAGCGGACTAAGAATGTCCCGAGTAAGCTTAAGGCAAAAGCAAAAATGGCCAGCATAATCGTCCACGCTTTAAAGACACCGCGCTTTTCAGTGACTGCCAGTGAATGGAGCAACGCCAAACCTGCCAACCAAGGCAATAGCGAAGCGTTTTCTACTGGATCCCAAAACCACCAACCGCCCCAACCAAGCTCGTAATACGCCCACCACGAACCCAGTGCAATACCAATGGTTAAAAAGCCCCAAGCAGCCAATGCCCATGGACGTGACCAGCGCGTCCATACCGCATCTAAGCGACCTTCCCACAATGCTGCCATACAAAACGCAAACGGCACCACCATACCGACATAGCCCATATAAAGCATCGGCGGATGGATAATTAAACCAAAATCCTGTAAGACAGGGTTTAAGTCAGCACCATCCACGGGCAAGTTTGGCAAAGTGCGGTCAAACGGTGACGAGGTAAAGATGAGCATGGCCAGCATCATCATCTGTACAGCGGCTAATATCACCAATACACGCGCCCGCATCGACAATGGCAAACCACGACTAAAGTATGAGACCAAGGCACACCACGTTGCCATGATAGTCATCCATAGTAGCAGCGAGCCTTCATGCCCGCCCCACGTCGCTGATAGCTTATAGTACCAAGGCAATAAAGTATTAGAGTGCTGACTGACGTAGACTAGGCTAAAATCATTATAATAAAAGCCTGCCATCAAAGCGCCAAAAGAGGTAATCATGGCGGCAAATTGCGCCCATGCCAAGCTCGGTGCCAAACGCTGCCAAGCAACATGGTCACGCATAACGCCTATCGTTGGTAATACTACCTGCAAAATCGCCAACATAAAGGCGGCTAGCACGGCAAAATAACCCAATTCTGTGATTAACATACGGTCTAACCTTGTTTACCTTAATACGGTCATTGTTTATTTTAGGGATTGGTATTGCAGGATAATCGAAAGTATCCAGTACTTGTTACTGCTTGTAGTTTAAAAGATTATTATTATCTAAATAATGCCCTAAGCCATTGCAGCTTAGGGCGCTTACAGCATGGTACATTAGCGTCAACTTGTCACGTTTCTGTATCCACTCTGTATGCGATGTGTATAAAAAACATAAAACATTGCTTATCACTGCATGGCTGGGAAAAATACCAATACCAGATGTAGCCAACCTGCCAAAAATCCAGTCAAGCCGCCAAGCACAATTAGCGTCATCTCATCTTCACGAAAGGCAGGACGTAGTAAGTTTTGGAATTCATCAGGCGTCAGCGCACGGATGCGATCACGAAACAGTCCAAATATCTTACTGGCACGACTTTCATTGAGCTCAGGATCCCTTAGTGGCACCATCGTTGCAACGATAGATTTGTCAATGATGGTATTTTTTAATTGACCAAACTCGCGGCGACCCAGTCCTAATCGTAAAGTCGTATTAATCACTGGTGACTCTAAGACTTTATACAGATGCGACTTCATCAATTCACGCGTCTCAATAGCGCGGTCACCATACATCATCTCATTCATGATGTTCTCAAGCGTCACCAAATCTTTGACCACAATCTCAGCAAATACTTCAGATACCTCTTCTTGGCGCTTCATAAAGCCGCCTTGGAGTCGATATCGAGCGATATGCGGTAATTTTAGCTTGATAAAAGGAAAACGGCTCTGTAGCGCAAAAAACTTTATATAACGGATAAAATGCGGCTCTACAGGATTAAATACCATCCAAATCGCAATCCAATTGGTCAAAAATCCCCAAATGGCCGCAAAAAACGGTACTGTCCAATGTTGCGGCACTACCAAGAATATAAACATTTGGATAATGCCAAAAATCAGCCCAATCAAAGCACTAATATGCCAAATAAAATTGATTTCTTTTTGTCCGACTTTTAAGAACATATTGACCATCAAACGACGATCACTCTCCATCTTATTGACAATCATCTTGCGCATATCGACCAAATCTTCGACATGATAGGTCAAGTCAGTCACCAAAGATTGCATAATGCTTGGCAGCTCTTGGTGTGCTTGGGCATAGACACGGCGCTTGAGCGCATAAGGCAGATTGCCCCACAGTGCTGGCGAATGATCAAGCATAATTTCATCAATCAAGTTTTCAAGGTTTTTATCAACTGCCTCAGTGATGAACAGCGCCATCTGATCTGGTTCCATAGCCTGAAAAAACTCATCAAGCGAGCCAAGCTTAGATAGCGTCTGATCAACAATCACGCCAGATATCTTACCCGCTTTTCTTGGCACAATACCTTGCCAGCCAAGACCCGGCAGCCCAAAGAATGGGAAATTAGGGATGCGTATACCGCGAAACTTAATCGGATAAAACAACATCTTGAGCGCCATCCAGACATGAACCCATGTCACAAATGCTGTCACCGGCGGAATGGTAAGCATGGCAAAAAACTCAGGGTGCTCAGCGATTGTTTGCCACAATGAAGTTACATCCATGACTTTATGTATCCTTGCCGTGATGATCGATGTTGACCAAATATTCTGAGCACATTAACAATGCTTAGCAATAAGAAGCCCTCTCCCCAATAACTACTACAAAATAAATCGCCTGATTTTAGCATACTTGCCATTCATTAGCACATGTAGACCCTAGGCAAGTTGTGACTAGAGATGACACGTTTTACACTGCTACTGTGGCACAAAAAATCCTTAAAATAATCTACTGACGTGTGACCAGTAACCGATTTAATAACTACTTCTTTCGAATTTACTCGGTGATTAGATCCATTGTGAAATGAGTCACCAACCATAGTCGTATGCATAATGATGCCACCTTTTATAACAGCGATAAAATAAATGACTGTCTACTGCGTCATCGCTTTTGATCTGTTATAATTTGCCGTTGTCGTTTGCGAGATGTTTGTAGATCTATGATGATAATATTTCAGATATTAAATGCTTCTTATATCACGCTATGTTGTTGAAAGTCCTTAGCTTATCCTTTATGCTCACCTCGCTTTGTCTACATGATATTTGACATGGTCGACTGCTACTTCATAAATACCTCCTTTGATAACTTTTTGATTTATTGTCTCACTGACTGTTTGGGTACTGACTTTATATGAACAAACCGCTCACTCCTGATACCGAACAGGTCAATCGCATTTTTACCAGTCGCATTCTTATTCTTGGATTAATCATATTTGTGGGCTTGCTAGGGCTAATAGTACGTTATGGATTTCTGCAAGTTTTTGCTCATGATAAATATACGACCCAAGCAGACAACAATCGCATCAAATTGATTTCTGCCCCACCAAGTCGTGGTTATATTTATGATCGCAATGGCGTTATCCTCGCTGACAATCAGCCGGTTTTCACCGCTATGCTCAGCCCTGATGAAGTCGAAAACCCTGAGCGTACCTTACGATTACTCGCGCCCATCTTTGATTTGACGGATGAAAATATCACCGATATTTTGGCGCGTGTGAGTAAAAGTAAAAATGATCCGGTAACCATCAAGATTGACTTAACCGAGGCGCAGTTGGCGCAGTTTAGTGAACGCAAACCCTTTTTTCGCGGTGTTAGCATCCAAAGTAAGCTCACACGCTCATACCCGTATGATGAACTTTTTGCCCATGTTATTGGCTATGTCGGACGTATTAACGACAAAGAATCGAAGAGAATCAATAAAGATCGCTATGCTGGTACCGACCTTATCGGTAAGATTGGGATCGAAGATTATTACGAAGATATTTTACTTGGGCAACCCGGTTATCAGTCAGTAGAAACCAACGCGCACGGCAATGTGCTGCGTCAACTCGATACTAAGCCACCAATCGCCGGCAACGACATCACCTTAAGTTTAGATTATGGGTTGCAGGTTGTGGCGCAGCAGCAGCTTGATGGCAGGCGCGGTGCCATTGTGGCAATAGATCCCAAAACCGGCGATGTACTAGCCTTTGTCAGTAATCCAAGTTATGACCCAAACCCCTTCATCTCCGGCATTTCATTTAAAGACTATGATAATCTGCGTGAAGATTTGGATCAGCCGCTTTATAACCGTGCCTTACAAGGTACTTATCCACCGGGTTCCACCATCAAGCCCTTTGAAGCTTTAGGCGGTATTCATTATGGTCTACGTAACTGGGAAACCACTATCTACGACCCAGGTTACTTTAGCTTACCGGGTGACTCACACCGTTTTCGCGATTGGAAAAAAGGTGGTCATGGTACCGTCGATCTCAAAAAATCCATCGTGATGTCAGTCGATACTTATTATTATAAATTGGCGTATGAGATGGGTATTCAGCGCTTACATGACTGGATGGTACGTTTTGGCTTCGGCGAAGAAACTGGCATTGACTTGCCCAATGAAAAATCTGGAATTATGCCTTCACCAAAATGGAAAAAAGACACGTACGATAAGGGTTGGTTGCCGGGTGAGACCATCTCTGTCAGTATTGGTCAAGGCTATTTCCTAGCGACGCCACTACAGATTGCCAATGCAACGGCCATGACAGCGAGTAAAGGTCTTCATATTACCCCGCATCTCTTAAAAAGTAGCGACGGTGCAGCAGCAGTCGATGTCATCACCAAACCGGATGGCAAGATTGATTATAATGGCAAACCCTCTGACTGGCTGCGTATGCATGATGCTATGGAGCAAACGGTCAAGGCAGGTACTGGACGCGGTATATACACACCGCGCTATCGTATCGCCGGTAAAACGGGCACCGCGCAAGTAAAATCCATTGCTCAGGGTAAAAGCTATAACAAATCCGCGCTGGATAAGCGCCACTGGGATCATGCTTGGTTTAATGGCTTTGCGCCAGTAGAGGATCCACAAATCGCCCTAGCGGTATTGGTCGAAAACGGCGGTGGTGGTAGTGTCGTTGCTGCTCCTATTGGGCGAGCCTTGTTTGATTATTGGGTATTACAGCGCGACACCAATCCTATTTTGCCGCCCACTGCTGATCAGCTAAAGGTTATTAAACGGCAAAAAACATTTGAGAAAGCCATGCGTGATGCGATACGTGAAAAAGAAGACAAAGCACTAGGAGCTGCAAAAGAACAGGCTCAAACCGCTACAACGACAGCGACTTCTGACTAACATATTCAGTATAGAGTAGATAACTAAGCTAATTTTATGAAAAAATCTTCAAGCGCGCGTAAGCCTAATAAAAATCAAAAAACCAAATCTACTGCAGCTGGTGATGTACGTATTATCGGTGGTCAGTTTAAACGCCGTATCGTACGTTTTATTGATGCAGAAGGATTACGTCCGACCCCAGACCGGCTACGTGAGACCTTATTTAATTGGCTGATTTCTGATATTCATGACGCTCAAGTGCTCGATAGCTGCGCCGGTAGCGGCGTCTTAGGTTTTGAAGCCTTATCGCGCGGTGCTGCTCATTGTATTTTTATTGAAATGAATGCCGCTCAAACTCAAATGCTACGCCAAAGTGCCGAGATGTTACGTCTTGATAGTGACAACCATAAAATCATTCAGGGCACAGCCGAACAAGTTCTACAACAAAAGCAGCTTGTACCGCGTCCCTTTGATATCGTGTTTATAGATCCACCTTATGCTAAGGATTTATGGCAATCTATTTTGACCACTTTGTTTACCCAAGATCTAATCAATACAGACACGCTTATCTACCTAGAAGCGGATAAAGATTTAGATGAGCAATTGAGCCAACTGGCAACGGTTTTTAATACCACGCTAGCGCTGCAAAAAAACGATGAATCACAAACATTGTATTTTGATTGTTTGAAACAGACCAAAGTTGGACAAGTTGTTGCTGGACTTTATTGTCTAGTATCGTCATAATTGTCCGGTTAATGAATTCTGTTAATAAAATTTATAAATGTTTAAAACCGCTAAAAAACTGGCCAACGCTGCAGTTTAATGTATATAAGGCGAAAATAAACCCCAATGCAGCTTGCAAGCGTAGGCGCTACTGCTTATAATGTGCAGTCTGTTTTTTGAGAGCCCCGTTCCCAGCTAAACTCTCAACGAATTCTAATTTTAAGGTTTTATCATGAAAACACTTAGTGCAAAACCAGCTGAAGTGACCCATGACTGGTATGTCGTAGATGCTGACGGCAAAACCCTTGGTCGCTTAGCCACTCAAATCGCTACTCGCTTACGTGGCAAGCATAAGCCATCTTTTACGCCGCACGTTGACACTGGTGACTTTATTGTTGTCATCAACGCTGACAAAATCACGGTAACGGGTAAAAAAGCGCAAGATAAAAAGTACTATCGTCACAGTGGCTACCCAGGTGGTATTAAAGAAACCAACTTCAGTAAACTGCTTGCACATAAGCCTGAAGATGTTCTACACAAAGCGGTTAAGGGTATGCTTCCAAAAGGTCCTCTTGGCTATGCGATGATCAAGAAGCTGAAACTTTATGCGGGTACTGAACATCCACATGAAGCACAGCAACCTAAAGCACTAGACATCTAAGGATACACTTATGGAACGCAATTACGGAACTGGTCGCCGCAAAACTTCTACCGCTCGTGTCTTTTTAGCGAAAGGTACTGGTAGCATCGTTGTTAACGGCAAACCACTTGATGAGTATTTCAGTCGCGAAACGTCGCGCATGGTTGTTCGTCAGCCTTTAGAATTACTTGACACCCCTACTGCTTATGACCTTTACATCACTGTAAAAGGCGGCGGTATTAGCGGTCAAGCTGGCGCAATCCGTCACGGCATTACGCGTGCATTGATTGAGCTTGACGAATCTAACAAACCTGCTCTAAAAGCAGCTGGCTTTGTTACTCGTGATTCACGTCAAGTTGAACGTAAGAAATTGGGTCTACGTAAAGCACGTAAACGTCCACAATTCTCAAAACGTTAATCAAAGCTATCTCTTATATTTCTGCAACTGTTGTCTTTATCTCAGAGCAACAGCTGCAGCATTAAATATAAGAATAGGTTTGCAAAACCTTATAAGCTGTCCGCAGCTTATAAGGTTTTTTTATGCCTGATGCTTTTATAAAAAACGATTTTCATATATAACTATCTTGCCTATAAATCTGTCTTAACAAAGGATAAATCACCTTGCAAAGTCTCGCTTGCTACCCCATCATAATCATAACTTTTCATTACTAGTAACAGTCTTATGAAAGCGCCTGAACAATACGATCCTAGCAAATCTGCCTCAAACAGCAGCATGCCACCACCAAGTATACAGCCGCCTGCTAAATCTCCGGCTCTACCTGTTGGTACACCGACGATTACCCAAACGCATAAGCAGACCGATCAAGCAGAAAAGAAACCTTTTGAATGGCAGTTTTTAATGCCTAAATATTGGGGTATTTGGCTATTATTTGCTATTTTTTTGCCGCTGATTTATCTACCACTACGATGGCAATTTTGGCTCGGTCGCAAGCTTGGTATTTTGATCTATAGTGTCGTAGGCTCACGCCGCCGTGATACCTTAATTAACCTCAAACTGGCATTTCCAGAAAAGCCAGAAGTGGAACGTGAGCTAATGGCAAAGCAAGTCTTTGTCAATCAAGGCATTGGTGTATTTGAAACCTTATGCGCTTGGTTCCGTCCGAATATTTTTACCCGTACAGTGTCTATCTCAGGGTTACAGCACCTTGTTAATGCACAAAATGAGGGTCGCGCGGTCATCTTATTGGGTGCCCATTATACGATGCTTGATCTAGGCGGTATGCTCTGTACCCAGTTCTTCCCAATGGATGGTATGTATCGTCCGCAAAATAACGCATTGCTTGATTGGTTCATTTATAATGGGCGCACAAGTATTCTGAGTAAACAAATCTCCAACCGTGATATGCGTAGCCTCGTTGGCTCTCTTAAAAAGGGTCGTGTGATTTGGTATTCACCGGATCAAGATTATGGTCTAAAACAAGGGGTCATGGCGCCATTTTTTGGTGTACCAGCAGCAACTCTGACGGCAACGCGGCGATTGGCAACCTTAGGCAATAAAGTGCATCCACCAGCCGTAATGGCGCTGCATACTTATCGACAGACGCCAGATAATTTGCCACGTGGCAAACGCCCCCATTATCATCTGACGATTACGCCAGAGCTGGAGAACTATCCAAGTGATAACGAAGTGGCTGACGCGACTCGCGTTAATGAAGTACTAGAGGGCTTGATTCGTATTGATCCCACTCAGTGGATGTGGTTCCATCGCCGTTTTAAAAATGGTCCCGAAGGTCGTAGAGATATCTATAAGTAAGCTTTTATTCCCACGAAAATCACTGGCAAAATTTGCTATAATTTACAGCTAATATTTTTTGCTATTATCAGCAGATAAATAATCATAAATTTATAATAATTTGATCAATAAATAACGGATTTCCCATGAGTAATAATCAGATTTCTGACGGCCAACCTACTATTAATAGCTCAGCAGCAGCCAAACGTATCCTTACTGGTATCAAACCGACTGGCACCCTACATCTGGGTAATTACGTTGGCGCGATTCGTCCAGCGATTCAGTCTATCCAAAACAGTGACGACGAAGCATTTTTCTTTTTAGCAGATTATCACGGTATTATTGGTTGTTATGACCCTGATATTATCCATGAATCGACCAAAGCCATTGCAGCAACTTGGATTGCCTGCGGTCTTGACCCTGAGCGCGTGACTTTTTATCGTCAATCAGATGTGCCTGAAATCCCAGAACTTGCGTGGATATTGAACTGCTCATGTGCAAAAGGTCTTATGAATCGTGCGCACGCTTATAAAGCGTCAGTCGATATTAATATGGAAAAGGAAGATGTTGATCCCGACCAAGGTATTAACATGGGGCTGTTCGGCTATCCGGTACTGATGGCAGCAGATATCTTAATGTTCAATGCCACGCATGTGCCTGTTGGTCGTGACCAAATTCAGCATATTGAGATGGCACGTGATATTGCCGGTACTTTTAACCACCGCTACAAACCACTTTTTACCCTACCCTCAGCGGTCGTTGACGATAATATTCCGCTATTGACTGGTCTTGATGGTCGTAAGATGAGTAAGAGCTATGGCAATACCATTCCGCTATTTGGTGAGTCTAATCCGCAAGTCAGTGCCGAAAAACAAATGCACAAAGCCATCATGAAGATCGTCACCAACTCGCAGTTGCCTGCTGAGCCAAAAGACCCTGATGACTCTGCTATTTTCGAGATTTATAAAGCCTTTGCAACGCCTACTGAGATTGCCGATATGCGTGCGCAGTTTGCCGCTGGTATTGGCTGGGGCGATGCCAAACAAGCGTTGTTTGATAAAATTAATGATGAAGTTGCCCCATTCCGCGCACGTTATGAGGAACTGATGGCAAATCCAAAAGAGCTAGAAGAAATCCTACAGATGGGTGCAGAAAAAGCCCGCCGTCATAGTCGTAAGCAACTAGATAAGACCCGCCGCGCTATTGGTATCCGCCCACTTGCCAAACTTAAGTAAATTATTATTTATGATGACCATAGATTGCTATCATGCAAAGTAAGCGATTAATTGAGTCTAGCGCAGAGATTCATGATATGTCTCTGCGTATCTATCAGACGCCTGTACAGCATTTGCCAGAAGATCTGTATGTGCCGCCACAAGCGTTTGCTATTTGGCTTGAGCAGTTTGCAGGGCCATTAGACTTTTTATTGTATTTGGTTAAGAAAAACAATGTCGATTTGACACAAATGCCGATATTACCGATTACAGAGCAGTATTTGGCTTATATCAGTGAATTGGACACCAATCATTTTGAGTTGGCCGGTGACTATCTACTAATGGCATCAACCTTGATTGCGATCAAGACTGAGTTGTTACTTCCTAAACCAGAAACGCCTACCGATGAGCGCGATCCAAAAGCTGAGCTGATTGAGCGTCTTGAAGAATACGCCCAAGTCAAAGCTGCCAGTCAACGTTTAGACAATTTAATTCGACTTGAGCGCGATGTGTTTTTGGCGATGGTCAGTATGCCAAGCCAAGACATTATGAATGCTGAGCTACCAAGCTATTCACCTACTCTATTGATTGATAGCTTGTTTAAGATGCAGCTGCAACCCGACTATCAGATGCATAGCATCAAGGTCGATGCTGTGCCACTTGCTGATCGTATCGCTAGTATCAGTCGCCAACTGAGTATGGACGGCGCGCGCTCTTTTTATGAACTATTAGATAAAACACAAGGAAAAATAGGTGTGGTGGTCAGCTTTGTCGCGGTGCTTGAATTAATCAAGCGCCAACTGATTGGTGTGGTTGCTAATAGTACGGACAGTCGTGTTATCACAGCAAATAACGCTGATAGCAGCCTGCCGACTCATAGCGATTTACTCGGAAAATTAAAGTTAGAATGGTTAGTATAATCCTAACTGGCTTTATAGTAAGTCTAAAATCATTAAACTGAAGAAGATTATATTGAAATGGCAGATATAGACGACCCTAAAGACCACCTACTATCTATTGAAGACATAAGTAAACAGATTGAAGTTTTACTTCATGCTTCAGAAGCACCCTTAACTACCAATCATTTAAAAAAACACTTATTCTTAACGACTAATAAGTTAGAGCAGGCACTAGAACTGCTAAAGCAACGCTTAAATCTTGGCGTATTAAGCTTGCATAAAACAGCCAGTGGCTATCGTTTGCAGATTGCTGATGACTATAGCGCCTTGATTCAGCAAGTCTTTCCTCAGCGCCAAGAACGCCTGAGCCAAGCCTTGCTAGAAACGTTGAGTGTCATTGCCTACAAGCAGCCCGTAACACGCAGTGACATCGAGCACGTGCGCGGTGTGACATTATCGAGCAATATACTACGCCAACTGTTTGATAAAGGCTGGCTTGAAGAGAAGGGTTATAAAGATACCTTAGGCCGTCCAGCATTGCTACACACCACCTCGCAATTCTTAGATGCTTTTGGACTGAGCCATTTAGATGAGCTACCGCCCATGCCAGAGATAGACAGTATTAGAGCATCCTCTTAAATAAATCCGATAAAATACTCTTGCTCAATAAAAAAGGACACACCTATTAGGTATGTCCTTTTTATTATTCTAATCAGCTAGTTTAATAAATAAAATGCTGATCACTTCTACTGATTGATAATATCAACACCTTTTGGCGGTGTAAACTTAAACTGATTGCTACTAATACTTGGGTTCATTTTGATACCGCTAAATTTAATAGAAGTAGTCTGTCCTAAGCTATCATTTAACACCATCATCACAGGCTTACCACCGCTAAAGCTCATTGATAAGCTTTTAAAGCTAGCACTATCTGACTTTGGATACAGCACATAGTAGTTTTTATTGGCATACGGCTGGGTGATTTTAAAGTTCTTATCGATTTTACTTGGATCACCTGATAGTAATAGCGCTGGCGTATTACCCACTTGGCTGTCTACGTTTTGTTTAGTAGCTTGCTCCAAGTCCTTATCATAAACCCACATTGAGCTACCATTTGCCACAATCAGCTGCTCTGATGGAGATTTGGTTTCCCAACGGAAATTATTTGGACGTTGTACGCTCATGGTACCACTGAACGTACCGCTATTAGCGCCCTTAGTCGTCTGGCTAAAGTTGGCCGTCATGCTCTTAGTATTGGTCAAAAGCTTATTTAAGCGCTTAGCTGCCGTTATATTGTCAGCTGGCGCTGCTGTCGCCGATTGCGTTATCGCCATCATAGGCGCTGCGACGCCAAGCGTAGTCATTAAGACGCCTGCCAATGCTCCGCCCATCATCTTTTGTTTTAGCGTTGTTGTCTGTTTAGTCGATTGATTAGTCAGTAAAGTCATTATAAATCCTCTCTAAAAATGCAAAATAGCATAAAAATAAAACGTTTTATCAAATTTTTGTTTTCGGTAAATGTTTATCATACGAGTACAAAACCGGTGTGATAAAACAATGAGGACAGTGTGCCAGTTTTTTTATTACGCGCCTAGTCATGATTTGCAATCATTACTACTGCTGGCATACAGGCTTGTAAACACAACGGTTACACAGTAATAAATGGGCGTTATTATGCTTTTGATGGTTTTTATCAGTGGTTAACATAAGCTTATAAGCATAAAAAAGCCCTTACTACCGACCGGTAATAAGGGCTTTTTTAGTCATCAAATTATTTCACCTAAAAGATAAAATAATTCAGATGGGCAACTAGGCGCTTTCAACCATCACATAACGACGGTTAAATTTACCTTTGGTCGCAAACTTTACCACACCGTCATTTAGTGCAAATAAAGTATGGTCACGACCCATGCCAACACCTTCGCCAGCGTGGAATTCTGTACCACGTTGACGAACGATGATGTTACCAGCGACGATGGCTTGACCGCCAAAGATTTTTACGCCTAGCATTTTTGGGTTTGAATCACGACCGTTACGGCTTGAACCGGCAGCTTTTTTATGTGCCATGAGAAAATCTCCTTGTTAATGTGACTTATCGCTAATGCGACAACTCTTAAGCTTTTAGTGCGTTATTAATCATCAATAAACTGACAATCATTAATTAAGCATTAATCGCTTTGATTTTTAACAAGGTATACCATTGGCGGTGACCTTGCTCTTTGTGATAATGCTTACGACGGTTGTGCTTGACGATACGGATTTTTTCGCCGCGACCATGCTCAACAACTTCAACTTCAACACTAGCGCCTTCAACGATAGGCTGACCGATCTTGACAGTTTCACCATCAACAATCATCAACACATCTTCAAATTTGATTGTTTCGCCTGTTTCTGCTTTAAGTAATTCAACTTTAAGCAATTCATTAACGACTACACGGTGCTGTTTACCACCAGTTTTGATTACTGCGTACATTGTATGACTCCGTTTAACCCGTGTGCCGTGGCTGATATCATACCAACACTTCGACGACGAACACGACAGGGAAAAATTAAAGGCAAGATTTTACGGCTTTTTGCTGATAAAAGCAAGCCGCACCTCTTGTTTTTGTATGGTGGTGATACCAAAAATCTATACTCGTATCAGACACAATGTCATTGATTAATCAGCGCAATGTATATCGCTATTAATATAGACCGCCTAATAACACGCAGAGATAGTGGTTAAAATCCAACAGCGGCTATTATAGCTTATCTAATCAGATACTTACAGTTTTTTGTAAATAGACATGTAATAAGTATCTATTCATTAGTCATCGTTGTTTAGATCACTTAGCTGCTAATAGCTACTTACCAGTGATTTGCTGATTTTCACCATAATAAACGCTGTAATATTCGCCTGAACCTCAAGCGCCGTATCGCATTTTGCTATACTTAAATCAACAATATCACTAGACAGCTATGCTATCATGCATAAAACGCTGGCTTTGCTAAGTATCACTATTAAAAGTATCGCTATTAAAATATTCTTTATTTTTATTGGTATGATTATCTATTATGACTTGTACTCCTTTATCTAAAACCGCTGCGCCATTGTCTACCGCGCCATCAGTCAATCTATCGTCTACACCAACCTATGCTGATATCCAGAGCATTGTGGCTGATGATTTCGATATTATGGACAAACAAGTGTTTGGCAGCCTTAATTCCAAAGTTAAGCTGGTGATGAATGTCTCACAGCACGTGATTAATGCAGGCGGCAAACGTATGCGCCCATTAATTACCTTGTTATGCGCGCGAATGCTTAATGATGAGCCATCGAAGCAAGCCATGCATTTGGCAGCAATTACTGAGATGCTGCATACGGCAACCTTGGTACATGATGATGTGATAGATGAGTCAGGACAGCGCCGTGGTAAGCCTACTGCCAATGCCACTTGGGATAATGCGACAGCGGTATTAGTCGGTGACTATCTAATTGCTCGTGCTTTTAATTTGTTGGTAGGCTTTCAAAGCTTGCCACTATTGCAAGTGTTTTCAGACGGTACTTGTGATATTGCTGAAGGTGAAGTATTACAACTGCAGCATCAGCATAATCCCGAAGCAACTGAGCAAGATTACCTCAATATCATCGATGGTAAGACTTCACGGTTATTTATGATGGCAACTCAAGGCGCTGCGATTTTGCAAGGTCAAACGCAGCATTTGCAAGCATTGGCTGATTTTGGTCAGCACTTTGGCAATGCTTTTCAAATTGTCGATGACGTGCTTGATTACAGTGGCGATAGTGCGCTGATGGGTAAAAATCTCGGCGATGATCTAGCTGAAGGCAAACCTACTCTACCTACTATTAAAGCACTCGAACTACTCAAAGACAGCAACAAAGAAGGCTATGAGCAGCTGCGTATCGCCGTCCAAACGGGCAAAACCCCCAATGCAGAACAGTTAATCGCCTTAGTACGCCATTCAGGCTCACTAGATTACTGTAAACAGCGGGCTTTAGAAGAAACAAAGCTTGCCCAACAAGCACTCAGCAGTTTGCCGGATAATCGCTATCGTCAGGGCCTATACCAGTTGACTGAACTTGCCAGTGCTCGCTTATTATAATTATCAAATAACAACGCTTAGTTATTATTTATATTGCTACTACATTGATAAGACTCAAATCGATACTGCTTATATTGATATAAGCAGTTAAATGTTTTTATTGCTAAATTTTTACTTAATTATTGCTATAGCAATGTTTTTCTGAACAGACTAAATGTTGTTTCTTATGTGTCTCCCTTTATTAATAATGCACTTCTATATTTTTTAAATAAACAAAATTTAACAATGTTATCACTGACTAGCCAATGTAAATTTTGCCCTTCATTTTTAGCGTAATGCTTGTGTTTTCAATAGGTTCTAATCTTTTATTACTATAAACGGCAATTATAGCCGCCAGAAACGGTTTTTTTCGCCTTGACTGTGGGGTATACCCTATAGTTTATAATCTCTTATTAAATTTACTTATCCGGTTATTGAGCATTCAATGTACTGTGATAACGATAAATGCCTAATAGTTTTTTATATTTTCTACGTTAAGATGTATCCATAAACTTTTTATACTGTCACTATTTATTATATGATATTTATATTCCCGAGGACATTGATGAAGCACTCTTATCTTGCGCTTGTAATAGCAACTGTACTATCTGGAGCTGTACTGGTTGGCTGTGACAAAAAAGAGGATGCCGCTGGCGACGCGGCGGCGGCACAGCAACAAATGCCGCCCTCCGTCGTCAACGTTCAGACTGTTACTTTTGATACCGTACCACAAGTACAGACTTTTGCTGGACGTACAGCGGCTTATCAAACCGCTGACGTCCGCCCACAGGTAAACGGCATTATCGACGAAGTGTTGTTCCGTGAGGGCAGCAACGTCAAAAAAGGTCAACCTTTATATCGCATCAATACGGATAACTATGCGACGTCTATTACCAGTGGTCAGGCGGCAATAGCCCAAGCAGAAGCCAACTATCAGACGGCATTGGCTAATAATGCCAATGCAAAAGCGGATTTGGCCAGCCGTCAAGCGTCATTATCACAAGCACAAAATGATTTGCAACGTCTGCAAGGTTTGGTGGCTATTGATGCCATCTCAAAGCAGCAATACGATCAAGCACAAACCGCTGTGCGTACTGCACAAGCAGCTGTCCAAAGCGCCAATGCTGCTATTGGTCAATCACAAGCCGGTATTGAAAGCGCAAAAGCAGGTATCCAAACGGCGAAGGCTGGCTTGCAAGCGAGCACTTTAGATCTCAATCGTACCATCGTA
The DNA here is from genome assembly GCF_008369225.1 of Psychrobacter sp. ANT_H59. Classification (NCBI taxonomy): domain Bacteria; kingdom Pseudomonadati; phylum Pseudomonadota; class Gammaproteobacteria; order Moraxellales; family Moraxellaceae; genus Psychrobacter; species Psychrobacter sp. ANT_H59. The sequence goes on from NZ_VOBE01000004.1 coordinate 406,283, forward strand.
CGTGCACCTATCTCAGGTCGTACAGATCGCTCTAGCGTTACTGCCGGTACATTGGTTAGCTCAGGTCAACCTACTCCTTTAGTGACTATCTCACGCCTAGATCCTATCTATGTCGATATCAGTCAATCATCCTCTGAGCTGCTTAAATTGCGTCAGCAGATCTCTGCAGGCAAAGCAAAAACTGGCATGAACTCAGTTGAATTGGTGTTAGAGGATGGTTCAACCTATCTTGTACGTGGCGAGTTGGCATTGTCAGAGGCGAAAGTCGATGAATCAACAGGGGCAGTGACCTTACGTGCCATCTTCCCAAATAACAGCAATATCTTATTACCCGGTATGTATGTCACTGCGCGCTTAACCCAAAGCGTCATTACCAATGCGGCATTAATTCCGCAAAGCGCAGTCACACGTACACCTAAGAGTGAAACGCAAGTCTATATCGTCGATGAAAACAACAAAATCCAAGTTCGTCCGGTCACGATTAATGGTACTTATCAAGGACAATGGGTAGTCACTGACGGTCTTCAAGCTGGCGACAAAGTCGTGATTATCGGCGGCGCAAAAGTGAAGCCTGAACAAGAGGTTATTGCGAAGCCATTAGAAAATCCAAACCCTGCGCCTGCTGCAAAAGAGGCTGCTGCCAAAACACCGCAGCAAGCTGCACAATCAGCCGCCAAATAATTCCATTCAAAGCTAGGAAGACTTAGGGATTTACTATGTCACGTTTTTTTATTGATCGCCCTATTTTTGCATGGGTGATGGCTATTTTAGTCATGCTTATCGGGATAATATCGGTTATTAACCTACCAATCGAGCAGTATCCACGTATTGCACCACCGACCATCTCAGTCAGTGCCAGCTATCCTGGTGCTAACGCACAAACTGTCGAGAACTCAGTCATACAGATCATTGAACAACGTATGAAGGGTCTTGATGGTCTGATGTATATGTCGTCATCGAGCTCGTCAAATGGTAGCGCCTCAGTGACGCTTACCTTTGAGAATGGTACTGATTCTGATACCGCACAAGTACAAGTACAGAATAAACTGCAAGCAGCGATGAGCTCCTTGCCTGAGTCTGTTCAGCGTCAGGGCGTCAACGTCAATAAATCGTCTAGCAGTTTTTTGATGGTGCAAGCATTTATTTCTGAAGATGGCACTATGGATCGAGCGGATATTGCCGATTATATTAACTCCAATGTCGTCGATTCGATCAGTCGTGTAGAAGGTGTGGGTGAAGTTCAAGTCTTCGGTTCTACCTATGCGATGCGTGTATGGCTTGACCCTTCACGCCTACGCAGCTATAACATGGTACCGTCTGATGTCGTCAATGCAATACGAGCGCAGAACGCGCAAGTATCTGCTGGTCAGCTAGGTCAAGCACCTGCTGATACCGATCAACAGGTTATCAATGCCACCGTTACAGTGCAAAGCTATCTACAAACACCTGAAGAATTCCAAAATATTCTGTTAAAAACAGATACCTCAGGCGCCCAAGTACGCTTAGGCGATGTGGCAGATGTCGAAATCGGTAGTGCAGACTATAGTGTAGTATCGCTATATAACGGTCAAGAAGCTGCCGCTTTGGGTATTTCACTCGCAGGTGGTGCTAACGCGCTTGAGACTCGTGAAGCCGTTGGCGCACGTATGGCGGAGCTAGAAAAAAACTTCCCAATTGGTCTAGCCTCAGTCGTTCCTTATGACACCACGCCATTCGTACGCTTGTCTATCGAACAAGTCGTCATGACCCTCATTGAGGCGATTGTGTTGGTATTTATCGTCATGTTCATTTTTTTACAGAACTGGCGTGCAACTATTATTCCAACGCTTGCCGTACCTGTCGTTTTACTGGGCACGTTTGCAGTGCTTTATGTAGCGGGCTTTAGTATCAACGTGCTGACCATGTTTGCGATGGTACTATCCATCGGTCTATTGGTCGATGATGCGATCGTTGTGGTAGAGAACGTTGAACGTATCTTAGAAGAAGATCCTCATATTTCTATTAAAGATGCGACCATTCAATCGATGGGTGAGATTAGTAAGATTGTTATCGGTATTGCTTTGATTCTATCAGCAGTATTTGTACCGATGGCCTTCTTCGGGGGTTCAACGGGCGTAATTTACCGTCAGTTCTCCATTACTTTGATTACTGCTATGGTGTTATCAGCCATTGTCGCCCTTGTTTTCACCCCTGCGCTATGCGTGACCTTATTAAAACGTGGCAAGAGCCATGAAAAAGGCAACGAAGAAAAGCAAAAAGGCTTCTTTGGCTGGTTTAACCGCTCATTCTTTAAGCTTAGTCATTCATACGAAGGCTTTGTCGGTAAAAGCTTTCGCTTCAAATGGTTATATTTGATTGGTTATGCGGCCATTATTGGCGTCATGGTGGTGGTATTCTTACGTATTCCCGGCTCATTTTTACCAGAAGAAGATCAAGGTATTATGTTTACCTTGGTTCAGCTTCCTGCCGGTTCGACGTTAGATGAAACACAAGAAGTGCTCGATAAAGTGAGTAACTACTACACCACACAAGAAGCTGATAATATCGCCTCCGTCTTTACCATTGCAGGCTTCAGCTTTGCAGGTCAAGGGCAAAATATGGGACTGGCATTCGTTCGCTTGTCAGATTGGGAATCGCGTTCCGGTGATGAGAACACCGCTCAGGCTGTTGCTGGTCGAGCAATGGGTTACTTCTTTACTCAATTAAATGAAGCGCAAGTTTTTGCGATTGTACCGCCAGCCATTACCGAACTTGGTAACGCCAGTGGTTTTGATTTAATGATTCAAGATAATGGTAACCTTGGTCACGACGGGCTACTTGAAGCACGAAACATGCTGCTAGGCATGGCAGCGCAAAACGATCAAGTCGCTGGTGTACGCCCTAACGGTCAGGAAGATTCACCGCAGCTTAAGGTGAATATCAACCAAGAGCAAGCCGCCGCTTATGGCTTGTCACTAGGTAATATCAATAGCGTTATCTCCACCGCTTGGGGCTCAAGCTACGTGAATGACTTCATTGATCGTGGCCGTATTAAACGCGTCTTTGTTCAAGGTGAAGCGAGTAGCCGCACCAATCCGGATGATATTGGTAAATGGTACGTACGAAATGAAATGGGCGATATGATCTCATTTAATGCTTTTTCGACCAGTGAATGGCAATCAGGCTCACCACGTTTGACTCGCTACAACAGCTTACCGTCTATGAACATCCAAGGTAGTGCTGCGCCCGGTCTAAGTACTGGTGAAGCGATGAGCTCGATGGAAGCGATGATCGAAAAGCTACCTGAGGGTGTCGGTTACGAGTGGACGGGTATGTCACTAGAAGAGCAAAAGTCAGGCGCGCAAGCACCGATGCTCTACGCGCTTTCAATCTTAGTGGTATTCTTATGTTTGGCCGCTTTGTATGAAAGCTGGTCTATCCCCTTCTCTGTCCTACTGGTCATTCCACTTGGGGTATTAGGGGCAGTCATATTTACGTGGTTACGAGGTTTCGCCAACGATATTTACCTGCAAGTAGGTCTATTGACGGTGGTTGGTCTATCGGCCAAAAACGCCATCTTGATTATCGAGTTTGCTAAAGAGCATCAAGAGGAAGGCTATAGTCTAAAAGAGGCAGTCATGACAGCAGCACGCCAACGTCTGCGCCCCATTATCATGACCTCGCTTGCCTTTGGTCTAGGTGTTGTGCCATTATTCTTGGCGAGCGGTCCAGGTTCAGGCAGTCAAAATGCCATTGGTACCAGTGTGGTTGGCGGCGTCGTAACGGCGACCCTCTTAGGCATCTTCTTTATCCCGATGTTCTACATCTGGATACGCAGTGTGTTCCCTCACAAGTATGACAACAATAAGCCAAATAATGGTGGGAGTACGCCTGGCGGCTCTAATCCGAACAATCCAGACAGTCCAGTTGGACCAACAGAGTATAATGAGCCACCGATCATACACGTTGACGACGATATGCAAAACATGACGCTCTCTAAGAGAGCTCAGCCTGCAAGCTTTGGAGATAATACACAATGAGTTTAAGTTATTTTGTTACCCCCAACTCAGCAACTAAGGCAGTCTCTTTGACTGCCCGCGTTCGCCAAAATAGCGGTCGTTTGCTTGGCTTAACGGCTTTGGCATTCAGCATGGCGGCTTGTAATACCATTCCAAAGGCTGATACACGTCCTATATTGGCGGTGCCTAATATTCCGATCGAACAAACCTATGGCGCGTTTGATAAAGAGACCGTTAGTAGCGCTGAGCAAGCCAGTCTTGCTAGTCAACGCTGGCAGAACTTTTACAGCGATGAGCGTTTAAAGGGTCTGATTGCTCTAGGTTTAGAGAACAATAAAGACTTTGAAAGTGCTCGTTTAGCGATTGAAAAAGCCCGTGCACAATATCAAATTACTGATATCAATAATCTACCTCGCATTGATGGTAATGCTGGCTATTCACGCGCGCGTCAACGCGGACAAACAGGCGATAACTATAACGTGAACCTTGGTCTTGCCAATTATGAGCTCGACTTTTGGGGTAAAATTGCCAGTTTAAAAGATCAAGCATTGCAGAACTTTTTATCAACGACAGCGGCAAAAGACGCGACCCAGATCAGTCTGATTAGTAACATTGCTCAAAGCTATGCCAATTTGAGCTATAGCTTGGCGCAGCTACAACTGGCAGAGGCGACTGTAGAGAGCCGTGAGAAATCGCTATTTATTGCTAGCAAACGCTTTGAAGCCGGTATTGATCCTAAGCTGCCCTCTTTACAATCTAGTGCCTCACTTGAGAATGCCCGACTTGCCGTTTTACGTGCCCAAAGCAGTATTTTAAAATCACGTAATGCATTGCAGTTTTTAGTTGGTGGACCGATTCCAACCAATCTGATTCCAACGCCTGCGGTCAGTAATATCACAAGTCAGCAGGTATTTAGTGCTGGCTTGCCAAGTGAGCTGCTACGCTATCGTCCTGATGTGTTGCAAGCAGAATATAATCTGAAATCAGCTGGTGCGAATATCGAAGTGGCGCGTGCGTCTTACTACCCTTCTATCAGCTTAGCCAGTAATGTTGGTTTAAGCAGCGGCAGTTTAAATGACTTGTTTAAAAGTGGTTCTGTCGGCTGGTCATTCGGTCCAAGTATTAGTGTTCCTATCTTTGATGCTGGTCGTTTAGATGCCAATTATGATGTGGCACAAATCGAGCGTAAGCAGACCCTTGCAGGCTATGAGCGCTCAATTCAAACAGCTTTCCGTGAAGTGTCTGATGTCTTAGCCACCCGTGCAACTTTGGGCGAGCAGTTAGAGGCGCAGTATCGTTTGCAAGACAACTTTGAGCAAACGTATCAGATTGCTGATGCGCGATTTAAAGCAGGTATCTCAAACTATTTAGACGTTCTTGATGCTCAGCGTTCGTTATTTTCAACACAGCAAGGCATTTTGGATTTAGAGCTGCAGAAAATCATCAGCCAAATCGAGCTTTATCAAGTATTGGGTGGCGGTGCCAATCTAGATGTACCTACCGTGATTCCTGTACCGCAACATAGAAATCTGGTACAAGTAGTCAATGCAGCTGCCAATAGTAACAAGGCAAAAGCTACTGATGCTATCGATGCGGCAAGTTCTGCGCGTGTGGTTTCTGCTCAAGAAGCCCTCGCCATTAAACAGGCACAGCCAGTAGAAAAATCGACCTTTAAGCCAACGGCTGTGGTCGATATCAATAATGATGGCAAGACTGATGCTGCTCTCGGGGTGATTGTTGAAGAAACCACTGTTCCTGAAAGCAATGTCGAGCAAGTACCAGTCACGCAGATTATTGAGCCATAAATCTTTATAAAGCCCTAAGCGTGTAACGTACTTTTATCGCGTTGATAGTCGATAACTACAATCAGCCCTACCGACTCATTATAGTAAGTCGATAGGGCTTTTTGCTTTTTATAGTGCTTTTGCTTTTCATAGCTGGTATTGGGTATAGTATCGACATTGTGTGACGTACCTTTTTAAAAACCTTAGTAGTAACCTCATTAAAAATTTCAGTAATTAAAAAAATAACCGTGATTGCCATTCAGATAAGGAAACAATATGACTTATACTTTTAACCGCCAATTCCCTGAAACTCGCCTACGTCGTTTGCGTTATAACGACAATATACGGGCAATGATTCGCGAAGTTGAGTTGCATCCCAAGCACTTTATCGCCCCCGTTTTTGTATTAGAAGGTACTAACGAGCGCCAACAAATCGCTAGTATGCCGGGGGTTGAGCGCTTGTCGATAGACCTGCTCATTAAGCACGCCAAAGACTTGTTGAGCGAAGGCGTCACAACTATCGATATCTTCCCAGTGATTGATAATTCACTAAAAACCCCTGATGGTAGGTCTGCTTATGATGAAAACGCTCTCACTGCGCGTGCGGTAAAAGCGGTTAAAGATGCTGTGCCAGAGATGGTCGTCATGACCGATGTGGCATTGGACCCTTATACTTCACACGGTCAAGATGGACTACTCGATGACTCAGGTTATGTCGTAAACGATGCAACGGTTGAAGTGTTGGTCAAGCAAGCGCTCGTCCATGCACGTGCTGGCGCTGATATCATCTCACCCAGTGACATGATGGATGGTCGTATCAAAGCCATGCGTGATGCCTTTGAAGCTGAAGGTTTTGTGAATACCGCTATCATGGCGTATTCAGCAAAATACGCTTCTGCTTATTACGGTCCATTCCGTGATGCGGTCGGTAGTGCTGGCAACTTAAAAGGTGGGCATAAGAAGCAGTATCAGATGGACTTTGGTAATCGCGCTGAAGCGCTACACGAAGTTGCCATGGACATCAATGAAGGCGCGGATATGGTGATGATTAAACCGGGTCAGCCATACTTAGATTTAATCCGTGAAGTCAAAAACACCTTTGGTGTACCAACGTTTGCCTACCAAGTCTCTGGTGAATATGCCATGCATATGGCAGCGATTCAAAACGGTTGGCTGACTGATGCGGTGATTTTAGAATCACTCATTGGCTTCCGCCGTGCAGGTGCCGATGGTATCTTGACCTATTTTGCATTAGAAGCGGCAAGACAGCTGAATAACGCTTAATTTCAGCATATTTTTATATATAGTTAATCCACTTTTAAAAGGGTACAGAACTACTGGGGCTAATTATTCGCAGCCTCTGTCTGCGTAGGCACAGCAAGCAAGAAAAATTAACCCCAGTAGTACCTTATTATATTTATATTTCTTTTATTTAGGACCGACTAGACTAAAAAAACCGTACCCGCGACTTTATAGCAGCGGGTACGGTTTTTTATTTCTTTATCCCAAAAACTCAAACAGCATTTTATAAAATAGCACTCGATAAATGTGCCCGCCCATGCGGCTTATCAAAGTCAATAATAGGACCAGCCGGTATCACTCCAGTTGGATTAATCGTTGCATGACTGGTGTAATAATGTGCTTTGATATGTTCCATATTCACGGTGTCTTTAATACCCGATACTTGATACAAATCACGCAGATAGCCCCAAAGATTGGGATAATCAACGATGCGCCGAATATTACATTTAAAATGTCCAACATAAACGGCATCAAAACGCACTAAGGTCGTGAATAAGCGCCAATCCGCCTCAGTTATTGTGTTACCTATTAAGTAACGTTGATCTGCCAAACGCACCTCTAACGTATCTAGCGCAGCGAATAGCGCAACGACCGCTTCTGTATAAGCAGCTTGCGTGCTCGCAAAACCAGCTTTATAGACGCCATTATTGATAGCATCATAAACAAACGTATTTATCTCATCAATTTCTATTATTGCATCGGATGGTAAAAAATCGCCAGCTACTGCCCCAACGTCATCAAAAGCTGAGTTAAACATACGAATGATCTCAGCAGATTCATTGCTGACGATGGTATTGGTCTTTTTATCCCATAATACCGGTACTGTCACCCGTCCCGTATAATTTGGCTTTGCCGCGAGATAAACTTCATATAAATAACTTGCATTGATAATAGGGTCAGTGACAACACCTACATCCTCTGCAAACGTCCAACCTTTATCGCCCATAAAGGGATGAACCACAGACATCGAAATAATATCTTCTAGACCTTTGAGTCTGTGGTAAATCGTGGTGCGATTTGCCCATGGACATGCCAAAGAGACATATAAATGATAACGGTTGGCTTCGGCTTGAAAGCCACCTTGACCCGATGGACCAACACTACCATCTGACGTTACCCAATTTCTAAAGCCTGCATCTTCTCGCTCAAAGCGTCCACCGCTAGATGCTGTATCATACCATTTATCCTGCCAGTGCCCATCGACCAATAAGCCCATACGGTGCTCCTAACCCTTTCACTGTTAACTTAACTTTATTAGATACTATTTGATTATTATCAAAGATGTTTTTCTATTATCTGCAATAGTGTTACTAGACTGCCCAGTACCAAGAGACTTATCGCTATTGACAATAAAAACTAAATGATAATTCTATTATAGCAATTAAAACTACATAAAAATCCTTATTTGACTGTCGATACAAAGCTAAATCGCAAGATCACAATAATAAGGCAGTTTTATTAGAAAAAAGGCTTGCAAAATAGTGGGAACTTGATAGAATACTCAACCTAAATAGGCGTATAGCTCAGTTGGTTAGAGCGCTACCTTGACATGGTAGAGGTCAGCAGTTCGAGTCTGCTTATGCCTACCAAATTTAGAAAGCCCCAGTTTAACGACTGGGGCTTTTTTTTGCCTGTAAAATATGGGCTGTAGGGGGAAATCCTTATTGGTATCGCTCTATAATCACAAGTATTTAAGCTCTATAAAATTGCTCAAAAAAGCGACGGTGACCAAAACGTGACCAGCCTTCAAAAATATCTAAACTAAAAACCCTCTTTTTGACCTCTACTCTGAATTTTAGATTAACGTCTATTTTTTTATATCCTCTGGCTCAATCTCTGCTACATATTCAAAAAGATCTCCTACTCCTACTTCTAAATACTCGCAAAGCTTGTCTATAGTATCGAAATCAATTCTTGACGATTGGTCATTATAAATCTTATGTAATGTCGTTTTACTCACTCCTGTCGCTCGTACGGCATCCGCTACTTTTAGCCTTCTTTCAGCTAACAAAGTAGGAAGGTGATTAACTATCATCTTGCAAACTCCAATTATAGTTATAAAAAGTACTTGCATAGTTATAAATATATGGTAAATTACAACTATGGTATCTAAAAGTACCATTATGATTAAACTTTATATAAGGAACATATTATGTCACATACCTACCTGACTACCCAAGAGCTTTCTGAGCTTATCAAATACAACCCTCGTACTATCCGTAACGAGCTTAAGGATAGCGTCCTGATTGAAGGGATTCATTATATACGTCCTTTTGGAGGGCGTAAGATTTTATACATCTGGGAAGAAATTGAAAAAGATATGCGCACTGGCATTGCCGGTAGCATCAACGCCATGGCACTACAATAAGGAGAAGTATGATGGCTAGCATTAGAACTAGATATGGCAGACTTGTAGTCGATTTTTACTACATGGGAAAACGCTGTCGGGAGACGACAAACCTGATAGATACCCCAGCAAATCGTAAGAAGCTCGAAGATATTATTTTGAATATGGAAGCAAAAATCAGATTGGATATTTTTAATTATGCTGAGTACTTTCCTAAAAGTGATAAAGCATCAGAGATGGTTGCATTAAACGATCGTAAGGAATGTATTAATACTAACGTTCCTTCTTTTGAGCCATCAACTGGAGGGCGAGCTTTATAGATTGCTGCCACAAACTGGCTATGGTTACTGAGGATAATGCTATGAGTGTTAAGCTTCAGCCAAGTATGACTCAAAATGCTCGAGATCTAAGAGTTTGTGCAGATTATTGGGCATATTCAAACAATGACGGATATGATGGCTATATTGAACATGTAAATGCGCTTTGTTGCCAATATGAGATCAGCTTACACGTTTTGTTTGAAACAATAGGTCAATGTTTTGCTTATTTAGATGATGTGCTATGCGAATACTGTGGCTATATTTGTCCTTTAGAAATACCAGCAGACATTCCTTATATGCGTGCAAAACAGAGTTGGTGTTGTGAAGTATGCGAGCATGCTGTGTGGCGTGAGCATAACAACCGATAAATTGTTTTAAATATTTAAAGCCAAACAACGTAGGTTGTTTGGCTTTTTATTGTCTCTAATTAACTGACGACATCTGTTGTCGTAAAGGCTTCTTTATACGTTGTTTTACCGACATAGTTCCGTTAAAGTAAATTTGTATTAAACTCTACAATAATTCCAATGGACGGAACTACTATGGCAAAACCTAGCAACGCCTATACTGACAATAGTTTCGCGTCCTCTGATCTAAAGACTATTTTGCATTCTAAACGTGCCAATATCTACTACCTTTCTCATTGTAGGGTAATGCAAAAAGTGACTTAGAAACTTATGCGTGGTCAGCGTGGTAGTCTTTAGCTCTTCATCACCGCTCAGGTGACTTAGAAAACTGGGTCAGGCTGACGATAAACAAAGCAAGGCTTCATCACCGCTGAGGTGACTTAGAAATATCAATGACTGAACCTGCTTCAAGTTTCCGCCTTCATCACCGCTCAGGTGACTTAGAAAAAACTCACTTACGTGCAAGCTCTGCAAAGTACCTTCATCACCGCTCAGGTGATTTAGAAAGTCATCACAGCCATTCCATACAGCTTTATTAATATCGTCTTGATTAATCTTATTGGTCATTTTATTAGCAATGCTGGTTGGCATTTATGGTTCCTAAACACTTTGTAAAGTCGTTAATCATTTTATTAGTGATTGCTCATCACAGAAGTGAGCTAATGATAGCAGGGTCTAAAATACTTGGCAGATATCATTGCTTAAAAATTCGATTATAGTAAACAAAGGTATAAGCAGATTAAATAAGCTAAGGGATTAAGCGATGAAAATACTAGGATTGTGTATCTTAGGCACACTCAGCTTAAATGCTTGTACAACGGGCGTGAATAATAGCGTAGTAATGAATACGCCTAATAAAATCGTCACCTATTACCCCGTTGAGACTGCCATGCTCAATGTCTATACTCGAGCGTATAGTGATCAAGTGGTGGATAAATCAGTAGGTATCAACTATTTCACTTTGGAGCCACTGGTGTTTCATAGCTTTACCATCGACGTAGGTGAGTATTCAATTGCAACCCAAACCTATACCGAAAATAGCCAACATACATGATTCAAGTATGTATCTGACTGAAGAGGTTTATAGCGATAGCAGTAAACGTAACAAGATAAAAACCTATAGGCAGATATGGTTATTCAAACGAGAGAGTAATAATACCGCATGGCTGTATATAGAAAGCTCAGAAAACTTATTACTCAGCTACGACCCTGACGGCACTTCGACGGAACGCTACAAGATAAATGCCCAGGGTGATGTCTTATATAACAATGTGACTATGAATAACACTAAGACGATTTTTTTTAACAGTATGTAGTTATAAGTCACTTAATTAAGCCTAGTCACACTTATGAGGTATTGAATAGATGCCAACTATATGGGCAACCAAATCGCTACAGCCTCTCCAATCCAAAAAAACTATCTGCGGTTAGCATGTGCGCCTTTTTTATCAATTTGTATTCGACCGCTACTAGTAGAAATAGAGTAATACTGTAGCAACAATGTTAAAACTAAAACTTTGTTTTGCAATTAAAAATAGCTTTGACTACTATTGAGCTTCTTATAGGATACTAACGATAGGTAACAACATGAAAATCAATAAGCTATATGCAAGTATTGCATTGACGAGTGCTTTGGCGCTTACAGGGTGTGGCGGCGATGATGATGGTGAATATGTATCAGGCGGCGATAACAATGGTGGCCCTATTGTTAAGAATGAGCTGAACTACACTGCATTCGATCCTTTCAGCGACGTGATCAATGGACAATACAAAACGGGATGGGGTAAGCTTGCTTTCAAGCTCAATAATAATGGCTTGATTCGTAGTATTTCTACCGTCGTGGGCAGCTCACCTACTGCCTATCAAGACAGCAGAAGCGGTGATAGATTAGAGTATTATGTTGGTAACAATTTATTTGCCGCTGTTACTGAAGAGTTCAATAGTAAGTTCTATAGAATCAGCTTCGTAGATAGCGATACGTTCAAGTTAAACATTCAGTCAGGCAGCGGTATCATCAATTCGACTTATGACATTATTACTCTTGACCTCACTGGCGTAGGCAAGCAACCAAAAAATGCTCAGACTGGGATAGATACAGATTTAGAGTATTTCCCCGAAGGCTTTAACGCTACTTATCCTAGTGGCTCTCAGTGTTACATATTTTTAGAAACCCCTGATCAAGACTACTATACTTTTTCCGACGGTGAAGACGAAGGCAGTATGTCGATAGATCAGTGGCTTGCTAATGAGAAAAAACGTAATACTGTCAACAACGTGGTCAAAGAAAATGTCGGAAGCAAAAATGAATTACAAGCGGTAAGATATACCGATGGAGATGGCGATATTAATGCTGCTGTGATATACAAAGGCTTAATTTATGACGCTTACTATTACCAAAAAGGCGTTCAAGAGAAAGAAGATACCAACCCTAGTATCGCAGAGGTCTACTGTAACCAATACAATAACGTTGCTACCAAGTTTTTAGAAACACAGATTAAAGCTGTTTATCAAAATTAACCAATACAGCTAAGATCTAACTTTGATGTTTGGTAGCTTTTATTAGTCAGTATTTATTATCCTTTTCATGAGAATGAAAAACAGCGCCTAATGTGGGCGCTGTTTTTTATACAAGTAAACTTAGCAGTTAAATACAGTATCCATGAGTATTCTTGCCTTATAGTCAATCCAAGATAAAAGAAGTACAGCCCATATCATGAAATAGTTTAGGTAAATTATTCTCCATCCAACCTTGGCGTAGAAACTTAGCTTATGCCCATTTCTTTTCAATAGGATTTAAGTCAGGACTATAGGGTGGTAAAAATAATAGTCGATGACCATGCCTATTTAGCAGCCTCTTCACACGTTTGTGAAAGCTAGCATTATCCATGACGATCACGCATTTGGTTTTAAGACTTGGAATAAGTGTGTATTTGCACCAGTCATAGAATACATCTCCATTGATGTTTTTCTCAAAGTAATCAAGTGCAAATAGCATTTTTTCATACAGAGCACCGATGACATTGGTACGTTTTTTAGCTTGCCAATTGTAGCTATCAATACAAGGTTTACCTGTCGGTGCATAGCCATAAGGACGAATAGTTTCAGCTTCAAAGCCACTCTCATCCATATAGACAATGGGATAGCCTTGTTGCTTAAAATGATCAAGCTTATTCTGATATATCGCCCTTTTTATTGGACACGCTTTTGGATGTGCTAAGGTCTTTTTTTTGGCTAAAATTTAATCTTTTTAAGGCATAGCCAATACCTGATTTACTACAGTTTAAACGACGAGCTCGCTCATACAAATAGTCATCTGGGTATTGATTAACGTCTTTTAGAAGGGCTTCATTGGGTATACTGCTTGGCGTTTTGACTCTAGTCGTTTGGATGCTTGGGTCTATAAGCCAGCGCTGTAGGGTACTCTTGCTGATATTGTAAAAAGTACAGGCCTGACGGATGCTCATATCTTTTTGCTTAATGTTTTTGATAACTTGTGCTCGAAAATCTGCTGAGTAGGTCATCTTTTATATTTCACTTTGCTTGGTTTAAAAGTATTGTATCTTTTCTATTTTGGACTGACTATAACAGACTATTTTAGGTGTTTATGTTTATCAGAGCTTATCTACGAGCGTCAACCAAAGAACAAGACGCTAAGCGTGCCAAAAGCGAACTCATAGCATTTGCCAACGATCATGGCCACAAAATTGCTGCCTTCTATGTCGAAAACGAATCAGGAGCTATCTTGGTACGACCCAAGCTTATGCAGCTGATTGAAGATGCTCATAAAGGCGATGTGATCTTAGTTGAGCAGATTGATCGCTTGGCACGTTTGAACCAAGCTGATTGGGATACGCTCAAAAGAATGCTATCAGAAAAAAAGCTATCTATCGTATCAAAAGAGCTGCCGACCTCCTATATGGCACTTCAACCTGAAAGCAGCACTGAATTTATGAGCAGTGTATTGCAGGCCATTAACTCGATGATGTTGGATATGCTCGCAGCCATTGCTCGAAAAGATTATGAAGATCGGCGTAACCGTCAGCAGCAAGGTATTGCTCGTGCTAAGGCAGAGGGCAAATATTTAGGACGTAGGAAAGATATGGAAAAGCGTAAGATCATCGCAAGTCTACTCAAATCAGGTCATAGCTATTCTGATATTCAAAAAATGGCCAAGTGCTCACGGCATCTGATCGCTGATGTGACCAAGGAAAGACCTAAACCGATCACTGATCATTAAGTGGTTCCACTACAGCGGTCTACTATGAGTAGTCTATTAATTGATTAATGAGCCTTTTTATCATGAACGCCAAGCGATTAGTCTATCAATAATTTCAATACATTCCTCTTGAGGTAATATGAATTCATCCATATCCATTGCTATCAAGCTGTGCAGATCACTCTGAAGTTCATAAGGTATCTCGTTAGAATAATCAAGCAAAAATTTCATAGCTTGTATTGATACCTTAGTAGGTTGGTAGTCGGTCAATACATGTCTTCTCAATTCCAACAACTCAGCTTTTATAAGTTCATTCATATTCTCACCTTAAAATTGCCCATCGTAAATATAGTTGATGGTGTATCAAAAAGTATGCTGATTAGAACACCACCCTATCGTTTAATAACAGAAACAAGTCTAATGATAGATAGGTTGTCGTTTAGAAGTTTTATGTTTTTGATATAGGCTAATGATAGGAAAAAAGCACAGCAACCAGCCCTATAATCAAAAGTCTGCTTTAAGTAGTCTATTAATAGGTTTGAAGTATGAAATAACTGGTTCCCTTGGGGTATACCCTAACAGAACCTATTGAAATAATTCATCTAATTTTACGACAGCATCATCATATTCTTTGCCTGGATCCAGAAATGCTGTTTTAAATGAATAGTAATCTGCCAAAAACTCCAATGAGCATCCGCCTAAAGATTTTGCTTTTTCCATAAGCTTCATTCTAGAATCAAAAGGTATATACCATAAGTCATCTTCTAATAAGCACTTAACTAACATATCAACATCGAAGCATTCTTCTATTGCTTTATCAAATTTACTAAAAACATCTCTCCATGTCTCCACATCTGCATCTACTTTTGCTTCAGACATTTCCCTAATTTGTGTACTGATTCTACAGATATTCACTTATACCTCTACTTAAGTTCCAGAAAACAAATATCCAAATATATCTATAATATAGCTTAAAACACCCTAAACATAAGCTACGATAGAGAGATTGCAGAAGCTAACTTACTAGCTTTTAATCAATGACCTCATAGGCATTAAGATTATATCTAAAATCTGCTGTTCGAAGCCTGTATAGCGCACCGATCACGAACAGAATATATATGACAAGTACACCATGAAGTATACTGGAACTATCTCAGGGAGAAAACCCGTTGGTATCATTAGCTTATAGCCAAAGATTCAAGTCCTCACTAGGAAACCGAACCAATGAAAGTACTTGATTGGTTCGCCATAGGTATAATCAAATACGCTCGGCTTCTAACTTAGTTACTATGTCCTTAAAAACTTCTTCAAAATGCTGGCTATCAGTACATCTTTTGAATGCGTTACCATTCCAAAATCCTAAATGAAATGTAATTGTAAGTCGCTTTTTATCCGCAGTTATCCGTCTTATTTCCGATAGGTTAATAATTTCATTGTCTACAACTATAAAACTTGGCATCTCACTCTCTTTATATGTTTTATTTAATAATAGTCAGCTATAAACCTCATTTCACAGCTTGCGCAATTTGGAGGCAAACAACACTGGCGCCAACTGTAGAATAAGTATTCTTATCAAATGATGTGAAAGAATAAACATAACATTTAGTCCTGAAGCCACTGAGATTACCGTGACTGTCTCAACTCCACCGGGAGCGTATGAAAGGAAAAGTTGTGAGAACGCTATATCTAAAATTTTTGACGCTAAAATAGAGAAGCTTACAGTACAGATCATACCTACACAAAAAACAACGACACTGTCTTTGATGCTAGTTTTAAACTCTTGAAATGAGATACCAGCGAATAAAGACCCTATCAGGATACCTAATACGATAGTGGCACTATCAATCATTAAAGAAGGAACTGTAAAACCAGCCAACAATCCAAACTTGACTAGAACTATCGTCATCAACATTGAAACCAATAAGTATGGAGCAGGTATTCGGTAACTTACTAATAATCTACCCAAGAATGCACATGAGATTAATAACATCATCAATACTATTGACGTTTCTATAGTAAAAGTATGGCTCGCTGTATCTACAGCAGCGTACTGCACTGGTCCAAATAGAGTCAAAATTATAGTCAATAAGAACAATCTCACTATATGAGTAATCATTACCTTTGGACTAACTTTAGTGATATTGAACATATCAATAACCACCGCTAGAGAGCCAGGATATACTGCAAGAATTGAATCCAATTTGGACCATTTTGCTTTTTTGTGAAGCCAAATAAAAGATAGGAAGGATTGAAGGATAAGACAGAATGTCATGACAACAATGCTTCCCGCAGTTATATACAGCACCTCCATAGACCAGTCTTTAAAGTATAATCCTGTTGAGATACCAAGAACTATTTGAATATACGGCAAATAAAATGCATGTGTGACTTCCCTATTAGTATAAGTCACAAAAAAAAGTGAAACTAATATTCCCGATAATAGAAAACCATATTTTACGCCAATGAGATTAAGAAAAAACCCGAGTAGAGTAGTTGTCACTATACAGATAAACAAATACATTCAATAAGCCCTGAAAAACTCAGCATTTAATTCTAATGACTCCTGACCTGTTTGCGCCGCAACGATAATACCTTCACCAAATACAAACAAAGTGTCAGATTTCTGCTTTGCATTTTCCGCACTTACCTGTTCAAACTTATCAAGTAGCCATTGCCTAACCTCGGTTTTATGCTGCTTAGCTATTAGATGCGGTGAAGACTGCTTATCTGAATACTCTGCGCAAGCATTGATAAACATACAACCATAAAAGTCCTCTGATAACGTCCAGTTCTTGAGAAAATTTAAGTAGCAAGTGGCAACATCTGCTACTTGCTCAATCTCAAAATCATCAAAGTCAGCTTTTAGTTGAATCATAAACATCTGATGACGATACCTAAGTGCCTCCTCAATCAATCCTTCTTTATTACCAAAATGGGCATACAAAGTCCGCTTGGTAGTCCCTGCTTGCTTTGCTAACAGCTCCACTCCACTGTCATGAAAGCCTTTCTTATAAAAGAGCTCATAACTTTTTTGTAGAATGACATCTCGTAATTCCATTGGTTTTGCTCCTGTTATTGTTATTGTTATTCAATGAATCACAATAATAGCATTATCGGATACCGTTCGGTATACTTAGTATGTATACCAATCAGTATACTCGTAGTGATACCTTTTTATTTATGAGAGGAGTAAGTATGCATTCATTCTTTAACTGGCATAAGTTAAGCGGTCAAGTGAACCAATGCCCAAAGAGATTGCCTTTATCGATGATAGTAGTGGCTTGGCTAGGCGGCACCATTGCAACTGCAACGCTTGCTATGTTAGGAAGCTCAATAGAACTTATTATGATTTTAGGATCGTTTGGCGCAAGTTGTTTACTAATATTTGCCTATCCTACCAGTCCTTTTGCCCAGCCGAGAAATGTTATAGGTGGACATGTTATTGCGACTTTTACAGGACTAGTGTTCATGACGTTATTTGGTATTCACTGGTGGAGTATGGCAACTGCTGTTGGTACTGCCATTGCACTAATGCTGATATTTAGAATGCCTCATCCACCTGCTGGGTCTAACCCTTTAATAGTTATGCTAGGCTCAGTAAATTGGAGTTTTTTGATAACACCTACCCTACTCGGTTCAATCGTTTTGGTCATGGTAGCGCTGATTTATAACAATTTGGGTAAAGGTAAACAGTATCCGACTTATTGGTGGTGAACTATCTGAACCACCTCAGACTGTCTGGGACTTAACATTCTGAGAGTTAGCCTATAGTCAAAGGTTCAAGGTTCAAGGTTCAAGCCACCGTATCTATTTAGTACACTTTATAACCCCTATGAGCCTGTACCTTGACTCGCTTTACTGATGGCTTGCACTAAGTAAGTGCGATTAATATCAATCAGAAACGACCTACCATTTTTTTAGCGCCACGAACTCACCTTTTCCAATAGGAGCTAAATAGGTGTGAAACTGTGGATTACCATTGAAATAATTAAAAACGTCTGTCATTTCATCCTTATGAGAGACTGCGTTATCAAACACAATGATACCTTTTGTCCTAGTTAACCGTATTACATCCTCCAAGATATCTAAATACAATTTTCGATCCATATCAACAAAAACTAAGTCAAAGCTTTCCGTCATTTTTGATAAAATCATGGGTGCATCACCCTCAATAATTTTAATCTTATCCACTAGACCTGTACTTAAAAAATTCTCTCTTGCAGCGCTGATCTTCTTAGGATCATTCTCTATTGTGGTGATCTGAGCGGCTTCATCAGTCCATAATGCTAGCCAAGCAGCAGAATAACCATTTGAAGTACCTACTTCTAATATTTTTTCTGCTGACGTGAATTGAGCCAGAAAACCTAAGAACTGACCTGTATCAGGCGTTATATTGAGGTACTTGTCAATTTTATTGGTAGATTTTGAGTCATTAATCTGACCTTTCATATATAGTTCATTCAAAAAAATTTCAATATCTATGTCTTTCATTTAAGTAAAACTCCTCAATTATTAAAACGACTTTGAATCCTTTTTAGTCTCGACCTTACCACCAAGCATCTTTACTAAGTCTGAGCTATGCTGAAGAAACCGTACAGCTAAACTTGGTAAACTAAGCGTATTCATAGGAGTTTACCATGACCAAGAAAATCAGAACTTATAGCACAGAATTCAAAGCAGAAGCCGTCAAGAAGATAGCAGACAACGATGGGAATATTTCAACGACCATAAAGCAGCTTGGTATCGCCTATGCAGACCTTATCTAATTGGCACAATAAAGCCCATCAAGGCAAACTTGCCGGAACAGCTCAATATGACCCTGAACTCATAGCGGTGATCGAAGAAAACAAGCGTCTTAAACGACAGCTCAAAGTAGTTGAAGAGGAACGAAAGATCCTAAATGAGGAGGGATAAAGCGAAGCACTGCTTCGCCCCGACGCAAGATGAGAGCTGTGCTCGCAGTGAAATCAGGAGTCAAAAGGGTTTAGGCTATCGATCGC
The DNA here is from genome assembly GCF_008369225.1 of Psychrobacter sp. ANT_H59. Lineage (NCBI taxonomy): Bacteria > Pseudomonadati > Pseudomonadota > Gammaproteobacteria > Moraxellales > Moraxellaceae > Psychrobacter > Psychrobacter sp. ANT_H59. The sequence goes on from NZ_VOBE01000004.1 coordinate 425,657, forward strand.
CAAGACAGATGTGGTTTGACTTTTATCGTCAAGCTGCGTAACTAAAATCTCCCAATTTTAACTGTACGGATTTGACGGCAGGGGTCATTATCGCCTCAACATAAAAAAAACGAAAGAACCAGAGAGGTATCTTTCGTTTAGGACTTGCTTAGCTATACTTAGTGAAACTCATACAGTATAGAAAATATAACACTACAGTGCGGCGTGGCTTAAGCTATATCATAACACCTAGACAAACACGCTCTTCCTTGCTTTATTTTTTATAGTTTATTAACTTGGTTAACATACCACTACATCATCTCCTTATTAATACAATCATCCTTATGCAGTGCGTTGTAGAGCTTCGTCTCTGCAACTTTTATCAATGCCTCACGCTTAGCATAATCGTAACTTTGGGTAGCATTGGCATCAACTAATCGGTCTTGATTGTTCTCTTCTTGCCACCCAATGATACTCTGCAAAAGCTGGGCACAATAAGCTTCATGCGCCTCATCAAACAAGGGCGTATCAGCGGTAGGTGCACTACCAATATCATCTGAGACCGTAGTGATTGCTAACATCATAATGGCGTCAAAACTTTGCTGACTAACTTGTATATCACTTTGCTTTTTTGTGGCGAACATTATCTTTCCCGCTGTCTTGTACTTAAGAATTTATAACTCGCTATACTAGATTTCTGATGTGACAAACTAATGACATCATCACAATTATTGTAATTAATTACAGCTTTCAACTGAACCGTCCCGGTATTGCTGGACACTCAACAGGAACGCGTATAAAGCCCATGAGAACCTATTGAACCGTAATTTTAGCCCAACTACGCTCAATCAAATTTGGACGGGCGACGTGACTTATATTCGTATTAAAAGCGGCTGGTGCTATCTAGCCGTTGTTTTAGATTTATATGCCCAGCATATGGTGGGCTTTACCATCTCAGTCTCAGACTCCCCTGACAGACAGTGTGCTGACCGCTAAGACGCTACAAATGGCATATCACACCAGTCAGACATTCGCTGAAGCTAGGAGTGCCATTATTGATTATATCTGAGGCTATATTCTATCTAATAATGCGCCAACCTCTGAACTTAGCAAAGAAACCCTTAAGTCTTTCAGAAAAATTCAAAGCCTCCGATTCTGTCACTTCTTCGACATGATGGCGCGCTGCCAGTATCGGCTGCTGCACCAATCTTTCGTGATGATCAAAAGCGCGATCCAGACTGATACTCATGATAGAGAAGTTGGTCGGCCGTGGTAGACAGCGATATACTTGACCTTTATTGATTAAATCAATGACCATATGGGCGTCTTTGAATTCAGTCAGCATCAGAACCATCAAATCTGGCTGGATGTTTTTTAAAGCATAAACAATGGGGGTAATATTTTCTTTATTGAGTGTCGAATCCGTAATAGTGACGCCAAAGCGTTTTTTTTGTAATAACTTTGCTGCCTGTTCAAGGTTACTGGCCCAACTCACGGTATAAGCACTCTTAAAGTGACTTTTTATTTGCTGATAGACGCTCTCGTCGTCATCTAATACCAATATATTACGATTGCTACCACCACTAACTTGTTGAGTATCATTACCTTGCATAGTGTTTTGGGTGATTTCTTGAGTTTGCTGAGCAATTTCTGTGGCTTTATTAACGATTTTTTTAAGTTCATCATTTTGCCATGGTTTAGTGATATAGCGATAAATTTCGCCCTCATTCACAGAATCCATCACGGCATTTAGATCCGCATAACCGGTTAGCAAGATACGAATAGTATTTGGCGAAGCCGCTTTAATGTCACTCAATACTTCCGTACCTTGCTTATCTGGCATACGTTGGTCGCTGATGACCACTTGTACCTCATTCTGGCTGACATATTCCATCAGCTCAGTAGCATCGGTAGTAATAAATACGTCATGTGACTGGCGAAAATGCATTTTTAAGCTGCGCAAGATACGTGGCTCGTCATCAATAAAAGCGATTTTTGGTTTTTGCATGACGCTCTCTTTAAATAAGTGGCTGGAAGTCTCTTAACTTTCAAATAAGGCTTGCGAAGGTTTCTTTTCATGAGCGATAGGCTGTATCGGTAGCATGAGGGTAAATGTCGTGCCCTCCCCAACTATTGAGCTAACCTCAATGCGTCCATCATGTTGCTCCATAATTTGTGCCGTAATGGCCAATCCTAACCCTGTGCCATCGCCTGCTTTTTTGGTGGTAAAAAACGGCTCAAAGATATGATTTAAAACATCTTCTTTGATACCAGATCCATTGTCTATAATGCGTACCACAACAGACTTCTGCGCCTTATCCACAGACGACGTGACTTGTAATGTCCCTTTATGATCACTCGGTATGGCTTGGGCGGCATTATTAAATAGGTTTAATAGTACTTGGTTGATTTGTGAAGGATTACATTGAATCAGCGGCAGCTCGGCTAAGTTGGTTTTGACGTCTAGAGTTTTTAAGTTATTGCGAGCCATAATCAATGAGGTATTGATACACTCATTGATATCGATATCTTTTACCTTAGATTCGTCAATTCGAGAAAAATCGCGCAAACTCACGACCAGCTCGGCAATCTGATCGACGCCGTAAAGTCCATCTTTAATCAAATCGGCCAAATCTTCACTGACCTCATCTTCTTTAATTTCCTCACAGCATTGTAAGGTTTGCTCTATCAGTTGCTCGACTTGTTGTTGATTGATGGTTGGCGCTTTTAAGGCCTGCAGTAATTGATCAGTATGTTGTAGCAACTCATCAAAACGCATAAGGTTGTCGCCAACCAATTCCATGTTACTACGCACGTAGCCTAGCGGCGTGTTGACCTCATGCGCCACACCTGCCACCATTTGGCCAAGGGTAGCCATTTTTTCAGAACGCACCAGATGCACTTGCGAGGCTTTTAATTCATCCATGGCTTGCTGTAAGTCTTGCGTGCGGGCAGCGACTTGTTTTTCTAGATGAACATTGATTTCAGCCAGTGCGCCTTCATTCTCGACGACGCGATCAATCAGCTGATTAGTCTGCTCACTAATAATTTGAATCTCGCTGACATTTGAATAAGGCAGTTTATGCGCGCTTAATTGTTGATATTTTTTTTGTTCAATCAACAACCCCATATCAGCCACTGACTGTGCCATGTGCTTTAGCGGCCGCGTAAAGTAGCGACGAAACACCCAAGCGGTCAATAATAAGATAGGAATGAAACCCAGCAGCATGGCTTGAATCAGTTTATTGGACAGCGCATTTGCCACGCTCATCAGGTCATTATCAGGCTTGACGATGACCATCTTCCAATACGTAAACGGCATGCGAAACACGAAGGCGGTGGCGGGCTGCTGCAACACAAAATCATTGGGCACAGCGATGGTATCGACCAAATGACTGTCTACCAAATTAAACGTTTGATCGATATTTAACAGCAATAATGCTGAGAGTAATTTGGACTCTTGCTCGCTGATTTTATTCAGATTGGTCGTACTTAGAATACTACGAGCAGCGAGCGTATAGCGGCTTTCATCTTTGGCTACTGCCTCATCTATCAGTGTCTGATTAATACTATCTAGACTGTCCGCAATAGGGGCAAAGCTAGGGTTGCTCTCAGCTAACTGCCGTGCCGTTACGACCTCGCCCTGACCGCTATCTTTAGTCGCGTGCATGACCATCGACTGATCGGGGAAGGTCAAAAATCGATTGTCCAAGTCTACCAAAAAGACATAACCACCCAGCTTATCTTGCCACTTTTTCATGGCCTCATCGAGGTTATCCAAGAGCAGATTAAAACTCACCACTCCATCAAAAGCCTGATTGCGACTGTCGTATAAAGCCTTGGCACAGGTCATCATCGGCTGATTACTCACCGGATCGACATAGGCACGGCTCCAAACACAGTGGTCATGACGCGCGTACATTGCAGGAATGTACCACCAATCACGATAATAGGGATTCGGAGTTTGGCGCGCTTGATTATAGCGCGCTAATGGCTGCATATTGCCTGAGCTATCGCGCGCCCACACAAATGACTGCCGCTCTCTACCCTCAGTGTACATATTTGGATCAAACCATACGCCACCGCCTACAATGCGTTGATCCATTTGTTGCATGAGATTACCAAAGGTTTCTTTATAAAGGATGTCTTGTTTTGGTAAGCCACCAGCCATTGTACTGGTGGCTTTGGCCAATCCGTCGACATGATTGATACTCGCCATGATGCTATTGATGGCTTCATTACCTGTTTCAACCACTGTCTCTGAGGTCATCTCCAGTATGCGCGGCTTAGCTTGGGTTTCGATGACCCAGTACACCAGCAAAATAATGAGTAAAAAAGCCAATGTTAAAATAATCAGTATACGGGTGGAGATACTACCAAACCGATCAACAACCTTCATAAACACACCTGATATCTATGCGCTAACTGTTATCAACAAATCAGTGAATGACTAAAGATATGAGTGATACGCAACCGCTATTTATAGTGAGCTCAAGAATACGATGCCGTTATGACAATACGATGACAATAATCGTGTTTTACCGTATGGTAGCTATTATCTGTCTATACGCAGCAGCTATATGATTTCTTCATTATTTATTTTTGCGACTTTTTTAGCATAAACGACATTCCGCTTATTGCGAGCCTACGTCAGGCTTGGCAATGCCATTATTGCTTTAGATAAGGAAAAAAGTATAGCTAAAGAGACAGTCCTTATTATGGGAAAGCCCACTCTAATTGGACCATGGAGAAGAGAAGCGACTATAGTCAGTTTAATATAAAATCGATACAGCCCATATCATGAAATAGTTTAGGTAGATTATTCTCTATCCATCCTTAGCGTAGAAATTTAGCTTGTGCCCACTTCTTCTGGATAGGATTTAGATCAGGGCTATATGGTGGTAAAAATAACAGGCGATCGCCGTGCCTATTAATTAGCTTTTGCACGCGTTTATGAAAGCTTGCGTTATTGACCTATGCTGACAATACTGTAGAAACTAACTTAGGAAATTTTAATAATAAAGCTTAATAATGATGACCCATGCTATCGACCTCATAGCCATTAAATTCACATCCAACACTAGAAGTTCGATTCCCATATAGGGAATTGAACCCAATTAAAGCACCTTAACAAGTATTATGTTATTCAGTGATTTCGGTACCCTAGTGAGGACTTGAACCTTAAGCTGTAGGCTATCTATATCAGTAGTCAAAGTTATTTATAGTAGCTCAGTGTACATAGCAGTGTACTTTTCATTGTAAAACAGCGAACCCCCATGTACAGTCTCAACATCAACGACCAGAACTTGGCCAACGCGGATGATAGTCATCAACTACGAATGGATGTGTATGGCGTACCCCATTGGGTGTAAGAGATCCAGTGGCATGGGCATGACCCTCTGGTAGATTGGCATGTTCGTGTTCAATCTCTTTTAAATCAATAGACGGCCACACTCTAAAAGCCGCCCATACCGCTAGCGCAGCCGCACAGCCTAATACCGCAAAAGCTACGGTCATACTGTAGCGAGCACCTAACCAACCGGCCAAAGGATAAAACACCAACCAACTGACATGAGATAAGGCAAACTGAGCGGCAAACAATGCAGGACGATCTTCCTGATGTGAAGAACGCCATAGCAAGCGTCCAGAGGGAGTTTGGGCAGCAGAATAACCCAAACCTAGCACGAACCATAAGGCCATAAGCGAGTTTTGTCCCATCATCAATGTACCAGCAAACATACCCACCACTAACAACCCTACACCGCTTAACATGACCCTACGGTCTGTCAGCTTACTTAGTAGGCTTGGCAAAGCCAATGCAGCAATCATAGAGCCTGCGCCAAAGCTTGCCAATGCTAATGCGACTGCACTCTGATTTAGTCCCATGCCACCCTGAATGATTACCACTGTATTCACAAAGACCATAGACGCAGCGGCAGAGACAGCAACATTGACTGCGAGCAATCCGCGCAATCGAGGTGTGGCTAAGTAGATTCGAATACCGCGCGTGGTTCTATCATAAATGCTACGACGCTCTGGCATAGCATGCGCTGGTAGCGTGACCGATACGACCAATAAGGCAGAGACTAAAAATCCCAACACCGTTCCCGTAAACAGATTATGAAAGCTCATTACTGTCAGCAATGCCGCCGCTAACATAGGACTGACCAGACTCTCTATATCGTACGCAAGGCGTGAGAGTGATAAGGCTTTGGTGTAATCCGCTTCATCAGGTAGAACATCAGGAATAGTGGCTTGAAAAGTAGGCGTGAAGGCTGCTGAGGCAGATTGCAAGACAAAGATCAGCACGTAAACCTCCCAAATCTGGGAAACAAACGGCAAAAGCAGAGCTACACCTGCTCGTATCACATCCAGCGTTACCAACATCGTGCGTTTGGGCAACCGTTCGGCAAAGGCCGCTGCAATGGGTGCAATACCAACATAGGCAATCATTTTGATAGCCAATGCCGTTCCCATAACAACCCCAGCATCATTGCCAGCCAAATCAAAAGCTAGAAGCCCAAGCGCCACGGTAGCCAGACCAGTACCAATCAGGGCAATGACTTGCGCGGCAAATAAATGACGATAAGTTTGATTTGCAAAGATACTAAGCATGGGAGGCTCTTTAGATCAGTCGATTGATCTTATAGGTAACGGGTTATCTCCTTAAACTCCTCGATAGAATTCTGCTGATCTTTATCAACAGAACCTAACAAATCTTCAAGGCAATGATCTAAATGGTCTTGGATTAAAATTTTCTTGGCTTGGTGAATCGCATTCTCTACCGCTTGTAACTGTTGGGCTACATCAAGGCAGGTTCGACCCTCAACCAACATCTCTATCGTACTGCTTAGATGACCATTCGCTTTTTTAAGGCGTGTGATAACGGCTGGATGAGAAGCGTGTATGTGCGGTTTTTTCATAATGACAGTATCCTTCCTCTAGAGAGCGCAATTATACCCTATAAGACTTGAGTTTTTACGGTTGACATTATCCCCCCCTAGGGGATAGTATCTTACTCCTTAATAGCTTAGTTTGCGTTCGAAAAATTCACGATTTTACTTACTAGTCCATAAAAAAATGCTTAGTAACACAAATCATACTTACTCCATTGGTTAGGATTAACTGTTCTTATCGCATTGCATCACGCAACACAACGCAACGCATTCATTATTTTCAGACCACAGGATTCTTAATGTATAGCCATGTTTTAAATAGGCTTTCAAGCTCGCCATGGGCGACTTGGCAGACCCGTCTGTTAGTGTTCTCAGTACTTCTTATTTGTCTTCTTACTGGCAGTAATGAAGCGCTTGCTCATGCTGTAACCGCAGGGGATAAAGGGTATATTCAGGAGATTTCAGGGGTCAATATTTTGCCCTTTATGTACTTGGGCGCTAAGCATATGATAACGGGGTATGACCACATACTGTTTCTCTTCGGGGTCATCTTTTTTCTCTACCTTATGAAGCACATTGGTATCTATGTGAGCCTATTTGCATTAGGTCACTCCACTACGATGATTTTAGGCGTGTACTTCAACATCGGTATGAACAGTTATCTGATTGATGCCATTATTGGCCTCTCTGTTGTTTACAAAGCTTTAGATAACATTGGTGCGTATCAAACATGGTTCGGGTATCAACCAAACACCAAAATAGCAGTGCTTATATTTGGCCTTTTCCATGGCTTTGGGTTATCAACTAAAATTCTTGAATATGAGATGTCACCTGACGGTCTACTTCCTAACCTGCTCGCATTTAACGTGGGTGTGGAAATTGGGCAACTACTGGCTCTAGCGATCATATTGATTGGTATGAGCTACTGGCGACGCACGTCAAGTTTCATCCGTAACGCCTATACCGCCAACGTTGCCATGATGAGCGCAGGATTTATTTTAGTGGGCATGCAGCTCACTGGCTATTTAATGTCTCAATAATCTAAGGATTTCTAATATGTATAACAGTGATACCCCCTTGCAGGCTGAACTTCCCTCTTCAAAGCAGCTTATGAAATCTACTGTTCTGGCTGTAATTGCAGCAATCGTTCTTTTATTTACGGTGGTTCTCCCAGCTGAATATGGTATTGACCCAACTGGGGTTGGTAAACTGCTTCGTTTGACGGAAATGGGACAGGTTAAGCAGCAATTAGCAGAAGAAGCCGCCGCCGATGCTGCTGGTTTATTAGCAACTGATACACTGGCGTCTGAAACACCAGATATTGATAATGTGGCCGAACAAGCAGTGAGTGCCACACTTTCTGATACTGCTGTCGCTAACGGACAGTGGCGCGATGAAATTCCCTTTACTTTGACACCAGGGGAAGGGTTAGAGATTAAGATGAAAATGGCTGCAGGTGGCAAGTCTGAATACTCTTGGATCGTGACAGGCGGTGATGTTAACTTCGACACCCATGGTGACGCACCAGGCCAAGCGATTAGCTATGAAAAAGGTCGCGGAATTGCCGCTGATGAAGGTGTTCTAGAAGCCGCATTTACAGGTAATCACGGCTGGTTCTGGCGCAACCGAGGACAATCGGATGTTCAAGTTGTTTTGCGTACCCGTGGCGATTACAGCACTATTAAAACGATGTAAAAAAGTAGCAGTTAGTTTTTGCCGCTACTACCTGATTAGAAACAGAGCTGTCTCACTAAGCTTAGAGTAACAAGCTAGACAAACTCAATCCTCGAATTGGAACACAAGCGGTCTAATGCGAGGACTTATTTAGGATTGGATAGCGATATATCTACTTCTAGGAGTTATTGAAGATATGATCTATGAGAGAGGCACAAAAAAATGTAGTCACAGCCGTATCAAAACTTAGTGGCTCTGCCTAACCACGCTGCCAACTCACGGGCAGGAGCCTGACTCAAACACTGAGGACAATTAATATAAGTCATCACGCAGTCATTCAAATCGGTTAGCATATGTAGAAGTAACCCTAAACCAATTATTTTATAGGGCCTTGGTAGAAATAGCATAGCCGCATATGCCGCCATTGCATAGTAAGTATGCAGCGGATGAAAGTTAATACTGCAACGATCGGGCGAAAAGATAGGTGTCGCTAGCAGATGATCTAAATCAACTAGCATGGTTGCTAAAAGAATCAAATATACTCGTTTATAGTCGTCACGAAAAAATATATAGGCGATGACCAATGGCATACCAAAATGTAGAAAATAATGGATAACGGTTTGAATCATCGCTTTTTCCGATTTAAGATAGTTTGTAGTGGAAAATCAATTTCATATAAAACATAAGATATTTTTTCTTTAAAGTGCATGTGAAATATATGCATCATACACTCACTCTCTTATCATTGTATCTGTCCAAAAAATTAATAGTTAATATAGGGCATACCCAAGTGGAACCAGCTATTTCACCCTTCATACCTATTAATAGACCACTTAAAATAGACTGCTATCACAATGCTGAACTAGCTCGTCTATTGCGTTACGCATCATAGAACCACATGTTCTTTATTACAAAGCCACCTCGTAACTCGTACTACGCCCCGAAGCCTCGGATTTTTTCAGCATCCCCCTCTCTATCAGATCATTGATATCACGCAGTGCTATGTCTACAGAACACTTGGTCATCACTGACCATTTTTTAGTAGTCAAGTTGCCATAAAAGTCTGTGAGTAAATTATTTAGCATAGTGACTTGTCTGGTGTTCAATGCATGCTGTCGATGGTTCTGCCAAAAACTCGCTTTATCAATGATTTTATCTGTGGTCATTTGAGCAGCAATGAGTGCTTGTTCTAGTGTTTGTAGAAACCAGCACAGCCAATCAGTGATATCAGTATCGCCTTTTTGTGTTCGTTCCAATATTTTATAGTAGTCATTGCGCTGTTTAAGAATCTGCGCTGACATACTATAAAAACGTTGGGCGCTATCCTCGCTTTGTGCCAGTACTCTCTCAGTAATGGCACAGGTCAATCGCCCATTGCCATCATCAAAGGGATGGATCGTCACAAACCATAAATGAGCGATACCTGCTTTAATCACCAGATCTATGTTCTCTTGCTCATTTGGTAACGTGTTAAACCAGGATAAAATTGTCTATCATATTGGCGACTGGTCACTTGTCGGCAACGTTCGCTATGACAATATGCGCTGTAGCGGAAATATAAAGCTAGGCTTGAGCAAAACTTGCCCAATTATAGCCATAGCCAAACTACATCAAAAAATCTATGTGCCCAAATTGGGCCTAAGTTGTGTCTTCTATCAATTTTAACTATAGTCAATCCACTATAAATCAACCACAGTGCTACTGGGATAAGTTTTGCGCCGCCTCTGTCTGCGCAGGCACAGTAAGCAAGAAAAATTTATCCCAGTAGCGCTTTATAATATTTGTACTTATTTTATTTAGGACTGACTATATCTTTCAAAATAGCATTTTTGACCTCTACCTTAATGGTATCAATGTTTTTATTCTTTGAAATAGCTACGGTGTATTTCTCGATATACATGCCATACATATACTATTCGTGATCGGTGCGCTGTGTACGTATCAATCAAACTTTAGCATCAATGAAATCGAGCATAAAAAAGACAGTTTATACAAGGTTCATTAAGGTATATATTAATATCAATGACTCGAATTCGGGAATTAAGCCATGTTAACTTTTCATTCAAAATCATCATTGCCGATAATTAAGACGGCAGTGATTTCTACTTTATTAATCGGTACTGTGCAACTGATGACAGGCTGTGACTCACAGCCCTCATCTTTGAATAACGATGGCATTGCACAAACGAATACTGCACAAACGAATACTGTAGATAAAGACATGGCTAAGAATGATGAGATGTCTGTCAATCCACCGCCTACAGATACGAGTGCTATGGATAAAGCACAAACTAACGAAGCAGCAGATATAGCTAATGAGCAAACCGTCAGCCCGTCAGGGTATCAAAATTTAAGCTTCGGTCAGGTTATTACCCCTGAGCTGCTAAGTAGCCTAGGAATGACCAAAGCAAAGAGCGATAACGAACAGTGCTATTACGTCAGTAATCCAGCACTGAGTTATATCGATAAAGAGTACGGTGAACGCGCTTCTGTTTTATATCAAATCATAGATAGTAAAGTTGTTCTGATCAGTATTCGGGATCCAAGCATCCCGTTTTATAAAGACATCAACGTTGGTGATTCAGCCACAGCGGTTATGAAAGCACATAATGACGAGCTTGACTACGAGGTTGATAAATATGCGGTTGATGGTGACTACTATAGCCTGATTGCTAACGTCAATTTTAAGGTGATAAAAGAAAGCCCACTTGGAGAATTCTTAAAAGACGACAATATTGAGCTTAATAATAAACAGGATAATCTGCCGCTACAAATTGAATATCATATCAAGGGTGGTCAAAAGCTGAGTGATTCTATGATTAAGGCGACTGAGTGGACAGCAGACAATAAAAACCTATTAAAAGGGGAGGTAGAAAGCATCGATATTGGTATACCAGAAGCGATTTATTTGGTGGAAGGCTGCTCTTAAAAGTTGAATATAATAACCCAGCATCTAGCTGGGTTTTTTATGAAAGGCTATTTTCTATAAGGTTGCTTTGTGACTCAAGATTAATTAACGAGTCATCGCACTCTCTAAAATCGTATAGGCTGCTTTGACCCTATCTGCATTTGGATAGTTTTTATTTGCCAAAATGACAATGCCTGATTTTTTGGCAGGAATATAAGCGATATAGCCACCAAACCCATTAGTAGCACCTGTCTTATTCACCCAGACGTTATTTAAAACAGCCGTTGGATGATTGTCCGTTTTAATGGCTTGAGGCTTTAGTACCACGTCCATCGAGTTGCCTTCAAGCAAGGTATCTAGCTGAGTAGCATAAGGGTACATCTCCCATCCTAACCCTTGGGTAAAAGTGCTCGCCTGATAGTAACCTTTTCTATTATTGTCTAACGCTTGCTGAATATTTTTATCCAGCGGTACTAGCCCCATATTCGCCGCCATAAAATGCGTCATATCTGTGATGGTGGATTTAATACCATAGGCTTCGGCGTCTAACATGCCAGGATTGACTCGGATAGCATCGCCAGCAGCGTTATAACCAAATGCATAATCAGCCATCTTGTCACTAGGTACATTGATAAAGGTATTGGGCATATTGAGTGACGGCAGTATTTTTTCTTCCATCAACTGTGTGTAATCAGCGTCCATGCTCAATGCAGATATATAACCAAACAGACCGATACTGGCGTTGGAGTACAGACGCTTTGAGTTGATAGAGAATACAGGCTGCCAAGATTTATAATAACGAAGCAACTCTTTATTGTTTTTAACGTCATCAGGGACTTGTAGTGGTAGACCACCAGCTGAATAGGTGGCTAGGTTTATAAGCTTGGTGTTGCCAATGGTGCTGTTTTTTAGGTAGGGAATATATTTATCAGTGGTATCTTCTAATTTAAGTGTGCCATTTAATTCTGAATAACTCGCTAAGGTAGCAGCAAATGTCTTACTGATTGAGCCTAGCTCAAAAATAGTGTTTTCTGAGACAGATATTTTGGCTTTCTTATCAGCCAAACCATAATGATAAAAATGTGATTTGCCATCGATGATGACGCCAAAAGACATCCCTGAAATATCGTGCTCATTCATTAGTAATTTGGCTTGTTGATCAACGGTGCTCTTTAGATGGTCATTGTTATCTGCTGCTTGTACGATTCCAGATAGTAATGATGCTGTCACTAAAGCGGTAAGTCCCACTCCACTTAAAATGGTTTGAACGGATTTTTTCATTATAGGGCTTCTCATTTATTCTGATAGATGTACTGATAATTTAGTGAGCATGCAAATAGCGCTTTGCTTTCAGTTCGGGTATGCCGTTTTACATTATCTCAGAATGCTGAATCCCCGACAATCTTGGCGATTTAGTATCATAGAATGGATCTTTTAGGATGTACCTTAAAGGGATCATTGAAAGCTGGCTTCTTCTATCTAAAGCCAGCTTTCATAATATTTCTCATTGGAACAAGAGGCGCGCTTCATACTTTGTGCTGATCATCAGTGGTAATAGGGCGGATTTCCATATCATCAACCTGAGTATCTACCTGCGTATTTAAATCATTACTTGCAGCAGGCGTACTATTTTCATGGCTAAGCATACGATTCTTGCGAGCATGCTCAGCTTCTTCATCTTTGACCGCTTCTTTAAAACCCTTTACCGCACCGCCTAAATCCTTGCCAGCATTTTTAAGCTTAGCAGTGCCAAATACGACAACCACTACCACCAATAAAATCAGCCAATGTGTAATAGAAAAACTGCCCATAACGGTATCCTTATATCTTAGGCCTTGATAAGACCAGTATTTGTAAGTGTGCTTTAAAACCCTCTTCACCGTACCAAAATTACAGCTTCAAACGGCGCAATCGCAGCGCGTTACCAATAACAGATACTGACGAGAGACTCATAGCCGCCGCCGCTATCATTGGACTGAGTAAAATCCCGAAGAACGGATACAGCACACCTGCCGCAATCGGTACACCAAGGGCGTTGTATATAAATGCAAAGAACAGGTTTTGTCTGATATTGCGCATCGTAGAATGGCTCAGTTTATGGGCTCTTACAATCCCCATCAGATCACCCTTCACTAGCGTAATGCCAGCACTCTCCATGGCCACATCTGTTCCTGTGCCCATAGCGATGCCGACATCTGCTTGGGCAAGAGCGGGAGCATCGTTAATACCGTCACCCGCCATAGCCACAACCTTGCCACTACTTTGCAACTCTTTGATGATACGGTTTTTGTCTTCTGGAGAGACGTCAGCATGTACCTCATCAATCTTTAACTTACTAGCAACCGCTTTAGCCGTTATCTCATTATCACCTGTCAGCATGACTACCCGCAGTCCAGCTTTGTGTAATAGCGATATTGCCTCACTGGTACTCGGCTTGATCGGATCAGCGACCGATATGAGACCAGCAGCTTGCCCATCTACTGCGACAAACATAACAGTTTCACCGTCCTTCCTGCGTTTGTCGGCGCGTTCTGAAAGCGTACTGTCAAAACTATTGAGGCGTTGCATGAATTTTGAGTTGCCTACGGCGACTTGCTTGCCATTGACCAGCGCCTGCGCGCCTTCACCGGTAGTTGAACTAAAATCGCTTGCCTTAACCATATCGAGAGATTTTGCCTTTGCAGCCTTGACAATAGCTTCTGCCAGAGGATGTTCGCTGGCAGTCTCTACCGCTGCGACAAGTATAAGCATCTCATCCTCGTCTAAGCCGCCAAGCGCTTCGATAGCGGTAAGCTCTGGTTTGCCTGCTGTCAGCGTTCCGGTTTTATCGACAACGATGGTGTCGACTTTTTCCATACTTTCTAACGCTTCAGCATTCTTGATAAGCACGCCATTTTGTGCTCCTTTACCAGTACCCACCATAATCGACATCGGTGTGGCGAGCCCTAACGCACAAGGGCAGGCAATGATTAATACAGCGATAGCATTGACCAGCGCAAAAGCCATTGCAGGCGTAGGCCCAAATATCGCCCAGACAATAAAGGTAATGACAGAGCAAATAAGTACGATGGGCACGAACCATCCAGCTACCTTATCAACCAGTTTCTGTATTGGCGCGCGACTGCGCTGGGCTTCAGCAACCATCTTGACGATCTTGGACAATACGGTATCATCGCCAACATCGACCGCTTTGATCAGTAGTGTCCCAGTACCGTTGACTGTGCCGCCGGTGACCGTATCCCCTTGTGCCTTTAACACTGGGATGGGTTCACCAGTCACCATCGATTCATCAATGCTACTACTACCATCAAGTACCGTACCGTCTACAGGAAGCTTCTCTCCTGGCTTCACTCGCAATCTGTCGCCGCTGATCACTTCATCAAGTGACACTTCGGTTTCGACATCGTTCTCATCCACACGTCTTGCCGTTGGTGGTGCTAGCTCTAGTAACGCACGGATTGCTCCTGAGGTCTGACTTCTGGCTTTGAGCTCTAACACTTGACCCAATAGCACTAAGGTCACAATGACCGCTGCCGCTTCGTAGTACACCCCTACTTGGCCAGTGGCGTCCCTGAAGCTATCTGGAAAAACATCCGGAAGAAAATTTGCTACCAGACTGAAACCAAAAGCTGCGCCTACGCCAACTGCAATCAAAGTGAACATGTTCAGGTTTCGGCTTTTTATTGATTGCCAGCCACGGACGAAGAACGGTGCGCCTCCCCATAACACCACTGGTGTTGCAAGCGCTAGCTGAATCCACTGAGCGATCTGTCCAGAGATATCACCTTGTCCAAGGTTGTCTAAGCTTAGACCTACCATGTCACTCATAGCATACAGAAATAGCGGTATGGTCAACACCGTACAAATCCAGAAACGGCGTGTCATATCGTCGAGCTCTGAGGTGTCCTCCTCACCAATGGTAGCCGTCTCTGGTTCAAGTGCCATTCCGCATATTGGACAGCCACTATTCTTCACATCTCTTACTTCTGGGTGCATAGGACAAATATAAACGGCACCCTTATAATCAGCTGGGACTTTGTCGTATTTGCCGCCTTTGACAGATTTTACCTTAGTACGGTCAGTATCTTTGCCATGACAATGTGAATGACTGTCTTCATCAGTAACCTCGTCTTCAGGTTTAAGAGACATGTTGCATATTGGGCAATCGCTTTTTTCAACATTTCGCACTTCGGGATGCATCGGGCAAATATAGACCGTACCGCTATAGTACTCTGGTACTTTGTCGTACTTACTATCTTTAGTAGGATGAGTATCGGTATTCGACGCGCTGTGGCAGTTGGTATGGTCATCTTTCATTGCTGCCATCTCGGCAACATTATCTTCGGCAATAATGTCTTCAGGTTTAAGAGACATGTTGCATATTGGGCAGCCGCTATCTGTAACGTCTCTTACCTCTGGATGCATCGGACAAGTATAAACGGTGCCATTATAATCAGCTGGCACTTGGTTATACTCTTTGAAGGTAGTATGGGCTTGGTTAGTATTCTTTGAATCTTGGCCACTAAGGCCATTATTTTTATCGCTATTATTAGGATTCATCAGATAACTCCTTCACTTATATTGAGTAAAGATTGCGCTCTAACTCAATGGTTAAGAGATGCCCGTTATCATGATTACTATTTGATAAAATCTTAATTTTGATGTTAGAGACGGATGCTAGAGGAAAGGTAATATGTACCAATAGCTCTTAAAATTGGGCTATTGTTAGGCTACTGAAGAAAGGCGTATAGCGAAGGTCTCAGTCATCCAATAATATATTTTCACCTAACCTTAAAAAGCAATAACTCTCTATTGGATAGTTTTATATAAAATATAGATTCAGACTCTACAAGATCGCTACTCAAACGCCATTTCTCGACGACTACACGCAGTTCTTTATTACAAGCTTTAATCTGGTTTACGCAGATATTTCAGAATTGCCATCAATATAAACACAAGTACAGCAAAAAGAAGTAGCGCAAACAGTAGACAGAGAATCATCCAGCTCCAGCCCATCCCTTGCATCATCGTTCCCTGCATCATTTCTCCATTCATTATGCCGTTCATAATAGTATTTCTCCGTAGATTATAGTATTGGCATTAATAGTAGTGTGCGCGCTAAGCATGGGAATATCAAATGCTCATTAATTACATCTCTTCAATATCAGAGCCGATAAATTAATCATCGTTAAATGTCGACTATCTTAAAATCAGTAACATTATCCTTGAGGGCTCTGCATCATCTGGCGACAGTAAGTGGCTAAATTTTCTGGTAAATCCTCTGGGCAGACGCCACACTGCTGGTTGCCAGGAACAGCATAATCAATGAATTTCGGATACGATAGATTTAGGTTGCTCATGATGACCTTGAATTCTTCGAGGGTTATGTCCCCGCCAAGCCGTGGATTGCGCTTTTTTTCCTGAGCGATTGAAGAGACAAAGCGCTCTTTGTAGTCGTGCGCAGGATAGACCAGCGTGTCGTCTGGTAAAGAAAAGAGTTTCTGCCGCACAGATTTATACAGCGCATCGGCATCGCCATTCTGGAAGTCGGTCCGGCCACACCCATCGATAAGTAAAGCATCACCAGTGAATACCCGCTCATTAAAGAGATACGCAAAATGACCATCAGTGTGTCCCGGCGTATGCAATGGGTACAAGGTAATACCAGCAACCTGCAAAGGTGTTCCTTCCTCCAGCCCGACATCCACACACGGCAGACGGTCAAAGGCAGGCGCTGCAATCTTGCTACCGACAGCTCGCTTCATTTCTAATGCTGCAGTAATGTGATCTGCGTGGATATGCGTGTCAACTGTGTAGACCAAATCCAGTCCCAATCTATGGATTTCAGCCAAGTCACGATCCATGGTCGCGATGACCGGATCAATCAGGATAGCCTGACCTGTATCCTCATCCCCTAACAGATAGGTATAAGTGCTCGAAAGGGGTTCGTACAATTGACGAAATATCATGATTATTCCTTGTATAAGGTAAGGGATGATGCCCAACACACTGGTTATTGCACCTATTTTTTATATATTATGTTCTAATATAGTGTATTCATAAAGCATTACTCTGTATGGTTTTTATGTGACATTAGCAGACCAAAGCTGTTGGACTCGTGGGTCTTCGATATTTGCTCTTGAGCTGGTCAATACGACAATCGAGTGAGGCGGTATCATCAATGAATTGCTGTATTAAATAAAATAGTATTAAGATTGGTTCTTAGGTTATTACACGCCATTTCATAATCTTCTTTCTTTATATAATCTTCCGTAATACTAAACATCATATCTTCAGTATATGAATTTAATGACCATGACATCGACAGCAAGGTTCATTATCATCGAGATGACTGATTAAACTCTCCCAAGTTAGTGGCTAAAGATTTGATATCATAAAATAAAATTATTCACTCGGATCAGAACCCGGTGGAAATTCGTGACGGAGCTGAGCAACGTTGGCAGCAGTGACTGTATCGGTAAATTTATTAAGGTCACTATGCACATATTGAGTGACCGCTGCTATTTGTTCATCATTCATCATACTTTGAAAGGATGGCATACCGCGTAAGCCATTCATCACAACACTAATGATGTAATACTTTGATTGTATCTTACTGTTATCAGCAAGCGGCGGATAGTAACCTGCCCCCTTTGCACCCTTACCATCTTGCATATGACAGCCAGCACAAGAATCATTATAGAGCTTTTTACCATTGGTAGTAATAAACCCCTTTTTACCGTCCGCACTCCCTTCGAATTTTGCTAACCACTTTTGCAGCTTAACATCCTCTGCCATTTTCGGTAGTGAGCTGACATCGACGATATTGGCTGTTGGCGATCTAAGCGCTTCTCTAGTCATATACACTGCACCCCATGCACCATTATTGCGACTGGCTTGATTATCAAAGACCATTTGCGTGGTTTGTTGCTGGCTGGCGAAAGTGACAGCGTTGGCTTTAGTAGATTGGCTACAGCCTGATAGCGCGACTGTGCTTCCGATACCTAATATCATTACCACAGCAAGCAGGTTTGGTTTGATCATGTCCATGATTACCTCTGAATTTATTATGATTAATTTACTGTAATAATCACTTCTACTAACCAAGTTTTTTTGCCTTTTGATGTAGTCGCTGAGCGGCATCCATGCCAGATAAAATTGCCCCTTCTTGCCATGCTGGGATATGCGAGCAGTGCTCACCTGCTAGTACGATACGGTGGTCAATCGCGCATAGCGTATCGTAGTACTGATCACGGCTTGACTCGCTCCAAATGCCATAGCAACCGAGCGACCATGGAATACGGTGCCAAGCGACGGACGTTCCAGAGCGGAACTCTTTGGTGTATTGCGGATGAATATACTTACCATACTGTAGTGCCGCATCAATACGCTCTTTTGGATTCAGCGTATTAAATCGATAAGAGGCTTCTCCAAATCCATACGCGCCGAGTAGCACCCCTGAGCCTGTGGTAAACATATCGTGTGAAGGATAGGATATCTGTGAGATAGGCATATCGGTATAGGTGATACCGCCGTAAATCCATTCGTCTTCTTCCCAAAAGCGGCGTTTGAACTCTAAACCTACTTTATAAGAGGTGTCATAAGGTACCGCTGCCATCGCTTGCTTCATCGGCGCTGAGACGTTAATGTCAATCTGGGTCAATACTGATAGTGGAATGTTGCAGATACACCAGTCAGCACGTACAGTTTTAGTTTCGCCATCTAGATTGTTACTGATGCTATTGCTATCGACATAATCGACAGTGACGCCAGTCTCATCTTGATGAATCTTAGTGACTTTAGCGTTGAATGTAATTATGTCTCGACATTCGCGAGTGAATGCATCACCGATTTTTCCCATACCACCGACAGGCTGAAACATCGCTGGTTGATGATCATATGTCGTATAGTTGCTATAAATATCTGACCACATCCCTGAATTTAAGAGCTTGTCCATCGGTATCGGTGTCGAGGGTTTGGCATCAGGCATGAGCCCGCCACCTGGATAAACGCTATAGCCACGATGCTTGCTGGTTTCATGGCTCTTGACATAGCGATAATTATTATCAAGGACGCCCCAACCTTTTAATCCTTCTAATAACTTCTCTTTATCCTCTTTGTTAACTGTCTTATCAAGGCTACCGGTATTGACTGCTTTGGATAATAGCTCTGAGACATAGCCACGTATGTCACTTTGTACTTCACCCAATCGCTGCGGTGCACCATTAAAATGAGTGGTACGGTGCAAATAGGCGCGGTCATTGGTTTGGATAAAAGGCTGCAGTGCCACACCGAATTTTTTACAATAATGGAATACCGCATAATGATGAACGGGCAATCGCCATGGTCCACCATTAAAGTAATTGCCTTTTTTAAAGTCACAAGTCACCTCTCCGCCACCAAGCTCGGTATATTTATCACCTGCGTTTAGTGTCCAACTGCGACCACCACCGCGATTTTGAAACTCAAGAACAGTGACTTTATAGCCGGCTTTACGTAGCTCATAAGCGGCAGTAAGTCCGCCCAATCCTGCGCCAAGGATCACAATGCTCGCACCAGCAGGCGCACCCTTTAAATTCATCTCTTGTTTAAAGCTAGATTCAGAAGCAAACCCTAACGTAGTCATCGCCTGATACATTGCTGTCGCCCCTGCGGTCTTACCGATCATTGATAGCAGTTGCCGACGTGTGGGCGATTGAAGCATATCATTCATTTTATTATCCTTATTATTGAACCGTCATCCATGTCATCAGGTTGCATTAAGTATTTTTATAGCTGTATCGATAGTGGGATTAATGGCACTTACTTTAAGATGCGTTTGACGTCAGCAGCACTGACATCACTATTTTGTAGACCACCGAAAGTTACCCGCACGTAATTGGTAATACTGGCAATCTGTGCATGACTTAAATCTTTAGAGAAGCCGGGCATTTTGGGTGCAGTGTTTAGTGCGCCTTTCGCGCCATAAGCAATGACATTGATGAGCGCATCTGGCTTAACGCGACGAATACTACTCAGTCCTACGATAGAGGCGTAACGAGCATCAGGCTGCGCGTAACCATCTACTCCGTGACAGCTAGCACAAGCAGCAAGATATAGTGCTTTTGGTGAGTTATTAGTATTAGAACCAGCATTAGTAGTGGATTTTGCCTGCGCCAGATAGTCTTTTTGCTCAATTAAATCATAGGTAATAGAGTGACTAATTGGACTGGGTAGCCGTGACGTGTCCACGGGTATCACGTAATCGTCTGTCTTAATGATAGGGACGACTTTTAGATAAGCAGCCATTGCAATTAAGTCGCTATCGCTTAGATAGCGTGTACTGTGGGCGACGGCTTCAGCCATTGGTCCACCTGCATAAGCCCGTTTGTCGAGCATGCCAGTACGTAGATAAGTGACGATATCACTCTCGCTCCAGCGCCCAATGCCGCTGTCATTATCTGGAGTGATATTAGGCGCATACCACTTACCAAGCGGCGCACCGGATAAATACTTGTCTTTATCAAGACCTTGCGTGAGGTTGCGCGGTGTGTGACAAGTACCGCAATGTTCCAAGTTATTAACCAGGTATTCACCACGCTGCTGGGTTTGGGTAAGCCCTGCACGATTTTCGGTAGAAGGTACGTTAATCATATTCCAAGCCAACATTAATGTTCGGATATTTAACGGGAATGGTAGCTTAGTGATATTTTCAGGTGGCTCCTCTACTGGAAGTACGGTTTGAAAGTAAGCAAATAATGCACTGATATCCGCATCAGCCATACCATGATAAGAAGGATATGGCATCGCAGGATATAGCTGATGCGTAGGCGCACGACCTTTTTTCAGGGCTTTTTTAAAGTCAGTCTCAATATAGTTACCGATACCATAACGTGTGGAGGGCGTGATATTGGTCGAGTAAATATTACCAATAGGGGTTTCAATCGCGACGCCGCCGCTATAGTCCTCGCGATGACACGCCATACAATCAGCAGTACGGGCAATGTAGGCGCCGCGATTAACCAAATCACTATTGGCAGGACTGACATTGGGTAAGCTGGTAGCGGGACTGATATTGAATAGGCTCGTCGTATTAGATAAGCCTGCACTATCAGCCATGACAGCGCTGGAAGCCATACTAAATGCAAGTGCTGATAACAGCATATAACTTGGTTTCATACTATCCTCACTAGGCTGGCAAAAACTCATTTTTAATCATTTTAGCCATGACTTTATGATACGTTTATTATTTATCGATGCTAAAAAGATTATTGTTTAGCCGCTTCAACTTTGATATTTAAGGTCAGATTCTTGGTCATACCGAACAAGACATATTTTTTGATATTCCACTGAGTACGGTCAATAGTGGCGGTAAAATTGCCTCCGCAGATATTCTTCTTAGCTAGAGCGGTCAGATAGCAATTAAATTTGGTCGCCAATAAGCTAATAGGATGGGTCTGACCGTTTAAGGTTAGCTTACCATCCACTTGTGTGACCTTTGGATTTTCTGTGTCAGAGGTAAAATGCCATTTGGTAGATTCAAAATGAGCCAATGGAAACTGTTCCATATTAAAAAAATCAGAGCCCATCAGTTTGAGAGTGACGCTTTTGTTGCCTGTGTTTAAGGATTTTATGGGGATAATAAGAGAGATGTCGCCAGTTTTTGCGCTCGGATCATACTGGAGTATTCCCGTCACATTATAGAAGCCGCCAGTGGTGGCAGAGGTTTTGAGGTGGTCAATAGCGAAACGTACGTTAGAGGTGTCAGGCTCAATTTTATAAGTGGCGGCAAAGCTACTAACCGTACAACCTGCTAGCAATAATAACGTCCCTAATGGCTTGGAGTAATGCAATAGTACTTTGTCAAATACAAGCTGGCTCATGACAACATTCCTTTGTTGTGTGATCTTACTTATGACACGATTTCTAAGCGTTTACTAGTATTGTTTTATTTGGATGAGTTTTTAAGATTAGTGCTGTGTTTATTATTGAACTGCCTTACTATATTGATCGAAAACTATCAGAATATGATAACCAAGCGGTTAAATGAATTGTAGCAGAGTGTTGGACTCATAATTCCCAACCATAGTCACTAAGAATATCTTTCAATCAATCACCTTATACCAACCAGTTATACCTCAACCAGCTTGCTGCTTTTTTTAGTCAATACGTAGTGAGCAATCATACCGATACAAATACCCCAAAACACCGAACTCAATCCCAAAAACTGCATGCCGGATGCCGTGGCTAAAAAAGTAATCAATGCCGATTCTCTTTGACTATCATCTTTCATAGCAACAGTAATATTGGCTGAGATAGCCCCTATTAGCGCCAGACCAGCTAGAGCGGCGATCAGCTCTTTAGGTAATAAGCTAAATACCAGCACAATACTACTAGCAAACAATCCCCCCAATAAGTAAAAAATACCATTAGCGACACCGGCGATATAACGCTTTTCTTTGAGCTCGTGCGCATCTTTTCCCGTACATAAGGCGGCAGTAATTGCTGCTAATGTAATGGTGATACCTCCTACACAAGCAACCGCTAATGAAGCAATGCTAGTGGCCATGACAATAGGTTTCGCCGGCGTGTCATAGCCACTTAAATTCAAGATAGCCATGCCGGGTAAAAACTGTCCGCTTAAGCTCACGAGAATAAGAGGAATTGCAAGGTTAAACGTTGCGTGCCAGGACCATTCTGGCCAGATGAGGACGGGTATGGTCATCGTAAAATTGATATCAACAGGGTTCATCTTGCCAAGTAGCAAACTTAAGATGACGCCACATAATAATACCCAAATCATTGTATAGCGCGGTGACAAGCGCTTGGCCAATAAATAACAGCCCAACATACTAAAAATAATAAATGGCATGGTGTCAGTGGCGACGAATAACGCTAAGCCAAACTGAAATAGGATACCTGCCATCATACCGGCGGCGATACTATTAGGAATCCACTGTAAAACCTTATCAAAATAGCCAGTCGCACCGACCATAAAAATGACAATGGCTGAGATAATGTAAGCCGCAACGGCCTCATTAATACTCATCTGTGGAAATAATGTTACGAGCAGCACGGTTCCTGGAGCAGACCAAGCAGTCACTATCGGCGCTTTATATTTGATAGAAAGATAAATACCAGGTATCGCAGTGCCTATCGATATACCCCAAATCCAAGACGCCATCATGGCCTCTGACACTTGTGCTGCTTGTGCCGCTTGAAAGAAAATAACCAGGGGCCCTGCATAAGCAATGAGTACCGCTAAAAATCCAGCAACAGACGCTGAAAATGACCAGTCTTGTTTTAAATCTTGTATTACAGTTACCATCTTACGTTCCTAAAAACTCTATAATTTTATCAATTGATCATCTTTAGGATAAATATGACCTCTTATACGAGTCATTACTATTCGATAAAACTTTATCTATAGAAACTAAGAAACTCTTAATTTTAAAAAATTAAGAGTTTCTTAGTACATATCATATCGACAAGAAAATAGATGTCCTTTATATTTTTACGACATACCTGCCCACTGATTTTCCCTCTAGCATCAATGTATAGGTGTCTTTGATATCTTCTAGGCCAATCTCATTAGTGATACTATCTAGAGTAGCTATTTTAAACTCACCAGCCAATTTGTCCCATGCTGCTTGCTTCTTCTCAAGCTTACATTCAACCGAGTCGATACCTATTAGTCTGACGCCCCTTAAAATAAATGGGAATACATTGGTATTGAGTTCATGTGATGCTGTTAACCCACAACAAGTAGCAACCCCATCGTATTTTATATATTTTAGGGCATTGGCCAAAATATTACCGCCAACCGTATCGACAACCCCTGCATATCTTTCAGCCATAATAGGTTTTTTAGCATCCTCATTGAAAGTATCTCTAAGGATGACTTCTGACGCGCCAATTTGTTTGAGATAATCAATTTGTTCCTCTTTTCCTGATACGGCAACGACAGTAAAGCCAATTTTATTCAGGATAGAAACCGCTAAAGAACCCACGCCACCAGTAGCACCAGTGACTAAAACCTCACCATCTTCTGGCTTGACACCGTTATCTAGTAATTCATTAACACTCAAAGCTGCCGTTAATCCTGCCGTACCGAAAGTCATGATTTCTTTATCAGTTATTGTGTCAGGAATACGGGCGACCCATGACGCTGGGACTTTAACAAACTCTGCATGGCCACCATCAGTATTCATACCCAAGTCGTAGCCAGTCACCAATACTTTTTCTCCGACTGCAAAGGCATCAGATGTCGTTTGGTGTACCACTCCGGCCACATCGATACCGGTAATATGCGGGAACTTTCTAGTCACTCCAGGATTGCCTACGGAACTTAAAGCATCCTTATAATTTAATGATGAATAAGTTGTCTTTATGACCACTTCATCTTTATTACATTCTGGTACAGGAACTTCTTGTATTGCGCAAGAAAACGCTCTGTCCGCTACTTTCTCTACTACAAAGGCTTTCATATTCATTCCTTATATATTCTTAGGACTACAAAACCTCAATATTTGTAACGAGAGGATTGTTCGCCTTTAATCACTTAAATTAGAAGTTAGCATGTCACCAATATATTTTTTATGCTGTATTAGTTTTCATATATCGATAGATAAATTATCGTTATGTAAAATAACATAATTGATTTATCATAACAAGATGTAAACGCTCAAGCCTTCTCGTTATAATGGACGTAGCTATGCGGCGTTGTGTCGCTAAGGATATGAATTAAGCTATGAATAATGCTAAAAAAAAAGGCTCAAGCGTTGAGCGTGTGTTGCGGATAGTTGAAATGTTAGCCAAGTCTCAAAGACCTATGAGTGTCAGTGACCTAGCAGAAGCGTTAGACATACCGATACCAAGTATGTATCGATTGCTAGAACAGCTACAGAATCTGGGATTCATCCAATTAGATCTACCTGGAAAAGTAACATGCGGAAAACGAACTTATCAGCTAGCCATAGATTTATGGCAAAACAATCATTTCAAAACTGAAAGGCTGGCAATCTTGCAACAGCTTTCGGCACAAATAGGCGAAACGGTAGGCATTGCGATTATGCAAGATTTAGATGTGGTTTACGTCGATCGTGTATTGTCTGATTGGCCACTGCAAATATACTTACCTGCGGGTTCTCATGTTCCAGTTTGGGCAAGTGCCAGTGGTAAGCTACTTCTAGCACAGCTACCTACAGATAAGTGCGAACGTATTATTGATAAAATGTCGATACATGCCTTGACCACCAATACACAGACCGATAAAAACCAGCTACTGAAGACAATCGCTAAAACGCGTGATACTCAGATAGGGATAGATAACGAAGAGTTTATTCCAGGTATGGTCGCCTGTGCGGTACTCATTCCAAATGGTGACCAACAAGCATTTGCTACCGTATTTACTCATGGTCCCACTGTCAAAAAGTCTTTAGAAACGTTATTAAGCCATGTACCTCTTTTACAGGAAGCTGCAAATGAGCTGTCTGTTGTTTTTAATCAAGACTCTCTATAGTCATTTGTCCAATTGGGTCACTAGCAAAACACCATAGCCGTTTTTTTCTTCTTGATTAATAGGGTATAGATCATAAGTCACATAGGTCAAGCAGAACACAGGTTACTTAATAATTGACAACACGGTTGTTTTTTGCCAAGATATTTATGAACAATGATTTGGAGGCGATCATTAAATAGCCGTGATTTTAAATCAACTACTATTCATACCTTTCCGGTTTGTGTGTTAGTAGCTCCTACATCCGGGTTTAAGCGATTAAGATTTTTCTTAATCTTTCCTAAACCTGATGACTAATAGGAGTCACTATGCAGGTTAACTCTCAAAGAATTTGGATCAAAAATCCCCTCGACTGTTTAGACCCCGCTTATGCTGGCGGTATCGTTATTCAAAATGATCTTATTGTCGAATTAATAAGGGCTGCTGAACAACCCTTGCAAGCGGTTGATGAGGTAGTAGATGCTCATGAACACGTTCTTATACCCGGCTTAATCAATAGCCACCATCACTTTTATCAGACATTGACCCGTGCTTTTCCTGCCGCGTTAAACAAAAATCTCTTCCCTTGGTTACAAAGTCTTTATCCCGTTTGGGCCAGACTAACCCCTGAAATGATAGCAACATCTACCCAAATAGCGCTTTGCGAATTACTACTCTCTGGTTGTACTACAGCCAGTGATCATCATTATTTATTTCCTAATGGTTTAGAGCATGCTATTGATATTCAAGTAGAGCAGGCAACCAAACTGGGTATCCGCGTGCATCTTACCCGTGGCTCAATGAGCTTAGGTGAAGATCAGGGCGGCCTGCCTCCTCGAACCACCATTCAAACAGATCGCGAAATCTTAGATGATAGCCAGCGATTGATTAAAGCCTATCACCAATATGAAGATGGCGCGATGACCCGCATAGCACTAGCCCCATGCTCCCCATTTTCTGTTAGTGAAGAATTAATGCGAGCAACGGCTGATTTAGCCCAAGAGCTTGATGTCAGATTACATACCCATTTGGCCGAAACCCATGATGAAACAGACTTTTGTATAAAAATGTTTGGCGTGCGTCCCGTTGACT
Source organism: Psychrobacter sp. ANT_H59 (assembly GCF_008369225.1). Taxonomy (NCBI): domain Bacteria; kingdom Pseudomonadati; phylum Pseudomonadota; class Gammaproteobacteria; order Moraxellales; family Moraxellaceae; genus Psychrobacter; species Psychrobacter sp. ANT_H59. The sequence continues at coordinate 452,682 of NZ_VOBE01000004.1, forward strand.
ATCTTGAGCGCGTTGGTTGGTTAAATCATCGTACGTGGCTTGCACACGGTATTCACTTTAACGATGAAGAAATAGCACGATTGGGTAAAGCAACTGTGGGTATTGCCCACTGCCCTTCATCAAATATGTTATTAGCGTCAGGGCAGTGCCCTACCATTGCTCTACAAGAGGCGGGTTGCCCTGTCGGTCTTGGTGTTGATGGCTCAGCCTCAAATGACGGCTCGAACATGATTGGCGAAGTACGCCAAGCATTATTACTACAACGCTTGCGCTATGGTGCTGAAGAAATAACCCATCAAAAAGCGTTTAAATGGGCAACTATAGGCTCAGCAGGATGTTTAGGTCGTGATGATATTGGCGAAATAGCGGTCGGTAAACAAGCTGATATAGCCCTATTTAAACTTGATGAAATACGCTTTGCGGGCGCAGGTTCTCCTGTTGCAGCAATACTACTTTGTGGTGCAACCAAAGCCGATAAGGTAATGGTTGCCGGTAAATGGCGTGTATTAGAGGGTCAAATAGTCGGTATCGATATGAATCAATTGATGGCGAAACAAATTACGCTAGCAGCGAATTTAGCCCGTACTTAAAAATATGTGAATGTAAACTATATTGATGGAAATGATAGTGGCTCCCTAATTATGATTCAAACATTCGGGTATGCGCTATAGATAATAATATTAGATTCACTAAAATATAGAGAACCTAATATTACTATAGTCAATCCACTATAAATCGAACAAAGTGCTACTGGGATAAGTTTTGCGCCGCCTCTGTCTGCGCAGGCACAGTAAGCAAGAAAAATTTATCCCAGTAGCACGTTATAATATTTGTACTTATTTTATTTAAGACTGACTATAGAAGTATTTCAAGCCCTTGAGATGATCAAATTTTAGTGCTTTTCTAATGAAGTCATCTTTTATTGGCATAATAATTTTAGATAACGTACAAGATATTTTTTGACGCCAAACCATAAAATGTTATATATAACAAACACGTTCACAATTTTATATAGAAGATTCTTTAAGAATACTTTGTATTTCATTAAAAATCACACATGGAAAAAAGTGGCTAGCGATAGCCACTTTTTTTATGCTGCGTCTATAATAGACAACCTTAGCTTTACGCAACCAGACAGGATGTGTCATGAGACATTTTTATTTAGACTTCATCTTCACAGCTATCGCATTGA
>NZ_VOBE01000005.1:0-170653 GCF_008369225.1 Psychrobacter sp. ANT_H59
AAGTGAAACATCGTCGCGCCAATGGTAGTGTGGTTCGCCCATGTGAGAGTAGGTCATCGTCAGCTCTCTATTCTAGATAAACCCCCAACGTTAATTCGTTGGGGGTTTTCTTTTGCCTGACGTTTGGATGAGTGAGTGTTTATCGGATAATCGCGCTGATTTATTCAATTTAGAGTACGTATCCTAGTGAGGCGTTATCATGAGCTTTTTAGAAAAGCTTACCCGCTTCTGCTGTGTCTTCAAAATCAAACCCCAACTGCTCACCTTTACGCTGTTTCATTTGTTCGATACGTTGCCTGCGTCCAGAGACTAGCCGTAGCACCTCACGGCGCTGCTCGTTAGTCATGCTCAGCCATAGCTGACGCTCAGGACGACTGCGCAAGCAACCAAAGCAATAGCCTTTTTTATTGCTTTTACAAAGACCAATACATGGATTGGCAATCTCGAACAGCTCAAACTGTTGATTCATGGCTACTCCATCGCTATTATCGTCATTCCTTTGACCTATATAAAACTGCAATGACAACATTATTATGTCGCAAATACTGACTAATAGTGTGCCGTTTTATTGTTATTATTTTTGTTTAGCGGGTGCTATGCTTGGCTTTGATAGCCTATATAAGATAATCATAACAAAATTAACAAGGGAGATGATACGTGAACCTGATTTATATCCATGGACTGGACAGTGATGCCAACTCTACCAAAGGGGTGCTGTTAGAAAAATACTGCCAGCGTCATTATCCTGATATCAATGTATATCGTCCTAACCTGAATAGTGCTCCTGAGCAAGTTTTTGAGCAACTAGTTAAATTGGTAACCGAACTCAGTAGAGAGGATAAAACCTTACTTATTGGTAGCTCGTTAGGAGGCTATTTTTCTACCTTGGTGAGCAATCATACAGGTTGCCCCGCACTATTGCTAAACCCTAGCACTCAGCCTCATATTACTCTACAGCGTTTTTCTGACACCTCAGTATCAAATCAAGAAAGCAGTGATGAGTTGTCTCATAGTGACGTCCTGCATACGACGGCGGGCGGCTGGAATATTACTCCCTTAGATTTACAATGGTTTGCAGACCATCAACTTTTAGCAGTAAATTATCCCGATAAAGTTGCTGTGCTACTGAAAAAAGGCGATGAGCTGTTAAATTCTGAATTGTCTAAAGCTTTTTATCAGAGTCAGGGCGCATCGGTAGCTGTGCAAGCAGGTGGCGATCACAGGTTTAGCGATTTTGGTGAGCAATTGCCAAAGGTGATTGATATGCTACAGCAGTTGCTCTAAGTTCAAATAAAGCTGACATAGCGTATTAAATAGACGACATTATCTGACGTAAGCGACTGACTATTACCGTTACCGTCGCTATTTTTCGTTATAATGGTTTAATAGAATTAATCGTATATGAATATTTAAGGATGCATTTGTGAGTCAGTATAATGCGCAATCATTAGAAGTTTTAGAAGGGCTTGAGCCAGTACGTCGTCGTCCCGGTATGTATACTGATACCACTCGCCCCAATCATTTGGCGCAAGAAGTTATTGATAACTCCGTCGATGAGGCATTGGGTGGTTACGCCAAAACTATCAAGGTTCAATTGCATAGTGATGGGTCGCTGTCGGTTGAGGATGATGGTCGCGGTATGCCGACAGATATTCACCCTGAGTTCAATCAATCGGGTATCGAGCTGATTTTGACCCGTTTGCATGCTGGTGGTAAATTTTCGACCTCTAATTATGAAGTTTCGGGCGGTTTGCATGGCGTGGGTATTTCTGTCGTTAATGCCTTGTCGACGCGAGTTGAAGTCACGGTATGGCGTGATAGCACGCAGTTTGAGATGGCGTTTGAAAATGGCGCGCCAGTGACGGCGCTAACTGAGACGATTAGCTCCAATAAGCGTAAACGTGGCACTAGGGTACGCTTTTGGGCAGATGGTAGCTTTTTTGATACGCCAAAATTCAATGTAAAGCATCTCAAGCATAATTTGAAAGCCAAAGCGGTTTTGGCAGCTGGACTGACGATTGAATTCACTGATGACATTAATGATGAAAAGGTGGTTTGGCAGTTTACCGATGGGGTGGTCGAGTATTTAAACGAACAATTAGATGGTCTTGAGACATTGCCTGAAGCACCGTTTTATTATAATTACGATGCGAAAGCGGGCGAACGAGCTGCCATTACCTTTGCCTTGTCTTGGTTGCCTGATGGTGGGACGCCGATTCAAGAAAGCTATGTGAACCTGATTCCGACAGCTCAGGGCGGTACTCACGTCAATGGACTACGCACGGGTATCTTAGAAGCATTGCGTGAGTTCTGCGATATTCATAATTTGCTACCACGTAGTGTGAAGCTAACCGCAGAAGATGTCTGGGACGGGGTGAACTATATTCTGTCTCTGAAGTTCTCTGAGCCACAGTTTTCTGGACAGACCAAAGAACGTTTATCTAGTCGCGAGGCTGCAGGCGCTGTACAGACATTGGCAAAAGATGCCTTTAGCCTATGGTTAAACCAGCATGCAGACATGGGTACGCAAATCGCTGAACTGGCGATTAATAAAGCAGGGCGTCGTTTAAAATCTGCTAAAAAAGTCGCCCGTAAGAAAATCACTCAGGGACCTGCATTGCCCGGTAAGTTGGCAGATTGCCGCGGTGATTTGCGTGATGGGGCTGAGCTGTTTTTGGTAGAAGGGGATTCTGCGGGTGGGAGTGCGAAGCAAGCACGTGATCGTCATTATCAGGCGATTCTACCCTTGCGTGGTAAGATTTTAAATACGTGGGAGGTCTCATCAGATACAGTGCTATCGAGTCAAGAAATTCATGATATTGCGATTGCCATTGGCGTTGATCCAGCATCTGACGATTTATCTGAGCTACGTTATGACAAGGTATGCATCTTAGCGGATGCCGATTCTGATGGACTGCATATTGCTACCTTGATCTGTGCGCTATTCGTGAAGCACTTTCCTGCCTTAGTCGATGCTGGTCATTTATTTGTTGCAATGCCGCCACTCTATCGCGTCGATGTGGCTAAAGAAGTGCATTATGCGTTAGATGAAACCGAGCTTCAGCATATTTTAGCCAATGTACCGGGCAATAAAAAAGCTCAAATCACACGTTTTAAAGGCTTGGGTGAGATGAGCGCTGAGCAGCTGCGTGAAACAACCATGAATCGCGATACTCGTCGTCTGGTTCAGTTGGATATGGATGACATGGTACTAACCAACAGTGTGATGGATATGCTGCTAGCCAAAAAGCGTGCTGCTGATCGTAAGATATGGCTAGAAGATAAAGGTAATCTAGCTGATATCTCATAGCTATTTTTAGGACGCTTAGCATTATTTATAATCATGATTGAGTAAGCTATAACATAACAAAAGCATGTAAAATCCAGATTAGTGATACCAGCTTAATGGTATTATATGGATATCTTCTACTACATGGTGCCGTTATGACATCAAAATTATTTAATCGCTCTAATGCTAACAGTGCTAAGCCGCCACGCTCTAAAACATTACCAAGTCTCAATAAAAAACAGCTTGGGAATTTGGTTCCTAGACGCGGCAACAAGATTGCGCCAGTGATTGCGTCTGCATTATTAAAAGCGGCAGGCTGGCGTACCGTTGGTGAGATAGAAAATATTCCACAGGCGGTGGTGCTAGCGCTTCCGCATACATCAAATATCGACGGTGTATATGCGATACCCAGTTTGTTTGCGCTCGATTTGAAAATTAGTATTATGGGCAAACACACCTTATTTAAGGTGCCGATCCTTGCACAATTGCTGCATTGGATAGGTATTGTTCCGATTGATCGCCGTAATAAAGGCTCCGTATTACAAGCGAGTATTGATAAATTTAAAACAGGTGAGCCATTATTTTTGGGGTTGTCGCCAGAAGGTACGCGTCAGTACACCAAAAATTGGAAGTCAGGCTTTTATTATTTAGCAGTGGGTGCCGGTGTGCCAATCTTGCCAGTGGCGCTGGATTACAATACCAAAGAGATACGCTTTATGCCTTTGGTCTATCCTACCGGAGATATCGAATCCGATTTGCCAAGAATATATGCTCAATATCAAGGTGTAATTCCAAGACATCCTGAGCGTTTATCGCAGCCGCTACAGGACGTTAATAAATCAGCGGAGTAGTTTTTTAAGTAGTAGCTGATTATATTTATAAAAAACCCCTGATATGGAGTATCAGGGGTTTCTTGTTTGCGCTTATTAATCTTGAGCCCTTACACATTAAGGTTTTATAAAGTTATAAAGGTAGCTGACGGTTAGAAGTGCTTACACCGCCATCGACGGGCAAATTGGTACCGGTAATCATGGCAGCATCATCGCTTGCTAAGAAAGTAATCACCGCGGCAATATCGTTTGGTGTAGCACAGCGTCCTAATGGACTATTATCTGATGATTCATCTATATTTGCTTGAAGATCTGTTATATCGGTATTTTGAATATCGGTGTTTTGAATCGCATCTGATATATCAGACTGAGTGACGCTTGGATTTACTGCATTAACGCGCACGCCGTCTGCGCTGTGTGCCGAAGCCAACGTACGGGTCAAATCAGTAATACCTGAGGTGGCAGCATCATAAGTTGCTGCACTCTGATCGCTACTACAAGCTGCAAATGAAGGAACGTTAATGATACTACCTTTACTCTGTATTAAGTAAGGCATAGCCGTCTGACAGACATACAAGGTTTCACTTAAATAGTCATCAACAGCTGGACTCTTCTGTTCAGTAGATAACCCACTATTTCTGCCTTGCGTCGTTTGTGCTGCGTTATTCACCAATATATCGATTGTTTCAAACTTATCGATGACTCTTTTTATCATCTCTTGTACTTGGCTCTCAACACCAATGTCACAAGCGATGGTTAAAAAGTTGTCGGTATGAATCCATGTACGGTCTTGTGGAAATCCTTCAGTGATTTGATTTAATGTATCGGTCGAGCGTCCGACGAGTATGACGTTAGCACCTTCATTCGCAAAACGAATGGCGGTTGCACGACCGATATGTGAGTCGGCACCTGTTACGACAACTGTTTTCTCTTTAAAGCGTTTCATGATGGGCAAGTCCTTGTTATCATCAGAGAGACATTTTCTAAATAAATGGGCTAATTATATTGTAAGGTAGCATGCGTATTAATTGATTCCTTAATACGCGAGTAATACCGCTTTTATATCATCATAACAAGTCACTGTGCTGAAAGCGACCATGTATAATTGCTATTATGTAGTTTATTTTTTATCCAATAGTCTTGGAGCAGCAGTTGCATTTATCCGCTGCACACCAATTGCGCCGCTTATAATAGCGTATTTTTTTTCAGACAAAAAGGTGGTAACTGTGCCCAGTGATTCGACGATGGTAATGTCTGATGGAAGCTATCTTATGAATGAAATGGCTTGTTATTTACGAGCAGATATCTTAAAGATTATCTTACCGGATATGCCAGTGATAGAGAGCAACTATCAAGCGCAATATTCTCAGTACCAGCTACCACTAGGCGATCTTAACTTAGTAGAGTGGGTGATATATTTGCCTACTGACATGCTGCCAGCTGATATTGAGGCACTAGGTAGGACAGTTTTTAATGCTGTAAATATATGGCGCAAGACTCATATATCAAGATCTATAGACAGCCAGTTACGTAGTATTGACGTCTTGGTTTTGGATATCCAGCGTCAAATTGATACTGATACTGATACTGATACTGATACTGATACTGATACTGATACTGATACTGATACTGATGTTCATAATAAATCCTGCAAAAAAAATCCTGTTCAACGTCTAGCCCATAGTTTTACGGACAGTAATTTAGTAGAGGGTTCGCTCGTTGATACAAGTGCATCTATTCAGCCATTACAAGCATTTGGCTGGCATGACTGGCATATTCATTTAAATAAATTACAGATACCTTGCGAGCTATGGCGATTTTTACACTATCGTTTAGGGCAGTCACAGCAGGATAATAAGGATCATATAACAAATTCCGAAAACGATATTATTACTGGATTTCTAAATGTTGCCGACTTCTTTGCACCTGCAATTACGATAGATAATGCGTTGATAAAATATGGTTTGCAAAATGAGCCTAACTCGGCATTGATAGCGATGTCGCTGGCACAGAAAACCAATAGCCCAACTAAGCAGATGTATCAACAGCATATGGCGCAAGCGGCTGCTTTATGGTCACAACTTAGCATGCAGATGTTAGAAACAGTTTATAAAAATCCTGCTGCGTTTAAGCAGAAAGAATCATTGGAGAAGTCTAGTAAGGCAGATTTTTCTCATTGGCAACAGCAGATATTAGATGAGTCATTGTTTTCGCGTCATGAGTTAGTTCGTACTTTATATAAGCATCCCAAGCAAGCGCAGCAGTTGCAGCAACAAGGCTATGTTGTCCACCAACATTCTTACGAGTGTTTGGGGCGGCATTATGTACTAATATTTTATGGACAAGATGCAGAAGGAAAGCATGGTAAGTCGGCTATACGCCCAAATTTAGCGAAAATCGCTTTAGATGTGGCGACACGGTTACCAATGGCAGAACTACATCATGTGGTTGTATTGGGTATAGATTTTATAATAGAGGCTGAAGATGCTTTTATGGATATTGATTTATGGATTCAGCCAGTTAATCCCATGACCCAGCGCGAGCGCCAACTGACTAAAAAGGTTCAGCAGTTGCAGCAAAGTAATCAGAGTAATGCTAGTGAAATTACCGAAGATAATAAGAAAAAAGCTCATTCTAATCATCTATCATAAGTGCGCTTAAATATTCCAAGTGCATCTCGCCCTAATAATACTGACTAAAATTACTTATTATCAAACATAAAAAAAGACAGCCTAAGCTGTCTTTTTTATAAAATAAATCAATAACGATAAATTATCTTAGATTATTAGGACCATCGATATCACTATCATCAGTTGCAATATGATTGATATCAACCGTAGAAGAATTTACATCACTGGTAGAGCTTAAGTTATTAGGTGTGATGGTATTATTATCTACTTGGGTTGTGCTGCTACCAAACGTATCAGTAGCTGTACTTGGCGTATTGTCACGTACTGAAGCAGCAACCTTATCTTGAGTCGATGAGCTTGGCGTCAAAGCAGATTTTGCTTTTGCTTCGTCACGTTCTCTGTCCATTTTATCCTGCATTTTGCGTAAGAAACGTGCTGCTGCTTCTTGACCACCTAGACCAAACGATAGGGCAAATGCTACGGCAACCGCACCTAAAGTTAGACCAAATGCTAGGTTAACGATAGAATCCGCAATACCCATCGCTTTTAGACCCATCGCAAGAACTAAGCCCATGATCAAAACGCGCACGATATTTGCTAGGAACTGTGAACCTTGTTCAGAGCGCTCAACGACACCAGCGATGATATTGGCAAGCCAAAAACCGATGAATAGGATGATTGCGCCTAGGATGATATTGGCACCGAAAGCAATAAACATCGCAATAATGGCTGAGATAGGTTCAAAACCTAATAAGTCAGCAGCAGCGATAGAGGCAAATAACATGGCAAAAAATACGATGGCATAGCCAACTAAGTCAGAAACCTTTTTATCACCCATGGTCTGTTGAAGACCAACTTTGGCAGGTAACTGATTGATTTGCGTATTTTCAAGCAAGCCTTTAATGATGTTTGCAACCATACGTACAACATAAAAAGTCACAACCAAGATAGCAATTGCCATAAAGATATTTGGCAAGGCTTCCATGATTTTGTTTAACATGTTGGTTGCAGGACGAGCAATTACATCAATTTTTAGGGCATTTAAAGCAGCAATGATTGTTGGAATAATCACTACTAGAAACGCTAAAGAACCTGCAATGTTGGGTAAGCTATTCTGTTCGCTTAAACCAGCTTTGGTTGCAAGCTTCTGGACATCAAAAGTAGAAACAAGGTTGGTTACGATGCCACGTACCACTTTGGCGATGATGTAACCTACTACGAATACTACAGCAGCAATCAGAATATTAGGGATAAAGCTGAAGATTTTATCAACCATATTGGTTAATGGAGCAAATAAACCATCTAGCTCTAGTTGGCCTAATACCATGGTCAATACTACTAATAGAATGAACCAATAAACCATGTCAGCAATCGTGCTGCTCATGGGTTTTACACCAGCTTTTGCACTCAAACGCTCATCCATTGAGGTTTTTGAAAGTGCAGCATTGATGGCAGTACGTGCAACTGTTGCAATTACCCAACCGATCACACCAACTGCAATAGCAGCGATAAGATTAGGGATAAAGGTGAGTACTTGGTTTACCATATTGGCAAACGGTGCTGAAATAGAGTTTAGGTTTAACTGACTTAACGCGCCAGAAATAGCGATAACGAAAATAAACCAAAAAACAATCTTAGAGATGATGCCCTCTAAGTCATAGCTTTTACCCGTTGAAGAGTTCATACGTTGATTAAGATTGATTTTAGACAGCACGCCGCGTACCAGAGCAGCAATGCCCAAGGCGACAAGCCAACCAATGATAAAAATAAGAATAGCGCCGATGATGGAGCCGATAGGGCCACCCAGATAACCGTTGAAAGATGTAAACATTGGATTCATCCTGTCCTCCTCTAATGATCATGTGTCTGCTATAAGATAAGAAAATCACTTTAATTCAAGCGTTTCATCTGAGGCAAACACACACCTATTTATTAGTATTTTTAATTAAAATTATTTGTAAATTTGATTTTAGAGCTTTATAAGAAATTTATAATTAACAATCAGTAGTCACTATTAAAAAGACATATCTTTTGTTATTTCTTTCCTTAACCAATTTAGCTTAGCTTATGTAATTATGAATTTAAAGATAGAAAGCTTAACGTCTTACTATATTTGTGTGATAAGTTGTTATTTTTACGGTAAATATTAACATAGACTGTACATTTGACCGATAATTTCAAGTGAGTCATAGCAGGCAAAACTAAGATTTGCTATTATAGATAAATGTGACATCTCGCCACTATTATTACAATTTGAGAGCATTTTATGAAAAAAATCACTACCCTAAGTATCAGTGCCCTTGCTAGTGCTATGTTATTAATCACAGGCTGTAGCGCAAACAATGGCAGTAAAGAAACCGCTACCAAAAGTGTTTCAGTGACTGAACAAAGTCCTGCCAAGGAAAAAGTAGGCTATAGCTTGGGCTATATGATGGCAGAAGGGAATAAAGAAGCGGTTGGGGATCTGCACCTAGATACGTTTGAAAAAGGTTTTCGTGATGGCTATGAAGGCAAAAAAGCGGCATTGACAGAAGAGCAAATGCAAGAAGTGTTAATGACCTATCAAAAAGAACAGGAAGCGAAGTTTGTGAAAGATATGGAATCTAAAGCGGGTGCAAACAAAACTAAGGGCGCCGCATTCTTAGTAGAGAATGGCAAAAAAGCTGGCGTAAAAACCACTGCTTCAGGTCTACAATATAAAGTAGTGACCGCAGGTACTGGCAAGTCGCCAAAAGCTACGGACGTGGTTGAAGTAAACTACGAAGGTAAATTGATTGACGGTACTGTATTCGATAGCTCATACGAGCGCGGTGAGCCAATTGAATTCCCACTAAACCAAGTGATTGCTGGTTGGACTGAAGGTCTACAGTTGATGAAAGAGGGCGGTAAATACGAGTTTTATATCCCCTCTGATATCGCTTATGGTGAAGCGGGTAACGCAGGTATCGAGCCTAATAGCACGCTAATCTTTACCGTTGAGCTATTAAAGGTAAAGTAATTAGCAGTAATTAATGCTAATTTAGTATTGATACAATAGACGCAAAAAGAAGCCCTCTTAATGTAAGAGGGCTTCTTTTTGCGCAAGAAATAGCACTTAAGCTTTCGTCGTTAATGAGCCATTATTTAAAGATTCTTTTGGAAAACTTTAGAATTGCGACCGTTATTATACTTCTCGCGGCGTACTTCAGGTAAGGCACTTGCCTCAACTTCAGCAAACCCTTGTTCAACGAACCAATGTGCTGTACGAGTGGTCAATACAAATAACTTGTGTAGACCATGGCTGCGTGCTTGTTGCTCCAAAAATGCCAGTAAATCAGCGCCGCGGCTACCGCTGCGATATTCTGGATGTACCGCGACGCAGGCAACTTCTGCTGAATCTGTATCGAGTGGATAAAGCGCTGCACAACCTAAAATCATGCCGTCACGTTCGATGACGCTGTAATTATCAATCTCTTGCTCCAAGCGTTCGCGTGAGCGACTGACCAAGATACCTTGCTCTTCTAACGGCGATAATAGCTCTATCAGCCCTACCACGTCATCGACATCAGCGCGGCGAATCTCTTCGTAAGGGTCGTGACTAATCAAGGTGCCAGAACCATCACGGGTAAATAGCTCTTCAAGTAGTGCGCCGTTTTTGGCATAAGAGATAATATGGGTGCGATGAACCCCTTGGCGACAGGCATTGCTGGCACAGCTTAAGAAGTAATTAATCTCACAGTTTAGATCACGGTCACGTAAGAAGCGATCGACCTCATTTGGAATCATCTCACGTAGCAAACGATCATTGTGATTGATACCGGCTTCTTCGCTTAAGAATATAAGCTTGTCGGCACCAAGCGCCACGGCGGCACTAAGAGCAACATCTTCCGCGAGCAAGTTAAAGACTTCGCCGGTTGCCGAATAGCCCATAGAGCCTAAAATTACAATATGATCGTGTAGTAGATTATTTTTGATGGCTTCAACATCGATAGAGCGTACTTCGCCTGTCATCTGGTAATCAACGCCATCGCGGATACCATAAGGACGCGCAGTGACAAAATTGCCCGACACTGCATCAATACGTGAGCCGTACATAGGTGAGTTGGCAAGCCCCATCGATAGCTGCGCTTCAATCTGCAAGCGAATAGCACCAACCGCTTGTAATATAGAAGGCATCGCAACGCGAGGTGTCACACGAATATCTTGATGCAGTGGCGATTCAATATCAGCATCTTTGAGGTTTTTCTCGATTTGGGGTCGCGCCCCATGCACCAATACCAGCTTGATACCCAAGCTATGCAATAAAGCAAAGTCATGAATCAGTGTGCTGAAATTTGGATGATTGACCGCCTCACCACCAAACATAATCACGAACGTTTTGCCGCGATGGGTATTGATATAGGGGGCAGAATTACGGAACCAATGGACGTATTCAGGGTTAATCTGGGGCATGGCGCTAGTAGTCATAATGGGAGCAATAGTCGTTAGAATAAGAAAAAGGACGTGACAGAAAATGCCTGTCGCTAAAGGATCGCTAAAGATTTACCATAGCAAAAAACGTCGTTATGAGCTATCTTTTATTTCAGTAGCGTTAAAGAGTCTTCACAGCAGATTAACGATATACACAACATCAACACAGGGTTAATGTTCGTATAAATGCTTTTTGTTATGCTAAGCGCTATTGCTTTACCGATGGCTTACGCAGATAATTGATAAAAATAATAATGTTTAAAAGTTAACATGACTGAGTATGACCATATATGATGGTAAATTGCTTATTCTCCTATATTTTTAAAACTACTAATTTTTACCATCTCCTTTTTTACCAGCTTTGTTTTACCGATACATCAACTAGGGATAATGAATGTCATGAAGAAAAGTAACCATTTTGCGAACCCATTCAGTGCATGGACTGGACACCGTTTGTTTCATGTTGTCGCTGGTACGCTCGTTGGCGTTATGGCTGTCACGCAAGCATCAGCGATGTTGCCCACACCAGAACAAGCCGTTAATAATTCAGTAGCGGTTCAGTCAAACTTTAATCAAAACAGTCAGTCAAATGCGCAAGCAGTTAACAGTAGAATTACAGCGTCATTGATTAGTGTTGATGCCAATGGTAAAGAAATACTGGTTCCTGTGGATGCAAATACGCGTTTGCAGTCAGGTAATGTTTTAGAGTATCAAGGCTATTTTACCAATACCAATGCCGATCGTGTTCGTAAAATGACCGTGACGATGAGTATTCCTGAACAAGTAGAATTGCTGCGTGCTGTTTCTCCTGATTTTCCTTATGGTAGTGCAGATGGCAATACCTTTGCCCGTATGCCGCTACGTGGAAAAGTTGACAATCAGTTGCAAGAAATTCCGTTAAAATTCTATAAAGCCGTACGCTGGGATCTAGAAGGCGTAGGTCTTAATGATACAGTCGCAGTGAAATACCGTGCACGTGTCAAATAAGTTTATGCTTTGATATCTGCTTCAACAAAAAAGCACCGCAGCAATCACTGTGGTGCTTTTTTTATCGTCAATCTTTAATATCTGTAGTTAGCAGGATTTTTTATATATCCTTTTTCACTATAAATTAAAGAGTGGCATATTTACTCTTGGATTTCTCGTTAATAAGTTGCTTAATGGCATGAATTTGGGCGGTAGTGGCTTGCGAGCCAGCAGCAATCACAGCGCTGCGCTGGCTAGTATCTAGCGAGCTGATATGACCGACATTTGGCATAATCACAATATCAGCACTATCACGCTCATGACGCATTGATGCAGCGCTATGATTAATCGGAGATGCTTTCGCGTTATAGGCTGCATTGGCGATTAAACTGTTTTCAAGAAAGCCCCAAAAGCTGGTTAATGAATTGATGTTTGGTTTTTGATTGACAGTCGATGTATTAGCGTTAGCAGCAGTCACATCAACGGCGATGATAATATCGGCACCCAAATCACGGGCGCTATCCACAGGCACCAAGCTGACCACGCCACCATCAATATATTTTTTGCCGACTTTTTCAGGGATGCGCGGTGCAATAAAGATATTAGGCACACTACAGGATGCTTGTACTGCAAGCCCAACATCACCGGTGGTAAATACGGTCTTTTTCAGCGTATTTTTTTCAGCAGTAATAGCGGCAAAGCGGATTGGGAAGTTTTCTATCGTTCGTCCACCAACATTCGCGTTAATAAAGTTTTTGAGCTTAATACCTTCGATAAAGCCTTGGTTAGATAAGGTAAAGTCTGTCAATTCACTATCAGTGGTGTTCAATGCCAAGTGTTCAAGCTGCTTTGCAGTATAACCACTGGCATATAAGCTACCAACTAAGCTCCCGACACTGGTGCCTACTACCAGTGTCGGTTTGATACCGTTCTCTTCTAATGCTTTAATCACGCCTACATGAGCGAAACCTTTTGCACCGCCACCACCTAATACTAAAGCTACCGTAGGTTTGTTCGGTACTGACGTATCTGCTGGCGCGACTGGCGTCAAACTATTGCAAGCACTCATCAATATAGCAAATATAGCGAAGAGGCTCAGACGAAGCGTCAATAAAAAATGATAATAAGGGTGGCAGATAGAATGAGAGGACATAAAAAACCTTATCAAAAATTATCATAGAGGAATAAATAGCGGTGTAGTAAGGTATTCATCAATAGGTTACGCAGAAATCAGCTAGACGTTGTATGGCGAAATAGCTTAGCATAAGGTATTAGTTAGCATAATAATTTAGCGGTATAGCTAGGCACGTTACAGAATATTGATCATTATCACATGATAAGACAGCTTATAAGCTAGCATGAATTCTTGAACAAGACACTTGACCCTATAAAATTTATATTAACATCGTTAGGATTTTTGATGCCCACATCGGTTAACCCTGCTACACCTCATTTACTAGACGTTTTGGCACTTGATATGCCGGTGACGGCGCTGGCAGGTGTTGGACCAAAAGTGGCCGAGCAATTGACGCAATTGGGCATTGCCCGTATCTTTGATTTGCTACTACATCTGCCGCGCGACTATGAAGATCGTAGTCGCTTGGTATCAATAGGCGATGTGGCTCATGGACAAGCCGCCATGATTACTGGTCGCGTCGTGCATGTCGATACCAATCGCAGCGGCATGACGGTGATTGTAGATGATGACACGGGTACGATATCTCTACGCTTTTTTAAGGTATATCGTGGACTTGCTCAAACCATGTGTCTAGGTACCCATCTACAATTATTCGGTGAAGTCAAAGTGAGCCGCTACGGTAAGCAGATACCTCATCCTGAATATCAAATTATCAGCAGTAACGAGACGGTAGTAAATACGGGTTTACAGCCTATTTATCCAAGCGTTAAAGGTTTACATCAAAATAAGCTGCGTACATTGATTAAGCTTGCACTACAAACGGTTCGTAGTCAGGGCTTGCCAATGACTTTATTTACGCCTGAGGATTTTTCAGTCGTTGCGGATTTGCCATTAGTGCCTTTTGAACCAGCTAAAATACCGATAACCGAGCCAGACTATCCAGAAGATATCTTTTCCACCCTCGCGCGTAGTGTGCCTGACAACGGTTTTAGTAGTAGTGTTAGTGATAGCAATAACAGTAGCGTCAATAGGACGAAGCCCTCTTTTTATCATAGTCAAAATAATACCAGTTCCGATGCTATAAGTATGGCTAACAATAACGTCTATAATTTAACCATATTTGAGGCGTTGGTATTACTGCATACGCCGCCTACTTATACTGATGCTGGTCAACAATACAAATTATTAACCCAATTAAGCGCTCGTACTCATGCTGCTTGTCAACGCCTCATTATTGAAGAGTTGACTGCACATCAGCTCAGCTTATTATATCGCCGTCAGCAATTACATCAGTATAAAGCGCCAAAATGCGCTATCCAAAGTCCATTGGCAGATAAATTGTTTGGTGCGTTGCCATTTAATTTAACGGGTGCACAAAAAAGAGTTATGAGGGATATTACCGCTGATATGGCGACTTCAATACCAATGCTCAGATTGGTACAAGGCGATGTTGGCGCTGGTAAAACCTTAGTCGCGGCAGGCGCGGCGGGTTATGCATTAGATAGTGGTTGGCAGGTGGCGGTGATGGCACCGACGGAGATTTTAGCGGAACAGCATTTGGTTAATTTCAAAAACTGGTTTGAGCCGTTAGGTATTGGGGTCGGTTGGTTGGCTGGTAAACAAACCGCTAAGCAGCGCCGCGAAGCGTTAGAAGCGGTGAGCGAGAATACCGTACAAGTAGTCGTTGGTACTCATGCGCTTTTTCAGAATCAGGTACAATTTGCCAAATTGGGTTTGGTTATTATCGATGAACAGCATCGCTTTGGTGTTGAGCAGCGTATGGCGTTGACCAATAAAGGCGTGGCTGGTAGCACACCGCATCAGCTGATTATGACTGCAACGCCCATTCCGCGGACGCTAGCGATGAGTGTTTATGGCGATATGGACACTTCTATTATCGATGAGCTACCACCAGGGCGTACACCGATTACTACCGTAACAATTGACCGCAACCGCCGTGATGAGGTGATTGAACGTATTGCAGTTAATTGTGAAGCTGGCAGGCAGGCATATTGGGTGTGCTCACTGGTTGAAGAGTCGAGTGTACTCGATGCGCAAGCTGCTGAGGCGACTTATGAAGATTTGAGCGAGCGTCTGGATATTCGCATTGGCTTGGTGCATGGCAAAATGAAAGGCGCTGATAAACAAGCCATTATGCAAGCGTTTAAGGCAGGACAACTTGATTTGTTAATAGCTACCACAGTTATCGAAGTGGGTGTTGATGTGCCTAATGCTTCTCTGATGGTCATTGAAAATGCAGAGCGATTGGGTCTATCGCAATTGCACCAATTACGCGGGCGAGTCGGGCGCGGTTCAACAAAAAGCTATTGTGTGCTGTTGTATCAGAAGCCGTTGTCAGAGACAGGTATTGAACGTCTAAATGTATTGCGTGATAGTACTGATGGTTTTGTCATTGCGCAAAAAGATTTAGAGCTGCGTGGTCCGGGCGAGTTATTAGGAAAGCGTCAAACAGGTAATATCGGGTATTATTTGGCGGACCTTATTCGGGATGAGCAGTTATTTGCTATTGCCCAGCGTTTGGCAAAGCATCTGATTGCAGATCCTGCACGCAAAGCCGATGTCAGCCAACTGATTCATCGTTGGATGCCATCGGCAAGTCGTTATACCAATGCTTAATGATAGTTAACTCAACCTGTTTTCTATTACTGATTACTATAAAAAAAGCCATTATTTTAAGAAAATAATGGCTTTTTTATGGTTTTATAAATCATTTATCAACCAATAATTAACACTGTATTCTGATTTTAATGAACTAATATTGACTTATGTGTTCATGAGTTATTATTGAACTATGATTATTTGTGTGGCAGTTTACGATAATGGATTGGCACAGTGTCTTCCATGCGTTTGCTAGGATATCGCGTTTTGCATAATGATATATGGTTAAAATATGCGTATTTCTAGTCGTTTTATCGATTCTAACAGGACGTTAGGATGAGAACTTGATTAGCTTCATACTGGCAATCTATCTGCTTTGTCTGATGACTACTGTGCCATTCATGCTTTTTATTAACGACCTGAATTTATTAACAAGGATGTTTCATGAAAAAGACGTTAACCTTCGTTTGTGCTATCGCCACACCATTATTATTTAGCCAGTCTGCTTTTGCTGCATTCGATTATTTTAAAAGCGATGGTAGCTTCAAACGCTTTTCGGTCTCTGCTGGCTGGTTGCATGCCTCTCCGCAAGGCACGGCCAATCCTCTAGAAAATACGACAGCCATTAAAGATGGTACTGTCGCTAAAAACGGCAGTGTTAAAATAAAAACTGTCAGAGAGGTTATTGATCCTGATCAAAGTGAGCTTACTAAAGTTAAAGTAAATACAGGCCTAACTGCTATAGGGGTAGTAAGCTTTAGAGGTGAAGAAACTGATTTGTCTAGAACTACCCTAGGTGATGTATCAGGTCAAGTTAAGCTTGGCGGTTTAGAGAATTTCAGCAGTCCAGGTACGGGTCTTGAGTCTGCTGATGTTGATACTTTTGGTTCGCTATTTAACTATTATCTAAATGATAACTGGTCAATTGAGGTAAAAGCCGGATTTCCTCCTAAAGTAGATATTATGGGTAAAGGGAAAGTGTATGCACCTATATCTGGTGAGGTTACAGCTGGTGGAATAGGAGAATATGCACTACCAAAATTTAAAATTAAAAAAGAACAGCTTATAACCGATTTAGAACAAGGTGATGGCGTCGCGTCGAGTGCTCGCGCATGGCTACCGGCAGCGGGGGTGCAATATCAGTTTGGCAAATCTGGGGTCAATAAGTTTCGCCCTTATGTCGGTGCTGGGGTCATGTATGCCTATTTTAACGGTATTGAGCTAAATGATGGTATTCGTAAGGATTTAGAGGCAGCTGGACATCAAATTCAGAATATCAAAGATGGAAAATCGGGTGCTGCGCTAGAAAATGTGCCATCCAATCGAGAGATGAACGTGGATGTGGAGGCAGAAAGCGCTTTTGCACCTATCGTCACTGTTGGCGCTACTTATGATTTCAATGATAGATGGTTTGGAGTCGGGTCATTGTCTTATGCAAAACTGGACAGCGATACGACCATCACCGTTAAAAATGATAAGAATGAAGAGTTGATTCGATCGAAAGCTCACCTCGATATCGATCCTTATATTACTTTCCTTGGCGTCGGCTATCGTTTTTAATAGAAGGTTTGTAGTAACTACAGAATAGTAGGGTAAACATAGCGCATATTCTTAGGAATGTGCGTTTTGTCTTACGATCTACAAAAAGAATCTCTATCCTGTCAAATTCATTAATAAGCAGTATGTATGGCTTATCACTTTTAGTATGTTCGCTTGGAGCGTTTTTATATCTGCCGATATTGAGTTAGTATGGAACTTACGAAGCTCAGACACTATATATATAAATCAGATGACAACTTAATATATGCTATGCTCAATAAATTTACGAACTATTGTAGTCACAAACAGCATTTTGACCATATAAAGATGCTCGTTTAACGTAATGCTAGCCTATTTTCACCTATTATTTTCCTCATATTATATATCCTTATTATTGCCTGTATTGACAGAGAGTTATCATGAGCGATGTTGAAGACAACAAGCTGCCAGTTGAATCTGAGCTACCCCCATACCGCCAATCTGATGCGCGAGCGTCTAAGCCTTTATTAGATAAGCCATTATCAAAATTTCCTTTATGGTTATTACCAGTATTGGCTATTGTGCTCGTTATTGGGGTATTGGTTGGTAAGTACTGGGGCAATGATGAGGAAGCGAGCAATGAGTCGCCCGTTGCTAACAATGTACAAAACGATAGCGCTAACCTAAAAGATGCTAGCATTGAGCAAGCTGTATTATCGGTCGAAACAGTGCTACCAAGCCAAGATAATATTGGTAATACGCTCAGTGCTGACGGAACCATCAATGCTAAGGATGTCGCTAATGTCAGTGCCAAAGTAAACGGCGTAGCGATTGAACGGATATTGGTCGAAGAAGGTCAGCGTGTTAAAGCTGGTCAAATACTGGCTGTATTTGATACCGACGCGATGGAGCAGCAAGTCTTGCAAGCAGAAGCTGATGTTGCCGAAGCAGAAGCGACGCTTGCCAATGCCACTGCCGATGCCGCCCGCGTCCTGCCACTTATTGATATTGATGCCATTAGCAAACAAGAAGCGGATCGCTATCGTACGGCTAAACTACAAGCGCAGGCGTCATTGCAAGCCTCTAAAGCTCGACTGAGTACGCAGCGCTTGAGTGTCAATAATGCCAATGTGGTTGCACCGGTTAGCGGTATTATTAGTGAAAAAATGGCTGAAGTTGGTATGGTTGCTGGTGGAGACCCACTATTTACTATTATCAAAGGTGGTATTTTAGAATGGCGTGCGGATATCGATCCTAAGCTGATTGGTGAGGTTAATGTTGGCACACCAGTGCAAGTTAGCCTACCGGGCGGCGATTCTGTCATGGGGCAGGTCAGTCGCATTGCACCAACTGCTGATAATAATAGGCAAATTACCATTTATGCTAGCCTTGCTGCTAACGCAAAAGTACGAGCAGGCATGTATCAAACGGGCGAGTTTTTATTGGGTAGTAGCAGCGCTCAAACGGTTCCTAATAGCGCCATTGTCAGCAATGACGGCTATGACTATGTGATGCTAGTGACCAATATCAGTACTAAAGACGGTAAAAACGGTCACAACATTGGCCGTATCAAACAACAACGTGTGACCCTTGGTGAGCGCTTTGGCGATAGTATTATGCTCACAGAGCCACTCCCTGCAGAGAGCCGACTTGTAAAGCAAGGGGGAAGCTTTTTAAATGATGGTGACTTGGTACGTGTCGTTGATGGTCTGAGTCAAACTGGTAAGCAGGCTACTAGCACAGACACGCAGGCGCGCTCATGAGTTTAAATGTTTCCGCCTACTCGATTAAAAATCCATTAGTGGCTATCTTGCTGTTTGTACTGCTCACCTTAGGCGGTATCTATGGCTTTATGCAAATGAAGGTGCAGCAGTTTCCCGATATTGACCTACCAGCGGTGGTGGTCACGGTGACCTTGCCAGGCGCTGCGCCATCGCAGCTCGAAAACGATATTGCAAAAAAGGTGGAAAATAAGCTCACCAGTATTGAAGGCGTCAAGCACATTCGTACCACGCTACAGACGGGCGCTGCCACTATGGTCGCTGAGTTCGTCTTAGAAAAAGACATCCAAGAAGCGGTTGATGATGTGCGCTCGGCAGTCGGTGAGGTACGTGGCGATTTGCCTGCCGCTGCCAATGACCCTATCGTTACCAAAGTCTCAACATCAGGATTCCCAGTCGTCACGTACTCTGTCGCTGCTGAAAACATGAATGTAGAAGACTTGTCTTGGTTTGTCGATGATACCGTCACCAAGCGTTTATCTGATATACCCGGTGTCAGTACCGTTAGCCGTATCGGCGGTTTACAGCGTGAAATTACGGTTGCCGCTGACCCTATTACCTTGAGTGGTCTAAAGCTTTCTATCACGCAATTATCCAATCAAATCACCGGTATTCAGCAGGACAGCTCAGGTGGTGAAGCCGAAGTCGGCAAAACCACGCAGACCATTCGTGTACTTGGTGCCGTTGAGCGCGCAAGCGATTTAAATAACTTACAAGTTGCAGTGCCTACGGGTGGTACGCAAGCGCTTGGACGTATGGCACAAATTACGGATGGCGCGGCTGATCCTAGCTCTATTGCCAAGCTCGATGGGCAAACGGTGGTTGCGTTCAATATTACGCGCTCGCGTGGTGCCAGTGAAGTGGAAGTCATGGAGCTGGTTGACGCTGAGCTTACTAAGCTGTCAGCAGATGTAGGCAATATTAGTATTGAAAAAGTTTACGATCGAGCAACGCCAGTCGCTGAAGATTATCAAGCGTCATTACGGATGCTGATAGAAGGTGGTTTGCTTGCCGTAGTCGTGGTGTTCTTATTTTTGCGCAATATCCGCGCGACTTTTGTAGCTGCTGTGGCATTGCCATTGTCCGTCATACCTACTTTTTTGGGTATGTATCTGTTTGGTTTTAGTCTCAACATTATCTCCTTGTTAGCACTGTCGCTGGTCATTGGTGTACTGGTCGACGATGCCATTGTAGAAGTTGAAAATATTATTCGTCACTTGCGTATGGGTAAAACGCCTTATGAGGCGGCAATGGAAGCAGCGGATGAAATTGGCTTGGCGGTTGTTGCCACTACCTTTACCTTGATTGCCGTATTTTTACCGACTGCGTTTATGGGCGGAATTGTCGGGCAGTTTTTCCGGCAGTTCGGTTGGACGGCGGCATTATCAATATTTGCCTCGTTAATGGTTGCGCGCCTTATCACACCGATGATGGCAGCATATATATTAAAACCAGAAAAGAAGCACGTTGAAAAGCAGAGCGCGCTGATGGATTGGTATCTTAAAGTGGTCTCATGGACGCTAGATCATCGCTGGATGACGATGGGTGCTACCTTAGTATTGTTTGTAGCTTCATTGGCTTTGGTAAAATTATTACCCACCTCTTTTATACCTGATAATGATATTGACCAAACACGGGTGGCGATTGAGTTGACACCCGATGTGGCGTTAGCGGACACGGAACGAGTTGCCGCGCTGGCAAGTGAGCGTATTTTAGCCATGCCTGAAGTGACCAATATTTTTACGTCGGTAGGTGAGGCGCAGGCGACAATGGACTCAAACTCTAGCGGTGGCAAGGCAGAAAATATAGCAGGTCTAGATATTGTACTTGCACCAAGAGCAGAGCGCGGCTCTAAGCAAGAGATTGAGCGTAAGATGAGTACTATATTGGCAGAAGTACCCGGTGCGCGCTTTACGGTCGGGTTATCGAGTGGTGGTGAGACAGGTTATAATTTTTCTTTGACCAGCACCGACCCGCAACTGCTTGAGCAAACGGTACAGCAGATGATGTCAGAGATCCGTGAGCTACCAAGTGCTGGTGCTGTCACGAGTGATCGCAGCCTGCCCCGCCAAGAGTTGACCGTCACGCCAAATAGGCTAGCAATGGCGGATAAAGGGGTGACGACGCAAGACATCGCCACGACCTTACGTGTGGCGACCGTTGGTGACTATGAGCAACGTTTGTCCAAGCTGAATTTAGATACGCGGCAGATACCAATTGTCGTGCGCTTGCCAGATATCGCTAAGCAAAACGTCAGCCAACTCGAAGGTTTATATGTACCAAGTGCGCTACCAGCAGGACAAGGCGTGCGTGTTGGCGAAGTTGCGACACTCGACTTTGGTACTGGACCTGCGCAAATCAGTCGCCTAGATCGTGAGCGGGCGATTAGTATTACTGTTCAGCCTGCCAATGGTGAGCTTGGTGATTTGGTACAAGCGGTCAAGAGTATACCTAGTATGCAACAGCTGCCAGCCTCTATTACTATTATTGATCAAGGACAAGCAGAAAATATGGCCGAGTTATTTAGCGGCTTTGTGATTGCGATGTCGGTCGGCGTGGTCTGTATTTTGGGCGTACTTATATTATTATTTGGACGCATTTTGCAGCCATTTACGATTCTCATGGCATTGCCCCTGTCTATCGGTGGTGCCTTTGTCGGCTTGGTAATTACCAATAGCAGCCTGTCGATGCCCTCGATGATTGGTTTTATTATGTTGATGGGCATTGCGACCAAAAACTCTATTCTTTTGGTTGATTATGCACTGATTGCTCAGCGGCGCGGCTTAGCACGTTTTGAGGCGATTATCGATGCTTGTCGTAAGCGTGCGCGCCCGATTATTATGACTACCATTGCGATGGGTGCGGGCATGCTGCCATTGGTATTTGGTTGGGGTGATGCCGACCCGACGTTTCGTCGACCGATGGCCGCTGCGGTACTGGGCGGTTTGGTCACGTCAACCTTATTAAGCCTCGTTGTTATTCCGGTAGTTTATACCTTGATGGACGATTTGTCAGGCTGGTTTGCTAAGTGGTTTGCTGCAACTGATAAGCCAGATAGAGTGACTGAGAAAAAGCAGCAGCTCTAATATATGAATGTTAGTAAGCGACATAAAAAGCTCAAACTATAGGCAGATATAGTTTGAGCTTTTTATATATAAGATATTAGTTGCTGGATTAATTCAAGCTATTATGAAGTCAAAGAGTCGTAATGTGTGTTATTGGGAGACAGGTTACCAAGTTAATGGGCTTTCATTATGGTTCTTTGTATGACGTTAGTCTGAAACTGGTAAGTTTAGTGGTTTAGTTGAGCAAGTCTTTGTTATAGTCGATTCAGTTAAATTTATCAAAGAAACGGTTTATATCGATATTTTGATACTATCCGTGTCTTGATCACTACTAGAACTACAAACCAGTTTCTACAAACATTAGAAAACAAGGAATAACTATGATTAATGCCTATGCAGCAAAAGAAAAAGGTGGCGAGTTTGTGCCTTATCAATATGATCCTGGCACATTAGGGGATCATGAAGTAGAAATCGAAGTACATAGCTGCGGTATCTGCCATAGCGATCTATCGATGTGGCAAAACGAATGGGGAATGACCCAATATCCGTTTGTAGGTGGGCATGAAGTCGCAGGAAAAGTCCTCGCAAAGGGCAAGCACGTCAAGCACCTAGAGCTTGGCGATAAAGTCGGACTTGGCTGGCATAAAGGATATTGCAACGTTTGTGATCTATGTATTGGTGGGGACCACAATCTATGCCCTGAGCAAGAAGGGACTATCATTGGTAATCATGGCGGTTTTGCAGATAAGGTGCGCGCAAAAGATACGAGCGTCATCAAGATACCTGAAGGGCTGGATTTTAATGCGGTAGGACCATTGCTATGCGGTGGCGTTACGGTGTTTAATCCGCTTATGCAGTACGACATCACGCCAACCTCAAGAGTCGCTGTTATCGGTATCGGTGGTTTAGGTCATCTAGCGCTTCAGTTTGCCAATGCGTGGGGCTGTGAAGTGACGGCATTTACCAGTGAATCAAAAATGGAAGAAGCAAAAGAGATGGGCGCTCATCACTCATTAAACTCAAGAGAGGATAGTGAAATTGAAAAAGCCGCTGGTTCTTTTGATTTAATCATATCAACAGTGAACGTCGATATGAACTGGGATGTTGTGATCAAGACTTTGAGACCAAAAGGTAAACTACACTTTGTTGGACTGTTAGAAGCTCCATTAGAGATATCAGCTGCACCAATGATTATGTCTCAAAACAGTCTGTCAGGCTCACCAGTTGGATCACCGTCAACCCTGCGAAAAATGTTAGATTTTGCCGCTCGACATAATATTCAGCCAGTGACTGAAACGTATAAAATGTCTGATATCAATGAAGCATTTGAGCGCCTAGAGAGTGGTAACGCTCGCTATAGAGTGGTATTAGAAAGAGACTAAAAGTCTTTAAAGGTAATGAAGCATAGTCATAGTAGTGATACCTCATTTAATGAAAGACGGGGTATCGCTATTTTTTTGTATTGTACCTCTACTTTCTTTAAGCCATCTTTGCTTTTTTTTTGAGCGCATAAAAAACCCTTGCTGTGGTATTAAACAACAGCAAGGGCTAATAGTTGAGTCAATAGAATGAATTGTCTAATATGATACTTTATTACTCAATGACAATAAATATTGTTAAATTAGTAAACATTATTCGACTGTAACTGATTTTGCTAAGTTACGTGGCTGATCGACATCAGTACCACGCATCACCGCCACATGGTACGACAGCAGCTGTACTGGCACGCTATAAACAATCGGCGCAAGCGTTTCGCAAACATCTGGCACATACACCACGTGTAATCTATCTGCTGCGACCATTTGACTGGATTCGCTCGCAAAGACAAACAGTTCACCATGACGGGCATGTACTTCTTGCATATTGGCTTTTAGCTTATCAAACATACTGTCTTTAGGTGCTAGCACCACGATAGGCATGTCTTTATCAACTAATGCCAATGGTCCGTGCTTCAGCTCGCCTGCCGCATAGCCTTCAGCATGAATATAAGAGATTTCTTTTAACTTTAATGCGCCTTCTAGAGCAATTGGGAACTGTAAACCACGACCTAGGAATAAGCAGCTTTTTTTATATTCAAAATGCTCACTCATGATCTTGATAGGCGCGTCGAGGTGTAAGCTGGCATGGAGCTGACCCGGTAGTTGTTGCAGTTGACCAAGCAGCGTGCTCAAATTTTCATCAGTCATGCGCTGTTGGGTCACACCTACCTTTAATAACAATAACATCAGTGCTGCAAGCTGAGTAGTAAAGGCTTTTGTAGATGCCACGCCAATCTCGGGACCGGCAAGCGTTGGTAAGAAGATATCCGTTTCACGTACCAATGATGAGGTTGGCACATTGCACAATGCCAGACTAACCAGTCCAATAGGAGACTGTTTTTGAATATCACGTAGTGCAGATAAAGTATCAGCAGTCTCGCCCGACTGAGAAATACAAATCACTAAAGAGTTATCAATGACGACTGGATTGCGATAACGGAACTCACTGGCAACTTCCACTGAGCAAGGCAGACGAATAAGACTCTCAAACCAATATTTTGCGACCAGACCTGAATGATAGCTAGTACCACAAGCGATCACTTGTACGTGCTTAATGCCTTTTAATTGCGTTTCATGACGTTGCAGAAAATAATCACGCAGTTTAGTTGGCTCATCATTATCTAATGCCATCTCGAGAGTGCGAGCGACGGCATCTGGCTGCTCGTAAATTTCTTTGAGCATATAATGCTTAAATTCGCCTTTGTCCGCATTGTGTTGTGCTGCGTCAATTTCATGGATTTGGCGTGTGACCTCGACACCATCAGCGTAAACCTGAATACTGTTACGCGTTAATCGGGCAATATCGCCTTCCTCTAGATACATAAAACGATTGGTCACTGGTAAAAGTGCCAATTGATCGGAGGCGATAAAGTTTTCGCCAATACCGACGCCAATCACTAAAGGAGAGCCTAAACGTACCGTAATAAGCTCTTCTGGGCAATCAATATGGATAACGCCAAGGGCAAATGCGCCATGTAATAAAGGAGTGACAGTGCGAACGGCTTCTAATAAGTCAGGCGTTGCTTTATAGATATCGTTAATGAGATGCGCGACGACTTCGGTATCGGTTTGCGAGGTAAACTCGTACCCTTTGGCAATTAATTCTTCTTTTAGCTCGGCGTAGTTTTCAACGATACCATTATGTACCACAGCAATCTTGCCTGAAACATGCGGATGGGCGTTACGCTGAGCCGGCTCGCCATGCGTTGCCCAGCGTGTATGCGCAATACCAATATGACCATCGAAAAACTCTGGGTTGACTGCGACGGCATCGACTAAGGCCTGAACTTTACCCACTTGGCGCTCACGGTGGAGCTCGCCATCACGAATGACAGTCAGACCAGCAGAATCATAGCCTCTATATTCTAGGCGCTTAAGTCCCTCAAGTAAGATATTGGCGATATTACGCTCAGCCACTGCTCCAACTATTCCGCACATAACTATTCCTTAAATTTAATTATTAGTATTTCTATGTATTTCTATGTATGACGATGTCTGTTTAATCTATAAATATAAATAAGCAGCACCACAAATCATTGTCGTACTGCTTGAGATTGCTAAGAGCCGTTTTTATTTAGCTAACTGTCAACGCTGCCATTATTTTTTAGTCGGACGCTTAAAGTCATTTTTCTGTGTTTGACGAGCACGACCAAAGGCTAATGCATGAGCATCAACGTTTTTAGTAATCACTGAACCAGCTGCCACAGTAGCGGTATCACCAATTTTCACTGGCGCCACTAGACTTGAGTTAGAGCCAATAAAGGCATTATCTTCAATGATGGTTTGTGATTTATTTACACCATCATAATTGCAAGTAATCACACCAGCGCCAACATTGACACCAGTACCAATAGTGGCATCACCAATATAGCTTAGATGATTAACCTTGCTACCATCACCAATCGTTGATTTTTTAATTTCGACAAAATTACCGACTTTGCTGTTGTCAGAGAGTATTGTCTCAGGACGTAAATGCGCAAAAGGACCAATATCTACACCAGCGCCAACTTCAGCCCTATCAATCACGCAATAAGGTTTTATATGACAAGCGTTGCCTATCTGGGCGTTTTTAATGACACAGCCCGCTTCAATATAAACATTATCACCTAAGACACAATCGCCTTCAAATACCACACCCACATCGACAAACACGTCCTGACCTGCGCTCAAGGTGCCACGAATATCGACACGAGTAGGGTCAGCGAACTGTACGCCAGCTTCTTGTAAGTCGGCGACCAGTTTACCTTGCCATGTACGCTCTAAGCTAGCAAGTTGTTGGCGGTTATTCACACCTTCAATCTCAAAGGTATGCTCAGGCTCAATCGCTGCAATAGTAATGCCATCAGCAACCGCCATTTTGACAATATCGGTCAGATAGTATTCTTGCTGCGCATTGTCATTTGATAGTTTGGGCAAAAATTTATGCAATAAAGCATTATCGACGCAGTAAATACCGCTATTAATTTCTTGTATCTGCTGCTCATCGCTATTGGCATCTTTTTGCTCAATAATGGCTTCAATATTGCCATCTTTATCACGTTTAATACGACCAAGACCAAATGGATTATCTACGGTTAGCGTCAACATAGACATGCCGTCAGTATTGGCATCCTGTAGAGTCGCTAACGTTTGGCAGCTAACCAATGGCACGTCGCCGTAAAGAATGAGGCTTTGTCCATCTTTTGGTAACTCAGATAGAGTCACTTTGACCGCATGTCCCGTGCCCAACTGCTCAGTTTGGGCAACCCAAGTAATGGGCAAATGCGCATATTGCTGGTCAATGTGATCTTGTACTTGCTCGCCACCAAAACCATGCACAATGATGGTGTCATCAACCGTCAATTGATGGCAAGTGTCTAACACGTGACCTAGCAATGACTTGCCAGCCAATGTCTGTAGCACTTTTGGCTTGGCCGACTGCATACGCGTGCCTTTACCAGCAGCGAGGATAATTACCGAAAGAGGAGATGTCATAGTATTCCTAAAAAAGAGCCCTACAAATGTAACAAAATATAATTTTGGATTATAGCGTAAATTGCCATTTAGCTAAAACGCTATGTCGTGACCTCTTTGTAATTCAGCTATCGCTAACAGCAATATTAAATGATGAAAGTTGTTGTGTTATAACCATCTGGTTACAAGATAAAATAAATGCGCTGTTAATGTAAAATTAGAGGATCATATTATAAATAATAACCCAAACTGCCGCTGCCATAATGCCAGCAATAATGTCATCTAACATAATGCCTAGACCGCCAGCGACTTTTTTATCTGCCCATCCAATGGGTGGTGGCTTAATGATGTCAAAAAAGCGAAAAAGTATAAAGATCATGATCAGAGCAGCGACAGAAAAAGGTTGCGAGATATTGTGCCAAAAATTACCGTCAGCAATACCTATATAGGACAACGGCAATAAGGTAATCCATATACCTGCCCACTCATCCCAGACGATATGTGGATCATCATGACCGCCCATCAAATCTGAGGTGCGACTACATATCCAGATACCAATGATGCAAGATAAAAGTGTAATAATTAAAAATGGTATAAAACCTAAGCTTAGCAGCGGTATTGCAACAGTTAAGCCGCCAACCGTACCCCAAGTGCCGGGCGCCCGGCGAGGTATACCACTGCCCAAGCCGATACCGAGCCAATAAACTGCGCGGTCAAGCATGGTGGCGTTGACTGGCAGAGGAGGGCAATCATTTGCTTTACGGATATCGGGCTTAACTAGGTCGTGATCGGTCATGGGTTAACCTGCAAAATGTTGGTAACCCGTAAGATTGGGCCAAGTAATAAACGGTGAGGGATGGGTGGGTGTCACTGGCTGATCTTGATAATAAAGTTTAGGACGTTTATGCGCCACATTATCTGTATTTCTATCACTCGCCAATGCAATCACATTACCAATGTAAGTCACAGGCGTATTAACGTCGGTACAAGAAGACGGCTCAATATGGGGAGGCAAGGTAAAAGCCAACTCATAATCATCGCCACCAGTTAATTGACACAATAGCCGCTCAGATACATCGATACTAGCTAAAGGGTTACTGGTAGGAAGAGCTTCCAAATTAAGTCTCATAGCGATGCCGCTTTGCTCGCAGATATGACCAAGATCTTGATAAAGACCATCAGAGATATCTATCATTGACGTTGCACCGATTTGTGCTAGTGCTGCACCTAAGCTAATACGTGGTGTTGGCATATGAAGTCGATGCGCAAGTTCAATACCGATAGCATTATCAGGGTGCTGTAAGGCATAAGCAGCATCGCCCAGTGTACCTGATACATAAATTTTATCACCGACTTGCGCACCTGAGCGATAGACAGCTGGAGTATCTGCGGCAAGCAGCCCTTGGGCACTGACACTTAACACTAAGCTATCATTATGGGTCGTATCGCCGCCTATCAAGGTCACACCAAATAACTGGCAAGCATGAAATAAACCTTTGGCAAAATCAGTCAGCCACTGACTATTAGCAAGGCGCTGAGGTAATGCTAATGCCAGTAAAATGCTATGCGGGGTGGCACCCATAGCCGCGATATCAGAGACGTTAACGGCTACCGCTTTATAACCAATGGCAAATGCCAGCTCATTAACTTGATCCCAACCAGCGCTAAAGTGTCGACCTTGAACGAGTGTGTCAATACAGCTGACCAAGCGCGCGCCTTGCGGCAATGCCATGACTGCTGCATCATCACCGATGCCCTTTTCGACAGCGTTAGATGATGACTGCGTGGCTTGCATTTGCGAAAATATACGCTCAATCAGCTCAAATTCATTCATGGCTAGTCTTGGCTTTTTTCATCAGTATCGTTTAATTCAGCACTTTTTGTATCAAAATCAACGCTATTCGAGTCAAGTAATTCGACCTCTGCTGTAACTTTGTCATTGCTAGCAGCGATGTTTTCTTCTACTGGCTGATCATTGGCAATGTTTTCGGCACTAACGGCACTAACGGCAATCTCGTCTGCTTTATCAACGATGACTGTTTCGATGCTAGTCGGTTTAATAATAATTTCTTCAACCGTATTTTGAGTATCGTTCTGCTTACTGGCTTTGTAATCAGTAATATTTGCCAAAGCTTTACTGACACTATTGCGTTTAACACTGGCATTATTAGCACTGATACGTGGTTTATTTGATGCTGTTGGTTTTTCTTCGATATCACTATTATTAGCATTGATATCTGTGTTTTTATCCGCTTTAGTAACAGGCTTAGCTGCCGCTTTTTGCGAGGTGCGAAGATTGGCTTTACTATCTGCTTCTACTTCAGGAGCACGTAGCTCAACTGCCATTCTATCTAAGACGGCATTAATCAGTTTATGTGCATCTGTCGCGCCAAAGTGATTGTTTAGCTTCATCGCTTCATCAAGTACCACTTTGTACGGAATTTCTAAACGATTTTGTAGCTCGTAAGCGCCAACTAAAAGAATGGCATGTTCAACCGTATCGAGTTTATTGATTTCACGATCTAGATGCTGGCTAATAAGCGCATCTAAGGCATCAATCTGCTCTGGGATATCACGCATCATTTCATGATAGTAGCCAATATGTACAGTATGCATGGCATTAGTCGCGCGTGTACGAGCAGCAATATCGTGCGGGGCATTGGCTTTCCAGCCAAGCTTGCCATCGATATCAAAACGGCGGTCAGTAACCAGCCATTCATATAGACCTTGCATAGCAAAGCGGCGTGCCTTACGAATAGCAGTGTGACTGGTCTTATAAGAAGACTCACTCATATCAAAGGTTTGATCGCCCGCACTGCTGCTCGCGATGCGCGTGGCTTCAGCTTGTTGGTCATTAACTTGTGCGGTTTGTGCAGCGCTAATAGCGCGCTTGAGTTGGTCAGTCATAAGGGGTCTATACCTAGTTTTTGAGATAATAAGTTTAAAAATAAAATGTTAAATAGTGGTCGACTAGCAAATGTTGCTAGTCAGTCTTGGAGATGGATGTTCGATAATCATTTAAAATATTAACGCTATTGTAAAGTGCTGAGGGCTATCGTTATAACCATAGCCCCGTTTCAAACAATAAATAATAATTTTATACTCACAAATGCGGCTAACAGTGAGTGCAATTAAGCGTCTTCGCTGCCATCATCAATGTCTAACTGTGATAACACGGCAAGCATTTCTAGTACAACCATCGCTGCTTCTGAACCTTTATTACCAGCTTTAGTACCAGCACGCTCAATCGCTTGCTCGATGCTGTCAGTAGTCAATACGCCGTTTGCTACTGGAATATTATAGTCAATGGCAACACTGCTTAAACCTTTAGCAGATTCGCTTGCGACAAAGTCGAAATGCGGCGTGCTACCACGGATAATCGCGCCTAACGCAATGATGGCATCAAAACGGTCTGATTCAGCAGCGCGCTGAGCAACCAATGGCAATTCGAAAGCACCAGGAACGCGAATAACGGTAATATTGCTACCCAATACACCATGACGAAGTAGGGCGTCGATTGCACCATCTACCAATGATTCAACGACAAAACCATTAAAACGACCGACGACGATACCGATACGCACGTCCTCGTTTTGATGTAAATTGCCATCAATATGGGTCACGTCATTGCGTTGCTGTTGTAAATTTGACATAAAAAATCCTTTGCCGAATAGGCTATTAATAGAAGTATAAGAATCTAAGTATTAGGAATCTAAATATATTGTTAGGTTCAAATCGCTTATTTAATTGGCTAGTGAGCAGATAAATAGGCAGTCAAATGAACGAAAACCAAATGATAATAAGCAGTTAGCGCTATGATAACATTTTTTTCTACTATATTTGTATTTTACCAACGTCTTACAAACGCATTTGTATCCCTTGCGCTGCCATATATGCTTTGGCTTCTTGAACGGTATACTCACCAAAGTGAAAAATACTGGCAGCAAGGACGGCATCGACGCCACCTTCTAATACGCCTTCGGCTAAATGCTGTAAATTACCGACGCCGCCTGAAGCAATGACCGGTACATTTACACGACTGGTAATTTGCTTCATTAATGCCAAATCGTAGCCTTTTTTGGTGCCATCGCTATCCATAGAAGTTACCAATAATTCACCAGCGCCAAGCTCAGCCATTTTGCTTGCCCAAGCGACGGCATCAATGCCTGTTGGCTTACGACCGCCGTGGGTGAAAATCTCCCAATGCGGTACGATAACACCATCAACCGTGATATCTGCAACGCGTTTGGCATCGATAGCCACAACAATACATTGATTACCAAATTTCTGCGCCGCTTCACCGACGAACTCAGGGGTAAATACCGCTGCTGAATTAATCGCTACTTTATCCGCACCTGCATTGAGTAAGTTGCGGATATCCGCAATCTTACGCACGCCGCCGCCGACAGTTAATGGCACAAATACCGTTTCCGCCATACGCTCGACCGTATGATAGGTGGTATCGCGCTCGTCATTGGTTGCAGTAATGTCCAAAAAAGTAATCTCATCGGCGCCTTGTTCATTGTAGCGTTTCGCTACTTCGACAGGGTCACCTGCATCTTTGATATCGACAAATTGTACGCCTTTGACCACGCGCCCATTATCAACGTCCAAACAAGGGATGATACGCTTTGCTAACATAGGGTCTTTCACCTTATAATCAATTCATTCTATAAGCGCTAGTCTAGCAAAATCACTGCCATCTCAGGCAGGTTTTCGCAAGATTAATGTGCTTTTTGCCAAAGTTTATCTATAAGCGGTGCAATCGTCGCCATCACCGTCTATATTTATCCCATTTACCTTTATTTAATTGCCATAAGTGAGATGTCATGTCCGTCTATACCCAGTTAACCGATGATCAATTTGCTACCTTTTGCCAACGTTTTGGCGTGTCATTCGCGCGTGCCATTCCAATTACCCAAGGTATCAAAAACTCTAACTGGTTTATTCAGACGACTGATGATGTAGATGGTGCACATTCTTATGTGTTTACCTTGTTTGAAGAGCGTCCACCAGAAGATATCGAAAAAATGGCGGTTATCTTAAACCAATTAGATGGTAAATTACCGGTAGCGGCGCCGTTATCACTCGTTGATAGCGCAGAAAAATGTTATGTCATACGCTATGATAATAAAGCGATTACCTTAGTGCCATGTTTGGCAGGCTCTCATCCACAGCAGACTACGCAAGCCATGTGCCATGAAATTGGCGCATCTTTGGCAGTATTGCATGAAACGCTACAACAGCTACAGCCTGCGGAAGAATATGGCGTGCCATTATACCCATGGAGCGAGGTACGCGACCGTGAAATGCAGTTTATGCCAGCTGACGAAGCTAAATTGATGAGTGATATTTGGCAATCTTATACGGACTTGCCACTTGCCACTTTGCCAAAAGGCTTATGTCATTTAGACATGTTTGCTGATAATACTTTATGGAACTTATCTTTAAATAACAGTCAAAAAGGTGAAGCGCGTCTGACTGGATTGTTAGACTTTACCGAAGTCAGCGTCGAGCATTATGTGATGGATATTGCCATTACCATTAATGATTTTTGTACCACTTGGGGTATGGCTGAACAAGGCGAGTCGGTGAATTTTGACCGCAGCAAAATGGCGGCTTTTTTGCAAGGCTATGAGTCGAAACGCATGCTCGGTGAAGATGAAAAGCGTGCCTTACCAGTGATGCTCGCAAAAGCCGCGGTGATTTTTTGGCTATTACGTCTCAACGTCATTCATTATAACCGTACCGAAGGTCGTACCGGTGATAACATCATGGTCAAAAACCCTGACTTGATGAAGCGTCTAGCTGCTTATCATTGGTCACATGTTGAAAAAGTGCAAAATACGGTATTTGTATTGTTAGCTATTAATAATAAGATCGAAAAGCCGATAGCCGGTGTGTTCAGCAGTATTACGCAAGCTGAGCAAACATGTGATAGTTTAGGTAATAGCAGCGATTTTATTATTAAAGAATATACGCTCGATCAATTAGTATAATTTTTTTTGAGCATTCCTGTATCAAACATATAAAGGCGACCTCATGACCGATCAAGTTGATAACTGGCACAAACTGGCACGCTACGATACCAATATCCAAGGTGAGTTACATGCCAATTTGCTGCGTAATAATGATATTACTGTTTCTCTACAACCGCTGAGTGCGATGCCTGGTATGAATTCTGGCATCGTGCTTTGGGTACAAGATACCGATTTGGTGCATGCCAAACGCATTTTGGATAGTATTGATAAGGATGCGGCAAGCTTGCCTGAAACAGACGACAATAACGGCGGTACTCTATAAATGTGTCAACTTTTAGGTATGAACTGTAATACGCCAACCGATATTGGTTTTAGCTTTGCAGGCTTCCGTCGTCGCGGCGGCATGACAGACAGTCATGAGGATGGTTTTGGTATTGCATTTTTTGAGCGTAGCGAATGCACTAATAGTGACAGCTCTAATAGTGAAAAGTCGGACAATGCCTCGACTGGTCTACGCTTATTCCATGACAATCGCCCAAGCCATTTATCGCCCGTTGCTGATTTGGTTAATAATTATCCAATTAAAGCGATGAATGTTATCGCACATATTCGTAAAGCCACCCAAGGTCAGAATTGTTTGGCGAATACCCATCCTTTTGTCCGTGAAGTCTGGGGTGAGCAGTGGGTATTTGCGCACAACGGACAGATGAATAGCGAATTTACTAAACGCTGCCAGCGCCTGCAAGACAATGGTAATGCCTCACATTGCCAACCAGTCGGCACAACTGATTCTGAAATGGCGTTCTGTTATCTGGTCAATCGCCTGAAAAGTAGCTTTAAAACTCGTCCGGATGACAAAACGCTGTTTAACTTTTTGACGACTCAATGTCGTTATTTATCCGCTAACGGTTTGTTTAATTGCTTAATATCGAATGGTCAATGGCAATTGGCTTATGCAGGCAGTTTACTGTTTTATCTCACGCGCAAAGCACCATTTGGTGAAGCAAAATTAGCAGATGATGATTTGGCGATTAACTTTGGTGATGTAACCACTGATAAAGATAAAGTGACTATCTTAGTGACTGTGCCATTGACTGAAAATGAAAAATGGCAGCAGCTGGCAGTCAATGAATGCTTAATATTTCAAGATGGGGATGTCATTTATAAAGACAGCCCAAGCCAGCGCAAGTTTTTGACGATTGAGGAAGGCGTTGCGGTGGCACGGGCAGTTGGGGCGAGTGTTTAGAAGTGGTGAATAGTGGATGTTAATTAAATATACATTCCACAACAACGCTTAAACTTCTCACCCGAACCGCAAATACACGGCTGTTTTTGGGTTATAGTCATTTCTACTGTTGGGTCGAGGAAGTACCAACGCGCATCGTTGTTCGCTTTGTCTGTTACTTCTACAAAGGCAGACAATTCATGATGCGCCTGCAAGCCATCATCTTCATTATCAGAGACATTAAAGTAAGCCTTAAATTCAACTTGCGCATGACGTTTACCTAGCTTTGGCGTGTGCGCAACGATTTCCAATCCTGCCCAGTCCGTCTCTTTTGCCCAACTCTCAATTGCCTGAATATCTAGTAAATTTTGCTGCGCGGGTATTGTAGTCTTGACGATATAGTTTGGCTTGACCAACACAAAAGCACTATAACGCGACCGCATGAGGCGTTCAGCAGTTTCTGCTTTTATGCCGTCAGCTTTATCAGTTTCTTCGCTCAATAAACTGTCATGATAAGGCTGGCAGCAATCTTGATAAAGTAGCGGCGCGCTAATGTCATCCGATGACGGGTTCATTTGGCAAGGGCAGGTCTGTAGAGAAATTGACATTATTTACTCAAGTTATTATTCGTTTTGATAGCTTCATAAGTTTTAATTTAGCCAGTTTTTTATCAATTCTGGCCATAGACCGATTTTAAGCTTTGCCCAAGGGGCGGGGTCACATAGCTGCTGCCAAAATTCATCAAATGGTGGCGCAAAATATACCAAGAGCGCAAGGATAGCGTACAGTAGCAGATACCACCATTTGTCTTTATGTTGATAGAACTTCATCGCCGTACCCGATGAGCGCTTCATTTTCATATTGGATAAATTCACACTATATAGCTCATCCAATGCCAAATGTACCATCGCGCCGCCGAATAAAAACAAGCCGTAAAACCAGCTAACCGTCAACGGTAAGTGTAAAATATCGTAGCTGATATAGGTCATTCCAAGCCCCATTATCGCCATATAGGGCACCGAGTGAATGACACCACGATGCACGGTCATATTGGTAAAAATCGAAAATACCACATAACGCATAAAGCCGTAGCCGGCCAACCATAACGCTATCAACGCCAGTAAACTCAGCTCACTACGCCAATGCATTACCAGACCAAAGGCAAAAATAAACGAGGTAATATTAAAGCCAAGTTTAATCGGCGTCGAGTTATCTGAATCTAAATCAGGCAGCAACCCACCGATGGTACCGAGCGCCACACACATCAAAAAACCTGAATCATCAATCAAGCCAGCTTTATAAACCGTTAGACTCAGCGTACCACTGACCATGAATGCGACATTTAAGTGGGTGTTAAAATTTGCCATAAAAACTCATCAATCAGTAGCGCACGAAAACGTCATTTCGAGCGGCTCGTCTAGCCGTAAAAAAGCGCTCCATGATACCATAGCCACGCCAGTCGTCTAATAGAGATAGTGAATATGACCGCCACTGAATTACCTGCCAAGCCTAATACCAATCTTTGCAACGCTCCTTTCGATGTGCCTGTTAATGCGCCTGTTGAAGCTGCTATTAATAACCCGTCTGCATGCGATAGTCAGCTTGATGACAGCTTTGCTGCCATTGACTGGCAAGCGCCATGGCTCTGTCACTTAAACCAGTTAGGCTATATAAGTAAAGCTATCACAAAGCTTAGCTCTTTAAGAGATGAGCCTGCTCAAACAGATAAACTCGAAAACACACCTGATATTATCGCCAAGGTTTTAAATACAGCGTTGCAGCAACAGGCTGATGACCTACAGCAGTCATTACCGCAAACCAAACCTGCGCTAAATAATCAAGCCCAAACCTTACGATTTGTCTCACAAAATGCGTTGCCAGCAGGTGAAGCGTACGAGAGCTTTATCGGTACGACTGGTAATATTCCGACACGGGATAATTTGCATGACTTATTTAACGGTAGTATTTGGCTAACCTTTCCTAAGACCAAAGCCCTGCTGAATTATTATCATATGCTTGAAATCAATCAACAAGGTATTGGTGCCAGTCGCGGGCGTGTCCGCGATACCATTACCGTACTTGATGAGAACGGCGCGATTTTAGTGACAGCAGAGCCTAGTATTGGTGAGGCACTCATTGATTTTGACTGGCAAAAAAGTTTGGTAGAACCGCGTGAGCAGTGGGATAAGCCAAAGCAATCGAATAACCACTCTCGGGCGGCAGTTTATATTTTTGGTCATGCACTATTAGAGAAGCTACTTCAGCCGCGCAAGGCATTATGCGCCCATAGTATTGTTATTTATGTGACGCCAGATTTTTTTGCCTTATCGCTATCTGAGCGTATTAGTCATTTGGATCAGAAAGTAGCTGATTATATGGAGGCATTATTATCACAACCGGATGTGACACCGCGCAAACTGTCTCCATTGCCTATTTTGGGTGTGCCGCATTTTTGGGCTGAAAATGCCAAGCCTAACTTTTATGATGATAGCCAAGTGTTTCGCAGTGGTCGCCGTCAAAAATAAAAAGATAAGGGAATACCTTACGAGTTAACCGTTAATGCTTAACCGCTAAAGCATTGTTACGTTTACGATTGTGCCACGATTTGACTACGTCTAGACGTTAACAAAGCTCGGGTTATTTGTTATGGTAAAAGGACGTTACTGTTAAATACTAAAGATATGCTTATGTCTTTTGTTACCTAAGATTTTGTAAGTATAAAAATACAGCGGTCTATTTTTCTTAGCAACTCTTATGAGTCATTAATTTGAGTTGTTAATAACAGCTACTAAAGTTAGCCATTAAATGCATTTAGTAAAAATTTAAGCACTATTATTTAGCCACCAATTATCAGCATAAATGCTTATTGATTGATAGTCATATTAGTTCAAGAGTCATTTATGTTCAGGATCTATAACAACGATAAGGAAGCTACCATGAGTGATATTTTTAATGTAAAAGACACCATTACGGTCGATAGCAAGGACCATACCTATTACAGTCTGCCCAAGTTAACCGAGACTTACGAAAACATCAGCAAGTTACCATTTTGCATGAAAGTCGTTTTAGAAAACTTATTGCGTAATGAAGATGACGGGCAGTCTGTTGGCAAAAATCACATCGAAGCGGTCGCCAATTGGGATGCAGGCGCAGAAGCGTCAAAAGAAATAGCCTTTATGCCAGCCCGTGTTGTCCTGCAGGATTTTACTGGTGTGCCATCGGTAGTCGATTTGGCAGCGATGCGCGATGCCGTCGTTGAGCTTGGCGGTAAAGCTGAGCAAATTAACCCGTTTATCCCAAGTGAATTGGTCGTCGATCACTCAGTACAAGTTGATGCTTATGGCCGCGAAGATGCCATAGATCTTAACGAAAAGATTGAGTTCAAGCGTAATAATGAGCGCTATGAATTTCTGCATTGGGGCAAGAATGCCTTTAAAAACTTCGTTGTCGTGCCACCAGCCACAG
This sequence comes from Psychrobacter sp. ANT_H59, assembly GCF_008369225.1. Lineage (NCBI taxonomy): Bacteria > Pseudomonadati > Pseudomonadota > Gammaproteobacteria > Moraxellales > Moraxellaceae > Psychrobacter > Psychrobacter sp. ANT_H59. The sequence goes on from NZ_VOBE01000005.1 coordinate 37,948, forward strand.
GTATTGTGCATCAGGTCAACTTAGAGTACTTGGCCCGTGTGGTAATGGCTGCTGATGTCGACGGTGAGCTGACCGCTTATCCTGATACGGTATTTGGTACTGACAGTCACACTACTATGATTAATGGTATTGGTGTACTTGGTTGGGGCGTGGGCGGTATTGAAGCGGAAGCGGCAATGCTCGGTCAGCCATCATCAATGCTCATCCCACAAGTGGTTGGTTTTGAGCTAAAAGGTAAGTTAACCGAAGGCGTTACTGCAACAGATTTAGTGTTACGTGTGGTTGAAATGCTGCGTGCGCATGGCGTGGTTGGTAAGTTCGTCGAATTTTATGGCGAAGGCTTACACAGTATGCCACTTGCAGATCGTGCCACCATTGCCAATATGTCACCAGAATATGGTGCAACGTGCGGTATTTTCCCGATTGACCAAATGGCGATTGATTATCTACGTCTATCAGGTCGTGATGAAGCACAAATCGAGTTGGTTGAAAAATATGCCAAGGCACAAGGCTTATGGCATGATGCAGATACTCCAGCAGCGACCTACTCAAGTAAGTTGGAATTGGATTTATCATCAGTACAGCCCGCACTTGCTGGTCCGAACTTGCCACAACAGCGTATTAATCTATCTGATATGCATGAAAAATTTGGCGAAACCTTGACGGCGATGACCAAAGACCGTAAGAAAGAAGTTGAAGCCAAGGTTCGCTTCGATGAAGAAGGCGGTAAGCAAGAGCAAGCAAAAACGCTCGCGGCAAAACCTAATCCTTTTTGCGCGGAAGGCAGTACTTACTGCACGGTCAAAATCGAAGACGAAGAGTATAGATTGCGTGATGGTTCTGTCGTTATCGCAGCGATTACTTCTTGTACCAATACCTCAAACCCAGCAGTGATGATTGGCGCAGGTTTGGTTGCCAAAAAAGCCGCGGCAAAAGGCCTAACAGCTAAACCATGGGTTAAAACTTCACTGGCTCCAGGGTCAAAAGTAGTAACTGATTATCTTGAAAAAGCCAAATTGATGGATGAGCTAGAGAAAATAGGCTTCTACCTAGTTGGTTATGGCTGTACCACTTGTATCGGTAACTCAGGTCCGTTATTAGGGGCGATTGAAGGGGCTATCGAAGAAGGTGATTTGGTTGCCGCTGCTGTACTATCAGGTAACCGTAACTTTGAAGGTCGTATTCACTCGCACGTAAAAGCCAGCTACTTGGCGTCACCGCCATTGGTTGTTGCTTATGCCCTAGCAGGTACTGTCGATATTGACTTGACCACGCATCCTCTAGGACAAGACCAAGAAGGCAATGATGTATTCCTAAAAGACATCTGGCCAACGTCAGAAGAAATTAACGAGCTAATTGCCAATAATATCGACGCCGATATGTTCCGTAAAAACTATGGCGAAGTGTTTGACGGTAGTGCAGCATGGAACGCGATTAGCTCAGCCGATAGCCAGCTGTATCCATGGAGCGAAGAGTCTACGTACATTAAGAACCCACCGTTCTTTGATGGCATGACCATGGAGCCGGAAGGTATCCCTGATATCGAAGGCGCGCGTATCTTAGGGTTGTTCGGTGATTCGATCACCACCGATCATATCTCACCTGCTGGTAATATCGATGCTGATTCTCCTGCGGGTAAGTACTTGCAAGGGCGTGGTGTGATGGAAGCTGACTTCAACAGTTATGGCTCACGCCGTGGTAACGATGCGGTCATGACTCGTGGTACCTTTGCCAATATTCGTATCAAAAACGCCATGATGGCGGGCAAAGAGGGCGGTTATACCTATTACTTCAATGGTGATAGTGCCACGTTACAAGATGGTCAAGAAATGGCTATCTATGATGCGGCGATGAAGTATAAAGAAGACAAACGTCCGCTCGTGGTACTTGGCGGTGCAGAATATGGCTCTGGCTCTAGCCGTGACTGGGCAGCGAAGGGAACGATTCTACTCGGTGTAAAAGCGGTACTGACCAGCTCGTTTGAGCGTATTCACCGTTCAAACCTAGTCGGTATGGGTGTGTTGCCATTGACCTTTAAAGAGGGTAAAAATGCAGCGACCTATAATCTAGATGGTTCTGAAGTCCTTAGTATCACAGGTCTAGATAATGGTGAGAGCAAGACCGCCAAAGTCACGGCTACGCGTGCCGATGGTTCGTCTGAGAGCTTTGATGTCAATGTCATGTTACAGACGCCAAAAGAGCGCGAGTATGTGCGTCATGGCGGTGTATTGCATTATGTGCTACGTCAACTGGCAGCTGAGAGCAAAGACGCTGCGTAATAATTGATTAGACTTAGTATGACAAAGAGCCCAATCATATGATTGGGCTCTTTTATGCAATATTATCGTGCTTAGGTAATTTTATCGCTCAACCTTTCTCAGTCAGCAGCTTGACTCCCATGCCGATAAATATGACACCGCTTATTCTATTTAAAATCACTTCAATAGTAGGATTCTTACGCAGATTTTCACTGAACTTTGACGACAGTAATGCCAAGCATGAGAACCACATAAAAGCGGTCGTGGCAAAAGTTAGCCCAAGACCTAAAAAAGACAACATGCTATTACCGTAACTCGAGTCGATAAACTGTGGGAAGAATGCCAAGAAAAATAATGCGACTTTTGGATTAAAGGTATTAGTTATGACCCCTTGCTTATATATCTGCCACCTATCTAACGGTCGAGTAGACGCTAATTTTTCCTCAATGGGTAAATTACTGGCAAGTAAAGGTGCTGGTTTGCTAGTCAGCATTTTAAAGCCTAGATAGCATAAGTAGCTTGCGCCAATATATTTCACTAGCGTAAATGCAAATGGTGAATTGGCTAATAGGACGGACAACCCGAGCGCAGCCAGCAAAGTATGTACTAAAATACCAGAGATAATACCGAATACAGAGTAGAATCCTGCAGTCTGTCCCTGTGACATACTACGAGTAATGATATACATGCTATCTGTTCCGGGTGTTATATTTAATAAAATGGCAGCAAGAATAAATCCCAGATAATTTTCAATACCAAACATAGCCAATCCCTCCTTGTGATAGAAATTCAGCTCAACATTTTATAGAGCGCCTTTACATTGCATTCTATCAATATTCCTAATGGTATATATAGCCTTGCTAGCATTTTTCAGAAATGACAGACATAAAAAAGCCCAGTCACCGTATGATGACTGGGCTTTTTTATTGTTCGCTTATTAGTCTAATCTGATGCTAAGCAAAAGTGCTAATAAGTGACGCCGTATAGTGGCGTCCCCAGGGGGATTCGAACCCCCGTTACCGCCGTGAAAGGGCGGTGTCCTAGGCCTCTAGACGATGGGGACGCATAGAGTGTTATAACCAGGGGTTACAACGGTACTTCACAATATCAGATAGCTTATAAATAAGCATTGCCTAGGTGCTGATATCGTCCTACTAGCGAGTATTTACGTTAAAGTTTCAGTAAACTGAGCTTTGCAATAAATAGTATGGTGGAGCTAAACGGAGTCGAACCGTTGACCCCTTGCATGCCATGCAAGTGCTCTACCAACTGAGCTATAGCCCCTCGCTAAGAGTGTGCGTATTTTATGTAAGACCAGCAGTCTTGTCAACTGCTATTTTAAAAATAATGCATAAATATGCAAAAAAAAGTGTTCAAAGCTATTTTATTAACTTACTCAGCCCAAATTAGCGTGGATTTTGCTGACTGGCTATCTCTTTAATGGCTTTATCGGTAAAGAATTCTTCTTCCGTACCATCTGAAAAAATAACGGCACCGCATTCTGTGGGGATATATTGCCCACCTTTTAGTTGTACTGTGCTGATACCTTTAAAACCAATAATGTCAGATTCTTTCAATCGATCGACATTATGATTGATATAACTGCAATAAGAGGTATATATCCACTTTAAGTCATCAAAGTCTTGACCGGTCGTGAGGATTAACTTGGTATCGTATAGCTCTTTTATGATTGCATCATAGTATTTCTGCGCTTCTTTTAACGTGTTAAAGACATAATCTTTACTTTCTATTGTGACGGTCTTGGCTGCCATTTTTATTTCCAATTTAAGTATTAAATAAAGAATCAGTATTCGTATGCAAATGCTGATATTCACGTAAAAAGGGGTCAGTAATAGCCTGACCCCTCTTTTTTATTCACTAATAATGTTATGAACCAAAAGTTAAAAATTATTCAGCAGCTAAAAAATCTGGCAACTCTGCCGCTTGTTTCTCTAGTTTTTTCAGCTTCTTTTTGCCCAAACCACCAAGTACGTCAACCGCATGACGCAAGCGTGTCAATGTCATATCAGCGCCGATAATTGCCATAGAGTTCATGACTGGCGTCGATGAGGTGCTACCAGCGATAGCAATGAAGAACGGCGCCATAAAATCACGCATTTTAATGTCAAGGTGAGCAGCAAGACCTTTTAAGGTGGCATAGATGTTTTCTTCCGACCACGTTGGTAAGGTCTCTAGCTGCCAAAGCGCTAATTGCAGCATCTCAGTAATTTGTTCAGCCGAGAGTAATTTATGGGTAAAGCTCTCAGCATTGATATCAGGTAGGTTTTGGAAATAAAAGCCACCCCAATTAACTGCATCAGATAACAGCTCAATACGCGGCTGAATCGCTGCTGCGATAGCGGTTAATTTATCGCTGTTACTTGCCCAGTCGAGGATTTTGTTTTTGAGTTCTTCTGGCGTTAGCGCCCGTAGCCATTCTGCATTGAGCCAATTAAGCTTTTCGATATCGAAAATAGGGCCGCCAAGTGACACACGCTGAATATCAAAGCTGGCAATCATTTCATCCAAGGTAAATTTCTCAGCTTCGTCAGGCATTGAGTAGCCCATACGACCAAGGTAATTTAGCAAGGCTTCAGGTAGCACGCCGGCATCACGGTAATACGTGATAGAGGTTGGGTTTTTACGCTTAGACAGTTTTGATTTATCAGGGTTACGCAGCAGTGGCATATGGCAAAGGACTGGCATCTCCCATCCAAAATACTCATAAAGCAGCTGATGTTTCGGCGCAGAGTTGAGCCACTCTTCACCGCGCAACACATGGCTGATGTCCATCAAGTGGTCATCGACAACGTTGGCTAAATGATAAGTCGGCATGCCGTCGGTTTTGAGAAGCACTTGCATATCGACTTGCGTCCAAGGAATCTCGACCGTACCGCGCAGCATATCTTGTACCTGACAGACGCCTTCGGTTGGCACACGCATACGAATGACGTTTGGTTTGCCCTCAGCAACCAATTGCGCGGTTTTCTCTGGTGCTAAATGGGCACAGCGACCGTCGTAACGCGGCGTTTCACCATTGGCCATTTGCGCAGCACGCATGGCATCGAGTTCTTCACTGCTACAAAAGCATCGAAACGCATGATCGTTTTCTATCAGCTGCTCTGCATGCTTTTTGTAGATATCACTACGCTCGCTCTGACGATAAGGCGCGTGCGGACCGCCGATATCTGGACCTTCCGCCCAGTCAAGACCGACCCAACGCAGTGCATCCAAAATCATTTTTTCAGATTGCTCTGTCGAGCGCGTTTGGTCGGTGTCTTCAATACGCAAAATAAATTCGCCGCCATGAGCTTTGGCAAAGGCCAAGTTAAACAGTGCGATATAAGCAGTGCCAACGTGCGGGAAGCCAGTAGGCGAAGGGGCAATGCGGGTACGAACAGGGCGTATGATATTAGTAGAAGTAGATGGTTGCATCATAAAAATCTCAGAATGTTGTTGTTAATGAATGGGACAGTCAAAAGTAGTAGTGAAAAGTGAAAATATGGACGAAAGAATGGCAGTCAACGTTGAAAAATAGCGTAAAATATAGCGCTAGTATAACAGAGAGATGGGATATTTTTAACGAAATGCCCTTCTAGCGCTTGACTAGCCGTGTATCCTTGCGATAATAATGTTAGGTAAGTCATAACTTGTTTATTTTCATCTGATTTTTTACTATTACTGGTCAATTTGACCATCATCTATTGAGTTGTTTGTGTCCATATCGAATAGTAAGCCAAAAAATACGCCAAATGCTAATCACAATCCTTCTGACCCTGATCATTCTATGTCAGCGGCGAGTCTGTTTTCTGAAGAAAGCACTTCTACTCAAAAACTTACACAAGAGTCTAGTGAAGATCAAGCTACGTCTGACGAATTGAGTTTTGTCCATGATGCGGTGCTATTGCAAGAAGCAGTCGCCGCAGTGTTGGGTGTCAAAGCGCTACCGAAGCAGACAGACGACGAAAGTCAAGATAGCTTGCAAGCAAGCGGTATCTACGTCGATGCTACCTTTGGTCGTGGTGGCCATAGTCGCTTGTTATTAAGCCAGCTTGCCGATGACGCAACCTTGATTGTTTTTGATAAAGACCCAACGGCCATTAGTGTTGCTCGTAAATTGGCAAATAGCGACAGTCGCGTAAAAGTGGTACATGATAGCTTTGCGACGTTAACAGACAGTCTTGCTGCAATGGGAATCACTCAAGTTGACGGTTTAATGGCAGACTTGGGTATCTCATCACCGCAAATTGATGATGGCAGTCGTGGTTTTAGTTTTATGCGCGATGGCGCGGTCGATATGCGTATGGATACCAGCCGCGGGCAGTCGGTTGCTGAGTGGCTTGAGACGGTCGATGATGAAACCTTGGCCAATGTCCTTTATGAGTTTGGTGAAGAGCGTCACAGCCGCCGTATCGCTCGTGCCATTAAGCAGATGGACAGTTACGACTCTACTTTAGCATTGGCTGAAGTGATAAAAGTTGCGCACCCAAACTGGCAACGCGGCAAGCATCCAGCGACCCAGAGCTTTCAGGCGATGCGGATTTTTATTAACAACGAGCTTGGTGATGTCGATAACTTTTTAGAGCAAAGTATTCCGATATTAAAGGTAGGCGGACAGCTAGCAGTGATTAGTTTCCACTCGTTAGAAGATCGACGTATCAAGCAGTTTTTGCAGCGTCATAGTAAAGGGCAATATCCAGAAGATGAGAATTTGCCGATGCCACCCAAGCGTCCACGTTACTTTAGTAAGCCAAAACGCGTCGGTCCTAGTCAAGCAGAGATAAGTCATAACCCACGCTCGCGTAGTGCATGGTTACGCATGGCAACACGTACTGATGCTGACTATGTAGCAGATGTTCATCCATGAATGCCATTATTAAATTATGTGGTTTAAATATGACTGAATGTTTTAATGATTACGCGGCTGTTAAAAAGCTGTAAACATTATCTGCTAGGCTCAGCAGTTACTTTTTTGCTTGGTATTGTTTTTATTGATGGTGCTGATGGCTTATAAGAGTTTTATAACTCGTAAATGGTTATCGCTTTTTATATTTTGAAGTTCACTTTTTTGAGATTGTCATGGCAATATCCGACAAACCTGCAAACCGCCGCGCCGCAACGCCATCGAATACCGATGTTGGCGCCTTATTTGTGCGTAAGTTTAAAATATCAAATATCTATGTGGCTATATTGGTACTGTTGGCGGCTGGTATTGTATGGAGTGGCATCAAAACGGCTGAAGGTGTTCAGCAATATCATCAGGATTATAAAACCTTGCAAGACATGAAAAAACAAGAGCGGAAACTACAAGTTGAGCATCAGCGTCTGCTTATTGAACAGCAGACCTTTAGTGCGACGCCGCAGATTGCCAGTCGTGCCGTTGCTGAGCTTGGGATGTTTTCGCCGACACTCAAAGATAAGCTGATTATCCAGCCAGGTGCTGCGACAGCAGTTGCACTCGTGGACCCTGAGGCCAGTACTCCAGACACTTTAACGACGAATGATTCTGATGTTTTCGAAGCTGATGCTGTGAGCGATGCACCCGTTAAGGCTGCTGCTACCGATTCTGACCTAGCGGAGGCAGGACAATGAGCGATAAAAAACCCAGTGCTAAAGCGACCAGCAAAAAACCCGCCAGCGGCAAGGTTACTAAGCCACTACGCCGTGCTAGTGCGGCCAAATCTGGGCAAACGAGTAGCAAGCCTGACAATAAATCAGATGATGGCCGTAAAGCCAAGCTATTTGGTCGCTTAAAAAAGAATGAAGAACAGGGTGCTTATACCAGTGTCAAAAATCTAAAAAGCAAAAGATCAATTTTGGGAAAAGCATCTGGTGCTTCCTCTCGCGGCGGTGTCGAACAAGATAAGAACCGTTTCCGTTTGATTTGGGGTATAGCGCTGCTTATTTTGGTGGCACTTATCGGTCGTGCTTACTATATTCAAATTGCCAATACTCAGTTTTATCAAGATAAAGGCAATGAGCTCATCACCAGTGTACGCACGCAAAAATCCTATCGTGGCATGATTACGGATCGCAACGATTTGCCATTGGCTGTCAGTGCACCACTTGCGACAGTCTCTTTTAGCCCGCATGACTATGCCCGTGAATACTACGAGCTTAAGCGTATTATTATCACCAATCCTGAAAGTCCGCAGCTTATCGCACGTATGCAAAAGCGCTTGGATAATATGGATTTGACGACGCTTGCGGCGGCTGCCAACATCTCAGCCGATGAGCTAAAAAGAGTGACAGCTATCGATCCTACTATTGATGTAACGGATGAAGTGGCAGTCAAAGCAGCGCTGCCATCGGGTGCAGGCTCCCATTATTTGCCACTATTAAATAAAGTAACGCCGGAGATTGCAGAAAGCGTTAGCTCGCTTGATTTTCCTGGTGTTAATGAGAAAAACTTTTTTCAGCGCTATTATCCGCAGCCACAGCCTAACTCGCAACTACTAGGTTTCATGGGACAAAATGCCAACGATCCTGAAGGTGGTTACGAAGGACGTGCTGGTATCGAACGTCAGTATGAGAAAGAGCTGGCGGGTGATGATGGCAAGGTTTTGGTGCTCAAAGATGCCAAACAAAACAGTCTTAAAGAAATCAAACAGGTTGAACCAGAAGTGCCGGGTAAAGATGTGACATTGACCATTGATTCGCGTTTGCAATATTTGCTTTATAAAGAGTTAGAAAAGGCGGGGCGTTTGCAAAAAGCACGTTGGTCGACGGGCATGGTAGTCGATGTACAAACCGGTGAAGTACTGGCGCTATCGACATGGCCGTCATTTAACTCTAATAATCTAAATGAGATGACGGGTGAAAATCAGCGTAACCGTGCGCTTCTTGATGTCTTTGAACCCGGTTCAGTCATGAAGCCATTCACCGTTGCTGCAGCTTTAGATTCAGGGAAATACACTGCCACTACTTTGATCGATACCAATCCTGGCTCTATCCGTGTCCGTGGTTATACGATTCGTGACCATAATAATCTAGGGCGGATCACGATGGCAACGCTACTACAGAAATCTAGTAACGTCGCCTCGACCAAGATTGCTTTGTCTCTACCGGCTGATGGCATTACCAATATGCAAAGACAGTTTGGCTTTGGGGCAAAAACACCGCTGCAATTCCCAGGTGAAGGCAGTGGGCTTGTGGTGACACCGGAAGAAAAAGAGACCTCAAGACGGGCAACGGTCAGTTATGGCTATGGCATACAGGTAACGCTGGCACAGATAGCGCAAGCTTATTCAGCGCTGGCGGCAGGTGGCGTCATGCATCCGCTAACGTTGAATAAAAATGACAAAGCGCTACCAAGCAAACGTATTATGGCGCATGAACAAGCGATGGCCATCGTACAGATGATGGAAAGTGTCACAGAAGACGGCGGTACGGCTAAGGGTGCGGCTATTGATGGTTACCGCGTTGCTGGTAAAACAGGAACTTCGCGCCGTATCAATCCAAAAGGCGGCTACTATACTGACCAGTATCGTAATGTCTTTGCGGGTATGGCACCAGCTTCTAATCCAAAACTGGTCGGTGTCATGTTAATCGAAGACCCGCGTGGTCAGATTTATGCTGGTTTAACCGTGGCTCCTGTTTTCCATAATGTTATGAAAGAGGCACTACGTTTATATAATGTGCCTTTAGATAAGCCGCTCAAAACCGAAGCTCAATAGATATAAAAGTAAATTTTTTAATATCCAGCTCTTAACTATTTGATGTGTTTTAACCGTTTAGGATTTGCCAATGACCCTGTCTACCTCGTTGCCATGCAGTATCACAGTTACCTTGCACCAGCTGATTGCAGCTAGTAGCAGCGACGATAGACATAGTCTACAGCAGGTATTTACAGCGAATATGACCGCAGCTGTTAGCGAGTTCTCGAATCAAATGACCGCTGTTCAACTGGATGCGGTGATCAATATTCCATTCCAGCAGTTCTGTTTAGACAGCCGTCAACTAGCCAGCAATGACGTGTTCGTCTTGTTAAAAAGCCATACGCCAAATTGCCAAAAAAGCCGTGACCACCTCTATCAAGCCGCTAACAATGCGGCTTTTATCCTATCGGAAATCGACCCTATTGCTTTGCTTGCCACCGCTAATGTCCCGCCTCATGTCAATCTCGAATTGACTAAAACTGATAATGCAAAATCTATCGCACAGCAGCAATTAGATACTTTGCCTTGCCCCGTATTATATGTGCCTCATATCCGTGATTTTCTGGGCAGCTTGATTCAAGCACGTTTGCAGTATCAGCAGCCCGTGACATTACCAACTGTCATAGCCGTGACGGGCACCAATGGCAAAACCACTATTAGTCAATTGGTGGCACAATTGACGCAGCTGACAGATATGAGTAGCGCAGTCATGGGCACGGCAGGTAATGGTCGGCTTGGCGCTTTGGTGCAAGCCAGCCATACCACGGGCGATGCCTTAGCGGTCCAGCAATTTTTATATCAAATGGGCAAAGAAGGTGCTGAACTACTAGCATTAGAAGCCAGCTCACATGGGTTGGATCAGCAGCGTCTACAAGGTATGCCAGTGTCGGTGGCGATTTATACCAATCTTAGTCGCGATCATTTAGATTATCATGCTGATATGGCAGAGTACGCGGCAGCTAAAGCCAAGCTGTTTGATAAAGCCCATTTTCCAGATTTGACACATGCCATTATCAATATCGATGATGAGCATGCCCAGATTATGCTCGACACCGCACACGCTAGCAATTTGACCGTTTGGACATACAGCTTAGATTCACTAAAAACAGCTACCTTTGTCGCCGCTAACATCACGCCAAGTTTACAAGGTGTAGAGATTAGCCTGCGTACAGATTTTGGCGATGGGACAATGAATCATTTAGATATCGTCAGCCCATTATTGGGACGTTTTAACGTGGCGAATTTACTTGCTGCTATGGCAGCTGCTGTAGCTTTAGGAACTAGCCTTGAAAGCATTGCGACCGTTATCCCGCAACTGCAAGGTGTGGTTGGGCGTATGCAGCGTGTACCATCGAATGATGGTTGTTTCATCGTCGATTATGCTCACACCCCTGATGCCTTAAGTCAGGTGCTTGCCAGTCTAAAAAATCATTGTAAAGGCCAACTATGGGCAGTGTTTGGCTGCGGTGGCGACCGTGATGCGGGCAAACGTCCTTTGATGGCGCAAGCAGGATTGGCAGGCGCGGATAAAGTCGTGTTAACGGCAGACAATCCACGTACTGAAGACCCCAACGCGATTTTGCAAGATATGCAGGCAGGGATGAGTACTGAACAATATCAGCGTACCCATATTGAGCCTGCGCGCCAAGCAGCGATTGAGTATGCCGTCAATCAAGCAGCGGCTGATGATATCGTCGTTATCGCGGGCAAGGGTCATGAGACTTATCAAGAGATTAACAACATCCGTTATGATTTTGATGACAGCGTTATTTTGCAAAATGCCTTAAAACAAGCAGGGCGTGTATAGCATTTATAGATAAATAATAGCGCTTACAGTTAGTTTTCCATGCTATTTAAAAAGTATTGGTCGTTAACTATAAAAAATAAATAAGTAGTCATCATATATAAGGTAATCATTATGACAGCCGACAACGATAACAGCATTCAGTCGCAAGGGCTGTATGTTTGGCAAGCAGACAATCTGCTCGCGGCAACCGCAGCGCTCAACGGGCATTGGCAGCTGAGTGAAGGACAATCCGGCTCAGAAAACGATGTAATGAGCACTCGTATTGCCACCGATACCCGTACGATAAAGCCTGGTGATATATTTTTAGCGTTAACGGGTGATAATTTTGATGGTCACGACTATATCGATACTGCCATCGCGCAAGGTGCGGTTGCGGCTATCGTCGCTCGCCCTATTGCTACGGCTGATGCAAATAGCATTCCGCAGTTAGTGGTGAGCGATACCCGTTTAGCGTTAGGACAATTGGCTGCGTATCGTCGTCAACAGCATCAAAATTTAACCGTTATTGCTATTACTGGCTCTAGCGGTAAGACCACCTGTAAAGAGATGCTCGGTAGTATCTTTGGCAGACTTGCCCCAACGCTTATCACGCGTGGCAACCTAAATAATGACTTGGGTGTGCCGATGATGTTGCTCGAATTATCCGATCATCATCGCTATGCCATTTTGGAGTTGGGCGCAAACCATATCGGCGAAATTGCTTATACTACGGAGATTGTCCAGCCAGATGTTGCGTGTATCTTAAATATTGGTACGGCGCATTTGGGTGAGTTTGGCAGCCGTGAAGGGATTTGCCAAACCAAGGCTGAGATTTACCATACCTTGAATGACAGCCAATTTGCGATCGTTCCTGATAAAGATGATTTTACCAATCAATTACGCCGTATCGCTGAAAAGCATACGTCACACGTGATTGGCTTTGGTAATACTGATGTTAGTGCCAGCCATTTAGATGTCGAGCCTGAGCGCAGTGAATTTAAGCTGCATATCGGCAATCAAGTCCATGATATCAACTTGCCACTAGCGGGCGAGCACAATGTCAATAATGCTTTAGCCGCTGCTGCCTGTGCCCATGCATTAAACATTGAAGTTAGTGATATCGTCGTCGGACTTGAAAATGCGCGTCCTGCCAAAGGTCGCTTGAACAGTCAGCTGTTAGGCATGCATCGACTGATTGATGATACTTATAATGCCAATCCGCATTCGGTGCGAGCTGCAGCAAAAGTATTGGCGGCGCAAACAGGCACGCAAGTCATGGTGCTGGGCGATATCGCAGAACTGGGAGAGGCGGCGGTTAGCGAGCATCGAAGCTTGGGTCGTACCATTGCGACCACAGGTATTAATGTACTGCTTTGCGTTGGTGAATATGCCCCTTATACAGTCGAAGGTGCGCAGGAGATTTCTGATATCAATGCCCATGCGTTTACCGATAAAGACAGTTTATTGGCGTATTTGAAACCTTATTTGCAAGCGCAGCAGGCGCAACCTTGTACGGTGTTGTTTAAAGGTTCTCGTTCCATGGAAATGGAAACACTTATCAATGCGCTAGTCGAGGAGTAGGCGGTGTTAGTTTGGTTGTTTAGCTGGCTTGGTCATTATTATGCCCCGTTTTATGCGGTTTCTTCTTTGACGCTGCGCGCGTTACTGGCGGTCGTTACCGCCCTTGCTTTTAGCATGGTTTTTGGTAATCGCGTTATTCGACGTTTGCGTGCACTTAAGTACGGTCAGGCGATTCGTAATGATGGACCACAGTCGCATTTGGTCAAAACTGGTACCCCGACCATGGGTGGGGTGCTGATTTTAAGCGCGATTGGGGTATCAACCTTGCTTTGGGCGCGTTTGAATAATCCGTATGTCTGGATTTTGCTCATCGTCATGATTATCTTTGGTGCGGTAGGCTGGGCGGATGATTGGCTCAAAATTAAATATAAGAACCCCAAAGGTCTAATCGCTCGCAAAAAATACTTTTGGCTATCCATGGGTGCATTATTCGTCGGCATTTCTTTATATTATATTGCCACACTTCAGCCAGATATTGCGACGACTCGCGAGATGCAGGATTTATTAATACCTATCTTTAAAGATTGGATGATTCCATTTTCGGCAGTGCCGTTTGGTATTGGCTTTATTATCTTTACTTACTTTGTGATTAATGGCGCCTCTAACGCGGTCAATTTAACTGATGGCTTGGATGGCTTGGCGATTTTGCCAGTGGTCTTGGTTGCTGCAGGCTTGGGCGCGATGGCATATGTCTCTGGTGACGTACGCTTTGCGGATTACTTGCACGTGCCTTATATTGCTTATAACTCTGAGGTGATTATTGTCTGCGGCGCAATGATTGGCGCAGGGCTTGGCTTTTTATGGTTTAACGCCCATCCAGCGCAAGTGTTTATGGGTGATGTGGGTGCGCTGTCACTGGGCGCAATGCTCGGTACCATTGCGGTGATGACACGCCAAGAAATCGCTTTCGCAATTATGGGTGGACTGTTCGTTGCAGAAGCACTGTCGGTGATGCTACAGGTTGGCTCATATAAGCTACGCAAAAAGCGCGTCTTTCGTATGGCACCTCTGCATCACCATTTTGAAGAGATTGGCTGGAAAGAAACCCAAGTGGTGGCAAGGTTTTGGATTATCGCCATTATCTTGGTAATCCTTGGCTTGATGACGTTAAAGCTGCGTTAAAACAATAACTCAGATTAATCTCGATATTCTTCGTTAAAAAGCCATCTCAACAAGTTTGAGATGGCTTTTTTGTTTCCCATACTATCTTTTCTCATACCTTTTAATACTTAGCATGGCTGAATTTTGGTAAAATAACAGCCATATTGCTATGATTTGAGATGCCTGTGTCTTTATTTATTTGTCCCCTTTGTCAGTCGCCACTGCAGCCCGCAATCGATATATGGCGCTGTGATGGTAGCTTGCACCTGAAACAAACTGCGCATCCTTTTGATGTGGCACGTCAGGGTTACGTTAATCTGCTACCTGTCCAACAAAAAAAATCTAAAGCACCGGGTGATAGTCAAGCATCCATCGAGGCACGTAAACGGTTTTTAAATGCAGGGCATTATCAGCCATTACAAGCGCTTATTTGTCAAAAAATAGTGGAACTGTTAGCAAAAAACGAGTTGCCATCTGAACAAACTGGTAAACCAGTCAATTGGCTAGATATCGGTTGCGGCGAAGGTTATTACACCCAAGCGATGGCTCAGACGGGTATGGATACACTTATTGCGGCAGATATTAGTAAACCTGCCATAGTAGAGCTTGCAAAAGTGAGCAAGGCAGCAAGTTCTCTTTGGAATCAGCAAGATAAGAACGATAGTATTAAAACAGCAGTGATTTATCCATTAGTAACCAGTGCTGCTCATTTGCCCTTGCGTGCGCAAAGTATCAATGGGATTAGCAGTATTTTTAGTCCCATTCTGCCAGAAGCGTTCAATGAAGTATTAAGCGATGAGGGTTATTTAATCATTGCTAAGCCAGATATCGGGCATTTAGCAACGATGCGTGAGGCTTTGTTTAACGATGTCCGTGAGCACGATTCTGACAAGTTTTTGCAGGAATTAGCGCCATATTTTACGCTGCTTAACACTTATAATGTCAGTACTGAGTTAAAATTATCAGCAGATGATTTGGCCGATTTGCTGACTATGACTCCTTATGCATATCGTGCGCATACCGAAAAAAGACAAGCGCTACTAGCTTCAGTTGCAACCGAAACATTTGCAACTGAAGCCAAGTTTGTCATATACATTTTGCAGAAAACAACTAACTTATAAGTTTACTTATCGCTATGTCATCTTATCAAGACACTTCACAAAATAACCTGATGGGCTTAAAGTAAAAGGCTTATAAAACAGGTCCCATCGTAGCAATGATATTGTTCCAAATCCTAGAAGATAGTGGCCAGTTTTTGACCTCTTCACGTGTTACTTCGTCTGAGTCAGCGATATATTGGTATTGGCGCTCGATAATATCCGCCGTCAGCTTTTTATCGCT
The DNA here is from genome assembly GCF_008369225.1 of Psychrobacter sp. ANT_H59. NCBI lineage: Bacteria > Pseudomonadati > Pseudomonadota > Gammaproteobacteria > Moraxellales > Moraxellaceae > Psychrobacter > Psychrobacter sp. ANT_H59. The sequence continues at coordinate 53,673 of NZ_VOBE01000005.1, forward strand.
AAAGACAACGTTATTCTCATAATTCAAATCAAAGCTACGCAAGTCTAAATTGGTCGAGCCAATCAAGCTAATTTCACCATCAATCGTCAAGGTCTTCGCGTGTAACAAGCCTGGTTTATATTCATAAATTTTTACCCCCGCTTCAAGCAATTGCCAATAATAACTGCGACTGGTCGCGGCGACGATAAAGGAATCGTTATTTTTTGGAAAAACCATCGTCACTTCAACCCCGCGATAGGCGGTAGCGCATAAAATACTGACGAGTGAATAATCGGGCACGAAATAAGGCGTAGAGATAATCAGCGTCTCTTGCGCTTGGCTAATCAAAGCACCTAAAAACTGTGGCGTGGTACCGTGCCGCTGAGTAGGACCATCTGAAAAAACTTGGGCAGGGAAGCCATTAGGCTTTGGCGTGCTATCATAATAAAAGCTATCAAGCGAAGTATCTGGGTTTTCAATCAGCCAATCACTGGCAAATAACATCTGATTCTGCGCGACCACAGGTCCTTCAATACGCAGCATAATATCGACCCACGGCGCATATTTTGGCTTTACCATAAATTCAGGATCGGCGCAGTTACGACTACCAGAGTAGCCAATTTTGCCATCAATAACGGTAATTTTGCGGTGATTACGCAGATCAATACGGCTAAACAGCATTACTTTTACAAAGTTGGTTAGGGGGAGAGCTACACTGACTTGTACGCCAGCATCTTGCATTTCTTGCCATATCTTTGAGCTCACCATCTTCCGTGAGCCCATGCCATCAACCATTGCTCGACAAGTAACGCCGCGCTTTGCTGCTCGAATGAGAGCTTGCGCGGTATCAATACCCATGCCATCGACGAGCCAAATATAATACAGCACATGTATATGGTCTGTTGCAGCATCAAAATCGGCAATCATGCGTCTGCGTGTTTCGCTTGCATCTGCCATGAGCTCTGCCTGATTACCCTCCATAGTATGAAAACCGGTGGCTTTTGCTGCATAAGCAAAGGAAGCTTGATAAGCAGGCTTGATCATCTTCTCTAACGTCGTCTCATGACCAAGAACGCTTGGACTATGAGTATTTAATCGCTTAATGATATCGTCGCGTTTTTGCCCAAAGTCATGACCCAAATGCACTTCACCAAACATCCAGTAAATCAGCACGCCAAAATAAGGCAAAATAAACAGAATGACAATCCATGCTAATCTAGCGGGCGAGGTCAAATCATGACGAGATAAGACCCGTAAAGAAATCAGTATCAGTAGGATAAAATGTATCGTCAACAAAATATCTACGATCATAACAGCGTCCCTTATTATTATTTTATCTAAAAAGTATCAATCGCTTTAACTAATCAAAAAGAGAAGTACTATGAAAACCGTCTAGTATTCTCCAAAAAGCCAACCACTGACAAAGGCAAAGTACTCTCTAAACCACGCATTATAGCGGATGGATAACGGAGTAGGGCTGGCAATCATAATAGGTTGCACGTAGCCTTGATGCCGAGCGATGTTTGCGGCGCGAATAATATGAAAATCACTGGTCACGATAGCGATGGGCGCTTTAATAGAAATGCCTTTTGCCGCTAATATCTCTTGGCTATAAATAAGGTTTTCTGCTGTACTCGTGCTCTGACCTTCTTGCAAAATATGCTTAGGAGGAATGTCATATGTATCGTACAAGTAGGTTGCCATAATATAGGCTTCGCTACGTGTCTGACCAAAACCTATACCACCGCTAGTGATAACTAGCGCGCTTTTTTGTGAATCGATAAGGGGCGCGGCAGTATCTAAGCGTTTGGCAAGTGTTGGTGTAGGTTTGCCTGCCACCGTACCTGACCCTAGCACAATGATGGCAGCGACTTCAGGTATGGATTTAGCACTTTGTTTAATCTGCTGCTGTAATGCATAAACAAAAATGCCAAAACTGATCAACCAGATAAAAAACACCATCCATAGCCCATACCACAGACGGCCTAACCAACGATTTTGGCAGATAAATTTTATTACGTTATGCCACAAAATACCATGAGCAACAAACACCATACCCACTAAAAAGGGTACAACAGAACCAAAATTTACCTTACCTACTGCCATCAAAATCGTACAGTCGACGATCATAAGGCTACCGATAATGGTTAATATAACTCGCACTGGCATCATGAAGTTTTTTGGCAGGGGTATACGATTGTTTAAATGCGATATATTCAATGGATCTTCTATGGTGATATTAGTTTGGACGCTATAGCGTGTTTGATAAGAGACTGTTTGATCCCATCATAACGCACCCTGTTTTGAGATAACGTCTCATTGTTGTTACTAGGAAAGGCAAATTTAACGATGAGTGCTGGAAGAGAGAGTTAAAGCGGTTTAAGGTTGAAGAAATCATTCATTAATGTAAATTTAGTGATAAGAAAATCGTAGAAAGTGATATCAGAAAAACAAGCATGAGAAGACTATAAGATTTATCTTAAAAGTTTTTAAGAGATGTTTAGGAGAGAGTGGGACAAGTTGGGAAAACTAGGAATTTCTAAGATTGGCGGTGAAGGAGGGATTCGAACTATTAACATAAGACTTTGATTTTTAATATATTTCATTTTAAATACGTATTTATAGACCAGCTATTAGACCAACATCATTCAAGTGTTGGATGCAGGGTAAATATCGGGATTTATCTCAGAATAAGTTGAAACTAAATGTTTCTACTCTTTAGTTTCAAAACTATATTATCACTAAAAAAGGTTTTTTGAGGAATATAACCATTGTAAATTGATTCCTGCTAGAAAATTGATCAGAAAGTTAAGTGCTCTCAGTTAGCGAACATCGTAATTCCTAGCTTTATAAGAACCTCTAAACCTATCGTTACTAGTTAAAGGCTCATATAAATCAATTAAAATACATTCTTAAAGTGCCATAAAAGTATACTTATATAAACAATAAAACTATCAAGTTTTATAATGGTGCATATAAGCTTAATCTTGTGAGTTATCAGGACTCATAGTTGCAACTAAGTCTGTAAACCTTTCTCCTTGTACTGAGACATGTTCTTTAATTAAACGCTCAGCTAAATCCTCATCAGCACTAATAACTGCATCTACGATCCTTTGATGCTCTTCAAAAGAATGTTGCATGCGGTTATTTACTCGAAGCTGCAAACGCCTATATGGATGTAGTCGATTGTGTAAATTGCTTGCTTGCTCTATAAGAAAGCTATTATGACTAAGTTGATATAGGAAGAAATGAAACGTCCTATTTGCTTCATAATAGCTTTCTGTGTTCTGGTCCATTAAGTACTGTTTACATTGATTATGTAAAGACAGTAGCTCAACTTTTTCTTCTTCATTTATTCTTCTGGCAGCTAACCTTCCACACATTCCCTCAAGATATGCCATTACTTCAAACATTTCAAATAGCGTCACAATATTTAAAGTAGGGATGATTGCACCTCTACGTGGGCGTATTTCTACTAATCCTTCAGATGCTAAAAGTTTCAAAGCTTCACGAATAGGTGTTCTTGATACACCATATTTTTCGCAAAGCTTTGCTTCATCAAGTTTAGTACCAGGAGGAAGCCGACCATAAATGATCTCGTCTTCTATTTTTTTACTAACTTGTACTGATAAGGGTAAATCATCAATTAAACTCATAATACCTCAATTTGTATACAATATATATTTTAATAAATACAATATGGTTGCACTTTAAAACTATCTGTATTAGATTATATCAAACAAGTGGGTAGTAGGTGATAGATCCTTCTAAAGGTTTTGAGCTCTATTAAGGCTTATATTCTTTATAAGGTAGGGGTAGATAAGGAAATTCGAAGAACCCTGAAAGACATCATCAAGCTACAATTATTTGCGCTTGTATCTATATCTAATTGTTATTAATTTAGATTCTTATTTATACAGCCCGTATATCAAGTTAGATATTGCCAAAAAGGCTGTCATGATATCCAAGGAAGGTTTTTATGATCATATATGGTACTGCTTTATTGGCGGTTAGCTATTTGCTAGGAGTTTTTCTTGGTGGATTGTTAGGAAAAATATTAGGGGTTGACGCTAATATTGGTGGTGTAGCTATCGCAATGATTCTACTAATTGTCGGCAAAGAAATGCTTGCTAAAAAAGGTTATCTACCTAAGTCGACGCAGTTTGGTGTTCTATATTGGGCAGGTATGTACATCCCTATCGTTGTTGCGATGGCTGCAGGACAGAACGTAGTCGCTGCACTATCTGGCGGAATGGTAGCAGCTGTTGTTTCTGTTATTGCGCTTACTGCAACTGTCTTTGTCGTACGCTTACTTAATAATATTGGTAATGATTACGATACATTTACTTGGGATGATACTGAAGAGCATCGTGACCAATTGTGAGTGTCTCATCAATATTATCAACACTATAAGAAAACTGAAACTACCAATTCAATCGCGCAATGGAGTAATTAAATGGACTTAATTATAGAAACCCTCACTAAAAATGCCTTTGTAACTGCTCTAGCAGTAACAGGCCTAGTGATGCTCTTCTCTCAAATACTATCCAAGTACCTAACAAACAATAAGCTACAGTCATCTGCAATTGCTATCACCCTTGGTCTCATTGCTGCCTATTTTGCTGGTTTATATACTGGTGGTGAAAAAGGCATTTCCGATATAGAGCTTTTCTCTGGATTTGCTCTTTTAGGTGGCGCGATGCTCAGAGATCTTGCCATTGCATCTACTGCTTTTGAAGTAGACGTTAAAGAAATAAAGCGTGCTGGGAAGATTGGTATTGTTGCCTTGATATTGGGCTGCGTTATACCGTTTGTGGTAGGAGCCGGTGTTGCATGGACATTAGGCTATAGAGATGCTGTCTCTATGACCACTATTGGAGCAGGTGCAATGACTTACATTGTGGGACCTATTACAGGTACAGCAATTGGAGCAAGCTCTGATGTGATTGCTTTATCCATTGCCATTGGTTTGATTAAAGCCGTCTTCTTTATGATCGCAACCCCTTTACTTGCCAGATTTATGTATCTTAAAAGCCCACGTTCAGCCATGATTTTCGGTGGCTTGGTAGGTACTACTAGTGGAGTAGCAGCTGGCTTGGCAGGTACTGATGTAAGGCTGGTTCCATATGGAGCATTGGTAGCCACTTTTTATACGGGCCTAGGTGCTTTATTAGGACCATCTATATTTTTCTTAACACTAAACGCAATATTTTAATAAGTAGAGAAAGGAAGTCTTATGAAAGCGAATATTGACAAAAAAGTATGGGATACACAAAAAACTAGACGGCTTACCAAACTAAATGCTGCAAAAGACAAAGGATTAGAAAAACTAGTCCCGAGTGATAGAACAATTGAACTACTGGAAACGGTACTTGCACCTGAAGATAAAGTTTGTATTGAAGGTAATAATCAAAAGCAAGCTGACTTTTTATCTGAATGTTTGTCTCAATGTAATAATGAAGTGCTAAACGACTTGCATATATTACAGTCGGTTTTAGCACTACCCAGCCATATCGATATATTTGAAAAGGGTATTGCCAGTAAAGTAGATTTTTCTTTTTCTGGTCCACAAGCATTAAGATTAGCAAAGCTGGTTCAGCAACAAAAAATCCAAATTGGCTCGATTCATACCTATCTAGAGTTATATGGTAGGTATTTTATCGACTTAATACCGAATGTGTGCTTGATCACAGCACATTCTGCCGATGCAGAAGGTAACCTATATACCGGTCCAAATACTGAAGATACACCAGCAATTGTAGAAGCCACGGCATTCAAGAGCGGTATTGTCATTGCACAAGTGAATGAGTTAGTAGATATCGTTCCACGAGTTGATATTCCTTCGGATTGGGTGGATTTTTTCATTGTTGCACCTAAGCCTAACTATATAGAGCCTCTGTTTACACGTGATCCAGCCCAGATTACCGAAGTACAGATATTGATGGCAATGATGGTTATAAAAGGTATTTACGCTCCCTATCAAGTCAAACGCTTAAACCATGGGATTGGCTTTAATACAGCAGCAATTGAGTTGCTCTTACCTACCTACGGCGCAGAATTAAACCTCAAAGGTAAAATTTGTACTAACTGGGCACTTAATCCTCATCCGACTATGATTCCAGCGATAGAAAGTGGGTTTGTGGATAGTATTCATAGCTTTGGCTCAGAAGTAGGGATGGATGAATACATTCAAAGCCGCCCTGATGTATTTTTTACAGGCAAAGATGGAAGTATGAGATCCAACCGTGCTTTTAGTCAAACGGCAGGTTTGTATGCTTGCGATTTATTTATAGGGGCAACTTTACAGATTGATCTACAAGGTAATAGTTCGACAGCGACGGTAGACCGCATTGCAGGTTTTGGTGGGGCTCCCAATATGGGGTCAGATCCACATGGACGTAGACATTCTAGCTATGCATATCTCAAAGCAGGTAAAGAAGCGACAGATGGACGCGTGGTAAAAGGTCGTAAGCTAGTGGTGCAAATGGTAGAAACTTATCGTGAGCATATGGATTCTGTCTTTGTGGAAGAGCTTGATGCATGGCAACTACAAGAAAAGATGGGAAGTGACTTTCCACCCATCATGATCTATGGCGATGATGTCACACATATTGTGACCGAGGAAGGTATCGCAAACTTATTATTGTGTCGCACTCCAGAAGAGAGAGAGCAGGCCATTCGCGGTGTAGCGGGTTACACACCTGTCGGTCTGCAACGAGATCATGAAAAAGTCAAAGAATTAAGACAGCGTGGGATTATCCAAAGACCAGAAGATATTGGCGTAGATGCTTCAAAAGCGACGAGGGATTTATTGGCAGCCAAATCTGTCAAAGATTTAGTGAAGTGGTCGAATGGTACTTACTCTCCACCAAGCCGTTTTAGAAACTGGTAAAACAATACTAAGGATATAACTATGAATGTACTTAATTTCGACTTCATTTCACAACCAATCGAAAATATCAAAAAAGAAGTTATTTGCGGTGTGGTTGGGTCAGGCAACTTAGAAGTATTAGTAACACCGCTAGCGAACAATGAAAGTAGCAAATTCATTATTGATACCTCAGTCGCAGGCTTTGATCATATTTGGGAGACTGTGTTAAAGGATTTTTCTAGTCGTTATGCAGTAGGCGGATTGGAGTTTAAAGTCAATGATATGGGTGCGACTCCTGCAGTAGTGAGTTTACGTTTAAGCCAAGCGATTAATATCTTAGAGGAAGAATCAAATGGATAATTCAAATATTCAACAAAGCTTTTATGAAAAGACGGCACGTAATCGAATCACCAGTATTGTTGATAAAAACAGTTTTCAAGAAGTTCTTAAACCCGGCAGTATCCCTGTGAGTCCCAACCTTGCCTCGTTAGATATTGTAGGCAGTTTTGATGATGGTGTCATTATTGGGCAAGCAAAAATTCAAGATGAGCCAGTATACATGATTGCTCAAGAAGGCAAATTCATGGGGGGTGCTGTAGGGGAAATACATGGGGCAAAAATTGTCGGCATGTTACTCAAAGCTATTGAGGAAAAGCCTAAAGCCATCATATTTTTGGTTGATTCAGGTGGCGTTCGCCTTCACGAGGCAAACGCTGGTTTGATCACGATTTCTGAGATTATGCGTGCGATGTTAAAAGTTCGAAATGCTGGCATTCCTATTATTACCGTCATTGGTGGTACGAATGGTGCCTTTGGTGGCATGGGTATATGTGCGTGCCTAAGTACGCACGTTATCATGACAGAAGAGGGACGTTTGGCTCTTTCAGGTCCTGAAGTCATTGAAACTATTAAGGGTGTAGAAGAGTTTGACTCTAAAGACAGGGCTTTAGTATGGCGAGTGACAGGTGGTAAAACACGTTATTTGCTCAATCATGTCGAGTTTTTGGTAGAAGACGATGTAAATGATATTACTCAAGGGATTATTGAGGCTCTTCAGCAACCTGCTGTGGATTTAGACTTAGCGTATTTGCAGCAACAGCAAGCGTCATTGCAGAACCAATATGATCAGTGGTTTGGTGAGAAAGATAGTATACAAATTTGGCAGGCAATGAATATAGACAACCCTGAATCTATTTCCATGCTTAGCGCTCAACAGGTTAGAGCTATTAAAAAAGGATAATATCATGCAAACCAAAACAATTTTAGAAAAGCTTTTTCCCAATAATCTTGAGTATCGCATTGAGCATTCAATGATACGAGGTAGTGCAGACACTAAACTTGGGAAAGTTGAAATTATTGGTACAGTCGATTCTGCAGCTATGAACCAGCTGATTGCAATGACCCTTGCTAATGAGATATTAGATGTCATAGCAAAAGGTCAAAAAACACCCATCGTATTTATTGTAGACACGATGGGGCAAGACTCATCGAGAGCTGATGAGCTGTTATGTTTAAACAGAACATTTGCTCATCTAGCATCTTGTGTAGATTTGCTCAGACGTAGCGCTCATCCAAATATAGCCATTGTCTTGGGTGAGGCGGTTAGTGGTGGGTTTTTATCTTATGGTCTCATGGCAAATCAAGTATTTGCTATGCAATCAAGCCAAGTTAAAGTAATGGACTTAAATGCGATGTCCAGGGTAACCAAAATACCGTTAGATAAACTGAAGTCCTTGTCACAGACATCAGCCATTTTTGCTCCAGGTGTAGAGAACTATTATGCAATGGGAGCAGTTGATGATATCTGGAAAGAGCTTAATGAACATCTGGTCGAAAATGCTCTTGAATCCCAGCTGATGGATATTGATGATTTTCTTATAGATGATCGCCGGCAAGTAGCAGAAGAAAGAAAAGGGCGTTTATTATGCAACGAGATTGTTGAGTCAGTTCTGATGGCTTAATTCTAAGCAGATTTTTATAGAGGTGAGATGTATGCAACGTCATGATTTAGTTTACTTACAACCACATGAGTCATACGATTTTATGAATGCATCCCTACCTTTATCTGTGACGATGGCTGTTGGTAAGATGATTGAATCTCAACAGCCACTGACTGCTTGTAGACAAGACATTGCCAATGTAATCAAAGTTGCTACTAGTTATATAGAAGACGGTCGTAAATATCGATTGGCACTAACACTATCTAAAACACCTGAAATTATCAAGCCACCTTTAGCGCTTGAGGTTTTAGTGCCTCAGTTGCCGAAAGCGATTCGAGAACACACTCAAAAATTTATCGAACGCTGTTCTCATTTAGATTGTGATGTGCATGTCTATGGCTCCTTTGCCAATCAATATTTTACGGATTTGCCTTTTGTGAAACCAACATCAGATTTGGATGTTTTGATCGTTGCACACAGCAATAATATCTCACAAATATTGTTAGAAGTGGAAGCCTTGAACCTGTTTGCAAAATCTACTGTGGGTTTAAAAATTGATGGGGAGATAAGATTACATGGATGTAACGACATATCTTTTAATGAACTAATCTACGCCATTATGTTTGATATTCCAACCGTTTTAGTGAAAACCCTTTGTGATATCAAGCTTCAAAAAATAGACGTATCACTAGGATGGAATACTGATGAATTTGAACACTTTATTAGATCAAACAAACAAACCTTTATTGCCCATACAGGCAGTCTGGCAGCAGATTGATGAATTAGCATGTGAAGCTTTATATGATGAGTTAAGTTTGGAAAATAAACCAGGTCTTGTCTGTCCCTCCAGTAATGGCAGTCACACAGATATGAACCATATTACTTTTATTAATAGCATCACATCTTTGAAAGGGTATTTTTCCACGTTAAGTCAGTTTGGCTATGATGACAGACCATTCGATAACTTAAAGCATATGGGGATTTACCAAGAAGCAAAAATGCGAGAGGCGACCAAGAATATTAATACCCATAAAGGGGCTATATTTAATTTAGGTTTTGTCTGTGCAGCGATTGGTAGATGTATACAAGCAGAAATACCATTAACCGCTAACAATATCTGTGAGCAACTGGTGGATCGGTGGCAGTTTGATTTAACGACTCGTCTGCAGCGTGAGCCAAATAGCCACGGTCAAAAAATGTTTAAGAAGCACGGCATAACTGGTGCTATCGAGATGGTTTCTAATGGCTTTGAGATTATTTTAACTGACGTTTTGCCATGCTTCTATGACACTATTTATAGCACTCAAGATTTTGAAAAAGCCAGTATGCAAGCATTGATGACACTGATATCTGCATTATCGGATACTAATATCGTGTGGCGAGGCGGGATAAAAGATTTAGAAAATGCTCAAGCATTGGCGAAACAGTTTTTGCAGGAAGGTGGTGTACATCAGCTAAATTGGCGGCAGAAAGTAAGTAATATTAATCAATATTTTATTCATAATAACCTCAGCCCAGGTGGCAGTGCCGACTTACTAGCCGTCACAATCTTCTTTTATAAGGTGGAAAATGAATTTAATTATCTTATTTAGTGGGCAAGGCCTACAAAGCCAAAAGCATGTGAATGAAATACTGACCTATATCTCGGAGCACGAGCGATCGATTCTAAGTGCTATGGCACCCGAGCTCTTCAATGAAAATTCTGATAGTGATAAATTATTTGATAACAAAGTTGCGCAACCGTTTATTTATACTTTGCAATATTATCGATGGCATCAGCTACGTCAATTGATTGCAGCACCAACGGCTTTTGCTGGGTATTCTTTGGGAGAAGCAAATGCCTTTTGTTGTAGTAGCCAAATCACATTTGAGGGCGGGTTAGATTTAGTTAGTAAAAGAGCCAACCTCATGCAGCAAGAAGTAACAGAGTCTAGCGGGTTATTAGCAATCAAAGGTGTTTCTGATAGGAACCTTGAGCAACTGCTTGAAGAAAGCAACACCTATCTGTCTATCAAGATCAATAGGGACCAATTCATTATAGGTGGTAATAAAAATGATCTTGAACAGGCTGCACAAGTTGCACAAACACTAGGTGCACAAAGTGTGCAGCTGTTAAACGTGTCTGTGCCATCCCATACAGCAATGATGCAAGGTGCTGCAGAAGGATTTCGTAAATATACTAAGACATTGGCTTTACCTTCTATGACAACTCCCATCATTAGTGCAACTGAAGGAATAAGGTACAGCGATACACATCAAGGTTTAGAAATCTTGTCACGTCAAATAGACCATGCGTTAGACTGGTACTTTTGTATGGAAAATATTGAAGAATATCAGCCAAGTATGGTAATAGAAATAGGGCCAGGAAATGCTTTGTCCAGAATGGTAAATAATTTGCTACCGCATGTGCCTTGTAGAAGTTGGGACGACTTTCGTAATGTAGATGGGTTAAAAGAGTGGATAGACAGAAATAGCTAAGGTGCTAGTTAATAGTTTTTATAATTTAGAGCCTGATAAGTGGTTTTTTATAAAATTTTTAATAAGGCCATCAGATGAAATAATCATCATTATTTGTGATTTATTATAATCAAAAGGTAGGCTCTACATGTTGTATGTGTGGTTTGTTATTGCAGGTGCGTTCGCAGGGGTCAGTGCTGGTTTGTTTGGTGTAGGCGGCGGCATGATTATTGTACCAGTACTCGTGTGGATTTTTACCGCATACAATTTTTCACCTGAGGTAGTCACACATTTAGCTATTGGAACCTCTCTAGCGACTATTGCCGTAACCTCTATTAGTTCATTGACCGCACATAACAAACGTGGTGGTGTACGTTGGGAAGTCTGGCGTAGTATGGCATTAGGTTTAGTAATTGGTGGTCTAGTCGGGGCAGGGATTGCCGATATGATTGATGGAGATATATTGCAAGTCATTATTGGTATTGGGGCATTATTAATGGCTTTGAAAATGTTGTTTTTATCCAATAAGGAACAATTAGACAGGCCTTTACCGCCTGCTAGTGTGCAGTTTGGTGCTGGTAGTGCTATTGGTATGGCCTCGTCTATTTTCGGTATTGGCGGTGGTAGCTTGACTGTTCCATTTTTAAATTGGGCAGGATTACCGATGAGACAATCGGTGGGAACGTCTGCTGCTTGTGGTTTACCAATTGCTGTAGCTGGAGCGGTGGGTTTTGCATGGTTTGGTCAAGATGTTGTCAATCTTCCTAAAGGCACTATAGGCTTTATACATATTAGTGGATTTATATGTATCTCAGTTGCAAGCTTCGCGATGGCCAAAGTTGGGGCTAAGCTTGCCCATGTATTGCCAGCCTTGATGCTAAAGCGAGCATTCGGTGTGTTGTTATTAGTGGCAGGCGGTCAGTTATTGTTGAGCGGTATCGGAGTGTTGTAGTATGCCTTAGTCTAATAAAGTATTGAGAATTCAGCTGTAAAGACTGTTTTTCCGTTTTTAAGAACTCTTTTGACTAAGTTTAGGCTCTATCCTTGATAAAAATAATTAATGAGAAGCCTGCATAACCCATTACGTCAAAACCAATTTAGATAATAAACATAGTCATGTTCGTAATTGATCAAAAAATACTTGGTAGCTGTGTTTAATAATTTAAAAACGGTGCCTACTTGAGGCACCGTTTTTTTTGTTTGTATATGACTGTAGTGGCATAATTAAATTGGACAGCGCCTAAGAGGTTATACTAACCCAAAGAGGAAAATAGTATGACCAACGAATAGACCAACACAACACGTGGGATACATAGGGTTGAACGGGAATGATTGGGACAGCAATAGAGAATAATCATAGACTGAAAGTCTTGCTATTAAAGGTTTTAAGGAGTATTTAGGTCGAGATAAGGAAAACTAGGATTTTATAAGATTGGCGGTGAAGGAGGGATTCGAACCCTCGATACGCTATTAACGTATACACACTTTCCAGGCGTGCGGTTTCAGCCACTCACCCACTTCACCGTTTTGAGTCATACTCACTTAAATACTACACAGACCATTGATAATCTGATTAGGACTCCAAGCTTTTAAATACTGTATATGATATACAGGCACTGATTTTTGCAGGACCTAGTATAGCGGATAGCATTTAAAATGTCACGGTGTGCGCAGTATCTTTCTTTATTGGTAGACGCCTGCTAGGATAGAGCATACGTAATAGTAAGCATAAACGGTTGAAAGTTGCATGAGAAGTGTTTTTAAGCGAAGATTTAATCTAAAAAACAGCACGATAACGGTAATAATTGCTACCGTTTTAAGCGTATCAACGGCACATGCTGAGGATTTCACACAATGCAGCCAATCATTTTATGGCGGTGTCTATCCTGAATTCAGCAATACGAAGCTCAGTAATAATACCCAAGCACTATGTATGGACGGTTTCGCTGTCATGTATTCTGGTATATCACGTACACCATTATGGTCAGCAGAATATCTGGATCGTAAGCGTTTACAGCAGGCCAAACAAATCGACCGTGAAGACAGCTTTCATGAAGAAAGCCGATTGCCACAGTCCATGCGTGCCAAGCTCTCTGACTATTCAGGCTCAGGTTATGACCGCGGACATTTAGCGCCTAATGGTGACATGGCCAATCGAAGTCAGCAGTATGATAGCTTTAGCCTTGCTAATATAGCCCCGCAATCACCACGTAATAATCGCTATATCTGGCGCAATATTGAATCGGCGACTCGCTATTTAACGCAGCAATATGGTGAAGTCTATACTGTCACAGGGGTTGCATTTACTGATAAAAAAGCTAAACAATTAGCAGGGCGGGTACTGGTGCCCAGTCATTTTTTTAAAGCCGTTTATATTCCAGCGATCAATCAAGCAGGTGTTTACTATGCGCCAAACGACGAATCTGAGCGTATAGAAATCATTAGTATTGACGAATTGACGTCTAAAATTGGTATTGACGTCTTGCCGGTACTTGATGCAAAGACTAAAGTACAAGCTCTGGATTTACCGCTAAAGGCTGGCGAAGCGATAGATCTACCAACCACAGAGGTAGAAGAGCCTGCTTGGATATTATTCGTAGTAGCAATCTTTGAATGGCTCATGACACAATTGCAAACATAGGTCGTTTAAATATTGCTAAACCTGTGTGATTCTGATACATCCTGTAATATGCTACTCATGAAAAGAGGGGGATTAAATGATTGACCCATTTGCTAATAACCACCAAAGCATGCAAATTGGTGAGCTGGTAATTGAAAATCAAGAAGATAAAATTATTATTTATGGGGACATTAATCTGGTCTTAAATGACACTGGATATGAGCAGGCAAAGCAGTTGCATGAGCTTAGCGGTAAAATTTTAAGCGCCTTCGAAAGTAAAAGTCTTTATAGCAATAATGAAGCTAAGTCAAAAGAAAAAGATGACCAATCGGGCAAAATTATAGACAATCCTTTCTTGTAACTTATTGATATAGTTTTGATTTTATAGAAATAATAAACTATAAAAAAATTACTAGGCAAATTCTTAAAATTGCTTATAATGAGTCAAGACAACGCTTATGCTGTCCAGATTTTTTATAAAGAGTAAATTGGTCATTTGGTATTTGCTGTACTAATGAGCGAAAACTGAATATAGTACCACTGAGCTGTAATAAAAAATTGTTGGCAAAGGATGAGCTTAGGACATAGAAACATATCGTTTCTAATAATCATTGAATGAAGGGAGTCTATTTATGAAACTATTCGCAAAAACTACATTAGCAATTGCTGGTATCAGTTTAGCAAGCATGGCATTCGCTGCTGATCCATTAGCCAATACTACTTGGCAGACTTATGACGAAGGCAAGCCAAAAGGCGTGGTTAAAATCACCGAGTCAAATGGCGTGTTGACTGGTAAGCTTATCAGCACCGTGTCAGAGAAAGGTCAGAAGCACGTTGGTATGACGATTATCTCTGGACTAAAAGCTGATGGTAATGGTAAATACAGTGGTGGTAAGATTACTGACCCTGAAAAAAACAAGACTTATAAATTGACTGCTAACTTGAATGGTAGCAATCTTGATCTAAAAGGTCATTTAGGGCCATTCTCACGTAGTCAAACGTGGAAAAAGAAATAAGTCTGAGTTACTGTAACTCTCTTTATTAAGCTAAGTCTTAATAAAGGATAAAAAAATCCCGCATTGCCGAAAGGTATTGCGGGATTTTTAGTGGTGTCTGTTGTTATATTTCTGTTTAAAGTAAAATTAAGATCCTGATTAGATATTCGTCTCAAAACAAAAGCGGTATAAGATAACTATAGCTTTGCTAGGATAGATGTTCATCGTAAACTGTGAGCAATGCGTGGCAGAGACTTTGAAATCTCTGCTAGCAGCACTACAGCATTCTTAAAGCGGAGTTATTAATATATCCCCTATCTTATAAATTCTGGATAGGCTTCCATACCACATTCGGCAATATCAGCACCTTGATATTCTTCTTCTTCAGAGATACGCAGACCGATGACAAACTTGATAATGCTCCAAACGATTAAGCTGCTTATAAAGACCCATGCAAAAATAGTCGCAGCACCGACTAGTTGACCAAGCAATGACGCCGCCGGATTGGTCAGCGGTACAATAAGCAGACCAAATAAACCCACCACACCATGAACAGAAATAGCGCCTACCGGATCGTCAATTTTTATTTTGTCTAGTAGTAAAATCGATAAGACAACGATGACACCAGCAGTCATACCAAATAAGGTAGCTTGTAGTGCTGACGGCGTTAAAGGTTCTGCAGTGATGGCAACCAAACCTGCCAATGCACCATTTAAGAGCATGGTTAAATCGGCTTTACCAAATATAAGGCGTGCGATGAGCAAGGCACCAATCGCTCCACCAGCAGCGGCGGCATTGGTATTCAAAAACACGACAGCGACAGAATTGGCGCTAGCGATATCACCCAGTTTTAATACTGAACCACCGTTAAAGCCAAACCAGCCCATCCATAAGATTAAGGTACCAAGCGCTGCCAGTGGTAAGTTTGCACCAGGAATAGCGCGTATCTCGCCTTTAACGCCATATTTACCGAGGCGCGCTCCTAAGAGTAGTACACCTGATAACGCCGCCGCCGCACCTGCCATATGTACGATGCCAGAGCCTGCAAAATCAGAGAAGCCCAAGTCGCCTAGACTATATAAGCCAAAGACTTCCTTGCCACCCCATGTCCAGCTGCCTTCTAATGGATAAATGACACCAGTCATCACCACGGCAAACAGTAAGAATGCCCATAGTTTCATACGTTCAGCGACCGCGCCTGAGACGATAGACATACAGGTGGCTACAAAGACCACTTGAAAGAAAAAGTCGGACGCGCTGGAGTAAACGGCATCGCCATTAAAACCGTTTTCAGCTGAGGTAGCTAATGCATCAGTGACCAAACTTTCGGTGCCTGCAATACCACTCAAAAACAGATTGCCGTCATACATGATGGCATAACCGCATATCATATACATGGTACAGGCAGTCGCAAAAAGCGCGATATTTTTTGTTAGGATTTCGACAGTATTTTTTGAGCGAACCAGCCCTGCCTCTAACATTGTGAAGCCCGCAGCCATCCACATGACAAGCGCGCCACACATTAAAAAGTAAAACGTATCTAGCGCGTACTGGAGCTCAAAGATTTGATTTTGCATGTTAATTCCCCCTTGAATATATGCAATACAGAGATCGGTATGACCTATAAAGAGATATTTATAGGTAAGTCTTGCGCTTAGATAGCGTCAGGACCTGTCTCACCCGTACGAATACGAATGACTTGCTCGAGATTGGTCACAAATATCTTACCGTCTCCGATTTTACCGGTACTAGCGATACGCGTGATAGCTTCAATAGCTGGCTCAACCATCTCATCCATCACCGCCACTTCCACTTTTACTTTAGGCAAAAAATCCACCACGTACTCGGCGCCGCGATAGAGCTCAGTATGACCTTTTTGACGACCGAAACCTTTGACTTCAGTGACGGTAACGCCTTTTACACCAATGTCAGAAAGCGCTTCACGCACATCATCGAGCTTAAACGGTTTTAAGATCGCAGTGATTAGCTTCATAAAAAAATCCTTATATGGGTGATGTCGCAGGTCAATAGATGCCATTTGATGCAACATATTATGATCATGCTTATATTAAATGATTCAAGAATTGTGCCAAACTTACTCAAGGGGGAAGGTAAAATAAGGCGCATTTACTCAAAATCATTAGCACAATGACAAAAATGGCGTCTATACAGCAAATATAATCCTCATTTTACTGTGTATAAATAGACAATTAACCTGTAACGTTACATGAATACAAACTTTATTATAACTAACTTTTTAATCACTTGGGGGAGGATATGGCTTTATTTCCTGTGATGATTTGCTAAATGATTGTAGGATATAAAAACAGCTAGAAAAGATAAAGGCTACTTATTTATCGATATAAAGAGTAGTCTCTATATCGATAAACAGGTAGCCTGAGTGTCAAAAAGAATAAGCTAAGAGGCTGTCTTTAGGCCTTGGGGAACAATAAGTACGGAGTAGTGGTGCTACCTAATAGCTTTTTGGTGTCACTGCCTTTGAGCAGCTCAATTAAGCGGGGCTGGGCAAAGGCACCTGTCATCAGTAGACCGATATCGTTGTCACGTTGATAGTAGGTCAGCGCTGCAGTGACATCACGGCAGTCGAGCAAGGTTTTTTTGCATTTAATACCAGCTTGTTTTAGGCGCGCGTAGGCTTCACGTAATGCATCGCAGTTTTCAGAGTTCTCTTTGCCGACCATGACGATATGGATCATCAAGGCGCGCACTAAAGGTGTTTTACAGAGCCAATTCAGCATTTTGTGGGAAGTAGGACTATTATCAAACGCAAATAAAGCACTGGTAGGGGGCAAAAATGGTGCATGAGTCACCAAAATGGGGCAGTGACTTGAGCGGATAAGCTGGCTTAGAGTCGATTTACAAGTGACATGATGACCAATCACGATAAGTTGGGCTTGGTCATCAACATAATTAATACTGTCATCGAGCTTTTCATGCCGATGCAGCGTATAAGTCTTGATTTTGTGACGTTGCTGCTCGCAATAGCTGCTTGCTTGATGTAAAAGAAGCTTACCTTGCGCTTTTAACTCGCAATTACTCAAGTGCTCTTTTGTAGTGAATTGATCTAGTAAGGTATTTTCATCATCAATATTGAGGCAGCCTGAATAATCAACGGCTGCCTTTTGCTGTAAGCTTGGCACCGAATACAGCAGTCCAATCGGGGCTTGCAAGCGGATAGACGCCCACAAGCTTGCTTCCAATACAGCTTGCACATGGTTTGGGCAGTCTAAGCAGGCAATCACGCTATCTGGCTTCAAATTACTCATAAAGGCATCACATCATTTCAATAACTTAAATGCAAGCTGGGCAGTCGAGATATGGCGCTCAACTGCCCAACCTGATTTATATACCAATATAATTACTGATCAATAAACCACTCGTTTATATCAGCTTGATAACACACATACAGTGCTAATCTAATAAGCCAATATCTCGGCGATCATGAATTGAAAAACGATCGATAAGCGTACGGCTGGCACTGTTCAATCCAACGACTTTTACCTCAATACCTTCGCGCTGCAAGCGTATCACCAGCTTATCTAAAGTATCTACTGCGCTGATATCCCAAAAATGCGCTTGGCTCACATCGATGTGAACATTATCTAATGCCTCTTTGGTATCAAAGCTTTGCAAAAACTGCGTGGTAGATGCAAAGAACACTTGCCCTTGAACGTAATAATAACGCGTATTGCTACTGTCATCATATTCGCTAAATACGGTTAAGAATTGACCAATTTTGTTAGCAAAAGCTAAAGCAGATAATAGTACGCCAACACCGACGCCGTATGCTAAGTTGTGAGTAAAGACGGTGGTCAAAACTGTCGCTAGCATGACAATATTAAATGACATAGGATGGGTCTTAAATTCACGAATAGACTGCCAGTTAAAGGTACCAATAGATACCATAATCATCACAGCTACCAGCGCCGCCATCGGTATCAAGCTGACCCAATCATTTAAAAACACCACCATAATCAGTAGTACGACACCAGCGATGAGCGATGATAAACGGGTACGCCCACCAGATTTTACGTTAATCATTGACTGCCCAATCATTGCACAGCCAGCCATACCGCCAAAGAATCCTGATACGACGTTAGCGATACCTTGACCACGGCATTCGCGGTTTTTATCGCTTGGCGTATCGGTCAGCTCATCGACAATGGTTGCTGTCATCATAGATTCCAACAAACCTACGATGGCAAGCGCGATAGAGTAAGGCGCGATAATAAGCAAGGTAGTCAAGTTTAGGGGAATATCAGGAAGCAAAAACATCGGTAATGAATCTGGCAAGTCGCCCATACTACCAACGTTACGAATATCAAGATTCATATACATGGCAACAGCTGTCAAACCTACAATACAAATCAGTGGCGATGGAATAACGCGACCAATTTTAGGAATGAGGGGAAATAAATAAATAATCGCCAAACCTGCGGCAGTCATTATATAAACCGTCAGACCAACGCGTTCAGTGGCAGGGTTGAGCTCAGGCAACTGCGCGGCAAATATCAAAATTGCCAGCGCATTCACAAAACCGATAACGACTGAGCGCGACACAAAACGCATCAGATTACCCAGCTTTAAGATGCCCATAACGACTTGAATACCACCGCACAACAAGGTTGCAGCAAGTAGGTATTGCAGACCGTGGTCGGCAACCAAGTCAACCATGACCAGTGCCATGGCTCCTGTAGCTGCCGAAATCATACCCGGACGTCCACCAACGAAACTGATGACTACTGCGATGCAAAATGAGGCATATAAACCAACTTTTGGGTCGACACCGGCGATGATAGAAAAGGCAATGGCCTCTGGAATCAGTGCCAGAGCAACGACTAAACCCGATAAGGTATCGCCACGAATATTGGAAAACCACTCTTCACGTAAATTACCAAAAAAAGATGTCATAAGTAAACTGCACATAGTTGGGGACAAAAAAAGCAATCATTACTCAGTGACAGAATGATTGCATTGTGATGAGCATTTCTAGAATGATAAAACTGTGTCCGCAATCATGGTCTGCGGTAGAAGAAGACAGATAAACCGTCAGAAAAATTATAAAAATACATATGATGAAAAATAAGGGAGAGCATGCCTATCATACTATTAGCGTAATATGAAACATTGCCAATAAGAGGCGACAGTCGCACGATAATCGTGACAACATGCTAAACTAAAATGCTATGCTGAAGTTGTCGTCAATATAGTCGCTCTTACTAAGGTCGCTATTATAGCATTAGCCACTCAATATAAAAACCGCCGTCTCATTGTATAAAGTATTGAAAAATCAGTACCGAAATATGGTTGATACCGTTATCATGCTATTCATTTTAAGCAAATGGTTCAGGCGATATGTGCAGTATGTTGATTGTCTGTTTTCTTGATATTATTTTGTTCGTTTATTTATTCGTTTCATAAAAGGAAAAGCCATGACCGCTAGCACCGCAACAGAAACCTTACTTCATAAAGGCAGTGGTTTACAAGTCGTGGTCGGTTTGGGGCAGTCGGGGTTATCGGTCGCGCATTATTTGGCCGAGCAAGGCTACCAAGTTGCCGTCACTGACAATCAAGAAAATCCTGCGTTAGCAAATAAGCTACCTGCTACTATTGATATCAGGCAGTTTGGGGCGATCGATGCCGAATTATTACAACAAGCGGCACGGATTATTATCAGCCCTGGTATCTCTTTAGATAATGTCGCCATTGCCGCGGCACGAGCTGCAAATATTCCAGTGGTCAGTGATATTCAGCTATTTTGTGAGGCTTGTACGGTACCAATCGTTGCGATTACAGGTTCAAATGCCAAGAGCACCGTTACGACACTGGTCGGACAAATGGCGGCAGATGCAGGCATCAATGTTGGCGTAGGCGGTAATATTGGTGTGCCAGCGCTGAGCCTACTGAGTAATAAAGAGATGGAGCTGGCGGTTATAGAGTTATCCAGCTTTCAGTTAGAAACGGTCACCAACTTAGGAGCGCAGGTCGCGACAGTCCTCAATATGTCGCCTGATCACTTAGATCGTCATGGGGATATGCTCGGCTATCACCAAGCCAAGCATCGTATCTTTCAAGGCGCCAAATCAGTAGTAATTAATCGAGAAGATGCCTTGACTCGGCCACTGGTATCAGACAGTTTGCCAAGATTGAGTACTGGTATCCATGCGCCTAATAAAGGACATTATGGACTTATTACGGATACCGCCGGACAAACTTATTTGGCACGCGGCACAGAGCGTCTAATATCGGCAGACAAACTTAAGATAAAAGGGCGTCATAACCTGCTCAATGCCCAAGCAGCGTTGGCATTGGGCGAGCTTGCTGGTTTGCCGCTTGAAAGTATGCTCATTACTTTGCAGCAGTTTGCAGGGCTTGAGCATCGCTGCCAATATGTCTCTACAGTCGCTGGTATTGATTATTTTAATGA
The DNA here is from genome assembly GCF_008369225.1 of Psychrobacter sp. ANT_H59. Classification (NCBI taxonomy): domain Bacteria; kingdom Pseudomonadati; phylum Pseudomonadota; class Gammaproteobacteria; order Moraxellales; family Moraxellaceae; genus Psychrobacter; species Psychrobacter sp. ANT_H59. Next base: position 74,983 of record NZ_VOBE01000005.1, read on the forward strand.
CTCTAAAGGCACTAATATTGGCTCAACTATGGCGGCTGTTGAAGGTTTAGGTGCAGTTTATGCGCCAAAAGACGGTAAGCTGCTATTAATATTGGGCGGTCAAGGTAAAGGTCAGCAGTTCGGTGAACTTTCGCCCTTTATCAATCAATATGTGAGTCAAGTGCTGTTTATTGGTGAAGACGGTAAGCAGATTGAGCAGCATTTACGTGCAGCGGGTCTCAGCGATGAGGTCAGCCTGCATCAATGTCAGACATTAGAAAATGCTTTTGCGACGATTGAGCAAGTAACAGCAAGTAGTTTGTCGCAAGTACAGGCTGTATTATTGTCACCTGCTTGTGCAAGCTTCGATCAGTTTGATGGGTTTGTCGCCCGCGGCGAGCACTTTAGCCAGCTCGTTAAACAATTGGATATTGTGTCTTAAAGGCTTCTATCATGAACGGCAAAACCTAAGCATCTATATCGTCGTATTTAGTCTTATAAAGCGCCTTGTTACAATATTATGTGACCTGCGCTTTATAATCGTAAACACGACAAGCATTTTCTGGATAAATGATTGTTTTGCTTATAAATTGCTGCTACTGTCAAAGAAAAGCATTACGGTCAGGAATTACAGGCTGTAGCAGAGACAATGAATACTTTGATGAGTATTCATTGAAGGTTTTCTAATCGACACTTGCTTATGCGCAACTTTTTAGTCAAGTCTATTTAACAATATCTCTTTTTAATTTTTAAACGGTGGCGTTGCATAAACGCCGTGTTTTTTCGTTTGCTAGTGTATATAAAATTATGGCGCTCTCTTCTCTCTTTCGTTCTTCTTTTCAATCTCGACAACCTAACGGTTCAGATGGCGTTTTATCTATGCCATCTGCGCGTGCGATTTTATTATCTAGCGTTGGCTGTATGTTGGTTCTGAGCCTATTAATGGTGGCTTCGGCGTCTATTCCTTTTGCGCTCAGTCGCGGCATGACAGAGCTAAAGTTTTTCTACAATCAGCTTCTATACATGGGCATTGGACTGGCTATTGCAGCGGTTTCTTATCGGGTTGTATCCTTAAAGACCTTATATAAGACCGAAACTCAATTTATACTCTTAGCCATTACGGGAGCCTTGCTATTTGCAACCTTATTTAGCACACCCATTAATGGCTCGAAGCGCTGGTTAACCTTAGCAGGATTCAACTTCCAGGTAGCAGAGCTTGCAAAGCTTGTAATGATTATATTTGTCTCAGATTTTGTCGTACGGCGCTCATTCGAAGTTCGTAACGGTTGGGATGGCTTTTTAAGGATTGCTTTGGTGGTTGGGATGATAACTTTCCTATTATTAGCGCAGCCAGATTTTGGCTCCTTTGTGGTTATCATTGGTATGGTCTTTGCGATTTTTTATATCGCTGGTGCTCCTTACAAACAGTTTATCGCCTTGGGTGCGGTCGCTGTCGGCGGCGCAGTATTAATGGTTGCGACGGTACAGTACCGATTGGTACGAGTGATGTCTTTTCTAGACCCATTTGATGATGTGCAAGATACTGATTATCAGTTGGCACGCAGTTTAATTGCCTTTGGTCGTGGACAGTTTACCGGCGTTGGTTATGGTGAAAGTGTGCAAAAACTGTCGCATTTGCCAGAAGCGCATACCGATTTTTTATTAGCCATTACGGGTGAAGAATTGGGTTTCGTTGGGGTGACTATGATTCTAATACTTGAAGCGCTGATTATCGGTAGTGCCATGCATATCAGTTATACCGCTCTAAAGCGTCGGCAGATGCGCATGAGCTATACTGCTTTTGGGATTGCAGTGGTATTTATTGCACAGACTATTATCAATGCTGCAATGAATATGGGTGCAATTCCGACTAAAGGTTTGACAATGCCTTTCTTTAGTTATGGTGGCTCATCAATGTTGATTAGCCTAGTGATGGTGGCAGTGCTACTAAAGATTTATAAAGAAAGTCCTGAGATTGAAAAAAGCCAATGTCGCTATTACTAATTGGTGTTTTTGATTTAGAGAAGCGTCGCTTATAGCGGCGTTTTTTTGTTAAATAGTGGGCATATTTAAAGACTGCCTACCTTGTAATGGCGTGCTATCCCATTGAGTAATCGCTTGATTTAACATACGCTCTGGCGAGTCATGCTCGACTGGTAACTGCCCTAATAGCTTTAACGCATACGCAAGTAATTTACTTGGATGACGGGTATCGATAGGCTGCGCAAGATTTTGCTTGGAAAGTTTTTGACCATCTGAATTGCATATCAAGGGCAGATGATACCAATGACTGATCGTCGGTAAGCGTGCTGCTTGCATGATACTGATTTGAGCAGTCGTCATCGGTAAGATGTCCAAACCACGCATGATATGAGTGACTTGCTGTAGTCCGTCATCAAGACTTGCCGCCAAAATATAATTAATCATGCCATCTTGACGTCGAGCCACCATGTCCCCTAAAGTTTGCTGCGGATTATCCCACTGTATGCCCTGGATACCATCATTAAATCCAATACAGTAATCTGGCAGCTGTATACGCAGTTTATGTTGTGTAGGACTTAAATCCTCCTCAATACAAAAACGTGGATAGCGTTGTCTATTAGGCTGTAGATCGCTATCTACTTGTCTATTATCGTTAATAGACAAGTCAGTGGATAATTTTACATCATTAAGCGCTATTTGTTGTTCTTGCTGTGTCCAATAATGCTCTAAACGCTTACGTGAGCACTGACAGCCATAAGTCAGAGGACTTAATACTGAAGAGACATAATCATTATAAATATCAATGCGCTCAGACTGAAAAATAACATCGTCATCCCAGTTGAGCCCAAGCGCCTCTAAATCTATCAAAATTTGCTCGGTAAACTGTCTGTCACAACGTTCGGTGTCCGTATCTTCGATACGTAATAACCATTTGCCACCGAGTGATTTGATATGACAAAAGCTTGCAAGCGCGGTCGTTAACGAACCTAGATGCAGCTCACCTGTGGGTGAAGGCGCAAAACGGCCGATAGGCTGCGTCAATTCAATATTGGTTGGCATAGTTTTTTCTGACTTAGACGGGGTAGAGGTTTTCAACATAGACAGTTATTGTAAAATGACTGGAGAGATAAATAGAATAAACAATCCCATTATAAAAAGATATTTAACAAATACGCTTATTTTGTTGGTGACTCGTCAACCTGCGTAAAGCCTATTTATAAAACGCAACGAGCGACCAATCAATGGTCGCTCGTCGTTATTGTCATGCTTAATCAAAATGGCTTCAGTTCACTATATCTTGTATTTAGCAAACCTAAGCGCTTTTAGGTATGACCTTGGTTTTGGCGTTCTTTAATCTCAGACAATGTTTTGCAATCAATACACTGAGTTGCTGTTGGACGTGCTTCAAGACGACGCAAACCAATCTCTACGCCACAGGTTTCACAAAAACCATAATCATCATTTTCAATTTCTGAGATAGACTTGTCAATTTTGCGAATAAGCTTACGTTCGCGGTCACGCGTACGCAAAGTCAGCGCAAACTCTTCTTCTTGAGTGGCGCGATCATTGATGTCTGGCATGGCGCTCGACTCATCTTGAATATAAGTCTTAGTGCGATCCGCTTCACCGATAAGCTGATGCTTCCAGTCTAATAACATTGCCTTAAAATGTGCCAACTGCTCATCAGACATATACTCTTCGTCTTTGGCAGGTGCATAAGGCGTAAACTTAACATCACTTGGATTCGTGGTCAGGGTGCTCATATGGGTATCCTACTTTTTCAAATTAATTCAATAAAACGTGCTGTCAAAAGACCAGACGTTATCAATTTACCAAACGCTATAAATTTTCCCTTTATAAAACGTTTTACCACTTAGTAACACAGCTGATCTGATTAAAATGTTTGTCTCAATATGCTGATAATGACGTATCAATGGTCAAGTATATTGTCATAAATATTTATATTTAAATGGTTATGCCTAAATAAAATAATAAGTCACTGACTGTGAACACTTAAATTGTGGTCGATGTAGCCATCCTAGCTATTATAATATTGCCTAATGATATATTAAACTGTTGTGATTTTTATCACTATTTATCGTTTGTAATGCTGTCTTCAAAATATAGCTCTCAAGACAAAAATGCGATTAGTTATATTTATATCAACCTATACTGTGCCAGCCATTCTATAACGAATCAAGCAAAATCAGCGAGCAATATAGCCGACAGCCTCAAAGCACCATTATAGCCAGACAAGTAATCAATTCTAGTCAATAAAACTGGTCGTCAAGTATCTAGTCTTTCAACCCAGCTTGCAACCTTTCCATTGTTGGCTAATTGCAACCAACGATACCCTGGGCGCATATTTTTATCGTAGGCAAAATTGTCTTCAAACGGCTTAAATTGATAGCAGGTAGAAGGAGTGCTATATACAGTGACACCTTGATGATGGCGTGTTTGCTCTTGATGGGTATGTCCATTGATAATAACGCTAAGATTTTCAAAGGGGGTTATATGCTGCCAGAACTCCTCTGCATTCTCTGCCATATGGCTATCAATCCATTCGGAATCTACGGGCAATACATGATGATGGAGCGCGATGAGAGCGGGCTTAGCACAAAATGCTAGCTGCTCACGTACCCAATCAATGTCGGTTGATGTAATCTCGCCTTCTACTTTGCCAGTAATCGATGAGTCTAGTAAAAGCAGCTGCCAATGCTCAGATTCAATCAAATGACGGCTAAGCAGACGTGGGTCAGAAGCCCTCGCAATCAGCGTCCGTTGGTAAAAAGGTAAATCCTCACCCATCTCATCAGTCACGTCATGATTGCCAGCAATACAGGCAAAGGGAATACCCGTCTCCTTCAATACTGTAAAAATATGGTCATAAATAGCAGGCTCTACTTTATTGACCAAATCGCCTGTTACAATAATTAAATCACACCGTATCTCTTTGCTCAATGCTTGCTTGATAATTGCCTCAAAACTATATTGGCAAACAGCGACTTCACTACTGGTTTCATCAGCAGAAGCCGGCACGTGTGATGATAGATGCAAATCAGTGATTTGCAATACATTCACCTGTCCGTCTGGCGTGCTGACGGCACTCACAGGATAGCTTGGCATTAAATTTTGTCCCTTATCGAAGACTAACAATGAACACTTTTAGGATATTCAGATAATTAAATGCACCATGGCAGCTCACCTGATTTCTCAATGTCGTTTTTATAGAGCGCATTTTAGACTGCTGATAAGAAGGGTGTTCCCTCTTGCGTAAAGCGCTATTAACTATCATATTGATAGCATTCGTGAAATTTTACAACATTAAACGTATGAAAGCTTTAGCAATTTTAATGAAATAAAGTTGTGCAAGGGAAAGAGATATTTGAGAGCATTACCTATGGCTATAGTGTGTTATGGCAAATGGCCTACCTTCTAACGGCGTGGCGACCAAAACTTTGCCAATATAGATTTTGATGTGGTCAGTTTTGAGATGATTAAAGCGGTAAAGAACAAACTGGCTAAGACCAAGACGATAGAGAGTCCAGTTTGGATATCAAGCCAAATACTACCCCATACACCGAGTGTCACACCAAGTTGTGCTGTAAATAGGGCGAGAATCACCATCTGTTTTGGTGACGCTGACCACAGGCGAGCAGTAAGAGCTGGTAATACCAATAAGCCGCTGATCAATAAGCTGCCAACAGCTTGCAAAGCGATGGCACAGAACCCTGCTAATACGCCCATAAAAAACAGACGTTGGCGAGTAGGGTTAACGCCTTGTATACGTGCCAAAGCTTCATGGGTTGCCAATTTAATTTGGGCAGGCCATATATAAATGAGTAATGCCAAACCGACCAATACGCTGCCAGCAATTAAGGGCAAGTCTGCCCAATCAAGCTCAAGCAAGTTACCAAACAAGAACCCTAAGACGTTTGCTTGCTGATCGGTTAGTTGGGTTAAAGTTAATAATCCCAGACACAGTAAGGATACGGCAACCACTGCTAGTACAGCATCGGCTGGTAAGCGTTCATCATCCATAAATACCAGTCCCAATACCACCAGCACGCTGACCAATGCAATACCGATACCCATTGGCATCTGCCACCATACCGCCAGTGCCACACCTAGTAATGTCCCATGTGCTAATGCATCAGCGAAAAAAGCCATACGTCGCCACAACACCAAGCATCCTAAAGGTGCTGAAAGCAATGCTAAAATACTACCGGCAATCCAAGCAGGCGCAATAATGGCTAACCAAGCACTCATAATACATATCCGTAAATTTTTATAAAAAAGGTGTCAGGCATTTTTGATTTAAGTCATTTGATTTTTATTATATCTAGCTTGGTGCGTGATGCTCGCAGGCATGCGGCTGATGGACATACGGTTGCTCGTAATGATGACCGAATAGCTTTTGAAACTCACTGCTGATGGCAAGCTCACTCGGTTGACCTTCACAGCAAATATGCTTATTCAAGCAAATCACTCGTCGACTGCCTTTCATGACCCAGTGCAAATCATGCGAGACTACTAACATAGCACAGCGTAAAAATTCCGGTAATTCATCAATAAATTGATACAACCAAACCTCCGTTTCAGGATCAAGACCTTGCATCGGCTCATCTAAAATCAATAAGTTGGGCTTATCTAATAACGCCCTTGCCAATAATACCCGTTGAGTTTCACCGCCAGAGAGGTGCAGCATCTGCCGCGAGAGTAAATGGGTCAATGATAATTTATCAAATATAAACTGCCGCTGCTCTGCCGTAAGGCGTTTTTTACGGGCTTGCGCTAAAAGGTCGCTGACACGTAATGGCAGTATTGGTGGCACAGAAAATCGCTGCGGCACATAGCCTATCTGTAAAGGCTCAGAAGGCGTGACCTGTCCAGATGTTGGTACAATCAGTCCCAAAATAAGCTTAACCAGCGTCGACTTGCCCGCACCATTGGGACCAATAACGCTTACCGTCTCATTGACTGCAATGTCAATATTAATATTAGACAGTAAACGTTGTTGACCAATATAGTAGCTGACATTGCTTAAGTTCAGCAGCTTACTTGTATTATTCATCAGATGACCGCGCATATGGATAGGGAATAGGTTTAAATATAACAGTAATCTAAATTTTTACTGACAGGCTTGGCAACGACCGCTCAGCTCAATCACACTACGAGCAACGGTAAAGCCGATATCTTCTTCAGCAAAGCTCATCATCTCTTGCACAGGTAAGCTGCTACACTCTTGTACGCGTTGACACTGCTCACAAATTAAAAAGGCTGCCGTATGATGAGCGCGTGGATGACAGCAAGGTACATAAGCATTGATAGAGGTCAGTTGATGAATCAAACCTTCGCTCAATAAAAACTCTAAACTGCGATATACAGTTGGCGGTGCGACATTTTTTGTGCCTTCAAGCTCACTGTCATTATCTAAGAGTCGCATTTGCTGTAACTGAGTGATTAAATCATAAGCGCCCACTGGTTTATTGGCTTGCAATACCAGCGTATATATCTGCTGCCGTAAGGGGGTAAAACGCACACCTCGCATACGAGACTGCTCTTTTGCTGTTTCTAAACGCTCGGTCACATCCTGCGGCGTAAAATCTTGCACGTCATGAACATGCTCACAGTTCGGTGAAGTGGTCGGCATAGCATAAACTCCCAACAAATGCAGCAAGCAGTCGTTTCTAATTAAATTCCGCACAGTATAACGGTAAATGATCAGATCAATACGTAGATTTGTCAAACCTTACCATTACTTTTAATCAACATCACTTTTGTATGATGGGCTGCGGTTAGCAAAAACAGAATAGCTAAAATACAAAATAAGAGTGGGATTTCATTATGTTATAGTATAACATAATAGTTATTAAAAATATTATCTATTAAAAATATCTCAGTTTAATGACTTAATAGGATCAATAACGCATGATTGCCAATGCTCATAAAGCCACGCCGATTGTAGATAACAGCTTAAACGTTCAAGAAAAGAACCTTTTGCATAAAGTGCAGCAATTAACACAGCAGTACTTCTTAATAGCTAGCTTGTTGATGTTAGGGTTTTTGGTAATACCAGCTCAAGCGGCAACGGTGAGTGTGAGTAATTATCCATTATTTTTGTTAAGCCAGGCAGTTACTGAAGGCGCACCCCCTGCCAAGCAACTATTACAAGCAGGAGAGGTAGGGCATCATGGTAGTATCAGCCCCGGCGATATCAAGGCGATAAAGGACAGTACCTTTGTGGTTTGGTTTGGTGAGCCCTTAGAAAATAACTTGGCAGCAAATTTAAACGACGCGCCTAACTCTATCGCTTTATTTAAGTTTGATGCTTTTAATCGCCATCCTTTGCGTGATATCAAAGGCAAGCCTATCGCTGGCACGCTTGATCCACATATTTGGTTGGATCCTAACAACGCCAAAGCCATTACCCGTGCGCTTGCCGTCATACATAGCCATGCCAATCCGCAATATAAAAAACTTTATCATGCCAATGCACAAAAATTTGCCCAACGTATGGATGCAGCAGTGACAAACAGTAGTGCTAAACAAAAACCTTTGCCGTATTGGGCTTATCATGATGCTTATCAATATATGGAAAACAGCATCAACCTACAGCTCATCGGCAGCTTAAGTACTGACGATCATTTAGCACCAAAAGCCAGTCAATTACGCTGGCTTAACGAGCAGCGCCCCGCTAAGAAAATGTGTCTGGTCAGTCCAAGTGCGCCTGCCAAAGGTTTACTTGCCAAGTTACAGCCCGTTCAAGAAACCGTTCAGGCAGAAGATATGAGTAATAGTAAAGACTTTGTCAGTGGGTGGCAAACGATGGCACAGCAAATTCGCCAATGTATATCATAATGGACTTATTAGAATAAGTGATTGAAACTGTTAATTAAGAATCCCTAAAGACTGTGATATAGTGCCGGTCAAAGACTAGTTATGTACGCTTAAATATCTGAATTCTGGATGATTGAGCTAGGTGACTGATAAAAGGTATATTTTACTTGCTTAAAAGGGGCTCGCTCCCTATAATAAGTGGCGTTTAATTTTGGTTAAAAGGTAACATCTGTAGAGTGAGCCATTCACGGATAATAGTGTCGCGATGATGTTAGATAGCGATATAATCCAAATGTTTAAGGCTATAGAAATACCATGACCAAGCCTGCCAAACGCACACAAAAAGATAAAATTGGTATTTATATCAAACGTCAAGCATGGATACTGTTTATCCTTATTATTATTGCTTGGCTTGTAGATACGATGTGGCTGCACAGTGCGCTAACCGTTGCAAAAAGCACCGCTATTGGTGCCTTGCTAAGTTTTGCCACGCAAGCGGTCTTTGCCTTTTTTATCTTTTGGTATACCGGTTATCGCGCGCGCTTACATATTGTTAGCCAGCTTTATCGGGGTCAGATGGCCAAATGGCTATTGACTGTGTTTGGTTTCGCACTAATTTTTATTACCGTACAACCCCTATCTGCGCCAGCGCTGTTTATCGGTTTTATGGTAATGCAAATTAGTCACAGTTGGATGTTGTGGCATATACGCTAGTGTTAATAAATGATAACTATATACATAGTTACAGTATTCATTGCGCTTAGCAAGTCACCCTGCCGTCCAGCTTCTCTATGACTGATTTTAGAAAGTCGAAGCATAATAATTGTCTTAGGACAGTACCAACTATCGTGATATGAACGTTTGATATAAGGTAGCGTGCAGTAATGTGCGGGTAGGGGAGCGCGAAATGAGCGTTTACTACTATTTATACTTAAATTCTTACAATTTAATTATAGATGCGAAGCAACGGTGTTAAACGCCACTAGCAGCTAACTTATTCATACAGCGGATAAAAAAGTCACAATTGACTTTACACGAATACAACCCTGCATTAATATATGCAGCTAAATATTTTACTTAACAGCGCTGTATTAAGCGTCAACTGTCAAAACACAGTGATAATAAGTAAACATATACATAAGAATTTTGCGTACACATGTAAAGGGCTATTACTGAACTATCATAAGCCCTTTTTTGATAGCTAAAATTTATCTTACGCTATCAAATCAGCATGAGTCATAGAACTATGGGTTGGATGTTATTGGTTACATGAGCGTGTTAGCATGAGTCATTTGCTTGCTTTGTTGTAAGGCAGATAAACATACTAAAATCTCATCAGATGACAACCATATTTTTGGTAGTTGATTAAATCGTTGATTAATAAGAAGCTGACATTATGGCAGGCGAGCAAACAACAACAGAATATATCTCTCACCACTTAACGAACTGGACGTACGGCTATCTGCCGGGCGAAGGTTGGAAAGTTGCCTATAATGCTGAAGAAGCTAGTGCAATGGGCTTTAAAGCTATCCACCTTGATTCTATGCTTTGGTCAATTGGTCTAGGCATTGTTTTCTGCGCCATCTTTTGGATGGTCGCTAGGAAAGTCACTTCAGGCGTGCCGGGTAAAACTCAGGCTGCGGTTGAGATGATCGTTGAGTTCGTTGATAACAACGTTCGTGATTCGTATAGTGGTACCTCAAAGCTGATTGCGCCTTTGGCGTTGACTATCTTTGTATGGATATTCTTAATGAACTTGATGGATTTACTACCCGTCGACTTTATCCCTATGATTGCTGGCCAAATCGGCGCACTGATGGGACATGATCCACATCATGTGTACTTTAAGATTGTTCCAACCACGGATCCTAATATCACGCTTGGCATGTCTTTTTCTGTCTTTATACTGATTCTGTTTTATAGTATCAAAGAAAAAGGTTTGGGCGGCTTTGTAGGCGAGCTAACACTGCATCCGTTTAGTGCCAAAAACCCTATCGTACAAATTATTTTAATACCCATCAACTTTATCTTAGAGTTTGTTACTTTGATAGCGAAACCTATCTCTTTAGGTTTACGACTATTCGGTAACATGTATGCTGGTGAGTTGATTTTCATACTGATTGCCTTAATGCCGTTTTGGATTCAATGGGCGTTATCAGTACCGTGGGCTATTTTCCACATCTTAATTATTACACTTCAAGCGTTCGTATTTATGATGCTGACGATAGTTTATATGTCACTTGCATCATCAACTGAACATTAATTAGACATTCAATAGGTAAATGAGGATACATCCATGGATCCAGTATTAGGTGGTTACACAGTTATCGCAGTAGCACTACTTATCGGTTTAGGTGCACTAGGTACAGGTATTGGTTTTGCTATTCTAGGTGGTAAATTCCTAGAAGGCGTTGCGCGTCAGCCAGAACTTGGTTCACAGTTGCAAACTCGTATGTTCATCGTAGCAGGTCTTCTTGATGCTATTCCGATGATCGGTGTTGGTATTGCTATGCTATTGTTGTTCGCTAACCCTCTAGCAGGTTAATCAGAAAGCTCAGTTGTAAATGTTTGGTAGTCAAAGTTTGTATCTTAACCATAGCCAAAGTTTGGCTATCAAATATGATCAATGAAACTGATTTTTCATTAACAAAGAGGTGATCACGTGAATATCAATTCTACCCTCATCGGTCAAGCCATTGCTTTTGCAATCTTTGTGATGTTCTGCATGAAATTCGTGTGGCCACCACTTATCGGCGCAATTAATGACCGTCAGCGTAAAATTGCTGAAGGCTTAAATGCCGCAGAAAAAGCAAAAGCAGATTTGGCGACCGCGGAGCGAGATGTACAGCAGGAGCTTGATCTTGCAAAGACTAAAGCTGCTGCTCTGATCGAGCAAGCAAATAAAAGCGCCAATCAACTTGTTGAAGATGCAAAATCGCAAGCCCAAGTGGAAGGCGAGCGCATTCGTCAACAAGCGCAAGCCTCTATCGACCAAGAAATCAATCAAGCACGTGAATCATTACGTGCCCAAGTTGCTGAATTGGCGGTACTTGGTGCAGAAAAGATTTTGCAAGACAAAGTCGATGTGCAAAAACATGCCAGCATGTTAGACCAACTGGCGGCGAAGCTGTAATTGTGAGGATATAATGGCTGACTTATCAACCTTAGCACGACCGTACGCTAAAGCCGCGTTTGACTATGCCAATGAAAACGGGGCAGTAAATGAGTGGGAAGACTTCTTATTTGTTGCCGCCACCGTTGTCAATGACAAGTCGTTCAGTACTTGGCTAGACAATCCAGCTGTTTCTGCTGAGCATAAGTCAGCTGCTTTGGTCGATCTTTATGATACGCAAGTAGCTAGCGCTAATGATTCTGCTTTTAAGCAGTTATTAGATGCAAATAAAGGGGTTCGCCCTGACAGCAACGCCAGCTATCCAAAAGTATCAGTAGCATTTAGTAACTTCGTTAAACAGTTATCAGAACAAGAGCGTCTGGCGCTGCTTCCTGAAGTTTATGAGCATTATCGCCGTCACAAGGCAGTAAGCTTAAAGCAGCTTGACGCTTATGTGACCTCTGCTTATCCATTAACCGATGATCAGCGTGATATGCTACAAGCACGTCTTGCTGCTTCGCTAAATGCTAGCGTAGTGATTCATGAATCGGTGGATGCCAGTCTTTTGGCAGGCGTTACGATCAAAGTCGGTGACAAAGTCATCGATGATTCGATGCGCGGCAAGTTACAACAGTTAAAAACACAGCTAACGGCCTAATGCCAATCATTAACGTAGCTTAATTAAGCATGCGTGATATAAGAGCATTTACGTCAGTGGCGGGTTATCATAAATTAAAGGAAACAAGGCAATGCAACAATTGAATCCAGCGGAAATCAGTAACCTGATTAAGCAGCGCATTCAAGACCTTGATGCGGGTGCAACTGCAAAGAATGAAGGCACGATTGTCAAAGTATCTGACGGTATCGTGCAGATTCATGGTCTTGAAGATGCCATGTACGGCGAAATGATTGAGTTTGAAGGTGAAGTCTACGGAATGGCGCTCAACTTAGAGCGTGATTCTGTTGGCGCAGTAGTACTGGGTGACTTCCTAAAACTACAAGAAGGTCAAAAAGCCTATTGTACTGGTCGTATCCTTGAAGTTCCGGTAGGTCCTGAGTTGCTAGGCCGTGTTGTTGATGCTTTAGGTAACCCTATTGATGGCAAAGGTCCTATTAATGCCAAAATGACTGACAAAGTTGAGAAGATCGCTCCAGGCGTTATCGATCGTCAGTCAGTTGATCAGCCAGTAATGACAGGTTATAAGTCTGTTGATACCATGATTCCAATCGGTCGTGGTCAGCGTGAGCTTATCATTGGTGATCGTCAGACGGGTAAAACCGCGATGGCTATCGATGCGATCATTGCACAGAAATCATCTGGTATTAAATGTGTCTATGTTGCAATCGGTCAGAAACGTTCTACCATTGCCAACGTCGTACGTAAGCTTGAGCAAACTGGCGCCCTTGAATATACTACTGTTGTAGTAGCGTCAGCATCAGAGCCAGCAGCACTGCAATATATCGCACCGTACTCAGGTTGTACGATGGGTGAATACTTCCGTGACCGCGGCGAAGATGCACTGATTGTATTTGATGATTTATCAAAACAAGCAGTCGCGTATCGTCAAATCTCACTACTATTACGTCGTCCGCCAGGTCGTGAAGCGTATCCTGGTGATGTATTCTATTTACACTCACGTTTACTTGAGCGTGCATCACGCGTAAACGCGGCGTATGTAGAAAAATTCACCAATGGTGAAGTGGTCGGTAAAACAGGTTCTTTAACTGCTCTACCTATCATTGAAACCCAAGCAGGTGACGTATCTGCATTTGTACCGACTAACGTGATTTCAATCACTGATGGTCAGATTTTCTTAGAGTCAAGCCTATTCAACTCAGGTATCCGTCCGGCTGTGAACGCTGGTATTTCGGTATCACGTGTTGGTGGTGCGGCTCAGACTAAGATTATTAAGAAACTGTCTGGTGGTATCCGTACCGCACTGGCTCAGTATCGTGAACTTGCAGCATTCGCTCAGTTTGCATCAGATCTTGATGATGTGACTCGTGAACAGCTTGACCACGGTGAGCGTGTGACTGAATTGATGAAGCAAAAACAGTATCAGCCAATGTCAATCTCTGAGCAAGCCGCTGTTATCTATGCGTCAAACGAAGGTTTCTTAGCAGACGTACCAGTTGAAAAAATCGGTTCTTTTGAAGAAACTTACTTACGCTACATGCATGATGAGCAAGCTGACTTAATGAAAGAGATTGATGACACTGCGAATTATAACGATGATATCGCAGGTCGTTTAAAGTCTTCTTTAGAGACTTTTAAACAAAATCACAGTTATTAATTTAACGGGTTAAGCCAGTTTTGTTGTGGCTTTAGTGTTAGAGCTTATGGAGTGGCGCGTTGTCTGATAAGCTTTTTATTAAGACAGCAGCGCCACTTTAGTCACAACTCATGGTATATGGTTGCGTCATGCCACAAGATATTAAAACATTTAAACAATGATGCAATGCTAAATTGTACATTGTTAATGAGAATACCGTTTTATATTGAAATATTGTTGCATGCGCCAATGCTTTTTTAACCCTCTTATATTGGAATCATTATGGCAAACTTAAAAGAAATACGTGCCAAAGTCACCAGTATTCAAAGCACCCAGAAAATTACTCGCGCTATGCAAATGGTAGCCGCCAGTAAAATGCGCCGTGCCCAAGAGCGCATGGAAGTGGGTCGCCCGTATGCTGATAGTATGCGCCGGGTTATTTCGCATTTGGTGCATGCCTCATCCGATTATAAACATCCGTATATGGTAAGCCGTCCAGTCAATAGAGTTGGCTATATTGTCATCACATCTGACCGTGGTCTAGCGGGTGGTTTGAATATTAACTTATTCAAAGCCTTATCTAAGAATATTCAGAAATACCAAGAGCAGTCTGTACAAGCTGAATTTGCTGTCATTGGCGCTAAAGGTGTCAGCTTCTTTAAAAGCTTTGGTGGTAAAGTCACCTCAGCCGTAACTGATTATGGTGATAAACCTACTTTTGAGCAGATAAATGCGCCAGTTCAAGCAATGCTTGACGATTATACTAACGGTAAAATAGACCGCATTTATGTGGTTTATAATAAGTTTGTCAATGCAATGACCCAAAAGCCAACGGTCAATCAGTTGGTGCCTTTACCAGAGAGTGCGTTTGGTGAAGAAGAGAGCGGCATTCAGACAGAACTTAGTTGGGATTATATCTACGAGCCTGATATCAAAACATTGATTGATGAATTGCTTGGACGTTACATTGAGTCTATCGTCTATCAAGCGGTGATGGAAAACATTGCCTCTGAGCAGTCCTCACGTATGGTTGCGATGAAAGCGGCGACAGATAATGCTGGCGACCTAATTAACGATTTACAGTTGGTTTATAACAAGCTGCGTCAAGCGGCGATTACCCGAGAAATATCGGAAATCGTTGGCGGTGCTGCTGCTGTTTCATAATTGAAACCCTTTATAAAACCCAATATATACAGAATTTCCAGGAGAACGCAATGAGTAGCGGTCGTATTGTACAGATTATTGGCGCGGTTCTTGACGTTGAGTTCAACCGTAATGAAGTACCTAAGATTTTTGATGCTTTGCTAGTTGATGGCACCGAAACTACTTTAGAAGTACAGCAACAGCTGGGTGATGGCATCGTACGTACGATTGCTATGGGTTCTACTGAAGGACTCAAGCGTAACCTTCCAGTTACCAATACTGGTGGCCCAATTTCTGTGCCAGTTGGTATCGGTACGCTAGGTCGCATCATGGATGTTCTTGGTCGTCCTATCGATGAAGAAGGTCCAGTACAAGCAGATGAGCGCTGGTCAATTCACCGTGAAGCGCCAAGCTATGCAGAACAATCAAACAGTACTGAGCTGTTAGAGACTGGTATTAAAGTAATCGATTTACTTTGCCCGTTTGCTAAAGGTGGTAAAGTTGGTCTGTTTGGTGGTGCTGGTGTTGGTAAAACCGTCAACATGATGGAATTGATCAACAACATCGCTCTAAAACATGAAGGTTTGTCAGTATTTGCGGGTGTTGGTGAGCGTACACGTGAAGGTAATGACTTCTATCACGAAATGCAAGAAGCTGGCGTTGTAAACACTGAAGACTTTAGCAAATCTAAAGTTGCGATGGTATACGGTCAGATGAATGAGCCACCGGGTAACCGTTTACGTGTTGCACTGTCTGGTTTGACCATGGCTGAATACTTCCGTGATACCAAAGATCCTGCTACTGGCAAAGGTCGTGACGTATTGTTGTTTGTTGATAACATCTACCGTTATACACTAGCCGGTACTGAAGTATCAGCACTACTAGGTCGTATGCCATCAGCGGTTGGTTATCAGCCAACACTAGCTGAAGAGATGGGTATGCTGCAAGAGCGTATTACGTCAACGCAATCAGGTTCTATTACTTCTGTACAAGCAGTATATGTACCTGCGGATGACTTGACGGATCCATCACCAGCAACGACGTTTGCTCACTTGGATGCGACAGTGGTACTAAGCCGTGATATCGCCTCGCAAGGTATCTATCCTGCAGTTGATCCACTAGATTCAACGTCACGTCAGCTTGATCCATTGGTTATTGGTGAAGAGCATTACAACGTTGCTCGTGGTGTTCAAGAAGTTCTACAGCGCTATAAAGAACTAAAAGACATCATCGCGATTTTGGGTATGGATGAGTTATCAGAAGAAGATAAACTGGTTGTTTATCGCGCTCGTAAAATTCAGCGCTTCTTATCACAGCCATTCCATGTCGCTGAAGTCTTCACTGGCGCACCTGGTAAATATGTACCATTACGCGATACCATTGCTAGCTTCAAAGCAATCATCGCAGGTGAATATGACAGCTTACCAGAGCAAGCCTTCTATATGGCTGGCGGTATCGACGAAGTCGTTGCTAAAGCTGAAAAAATGAAGTCTTCTGCTGCGTAAGTGGTATTAGTATTCGCTAAAAAGTAGGTGTAATATAAACTTTATATCTACTCTTTAGTAACGTGTTGCGTTTTTGATCGCGCTTTGATAGTAAGGAATTAAGTATGGCAACGTTACAATGTCGCGTCGTAAGTGCTCGTGAAGAGTTGTATTCAGGCGAAATTAGCATGTTAATAGCTAGTGGTACCGAAGGCGAGATTGGTATATTGCCAGGTCACACTCCGCTTATTACTTTGCTAAAGCCAGGTGCAATGCGCGTACAAACGCTAAATGGCGAAGAAGAAGTGATTTACGTCTCAGGTGGCGTACTAGAAGTACAGCCAAAAATGGTCACCGTACTTGCTGATACTGCTATGCGTGCACATAACCTTGACGAAAGTAAAATCGTTGAAGCACGTAAGAAAGCGGAGCAAATGCTGGTCAATCAGTCTGATACCGTACAAACTAATGCTGCCTTGGCGTCATTGGCGGAATCTGTTGCTCAGCTACAGACCATCCGTAAGTACAAAAACCGTGCTTAATATTTTTTGCTTATAAGGGTAAATATTTATTCTTGTAAGCAATAATAAAAAAACAGTCCTTTATGGGCTGTTTTTTTATGGCTGTTGGTTTTATTGGATAGTGATGGTTTTTAGCTTTTAGCCAAAAAGCTACTAGCAACAACGGCAATATATGGTTATATTAAGGGTTGGAAAATAGTTTGCTAACTTATAGAGTTGAGCTGTTTTATGCGCTTTACTTAGTGATCAGGCTTATGATTGAAAGCTTTAGACATAGCGAAACGGTTATCAGCAAATAAAGTTATTTGACGCTTTTTGAATATGATAAACGGTATGATTTTTGCACGTAAAATAAAGTTTTAATGGTCGTAGTTTATAGGTTTTGTTAACGACTATAAGCTATAGTATAAGAAGCTGCAGGATTAATAGTATACTGTGCTGCCAAGTTTGTAACAGCTATATAAACAGCAGTTGCACTATTTTGTAGTGCTATTCATTTTACTGCTCTTATTTTGACTACTTTTAAATGAGATGTATTAGAGGATATAACAATGACAACGAATGATGATGACAACACCCCCCGAATTTTGATTGTTGAGGACGATGAGCGTCTGGCCATGTTGACCCAAGATTATTTGGTCAAAAACGGTCTAGAAGTGGCGATTGAAACGGATGGTAATCGCGCCATTCGTCGTATTGTCAGTGAGCAGCCAGATTTGGTTGTACTTGATGTCATGCTTCCAGGTAGCGATGGCTTGACAGTCTGTCGTGAAGTACGTCCACATTACCAAAACCCTATCTTAATGCTGACGGCTCGTACTGAAGATATGGATCAAGTATTGGGTCTTGAGATGGGCGCCGACGATTATGTTGCTAAGCCTGCTCAGCCACGTGTTTTATTAGCACGTATTCGTGCGTTATTGCGCCGTTCAGAAAACGCCCCGTCAGAAGATGTGCCACAGCGTCTAGAGTTTGGTGAATTGGTTATCGATAATGGTGGTCGTTCAGTGAATCTAGGTGATGAGTTAGTAGATTTCACCAGTGCAGAATATGATCTACTATGGTTGCTTGCTTCTAATGCTGGACGTATCTTGTCACGTGAAGATATCTTTGAGCGTCTACGTGGTATTGAGTATGATGGTCAAGATCGCTCTATTGACGTCCGTATCTCACGCATTCGTCCAAAAATCGGTGATGATCCAGAAAACCCAAAACGTATCAAAACCGTACGTAGTAAAGGCTATCTGTTCGTAAAAGAAGGCAACTAATCGCCGACTTTTGCTATAAGTCTTGATTGTTCCTCGTTATGCAATAAGAAACCAGCGTAAAGCTGGTTTTTTAGGGTTTAAATATTAAGTTTTTAACCTTAATTGCTGCGTTATGTGGTTTAATTAAGCAATAATTTTATGTACCAGTTTAATTATCATTAAATATATATCACAGCAAATATTATCCTATAGTGGTTATAATAGGTATTATTCTATTGATAACGCTTATTCATCAGGTTGGTCACGGCACGTATGTCATTAGTCTCTTCTCTTAAACACAGTATTTTTGTTCGTATTTATGCAGGGCTATTGATAGTCTGCTTGTGTGTGGCACTATTTGCCCAGCTATTGATGGATACCATCAATAAAGAGCGCGTCCAATCTTATCGTGAAAATATGGCGACAGGGGCGTTTCATATCGTGAGTGAGGGGTTGGCTCACCAAGAAAACGAGGCGCAACGTGATTATTGGTTGTCTGATGCCAGTAGTTTGTTTGGCTCAGAATTTAAGATTGTGTCTATCGATGAGGTGGATTTTAATGCCAGCGAGCTGCGTCGTTTTGAGAAAGAAAACACGGTCGTACGCTATATCAGTCAACTGACCACTGCCGATGTCTATTATCGCCTACCAGACAATCAAGGTGTTTTGACTGCGCGTATCTCACAAGTGACTGAACAGCAAGTCAGAGCTATCGCCGTATTTTTGCTAGATGATTTGTCCTATTATATTACTTTGTCTGATAAACGTGCACGTTTGGCACAGTTAGAAGAAAAGTTTTCATTTCCTTTAGCATTTAAAGCAGTAGCGGCGCTCAATTTGGATCCTGATCAGATGGCGCGCTTGCGCCGTGATGAGGTGGTTATCTTATTGCAAGATACCAATACCAGTAAAAGTAACTCATCTATCAAAGTCATTGTGCCGTCTGAAATTAGTGATATGGCAATTTTGATCGGTCCAGTACCTTTATTTAATTGGTTCCCACTAAACTTGATCGTCAGTATGATTTTGATCAGTATGTTTTTAATTAGTTTGGGTGTGTATGCACTGATTTTCCCGCTTGAGCGCAAGTTACAACTGATACAGGTCGGGGTGAATGAGGTCAGTAAAGGTAATCTTGAAAGTCAAGTACAGGTGATTGGTCAAGATGAAATCGCCCGTTTAGCTGCAACCTTTAATGCCATGACTTCTCATATTAAGCGTTTGATTGAGTCGCAGCGAGAGCTAACGCGAGCGGTGTCACATGAGCTACGTACGCCCGTTGCACGTATTCGCTTTGCTGTTGATATGCTGGCAGATACTGATGATGAAGATTCGCGTTTTATGCAGCGTGACTTTATTGATGAAGATATCGAAGCGCTTAATGGCTTGATTGATGAAATTCTCACCTATGCGAAACTTGAAGAAGGCTCGCCCAAACTAGATTTGGAACCAGTCAATCTTCGAGAGCTGCTTGAGCAGATTGAGCGTGAAACCAATGCCTTGGGTAAACCGATTAAAATTGTCACCAAACTGCCAAATGCTAAAGTAGAGGCGATAGCAGATAGACGCTACTTACATCGAGTGATTCAAAATTTGGCTGGTAATGCTCTGCGTTATGCGGAGACTACGATTATCATTAGTGCTGGGGTCAAAAAGGGCAATGCCTTTGTCAGCGTTGAAGATGATGGTCACGGTATTCCAGAAGCAGATCGCGAAAAGGTCTTTATTCCATTCTCCCGCTTAGACGATAGTCGGACCCGTGCCTCAGGTGGCTACGGTCTGGGCTTGTCTATCGTATCACGCATTGCTTTTTGGTTTAATGGTGGTATGAAGGTTGATGAGAGCCGAGATCTTGGTGGCGCGCGGTTTGTGATGACATGGCCTATCAAGCCACTGACACAAATTCTAGCAGCCGATGAATTAACCCAAGATAAGAGTGAGCGTGAGTTTGATGCATAAGCATCGTTAATATACTTTTGAAATAAAACAGTGCTGTTAAGATGACTTTTATAAAGGTATCAAAATGTCTATCGAAATACTATTTCACTTGTAGCTATGTTATTTCTAACTGATCATAAATGACGCTAACAAGTTATTTATTGCTGTTATTTAGTCTTTAATGGAGGAGGGCAACGGATGCCGTATTTATTTGGGGGTTTGGTGGTATTAAATGCTGTCACACTAGGATATTATTTATTCTTACAGCAGCCAAGTACTACTCAGACGCTAAAGGTAGCGCAGGATGAGATTACCCAGCCTTTAGCGTTTACTAACAGTGCTGAGTATATTCCACCAGTTATTGGCAACAAGTAATAAGTTTTATAACCGTTGAAGTTTTTATATCTAAAGAAAAATAACAAAAAAAGCAACGATAGCCAGTCGTTGCTTTTTTAGTATGATTGATTGGCACTATTATGATCAGTTCAATATAAAAGTGATTAAGCGAGAAAAATTCGTCCCAGTCTCGCCCCATAAAATAAGGTATCTATTTTATTTAGTATCAACTGTCTCAATAAATGGCTTTGTAGCGGGATTGATATCCAAAGGCTGCTCTCCGGCAACTTCTGAAATGAGAGGGATGCGAATACAGACTTGTAGACCACCATCTGGATGATTAATAGCCTCAACTGTTCCATGATGCAAGCGCGCGATACGGTCAACAATCGCCAAGCCGAGTCCACTACCCTGAGTGGTACGCGCTGATTCGCCACGCTCAAACGGCTGCATGACACGCTCGAGTTGGTCTTCTGCCACCCCATCGCCGCAGTCTCGCACACATATAATCAACTGCTCTTTTGCTTCTTTATTGACTGTATTTTCGGTCACGACATCGCTGTATTCTATCACCTCTTTTTCTACAAAGGTTGGCATGACAACAGCAGACAGATAAATAGGCGGTTCACCATAACGCTTGGCATTATTCACCAGATTGATAATCAGGCGCTTAATCGACATAGGACGTACGGGCACAAGCTTGCTGCATTCTGACTGATAAATAAACTCTAGTGGCGCAAATTGCACCATAATCTCATTAAATATGGTATCTAAATTGGTAAGGCGTACAGGCTCATCGGAGCCATCTTTCATAAACGAGATAAATTGCTCTAAAATAGCATCCATATCTTCGATATCGTAAATCAACCCTTCACGAAAAAAATCATCGGGCAGCATTTCAGCAGTTAAGCGCATACGAGTCAGCGGGGTACGCAAATCGTGTGAGATGCCAGCTAACATAATCGTACGCTCTTTTTGCGCCTGGTTAAGAGTAGTAAACAGGCGGTTAAAAGCCATATTTACTTGGCGAATCTCGGTAGGACCATGACGGGTCGGTAGCGTTGTTGCATGACCCAACTGAATATAGTTGGTAGCAGCACGTTGAAGATAACGTAGAGGACGATTTAATTGACGGGCTAATAAAATAATCGTCAACAGTGTCAAAATGGGTAGTCCAAACAAAAACAAGATCAATAAAGTAGGGCTGTACTGCGAATAATAGACCACAGGTTCGCGTATCCAAAAACTGCTATCACGACTGTCTTGTACCCAAAGCTGAGGTGTTGGTTTAAATTTAAAATATACTTCAACTGGTCGCCCCAATTGTGCGCTGATTTCTCGCTGTAACACATCCGTAAAAACACTGACAAAAGCTTTGTCCGCAACCTCTGGAAAGTCACTTGGATTATCTACCACTACTACATGTGAGTGCTGATAAATCCACTGACGGACTTCAGGGTTGTCCCGCCAGTCTCGATTGGCGCTGTTCATCAGCCGAAGCTCGCTGGTCAAATAGCGCGCATGGCTTTTGAGCTCTGGTAAATATAGACTGCGCCAAAAAAACAAAATTGATACCCCGACGCTAATGAGAACAATAAAAGCCACCATTAGAGTGGTTAGCAGACTATTAGAGTAAGAGCGGGGTAACCAGCTTTTATGAGGCAATGGTGGGTTTGGCGTGGTCATAGGAATCCAAATTATAATGAGGCAGTGACAGATGCTATTGCTAGGATAGCATAACCCATTAATAACGCTGCCAGCTTTCATCGACAACGCTGGCAATATCATCCGCTTAAGATAAAGGCATATGATAGAGGAGTATCCATCATATTAGCAGCGTGAATGATGAATCTTATTTACAGTCATAACGATTTAAGCTATTGTTAATAAATAATTAAATAAGCACAGTTTATGTTTTCAATAAAATAAGACTGTGGTATAATTATGCCCTTTTTGGTATACCTGCGAAAGAGAGAATTCACATGGTTGTTATTCGTTTAGCACGGGGCGGTGCCAAGAAACGCCCATTTTATCAAGTAGTTGTTGCTGATCAACGCCGCGCGCGTGACGGTCGCTATATTGAAAACATCGGCTTTTTTAACCCACTCGCTAAAGATTCTGAAGAAGCAGTGCGCTTGAACATGGAAGCGTATAATGCGTGGGTCGCAAAAGGTGCACAACCTTCTGATCGCGTTGCTTCATTAGCAAAAGCTTATAATAAGTCTGCTGCTCAAACTGAAGCTACTGCTTAAGTTTTGGCTGCAATAGACTGATAGTGCATTTATGCATCCATCAGTTGGCTTAAGAATACCTAGCGTAACTGGTCTAACCAGGGTACGCCATTAACTGTTTATCGCTTTTGACGACGTTTATCGTTTTTAATGGCTTTTTATTTATCATCGCTGTTTTTATCATTGTTAGGTTAGCCGTTATGTCGTCTGCTCCAAACGCTAGTGCCCTTATGAAAATTGGTCAGCTCAAAAAGCCTTATGGCATCAAAGGTTGGCTTTGGGTCTTTAGTGAAACAGACGATCGTACGGCGATATTTGACATCAAGCCTTGGTGGATGAAAACCGCTACCGGTATGAAACCTTTGACAGTAAAGGCTTGGCGTGAGCAAGGCACAGGAATTGTGGCTCAGTTTGAGCAGATTGCTGATCGCAATGTTGCTGAGACCATGAATGGGGTAACTCTTTGGGTCGAGCAAGACATCTTGCCAGAACCTGCTGAGGATGAATACTATTGGTCGGATTTGGTCAGCCTGCGCGTGATGAACGAGCAGGATGAATATCTAGGCGATATTACTGAGATGTTTGAGACTGGCGCCCACGCTATTATGCGGGTTGCGGCAACGACAGACAGCTTGGATAAAGAAGAGCGCCTAATTCCATGGCACAAGCAAACTGTAGTGAAAGTCGATCTGACTGAAAAGACAGTGCTAGTGGCATGGCCGAGTGATTATTGATAATAATTTTAACTTTGCGGTTAAGCTTTATCAGTAATAACACCGATTTATTTAGCCAATATTAGCCACTGCGCAAGTAGACATCTGATGTATTTTGCCGTTATTAGTATTTTTCCTGAAATGTTTGCCACGATTCGTGAGTTTGGAATCACAGGTCGGGCAGTCACTCAGAAGCAAGTAACGATTGAATGCATCAACCCGCGTGATTTTACCAGTGACAATTATCGCCGTATTGATGAACGTCCGTATGGTGGCGGTCCTGGCATGGTGATGATGGCTGAGCCATTATCCCAAGCGATTGAGGATGCGCGCCTACGAGCAAGTCAGCATGGCTGCCGTGTCGACAAAGCGCATTGTCCGGTGATTTATATGTCACCACAAGGGCAGACGCTGAGTGAGAGTAGTGTGGTCGATATGACCGAGTATGACGGCATGATTATATTATGCGGTCGTTACGAAGGCATTGATGAGCGCTTACTGTCGCAGTATGTTGATATGGAAATATCACTTGGTGATTATGTGCTTACTGGTGGTGAGCTACCGGCAATGGTGCTAATGGATAGTGTGATACGTCGTTTGCCTGATATTATGGGTGATGATAAGTCAGCTGAGCAAGACTCGTTCGTCGATGGCTTGCTTGATTGTCCACATTATACTAAGCCGCATGAGTTTGCGGGTATGGCAGTGCCTGAAGTGTTACTTTCAGGTCACCATGCCAATATCGCGAAGTGGCGCTTTAGTCAGCAAGTCGAACGTACGCAAGCGCGTCGTCCAGACTTATGGCAAGCGTTTACGCCAACGGTAGAACAAGCAAAGTGGCTAAAGGCATTAGCAAAAGCTGATAAAAAATAGCGGTTAAAAAGATAAACAGTTAAGTAATAAAATTTTGAGCAACAACAAAACGAGTCATAGCATAATGGCCGTTTGTCATAACCCACTTACGTTGTGTCTTATTAAAAAGAGATATAATTAATTATTACAAACAGGTGATATGCGTCAAGCCTCTATTATCTAATGTGAGGAGATAACTCTCATGAGCAACAAGCATCCATTGGTTCAGGTCATCGAAAATGCTCAATTGATTGAGCGCCCAAGCTTTGCACCCGGCGATACCGTTGTGGTTCAAGTAAAAGTACGTGAAGGTGAGCGTGAGCGTTTACAGGCTTTTGAAGGCGTTGTAATTGCTAAGCGTAACCGCGGTTTAAACTCAGCGTTTACTGTACGTAAAATCTCAAGTGGCGTTGGTGTTGAGCGTGCATTCCAATTGCATTCACCAATTATCGATAGCATCGAAGTGAAACGCCGTGGCGCTGTTCGCCGTGCGAAACTATACTACTTACGTGAACGCTCTGGTAAATCAGCACGTATCCGCGAGAAGCTTGCTCCGCGTGCGCCTAAAGTTGTTAAGGCAAAAACTGATGCTCGCGTTCCTGATGCAGTTGAAACTGCACCTGGTATTTAAGCAAAAGTTTGCCATCTTTAGTGAGCTGTATGGTATACAGTTGACTAGAGTAAGGCGATAGTAGATACAAACCCTTATTCATAGGTTTATCATATAAATAAGCGGGTCATACCAAAAAAGACAAAACCCCAATCTGTGCGAATGCCAGATTGGGGTTTTTGTTTCTGTCGCTTTAAATCACAAAATTAAATTAGAGCTTTAAACGTTGCCTTTAATCATCGAGATTTTCAATACGGCTGTTTTGGTCTTTAGATTTGCTGTACTTACGCAAGCGTATGTATAGCGTCTTGGTGACGATAGCGATGGTCTTTTGCTGATCGTCCACGATATCTACTTGGTATTCACGAAAGACGGGTTCACCCTCTTTTGCCAGCTCTTGAATGGCTTTAATCTCACTGCTAGGGATTTTCATGCGAGCAGTAACTTTGCTATTGCCCGGCGCGATAAATTCAATATGTGAGCTTTTATCCCAAACGACGTAACTGCTACCCAGTTGATGCATGAGCATGAGCATATAAAATGGATCAACCATTGAATATAAGCTGCCGCCAAACTGTGTCCCTACAATGTTCTTATTTAAACTATTTAGTCCCATATTGACCACACATAAACCTTGGTCAAGGTTTATATGCTCAATCTTGATGCCGGCACCGATATAAGGTGCATAAGTGTTGATACGTAGCTTGAGCAGATAAGGCGTGAGCAATGGCATAATATTTTTTTTAGCGTTACGTTTTAGCGTCTCAAGATTTTTGGGTAGTAAACTCATAAACTTATCCTAGGGTACTTCTTGATTTTTAGACTGCTATTATTCAATCGTTATGGGTAAAAAGGTATTTATCATAGTGAAAAACTTATAAAGGCGCTAGAGCTAAAGCGTAACTTCATTCAAATCTTAGCGCTTTGTGTTTGTCTATGCGTGATTGTTGATGGTTTATGTACGATCACGCATTATTAATTATAAGAACCATCATCATAATGACTACAATCTACTATCTTATTGGTAACTAAGTAGTTAATAAGTTTGTGTTTATTTTAAAAGGAAACTTTATGTTATTAATGGCTGCTATATTTATAGTATATTCGAATCGTTATACATTCGCGTTCTAAAGTCTCATGACATACAATGACTGCATTTTTTCTTCAGTGGCTTAACACTTATCGCAAGAGTAGTAAGTGAATAAGCAGTCACTAAAACGTCGGTCGACACAAGGAAATGTGATGAGTAACACGCAGCTTCCCCCTTTAGATGCCAATCCGCAGCAGCCAACCCCTTCTGATAATGATGTTCAAAGTAGTTATGTAGAATTACATAAGCCCTATTCAAGTTTTAAAAATCGTGATGCCTATCTCAATCATGAACTACAAATCATGCAGCCGAAACGCTGGCGGCCTAATTTGCCTTTCCGTGATTATCGTTTTGAGTACGAAGATACCATTCCAGCAATGGCTGCGACCATTGGTAAAGTCGTGATGGTGGGTGCTATTGCGGCGACCTTTGCAGGACCACTCGGTTTGGGTGACGCTTTTATCTTAGAAAACGTCCGTTATGAGTTATTGATTGTTTCGTTTTTTGTCATTTTATTCTCAGGATTTCTACTACCGACCGCCAACCTTGCAGGTACTCATGGGCCTTTAATTCCGCTTATTCCTATTGTTGTCGCAGCTGGTGGTCACCCGATGGCCTTTGGTCTGCTCATCGGTGCCTTTGGATTATTATTGGCAATCAGTAAAGGGGGCAGTTTACTAGCAAATTTGACCAGTAAAGGCGTGTGCGGTGGTTTGCTGCTCTACTTGGGCTTTATTGGTACGATATCACAAGTTAAAAACTTGTTTGCATGGGCAGAGGGCATTGGCATGGCGCATATTGCTTTTGTGGTGATTTTGCTGACGATTATCTTGTATGCTGTGTTAGAAAATTTTCAAAAGCGCTGGCTGGCTGTGCCGCTGAGCTGTTTGTTAGGTGGTGGCGTGGCGTTCGCTATGGGCGCACCTTTTGCCTTTAAAACCGCACCCGGTCTACCGCATATGAGCCCTATGTATTGGTGGGGCGAAAATACTGGTTGGATGTTAGGACTGCCAACGGTTGAGAGCTTTATCGTGGTATTACCTTTTGCGGTATTAGCAGTGGCGATGTGGTCGCCAGATTTTTTAGGTCATCAGGTCTTCCAGAAAATCAGCTATCCCAAACGTACTGAACGTGTACTGATGGATATTGATGATACGATGACCAGTGCATCGTTTCGTCAGGTCGTAGGTTCTGTGCTCGGTGGCGCGAACTTTGCGTCGTCATGGGGTACTTATATCGTACCTGCAGCAATTGCCAAACGTCCCATTCCAGCTGGTGCGATTTTGACAGGACTATTCTGCCTTATTGCAGGTGTTTGGGGTTATCCTATGGACTTGGCAATCTGGGAGCCGGTGATGTGTGTGGCGCTGATTGTTGGGGTCTTCATTCCATTGCTTGAAGCTGGGATGGAGATGACGCGTGAGGGTAAAACTACTCAGTCTGCCGCCATTGTCGTCTTTGCATCTGCGTTGGTGAATCCTGCCTTCGGTTGGTCTATTACTTTGGTGCTTGATAATTTAGGATTAATTGGCTCTAAAGAGCGTAGTGCCAGTCTAACCAAAATGAGCCGCTGGATTATTCCTGTGATCACCTTTGTGATACTGACCGGGGTTATGGCTATCGTCGGTATGTTGCCAGGTATCCCAGCACTATTACCAAATTTCCGTCACTAGTCGCACTGTAGGGTTGTTTTTCTGCAAAAAGTCAGCCTTGGTGCTGGCTTTTTTTATGGTTATTGCTAAGCTGATAAGGGTTCTTGTAAAACCCATACCATCGCCCCATAAACATCTGTATATCAGTATCTTGAGAGCAATAAATTCTATGGTCAATGTCTCAGAATCGAGTCCCATCGATGACAAGAAAGCCCGTCTTAAACATTTAATCCAGCGCCTGCCAAACTTGCCGGGAGTGTATAAAATGCTGGGTAAAAATGGTGATATTTTATATGTCGGCAAAGCTAAATCACTCAAGAGCCGTGTGAACAGCTATTTTGCGAAAACCATTGATCATCCTAAGACACGAGCACTGGTGGCACGGATACATAATATTGAAACCATCATTACCCGCAGTGAGACAGAAGCGCTGTTACTTGAGCAAAATCTGATTAAAGAATATCGTCCGCCTTATAACGTGCTACTGCGTGATGATAAATCTTATCTTTATGTGTTTATTTCAGCAGATAAGCCTTATCCAAGATTGGCTTATGGTCGCGGTAAAGGCAATCACCAAAAGGGTCGCTTTTTCGGTCCTTTTCCTTCTGCGCATGCGGCCAAAGAAACACTGGTGCTCATGCAAAAAATGTTTCAAATGCGCCAATGTACCAATACTTTCTTCAAGCAACGTAAGCGTCCGTGCCTCGAGTATCAAATTAAGCGTTGCCGTGCTCCCTGTGTGGGCTTAGTATCGCCAGAAGAATATAGCGAGGACGTCAATAATACTATTCGTTTCTTAAAAGGTGACTCTAGTGATATCCATACTGCTTTGATTGAAAAAATGGAAGCTTCTGCTGAAGAGCTAGACTTTGAAAAGGCAGTTTTTTATCGCGATCAGCTGTCTATGCTCCGTGAAGTACAAGCCAAGCAAGCCGTTTATACTGTGCAGGGTGAGGCGGATGTGATTGCTATTGCCAGTCAAGCAGGGATGACTTGCGTCAACGTATTGACAGTACGTGGTGGGCGCGTGCTTGGCGGTAAGAACTACTTCCCTGATGTGGATAGCAGTGAACCTCTTGCAGACAATTTATCGGCGTTCATCACTTCATTTTATTTTCAGGTGACGGATGATTTGCCAGCAGAGATTATATTGAGCGATGAATTACCAGATCAGCTAGCAGTGAGTGAAGCGTTGGCAACACACTTTGGTAGTAAGGTCGTTGTCAAAACCAGCGTACGTGAGCACCGTGCTGAATGGTTAGACTTAGCAAAACTCAATACTAATAATGCACTAAAAACCAAACTTGGTGATTATTTAGAGTTACATGCACGCTTTGGGGCGTTAAAAGATGTCTTGACTGAAGTCACGGATCGTACCATTGACCGTATCGAGTGTTTTGATATATCACATACGATGGGCGAGGCGACGATTGGTAGCTGTGTGGTCTTTGATCAAGGTGGCTCGCGTCGTCGTGATTATCGTCAGTATGCTATCCATGACATTGTTGGCGGTGATGATTATGCAGCGATGAAGCAGGTGTTGACACGGCGTTATAAGAAGCAGCCATTGCCGGATTTATTGCTTATCGATGGGGGTAAAGGGCAGCTCGGTATCGCCAAAGAAGTGCTGACTGAGTTGGGTATCCTTGGTGATACTTTGCTTATCAGTGTGGCAAAAGGTGAAGGACGTAAGGCTGGCTTGGAAGTGTTGCACTTTATTGACCATGAGCCCCTTGACTTGCCTATGGATAGCAAGGCGCTGCATTTATTAATGCATATCCGCGATGAGGCGCATCGTTTTGCGATTACAGCGCATCGCAAGAAGCGCGATAAGCGTCGTTCATCGTCGGTGCTAGAAGTGATTCCGGGGCTGGGTGAAAAGCGTCGCCGCGATTTGCTCAATCACTTTGGCGGCATGCAGCAATTGCTCGGTGCCTCGCAGCAAGAATTGGCAGGTGTGCAGGGAATTGGTCCGGTATTAGCGAAAACTGTTTATAAAGTGCTGCATGAGTAGTCTAGGTAATGTTCGTCAAATTTAGGTTTATGATCATAAAGTTTAAACATGAAAAAAGAGGCTGTCCTAGAGTTATTTAGGATAGCCTCTTTTTACGTTTTGTTTAAAATTTTACTATTATTCAGCGTTTTTTATTTTATAAGTCACAAATCTAAAATCTAACGCGCTTTTTTCATCATGCATCTGCTCAGATTCTTCCGCAACTTCAAACTCACTTGGCAGCTCAGGATAAAAGGCATCGCCATCAACGATTTCAGTGTCAACGTGAGTTATTTCGATACGGTCGGTGTACAGCAATGCATCGTTAAACACGCGCTCGCCACCAATTACCCAAATCGTATCAAGATGCGCACCATGCGCAAGGCTTGCTGCTTGTGTTAAGGCATCGTCTAAATTATGCATTACATAAGCTTTTTCACTACCGACTAAGCCTTTTTGCTCAGCATAATCTATCTGGCTACTGATAATAAAGCTCACACGTTTAGGTAACAGCTTACTGCCCATTGACTCAAAGGTCTTGCGACCCATAATCACGATACCTTGTATCGCACCGTCATTTGGTTTGGTTGTCATACTTTTAAAATGCTGCAAATCGGCTGAGATATGCCACGGTAGCTCATTGTCTTTACCAATACAGCGATTGCTACTGATAGCCGCGATTTGGGCAACTTCGGTGTTGGCATAACTCATAAATTATCCTTTGCTAATGTTTAAATATATTTAAATACAATTGAATAAACAGGCGCTATACCGCCACTTGCGCCTTAATCGCTGGATGAGACTCATAGCCATCAACGCTGATATCCTCATAATTAAAAGCAAAAATATCGGTTACATCAGGGTTAAGCGCTAATGTCGGCAGCGTATAAAGCGAGCGGGTCAGCTGCAGCTCCACTTGCTCGCGATGGTTTTGGTAAATATGACAATCGCCACCCGTCCAGACAAATTCACCAACTTCTAAACCACACACTTGCGCCACCATATGGGTAAGCAAGGCGTAGCTAGCGATATTAAATGGCACACCTAGGAATAAATCTGCTGAGCGTTGATAAAGCTGGCATGACAGTTTATTGTCCGCGACAAAAAACTGAAATAAAGTATGACAAGGTGGCAGCGCAACTTGATCTGCTTCACTCGGATTCCAGCCAGAGACAATCAAGCGCCGCGAGTTAGGATTAGTCTTTATTTGTTCAACCACTTGTGCGATTTGATCGACACCGTCAGAGTTATACTGCCCATCTGCACTTGTGGTCGCGCCATAATTACGCCATTGGTGACCATAAATAGGACCTAAATCGCCTGCAGGTCGATTAAAGCGCGCAGTTTGCTCTGTAGTTGCCCATTCATTCCAAATGCGTACACCGTTTTGTTGCAGATAATCGACGTGGGTACTGCCACTTAAAAACCATAGGAGCTCATAAGTGATGGACTTAAGATGAACTTTTTTGGTGGTTAACAATGGAAAACCATCGGCTAAATTAAAACGTAGCTGCGCGCCAAAATGGCTAAGCGTACCGGTTCCAGTGCGGTCGCCTTTTTCAGTACCTTCATTAAGAACAAGGCGTAGCAGATCTAAATAGGCTTGCTCGTTTTTAATGATAGAGCTGTTCATGATCATAAAATTACTCTTCTGTGCTATTAAAACACATCTTTAATATAGTTCTTAACGTGGTGCATGAAGAAGGTAAAGCTTAATAAGCGGCTTGCTTACCCCAATCATAAATACCACGCTTATAAGCATAAATCAGCATAATAAAGCCGGCAATAATCATCGGTGCACTCAATAGTTGACCTTTGGTCATCCAACCTAATAGTATAAATCCTTGGTCAACATCAGGCTGGCGGAAGAATTCGATGATAAATCGGCTGATACCATAACCCAGTAAGAACACAGCAGAGGCGGCCATACGTGGACGCGGCTTTGATGAATACCACCATAAGAAGATAAATAGCAGCAGACCTTCGGCAAAGGCTTCATATAGCTGCGATGGGTGACGCGGCAGCACATACTGACCATTAACCTCAATCATTAGCTCTTGCAATTGTGGATTACTCTGTAATTGCTCCATATCAAAGGCAGCGGCTTGCGGGAAATAAGTCAGCCAGTTGTAGCCACCGTCTGAGACGCGCCCCCACAGCTCACCATTGATATAGTTACCGATGCGACCAAATAATAAGCCAGTCGGCACGCAAGGCACGATAAAATCGAATACTTGGAAGGCTGTTTTTTTATATTTACGAGCAAAAAACCACATGCCTACCATGACACCAATAAAACCGCCGTGGAAAGACATACCGCCTTCCCAAACTTTTAATAGATAAGCCGGGTTTTGTAATAGCTCGCCAAATTGATAAAACAGCACATAGCCAATACGACCGCCCAAAATGACACCAAGCGCACCATAAAAGACCAAATCGGACACCATATCGGTGGTCCAATTGTCACGTTTGCTGCTGCGATACCAAGCCAGACCAAAAGCTGCAGCAAATGCGAGCAAATACATCAAGCCATACCAGTGTACTTCTACTGGACCCAAGGACAGCGCTACAGGATTATACTGAGGATGAATTATCATAAGGGCATCATCATTATTGGTAATTAAATGCTGTCTATAATAGCAAAATTCATCCCTTGCGAACACTATGATAAATGTATGGTTTATTGAATGAATAGCAAAGCGCTAAAAAAACCGATAAGATGAAAAAAAGCGCATCAACTTCTAAGGAATTATCATGTCTGCTACCGTATCATCACGATCATTTTTGCACGATAAACGGTTAACTACCGCAGTTGATGTGCAATCGCCAAACCTTAAGCGAAACAGATTGCCATTATCTTTATTGTGTATAGTCGCATCAGGCTTCAGTTTTTTCGTGCCAGTGACGGCGCAAGCAGCAACCAGTAGTATCGAAAAAATTACCATTTATCAAGGCTTAGCCAGTGTCACTCGTGCATTACCCATCAGTGGCACAGGTGAGCAGACACTGGTTTTTTCCTGTCTTTCGCCTGCGATTGAACCCGATAGTATTAGTGTGCAAGCACTGGGCAATGTTAATATCGGTGAAGTCAGTATTCAAACCTTGAGTGGCGAGCAAGCAGCGCAGTGCCAGTATCAAGGGGCAGCTAATGTACAGACTCAGCAGAATAATCTAGCGGATATCAGTGCCGAATTGGAAGCGGCACGCCTGACCAAAGCCTATTTGCAAAACCTAACCAAAGTCACGCAAATCACTACTGCTGGTACCCTTGCCAATAATGCACGCGACTTAGAAACGCAAGCCGCCAGTATTAACAAAAAAATAGTAGAGCTACAAAAACGAGAAGCTCGTGCTAAAGACGACTTAAATCAGCTGGTCGCTGACAGTACTTCTTCAGTACAAAGTAATGTCACCCAAGTCAGTGTACGTACCGCTAGCCGTTCTGCTAGTAGTGTTAAATTACATTATCAAGTACGCGGTGCCAGCTGGGAGCCGACTTATCAAGCGCGTTTAAATACCGATAATAAACAACTCAACATCACCGCCTCTGCCATCATCGCCCAACAAACAGGCGAGAATTGGAACAACGTGCCCGTTATTTTGAGTACTGTCAATCCCAATCAAACGACGACCAGCCAGCTACCAAGAGTTGAACGTTTGTCATTATATGAAGAAGAGCAAGCTAAGTTGAGCCGTTATGCACAACCAATGATGGAAGCTGCTCCAGTGGTTGTTGTTTCTGCCAGCGACAGTTATGGCGGTGCAGGTGGTATGGCGCCGCTACCGAGTTTTACGGTTAGCAGCCAAAATAAAAACGGTATCACTGAGTATCGCTTGCCGCAGCGCGTGAGTATCCCCAGTGATGGCAGGCGCGTACGCACAGTGATAGATGAACAATCCGGCATCAGTAAGCTGTGGCTACGGAGTACACCAAGCATCGAAGCTGCCGCTTACTGGTATGCGTCTGCGCCGTTTTTGACGCCAGCTTGGGCAGATGGCTCATTGCAACTGTATCGCGACGATAACTATGTTGGTCAGTCGCGCTATGATTATCAGAGTCTAAAAGAGCAGGGGATTGGTTTTGGTGTTGATCCGAGCTTGCTTGTGAAACCGCTGACTGATGAAGACAAAAAAGGCGATAAAGGCGTATTTAATCGTCAACAAACCAAGACCATCACTCAGGCTTATCAATTTACCAATCACCACAATCGTAGTATGCGCATGCAAGTGTTAGGCGCAGAACCCTTGAGTAGCGATGACAGCATTAAAGTAACCGCGACGCATATACCAGCGATTAGCAAAAAAGATTGGAATGATAACAAAGGAATGGTAGCGTGGGAGTTCGATTTACCGAGTCAACAATCTCAAGTCGTGCAGTCGATCTATCAAATTAGCTATCCTGCGGATAAAAAATTAAGCACGAATTAATGTTAAATCAGAACCATATAATCGATTCAATTTAAAAAATACAATCCTGATGGGAATGCTGCTGGGATAAATTTTATGAAGCCTCTGGAGTGCGAAGCGCACAGCAAGCGAGGAAAGTTTATCCCAGCATAACCCTATTTTGAACGAGCCTATTTTATATTGAAATGACTATATACCAATCATATAAAAGGAATTCTATGTGTATTGTCGCCATTGCTTGGCAGTTATTTGATGAGCTGCCTTTGGTTTTATTGTCCAATCGCGATGAGTTTTTACAGCGTCCGACAGAGCCACTACATCAATGGGAAGATAAGCCTATTTTTGCAGGGCGTGATGCGCAAAGCGGCGGTACGTGGTTAGGAATTCACCAAGAGCAGCATGCTGACTTTTATAAGCAAAATGGTCGCTGGGCAGCAGTATTGAACTTTCGCGATGGTGTGCAGGCAAGTAATGATGAGCGCTCACGTGGTGAATTGGTCGCTGGTTTTTTGACCAGTTGCTTAAGCCCGATGGAATTTGCACGGAAAATCAGTCTGCAAGAATATGCTGGGTTTAATCTGATTATCGGCGATAGCAAACAAGCGGTTGTCGTTAACAACCGTGGTCATGCACCAACACCCTTATATGGAGGCTTGCACGTATTCTCTAATGGACAGCCAGAAGAGGGTTGGTTTAAGACAGAGCGTTTGCGCGGTAGATTACGTCAAGAAATATTGCCATTAATTAGCGAAGATAGTGATGCGAAATACTGGCAAGACGCTGCTTTTACGGTATTGTCCGATAATACTCAAGCACCAGAAGAAGAGTTACCAAATGCTGGTATCGATATCAAAATAGAGCAAGCACTGTCTTCGATTTATATTGAAGGTGCCAATCTTACTGGCATTGCTAGTAAGGAGGCTGCCAATAATGCCGTGCCAAGCTATGGTACAAGGACACAAAGTATTTTAACGTTACGGCGAAATACTATTAAAGATTCAGGCATTCAAGCTGAAATCGTCAGCCGTGAATGTACTCATTAGCTATTAACAAAAATCCAGTGAGAAAAAAATACCGTTAGTCATATTAAATATCACTAACGGTATTCGTTATTGTGCTAATTGCATTAAAAATTGGTGACTTTATTCCACCAACAAATGGTTGTTTTGTTCCGGAATAATAAGCCCTTGTTGAAGCGGTAGCTCGGGCACCAATTCTTGTAAGGCGCGACGATATACGCTGCGTTTAAAGTGAATCACTTGTCCAAGTGGATACCAGTAGCTGACCCACTGCCAGTTATCAAACTCTGGTTTTCCCTCATCAAAGCGGATGTGTTGGGTATTTGGCTCATCTAAGCGTAGCAAAAACCATTTCTGTTTTTGCCCAATACATAAAGGGTACTGTCCATGACGCACATAGCGTTTTGGCAGACGATAACGCAACCAATCTTGCGTAACCGCTAGCAAATCGACATGACGCGGATGTAGACCGACCTCTTCCCAGAGCTCGCGATACATCGCATCCATCGGCGTCTCCCCACGGTCGATACCGCCTTGAGGGAACTGCCAAGCGTTGTGACCAATACGTTTTGCCCACAGAACTTGCCCTTGTGTATTTGCCAAGATGATGCCGACATTGGCGCGAAAGCCGTCTGCATCTATCATGACGTAACCTTTTAAAATGTTTAAAAATAGCTTATTTCAACAAGGCACAGTGACAGCAATCATAATTATTATAGGGTGATTGCTATCGATACTTTGGCAAAATAAGATTCATTACCATCATTAAACCAAGAAAAGAGCAAAATGTGTAACAGTATTTTGCTATAAAATGTTTCACAGCTTTAATGATTTAAAATCAAGAGGTTATATAAATATATTTAAGCAGACTTTTGTGTATTTTTTAGCTAAGTTATTTTGCTGTCAAAGTTTTTGCTTTAGTGTCTTATCGTTATAAGTGCTTACTTAATAATATAAGTAATAATACGAGTTTTTGATTCATTAATGCAGGTTTTAGCTTATGCTACACTAGTCATATTTTGCTTATCTTAATCAACGATAAAGTATTAAATCGATAAAGCTATTCTTATATATTGAACCAATAATATCGAACAAATAAGAACCTATTATTAAATAAAACTAGGAATATTAAAAATGTCAGAATCTAAAGCAAGTGTCACGTGGCAAGAAAACAAAGCTTTTATGGGCGTATCACCGTCAGGTCATAATGTACAAATCGATGCTGATAAAGAAAAAGGCGCCAGTCCAATGGAGCTGATTCTACTAGGGCTTGGTGGTTGTGCTAGCTATGATGTGGTGGCGATTTTGCAGAAATCGCGTCAAAATGTGACTGACGTACTTTGTGAGCTGACTGCTCAACGTGCCGAAACCGTACCGGCTGTCTATACTGATATTCATATGCATTTTGTCGTGACCGGTCAAGATGTCAAAGAAAGCCAAGTAGAAAAAGCCATAAAATTATCCGCAGAAAAATACTGCTCAGCCAGTCGTATGTTAGTACAAGGCGGGGTCAATGTGACGCATGACTTTGAAGTTATCGCAGGATAAAGGCGAATATATTGATGAATTTATTCTTAGGGTTGGTCTCTGATACTGCATCGTCAGCCATTTGGGCGATGGTCGTAGCAAGTTTATTACCGCTTGCCATGGCGTTGACAGCGAAAGCTATTGGCGGCTTTAATTTGGCTGACAATGCCCATCCACGTGATTTTTTACAGGGTACGACGGGTGCTGCTGCACGTGCTAATGCCGCGCAGCAGAATAGCTATGAGACTTTACCGGTATTCTTAGCTGCAGTCTTGGCAGCGATGCTGTTTTTTGTGCCACAGCTGATTGTGAATACATTGGCTTGGCTATACGTGCTCATTCGCATTGGTTTTTGCGTCGCTTACGTCACTAATTTGGCGATGTTCCGCTCTATCCTCTGGGGTCTTTCTATTGCCTGCTGTCTCATGCTCTTTTATTTAGCTATTCGAGTCAGTGTATAGTAGCAGTTGATTGAAAATACTAATGCTTATAAGATAAAAGCAGCTAACGTTACTGTGCACTCATCTGTAGTGCGCTAATGATAGCTGCTTTATTTTTCTCTCTTTTAATACTGTCCCATAATATCTTCGCCTCGCTATAGCCTTTGGTGAGCATCGCTAACCATTGTTTATAACGACCGACCAATACAATATCGCTTTTTGCTGTGCCTTGCAGAAATTTAATCTGATGCGCAATCAGGTCTTGCCATAATAATGTTGTTTCATTGTTTAAAGTCTGACTATGTTCTCTATCAACCTGTGCAATTAAGTCGGGACGGGTAACTGCACCGCGACCCAACATCAAATGCTCTGTACCCGATTGCGTCATACAATTTTGTGCGTGCTCTGCATTCCATATTTCGCCATTGGCAATGACGGGAATATCAAGCGCATTAAAGCCTTGAATCTTGTCCCAATAGGCTGGCGGCTTATATCCTTGGGTTTTAGTTCGTGCATGAATGGTCAGCCAATCAGCACCACTGTCGTTAATCGCAGCTTTGATATCATCCATACGACTGGTATCGGTGTAACCTAAACGAATTTTGGCTGAGACTGGA
The DNA here is from genome assembly GCF_008369225.1 of Psychrobacter sp. ANT_H59. NCBI lineage: Bacteria > Pseudomonadati > Pseudomonadota > Gammaproteobacteria > Moraxellales > Moraxellaceae > Psychrobacter > Psychrobacter sp. ANT_H59. Next base: position 112,990 of record NZ_VOBE01000005.1, read on the forward strand.
ATGTCGGCAGGTACCGCTTGACGCACCGCGCTGATAATCTGATACATGGTTTCGGGTTCATCCAGTAATACCGAACCACCACGGTGGCTATTGACAGTCTTGGCAGGACAACCAAAGTTGATGTCAATCGCTGGCGCACCAAGCTCGGCAGCATAAGCGGCATTTTCTGCCATGAGTTGCGCTTCACTACCGAGTAGCTGGATATGAATCGGTGTGCCACAGGCAGTTTTAGCATCATGACGCAATTCTGGAACGTACTTATAAAATACATGCGCTGGCAATACGTGCTGAGTCACACGGATAAATTCGCTAACCGACCAATCATAAGGGCGACCCAAGTCCGATGCAATTTGCGTGAGAATTTGTCGCATTAATGGATCGGTTAAACCTTCCATTGGGGCAAGGAGGCGGACAGGATTGGCAAATAGATTTTGTATTTTTTTTTGACGTATTTGAAGTTGCTGACTATTATTCATGCTTGTTGTTCACTGCTAAAAGGGTGCTATTAAAGGATTGCCATAAAGACAAGTAAGCTAGAGGTTTAGAGTGGCAAATACTAAGATTGATTAAGTTAGGAAGATTAAGTATTGCCAAAAATCACTTTTTTGCCTGTCTGTAAGCCTGATATCAAGTCTTTGATATTATGGATGTCCAAATTGCTCTGGGCACGCGTGCAAGCGACGTATAGTAAACGCAACTCTTCTGGACTTATCTTGACGGCATTGGTCGTCACATCATAATAGAAGTCATCATCGAGCTGTACTTTTCCCCATTCAAGCCCTTTCGCCTTATGGGCAGTGGAGATAACATAGTCAGCATTTTCGATACTGGTAAGACTATTGACAGCTTGGCTCAGGACATTGGTGCCATGATCATCGACCAATTTCACCAGTGTTTTTAGATCGCTGCCTTCATTGGTTTCAGAGTACTCTTGTACATCGCCCCAATTATAAAAGTATGCCAGTTCAGGCACGCCATAAGCAGACTTGCCATTTTTTAAGTTTTCGGCGGCCTGACAAAATTTAAGCATACGATCGGTATCAGCTTGTAGTGCCACGCGGTGACCGAGCTTGAGTCCAGTCAATAGTTGCGACATCGCAGCCGCATTGGTGCGGCAAAGGATGGCATCTTTTTTACTGTGTACCATACCCTTATCAGTAGAAGATTGCTTATTAGGATTGCCTTTTAACGGGACATCTTCTTGCAATGCTTTGAGCAAAGTATTGGCAATTTCAGCAATCGGTTCGCCAAAACGAAACGACTGGGTCAATAAGGTTTGTGGTAAGGGTAGTTTTTTCATCGCATTGACTGCGCCGCGCCATTCATAAATCTGCTGATGAGCGTCACCCACATAAATTACTTGCCGTGGCTGCTGGGTTAAAATTCCCATCATCAATGGATCGGCATCTTGGGCTTCATCAAACAAAATAAAATCAGCTGGAATACTGGGTTTAGACAGTGCCCATAATTTAAGATAAATATCATGCCCGATACCAGCTGGATGGCGCGCATCAATCGACTGTAGCCAACGCTGCTCGACGGCTGGATAGAGCATCTCACGTAATTGCTCTGCATCTGAATCATCGAGCCAGCTGGGAAATTCAATATGCCTTGGTGCAGGATAACTGGCATGCGTACTACAAAAATTGCTGACAGCATCACTGACAAAACGCGATAATCGGGCTGGGGTGAGCGTAATGTATTTATTTATACCATCCATTTGCCGACGTACTTGGACGGGTTGCAAGCCCAAATCATCACCCAGACGTTTGGGTGAAAAACGCGGCAACGACAGCTTAGCAGTGATATCACGGGCGACATGCCGATAAGCAAGCGAATGAAAAGTGCGACATTCCACATGCGGTGGAAACTTTGAGCGTGCATCATTGGCAATCGTCTTGTTAAAAGCTAAATATAAGCCGCGGCCACGCAAACGCTCACCAATCAGTTTTAAGGTCGTCGTCTTACCAGCACCCGCATACGCCACCACTTTAAATGACTTGTGGTCCATCGCCATGTTGAGCGCGCTCAGTTGCTCATCAGTGGGATCGCTCATATAAGCTGGCATAGATGCGGACATAAAAAATTACCTAAAAGAGTAAAACGGATCAAAAATAACGGGGGTAAAAAAAGCCACTGCATAGACAATGGCTGGCTCGTCATATGAAATTGCAAAATACTTGCAAGTGCACATGACAATAATAAAAAAACTGATAGAAAATAAAGGTACAAATAAGCTGGTTATATTAACAGATTAGCGCATTGGCTGTTTTTGGAATAAGTGTCTGATTAGTGATGTTATTCTTTATTTAACCCTGTATCGCTTTCTAAGGTAGGACTATGTTCTTCTTTAATTAAAATTTTTGCTAAAAATAATCCTAGCTCAAATAGTAGCCACATCGGAATGGCGAGCATCAACATCGACACCCCATCAGGCGGTGTAACGACCGCAGCAACGGCAAAACAGCCGACAATAATATAACGGCGTTTATCTTCTAAGCTCTGAATGGAGACGACGCCAGTCAATATCAATAGCAAGGTGACGACTGGAATCTCAAAGGTTAAACCAAATACCATAAAGAGTTTGAGTGCAAAACTTAAATAACTGTCGATGTCGGTCATTGGCAAGACGTTCTGCGGCGCGAACATAATAAAGAATTTTAGAACCCCTTTAAGGACAATAAAATAAGAGAAAGCCACACCCGCATAAAATAAAAATATAGAGGACATCAAAACGGGAATGGCGATTTTTTTCTCTTTCTTATATAAACCGGGTGCGACAAACGACCAGATTTGATACAAAATGTAGGGCATTGCAAAGAATGCTGCGACAAAGACAGTCAGACGTATCGGTGCCATAAAGTTGGAGGTGATATCCGTCGCGATCATCGTTGAGTTGGCAGGCAACTGAGCAACCAATGGGTCGGACAAAAAATCATAGAGCTCGCGTGAAAATCCGACCAAGGCTAAGAATATTACCAGTACGGCAACACATATCTTAATCAAATGACGACGCAGCTCAATCAAATGCTCGGTAATCGGCATATCGCCAAGTGAGCTTAGAATATCGCCAGAGTCATCAATATTGCTGTCGACATTACCATTAATGGTAGCTGTTGAGGTCTCGATATCTGAATCCGCGACTTTTTCTTGACGGCTTTTTTTACGTTTAAATAAACCCACTAATTGCTCTCCTGCTTATTAACAGAAGCCTGTTTAGGTAAAGGACTGTCTAGATGGCTGTTGAGTAAGATATCGGCTTTATAGTTTGGTAAATAAGGCGGTTGCGGTAAACGACGCGCTTTATCATAAGCACCAAGACGAAACCACATATTTTCCCACGGTCTAGTTGTGATCGTTTGAATCACTTGATTGGGGTTATCATTAAAGTCAGTTTTTAGACTGTCGTTATCACCTTGTGCCGATGACTGCTCAGGGCTTTCTGGTTTCTCAGCCTGTCTATTACTGTCATAGGCGTAGTCAAACTCTTTTGGCTGTACTGATCGATTATCATCATTCTCACTACTGGCTTGACTACTTTGTCTAGGCGTATTGCCATCGACTGGATCACGCGATGCTTTTAAATGCTGGTTTTTCGAGGATTCAAACTCTTGCATACTGCCGCGCATTTCTGCCATTTCACGGCGCATTTCTGCTTCAGTCTGGCGAATTTTGGCCAGCTCTTTTTGCATTTGCTGGCGCGTCTCAGCTAAGTCAAGTTCCGCTTCGATTTCAGATTGCAAAGTAGAAACCGTGCGGCGAATTTTGGCATACCATTGCCCAGCGGTACGCGCCGCTTGGGGCAGCTTTTCTGGCCCCAAGACGATTAAGGCAATGACGCCAAAAAGCAATAATTCAGAAAACCCAATATCAAACATAATGTTTCGATGTCACTGTCTAGATGCTATACATTATGCGTGTCATCAACCTTAGTGGTTGTTGGGCGCTCTTCAGTGTGTGCGTTGCCATCATGGTCGAGCACCACTTGCTTTTTGGCATGTTCAGTATTTTCATCTTTGACGGCTTCTTTAAAACCTTTGACCGCACCGCCCAAATCTTTACCAGCATTTCTCAGTTTGGAGGTGCCAAATACGACAACCACCACCACCAATAAAATCAGCCAATGCGTAATGGAAAAACTGCCCATAATGCTATCCTTATGTCTTAGTTTTCAGTCTTTATAGGAATACGTTGAGTGTATAGAGTATTGTGATCGTACACAAAAGCTATCGACCGCTTATGCGAAGTAACACGTCACTATATTATAACCTGCTGTTATGACAAAAAGGTGAAAGCAACAATAATCAAACAGGGTAATGGCTAATCTTATAAAACGCTATCGAGCGGCTTTTTCATCAATACCTGATAGACCAAAGCGTCGACCTAGCTCATTTAATACTGCCTCTGACTCGATATCGAACCAAGCCAAACCTACTAAGGTATGGAACCAAACATCAGCGACTTCATAGATCAGCTCATGACGCGCTTCGTCATATTGGGTTTTATCAGTGCTTTCATTGCAATTGGCAAAGTCTTTAGCAGCGATAATGCTCTCTGTACTTTCTTCACCGACTTTTTCTAAGATTTTATTGAGACCTTTGGCGTATAAGCTTGCTACATATGAGCTATCGGCATCCGCTTGTTTGCGTTCTGCTAATACTTTATCAAGCTGCTGCAAGATGGAGCGAGTGATGGGGCTGTGGTCATTCTGATTGGTATCTGAATCGACTATATTTTCCGCCGCCGCTTCATTAATTTCAGGCGTGGCTTGTGTTGCTGTATTTGAATGATAAATATCAGCAGGATCCTTCAATACTTTATCAACCGTTTGCCACTCAGGCGTTTGCCCTGATAAATCCAAACGCTGATAGAAGCAAGACTCGCGGCCAGTATGACAAGCAATACCACCGACTTGAGTGACGCTAAGGACAATCACATCGGCGTCGCAATCTAGACGAATATCATGTACGCGTTGGGTATGTCCAGAGGATTCGCCCTTATGCCATAACTTGCCACGCGAACGCGAAAAATACACCGCCGTCTGCGTTTGTGCGGTTAATTGTAGGGATTCGGCATTCATCCAAGCCATCATCAAAATACGCCCTGACACATAATCTTGTGCAATTGCAGGAATCAAACCATCTGCATTGAAATTTACGGCAGCCAGCCAAGCAGGTGAAGTCATAATCTTGTTGCCATCTTATAGGTAGAAAATAATAAAAAGTCGCTAAGTATTCGCTAAATAATAGTTATTCAGCCTATCTGTCATTCATGTAAGCGCTTTATCAACACGCAGTCTCTACTTAAACACAGCTTAAGCTGACATTCAATATGTTAAATCAGTAAATACAGCACAATTATACTCGAGCTGAATTTTGATACAGTAAGAATTGCAAATTAACAGTGTTCTTAAATCGCCTAGTTTGTTTTCAGCTAGCTATCGCTTGTGGCTGCTCAGTTTTTGCTGCTAAGCGTGTGCTTTAAGTGGCTAATAACCAAGTTTTGGAAGACGAAAATAAGCAGCAAGGTATTTGTGATTAGAAAGAACAACATACGCTAAACAGCGTTAAAACTTTCCTTGGCAAAACAGCGCACGATCTGTTAAAATGTCGCCTCCCACCTCGAGGCAAATAGAGGTTTGGTGCCTGTTTTTACAGCCACTAATCATTATTGACTATTTGACGACCAGGTTCTAAAACAGAAAAAGAGGCAAATCATCATGAAAAATAAGATGAAAACCAGAAGCGGTGCAGCTAAACGCTTCAAAAAAACAGCGAACGGCTTTAAGCGTAAGCAAGCATTCAAAAGCCATATTTTGACCAAGAAATCACCTAAGCGTATTCGCCAGTTGCGTGGTCTTAAGTTGGTGCACAAGTCTGACGAAGCAGCAGTTCGTCGTATGTGCCCATACATTTAATAGGCTATCGTCATTTATCTTTAATTAAGCGCTGTTTAATGAATAGCTACTGAATTAAAAGTATATGACTTTGCAATTTGATAACGATGTCTATTATCTGATGACATCGTGATTCGTTTAATAATGATTAAAAATATCTTGGAGTAATTTATGGCCCGTGTAAAACGTGGTGTACAGGCGAATCGTCGTCACAAAAAAATCTTAAAGCGTGCAAAAGGCTACTACGGTGCCCGTTCACGTGTTTACCGCGTAGCGGTACAGGCAGTGACCAAAGCTGGTCAATATGCTTATCGTGACCGTCGCAACAAAAAACGTACTTTCCGTCGTCTTTGGATTGCACGTATCAATGCTGGTGCACGCTTAAACGGCTTAAGCTATAGCCGCTTTATCAATGGCATGAAAAAAGCTAACATTGCAATCGATCGTCGCGTACTTGCTGACATCGCTATGCATGATGCAGCGACTTTCACAGCGTTGGTCGAAAAAGCTAAAGCGGAACTAGCATAAATATTAACCTTCCTTTAGGTAGGCTGCTTTTTAAATCATTATTGATAAGTAGTTATCTACATGGATAGGAATAATATTGATTAATAGGTTGATATTAATAAAAGCTACCGCTGGTCGGTGGCTTTTTTTATATCACATTATCTGACTGCCTACTTTTAGTATCAGAATCACATACGCTGTTATAGGATAGCGTTTATCATCGTCTAAATATTCAAGCCATTCATATCATTGAAATTATCGTCACATGAATGGGTAAATGATTTGCAATATTTGGTCAAATCCCTACAATTACCTATCACTATTATTAATAGTCCGTTTAAATCAGGAAGAATGCGTCTTATGACTACCCCTGCTGCTACCACCGATTTGTCGGCGCTACCGACCTTGTCCACAGAGCTAAGCGAGCTTAATGAAGCTCAGCTAAATGAGTTGGCCAGTGCCGCTGAAGCCTTGATTCTACAAGTAACCGATGTGCGTGCGTTGCAAGATTTGCGGGTGCAATTGACCGGTAAAAAGAGTCCCTTAACTGGCTGGTCAAAGCAGATGGGTAAACTCAGCAGCGACGATAAAAAAACCTACGGCGGCTGGTTGCATCAAGTCCGTAGCCGTATTCAAGATGCGTTGACAGAGCAGCAGCAGCAGCTAGAAGTGGCTGCACTAAATGCCAAGCTTGCAAGCGAGAGCATTGATATCACCTTGCCTGCTCGCGGTGGTCAAAAAGGTCATTTGCATCCCGTGACCATGATTACCCAACGTATGCAGCAGTATTTTATACAAGCGGGTTTCAACGTTGCTACTGGTCCTGAAGTTGAGAGCGATTACTATAACTTTGAAGCGCTCAATATTCCGTCGCATCATCCAGCACGCGCGATGCACGATACATTCTATTTTGATGCGCATTATTTACTGCGTACGCATACCAGCCCCGTGCAAATTCGCACTATGGAAAAGAATGAGCCGCCGATTCGTATTATTTGTCCCGGTCGCGTCTATCGTAATGACTCGGACCAAACCCATTCGCCGATGTTCCATCAGCTAGAAGGTTTAATGGTTACCGAGTCGAGCACTTTTGCTGAGCTAAAAGGCTTGATTAGTGAGTTCTTGGAAGCGTTTTTTGCCAAAGAGCTAACCGTACGTTTCCGCCCGTCATTTTTCCCATTTACCGAGCCGTCAGCTGAAGTCGATATCCTAGATGATAATGGTAAATGGCTTGAAGTCATGGGCTGCGGTATGGTGCATCCACAAGTGCTGACCAACTGCGGTATTGATGCCGAAAAATATACTGGTTTTGCCTTTGGTATGGGTATTGAGCGCTTTGCGATGCTGTACTACGGTATCGATGATTTGCGCCTGTTTTTCCAAAACGACGTACGCTTCTTAAAGCAGTTTGGCTAGAGTGCTCTTTGTTTATATAAAAAGTGCTCCTTGTTAATATAACAAGTTAATGTGCCAACCTTTACTTCAAAATATTTATTATAAAATTCTGATCCGAGATACTTATGAAAATTAGCGAACAGTGGCTACGTCAATGGGTAAACCCCAACAATAGCAGTGAGCAATTGGCTGAACAACTCACGATGGCAGGGCTAGAGATTGATGATCGCTTTGCAGTCGCTCGTGCCTTTAGTGGTGTGGTCGTTGGTGAAGTTATCAGCGTTGAGCAGCATCCAGATGCCGATAAATTGCGCGTGACGCAGGTTAATATTGGTGCAGCTGAGCGGTTACAAATCGTTTGCGGTGCGCCCAATGTGACTATTGGTATGAAAGTGCCTGTTGCGACTGTTGGTGCGGTTTTGCCAAGTGATGACAAAAAAGGCTTCACAATTAAAAACGGTAACCTACGTGGTGTCGACTCTAACGGTATGCTTTGCGGTGCGTCTGAGATTGATTTAACCGACAGCATTGATGGTTTACTTGAGCTGCCAGCTGATGCGCCAATCGGTATGGATATCCGTGAATATCTAGGCTTAGACAATCAAATACTGGATATCTCTATTACGCCAAATCGCGGTGATTGTTTTAGCGTACGTGGTATTGCGCGTGAGATATCCGTCATTAACGATTTGCCGTTACAAATGCCAAATATCCCTGATAATATCGATTTCACTCAAAACGAAGTGATGCCAGCTGTAACAGTCAGTGCTGTAGAAGCTTGTCCACGCTACCTTTTACAGTCGATAAGCAATATCGATCGTAGTATCGATACGCCAAAGTGGATGCAAGATGCGCTGGTTCAGTCAGGACTACGCTCGCACAACTTTTTGGTTGATGTGACCAACTATGTCTTGATGGAATTGGGTCAGCCGCTACATGCTTTTGATGCTGATACTATCGAGGGCGATATCGTTGTGCGTTTGGCACAGTCTGAAGAAACGATTACTTTGTTGAATGAGCAAACTATTACCTTAACCGGTGATGAATTGGTCATTGCTGATGATAAAGGCGCACTTGCACTTGCCGGAATTATGGGCGGTCAACGCAGTAGTGTGACTGATAGCACCACCAATATTGTGTTAGAGAGCGCATTCTTTAATCCATTGGCTATCGCTGCACGCGCACGCCGTTTTGGTCTGCATACTGATGCCTCACAACGCTTTGAGCGTGGGGTAGACTTTGAATTGCCAGCGCTTGCTTTAGCGCGTGCTGTTGATTTGATTACCAGTGTAACGAATTCTCAAGCGGGGCAAATAATCACAGTCGAAAGTAGCAAGCATTTACCGGCTCGTGCACCTATTACACTGCCGATTACTAAAGTCCGTGATGTCATCGGTATTGAGATTGAGCCTGCAGTCATGGTACGTATCTTGACTCAATTAGGCTTTAAGGTAGAGCAGCAAGCAGATAGCCTGATTTGCATGCCGCCATCATATCGCTTTGATATGAGTATCCGCGAGGATTTGATCGAAGAGATTGCTCGTATCTATGGTTATGACAATATTCCAAGCATCTTGCCACACCTGCAAGTCAGCATGGATTATGACGATACCGCAGACTTGACACACGAGATGAAGCTGGCGCTAGTCGATAATGGCTATATGGAAGCCATTAGCTTTAGCTTTAGTGACGCAAAAATAGAAGCCTTGCTTGATGATAAAGCACTAGGAGAAGTGTTGGCACTGGCCAATCCTATCTCTAGTGACTTAGCCGTGATGCGCCGTACTTTGCTATCAAGCTTATTACCTTGCGTGCAGTACAATCTCAATCGTCAGCAGCCACGCGTTCGGTTCTTTGAGACGGGTCTTAGTTTTGTTGGTCAAAGCATTAGCGAGTTGGTACAAACACCAAGTATTGCATTAGTAGCAGTCGGAGATGTTTGGGACGAGCAAGCGTATCAAAACCGTGCGTTAGACTTTTATGATCTTAAGCATGATATTGAGCAGTTATTACCTGCGCAAGTGGATGGTGCGCGTATCCGCTATGAGCGTAGTGAACTAGCTTTCTTGCATCCAGGTCAAAGTGCCAAGCTTTATATCGATGATCAGTATGTTGGCTGGTTGGGGCAATTGCATCCTAATACCGCTAAACAGTTGGATCTGCCAGCTACGTGGGTTGCGCAGTTGTCATTGGCACCATTACTAACGCTTGCTCGTGAACAGCATGCCATTACTACTCCAAGTAAGTTCCCGCAAGTACGCCGCGATATTGCTATATTAGTAGACAGCGATATCAGCCTTCAAACCCTAGAGTCAACTATACGTAAGGCATCAGGTGCACTCTTGACTGATCTTTGGTTGTTTGATGTATACCAAGGCGAAAAAGTGCCAGCAGGTCAACGCTCATTAGCATTTGCCTTGATATGGCAAGATAAAACGCAAACCTTATCGGATGACGCTGTAAAAACGGCCACTGATAAAGTGGTACAAGCATTAACGGTTGAGCATTCAGCACAGCTACGTGACAGCTAACCTCTAATCGAAAAAGACAAATACTCTATAGCCTCAATATAAATGAGGCTATGGATTTTTGCTATTTATAAAAATTATTAACTGATAGAAGAATTTTATTCATAGAGTAAGTTAAGTGGTTATTAATAAAGGATTTTAATGCAGACTTTATTAAAAAGACGCACAAAAACCTTTATAATAGCTAACACTAATTCTCATACCGCTAAACCATGATATTCGACATCACGACATAGCATAGGAGTCGTACTGTGAGCACCTTAACCAAATCTGACATGATTGAGCATTTGATGAATCATCTAAACCTAACGCGCCAAGAAGGTCGCTGTTTGGTAGAGAATTTTTTTGACGAACTGTCAGAGAGTTTGATTGATGGCAAAGAGGTCAAGCTTTCAGGCTTTGGCAACTTTGAGCTTAAAGACAAAAATAGTCGCCCAGGACGCAACCCTAAGACAGGGGAGCCCGTCGCGGTATCAGCGCGCCGCGTTGTGACCTTTAAAACAGGACAAAAATTCCGTCAACAGGTCGATGAGCGCCTATTTGACCAATAATAGTAGTGAGTAAGACTAAAAGTGATGGTTCGCAGTTGTCTATTAAATCGACTGTTATAGCCATCATTTTTTTATGCGACATTGTCTCAGTTATATAAAACATAAATTGCAGGCATAAAAAAAGAGAGCATAAGCTCTCTTTTTTTTAGTACAGTATTTTTATTTATAAAAATAAAAATTACTGAGCTGGTTGCTCAACTACAACTTCGTCAGCTGCGTCTACAGCTGGAGTTTCGCTAGCTACGTCAACGCTAGTAGTAGTACCGTCTACAGGTACTTCAGCATCGATTTCGTCAGTAGCAGTAGCAAGTTGTGCATCAGCGATATCAGCTTCAGCGCCGGCAACAGCAGCATCAGCTTCAGCAGTAGCTTCGCCTTCAGCAGCAGCTTCGTTTAGCTCTTCTTTAGCGTCAGTTACTTCTTCTTGAGCGTCAGATAAATCTTCAGCAGCGTTTTCTTTGTTGCTATCACAGGCAGTTAAGCCCATAGTTGCAGTCATGATACCAGCTAGAGCAAGTAATTTTAAGTTCATAAGGTTTTCTCCGGGATAATTAAATGAGCAGTAGCAGCAAAAAAGGTTGAACATCCGAGATGTCTCAGATATTCAACTAGTCTTAGTCACAGCTACTCAGCTTTCACGCATTCTATATGATTTCTTTCTGCATAGAAAGAGGTTGTACAATTAAGTTACAATAAAATTGTAAATAGGGTTTTATTTTACTTATTTTACATAATTATCCATACAAAAAGTCAAATTAATCGACGTATAATCAACGACATCTGCTTATTGCAGAGAAATTTCTTATGTCTGGTACTTTGTATCTGTTTGCGCTATTTATGACAGCATAATAAAGAAGATAGCGGATACATAAGTAATGCTAAATGGTAGTCGCAATAACTGGCTGTAAATATAAAAAAGCGCTAAGTGTTTTAAAGCAGTTTGTAGTCTGTGGCAGATGAAATTAGCAAAGGTTATCAAGATATGACATCAAAGGATTGAGCTAAAAACTATATAACATGAATCATGATCGATATGAGTGGCATAAGATATCGTATTTTTTGGGAGAAGGATTATGAAATGGCAAGGCAGACGTGGCAGTACTAATGTGCGTACTAGTAGTGGTGGCGGTAAGCTAATGGGCGGCGGTATCGGCGGTATCATTATTGCTGGTATTTTATGGCTAGTGTTTGGCGTAAATCCCATGACCGCATTGCAAACAGGTCAAGAGGTCGCAGGCGGTGGTAATACATCTACTGAACCAGCTACCAGTGACGATCGGGATACACAGTTTGTCAAAGTTGTCCTAGCGGACACTGAAGAGGTTTGGCATCAAATATTCAATGAGGGTGGTAGTACATATAAAGAGCCTTCACTGATTTTGTTTAATGGACAAGTCAGTTCTGCTTGTGGTAGTGCCAGCTCAGCGACTGGTCCTTTTTATTGCCCAGGTGATCAAACGGTCTATTTAGATACGTCGTTTTTCGTAGAGATGCGTCAAAAGCTTGGTATATCTGGTGATATCCAAAACTCAGGGGATAGTGACAATCAGAACAAAGCGGGCGATTTTGCCCAAGCCTATGTGATCTCCCATGAAGTAGGTCACCATGTACAGACTTTGCTTGGTATTACTCAACAAGTAAATGAAGCCAGCCGTCAAGTGACTCGTGCACAAGCAAATAAATTGTCTGTCCTACAAGAGCTACAAGCTGATTGCTTTGCTGGTGTTTGGGCGCAGCGCAATCAAGAGCGCGTACAGTTTTTAGAAGCAGGTGATATCGACGAAGCTATCAATGCTGCTGGTCAGATTGGTGATGATCGCTTAGCACGTGCAGGAGGCGGGGCGGTAGTACCTGATAACTTTACTCATGGTACTAGCCAACAGCGTGTAGAGTGGTTTACGCGCGGTCTAGAGAGCGGTAATGTGCAAACTTGTGATACGTTTAGTGGTGCTTTATAGCACTGACTATTACAAAACCAGTTATATTGATTGGTATGATTAATAGTTAATATAATAATCGTTAGACACAAAAAAGCCTGCAATTGCTTGCAGGCTTTTTTTGTCAGCTAGTTGGCTAGGTAATATCTTTCATAAAATATATGTGCCAAAAGAGCTGCTTAAAACTGATTATCTGGTTTGATCATAGATATAACCACCAGCGCCGCCAATAGCAGCACCAGCGATTGCACCACGAGCGATATCTTTGCTATCGCCTTTACTTTTGATCAGTGCACCGGCAGCAGCGCCAGCAGTGGCAGCTTTAGCTGTATTACTTAGACCAGTGCTATATCCGTTAGTAGCACAGCCACCCATGATAAGAGCAGAGCTAGTTAGAGCCGTCATTGCGATAGTTTTAGCAAGTTTCATAATATCACCTATTAAATCGTCAAGTTTAAAATACTAAGTATACAGTATATATTTCAGTATGTTCTTAACCCTTATAGTAGCCCTTATATATAAATCTGGTCGTAGTAAAAACGCTAAGCTTTGCAAGTAAGCTGTAAATTATGTTGCCTCACTGTGTCATTGGTAGTGCCTTTGCTTAGGGTTATTGTATTTATCCTGATAGTAAGCTAACTGTTCTCGACGCGAATTATTCCTAATGATAGAGCCAATAGTAATAAAAACAAAAAGACCGCCTTATAGGCAGCCTTTATGAGTAAAACGTCAATTATTTATATAACTTTATTGTCGTAAAAGATTTAAAATCAATTTTGTGATTTACGCTTCATTTGCTCAAAAAATTCATCATTGGTTTTGGCTTCTTTTAAGCGGTCCAATAAGAACTCAGTTGCTTGTACACCATCCATCGGCTGTAGCAATTTACGCAGGATCCAAACTTTACGCAGTTTATCTTCATCAAGCAGACGTTCTTCACGGCGTGTACCCGATTTTTTGATATTAATGGCAGGGAAGACACGCTTTTCTGCCAGATCACGCTCAAGGGTAATCTCTTGGTTACCGGTACCTTTGAATTCTTCAAAGATAACGCTGTCCATTTTACTACCAGTATCAATAAGGGCACTGGCGATAATGGTCAAGCTGCCGCCTTCTTCAATATTACGAGCAGCACCAAAGAAGCGTTTTGGGCGCTCTAACGCATTGGCATCCAAACCACCGGTCAACACTTTACCTGATGAAGGAATAACAGTGTTATAAGCGCGGGCAAGACGGGTAATCGAGTCAAGCAGAATGACCACATCTTGCTTGTGCTCAACCAAGCGCTTGGCTTTTTCAATGACCATTTCAGCCACTTGTACATGGCGCTGTGGCGGCTCATCGAAAGTTGATGCAACTACTTCACCGCGTACAGTACGTTCCATCTCGGTGACTTCTTCTGGACGCTCATCAATCAGCAGTACAATGAGGTAGCACTCAGGATTATTACGAGTGATCGATTGTGCTATTGACTGTAGCAGCATCGTTTTACCCGCTTTGGGCGGTGCCACAATAATAGAGCGCTGACCTTTACCAATCGGTGCAATCAGGTCGATAATACGACCAGTCAAATCTTCAGTCGTACCATTACCTAGCTCAAGTTTTAGCTGCTCAGTTGGAAATAATGGCGTTAAGTTTTCAAAGATAAGCTTGTGACGTGAGCGGTCTGGCGTATCAAAGTTGATTTCACCGACTTTTAATAGTGCAAAATAACGCTCAGAGTCTTTTGGTGGACGAATCGTGCCTGCGATACTGTCACCGGTTTTTAGACTAAAACGGCGAATTTGGCTTGGGCTGACATAGATATCATCAGGACCTGCTAAATAAGAGCCTTCAGATGAGCGCAAAAAACCAAAACCGTCAGGGAGCACTTCAAGTACACCATCACCATAGATGGCCTCACCGTTACGGGCATGAGTTTTTAGAATGGCAAAGATAATGTCTTGCTTACGGCTACGTGCCATATTATCAAGACCCATCTCTTTAGCGATGGCCAGTAGCTCAGCGATTGATTTTTTCTTTAATTCAGTAAGATTCATAGATAGGTCGTTAGCAGTTGATAAGATGAGAGATGCCATTATTCACAAATCACGACAGTGATTAAAACAATGTTATTAGGGCGATAGAGGGTATATATACAGAGTTAAAATTTATGTAGTTTTGATTTTATGTGTCAGTTTATGAGCTTGTCGCAAGAGAGGCAGACAAGTTATAAAAGGTGAAGATAAAGAAATCTACATAAGAGTCTGCGTCAAAAACTCAATATCAGTCATTGTGTTTAGTCATTCGATCAGTAGTGGTATTTAATAATGACGATGGTGTTTTTGTTGATAAACACGAGGAGAATAGCGACAAGATATTTAGGAGAGCCATTAGTGTTCTCTTATCAGCAGACTATACGGGCTTAAAGATAGTATTGTCAATAATTTTTGCCAAAAAAGTAAAGTAATCTAGCTTTTTGCTCATAAAATCAACAAAAAAGCCACTATCTGTATCAGATAATGGCTTTGACGTTTACGATTTTTTCAGCGCGGTTACTAAGAATAACCAAAGCAAGCATGCGTTAATTTATAGATGTTTATCTAGCACTTTTGCCAATTCAGCCTTTGGCTGCAAGCCCATGACTGAATCCACTTTTTCGCCACCTTTAAATACGAATAGGGTAGGAATGTTGCGGATACCAAAACGGCTTGCCGCTTGTGGGTTGTTATCAACGTCAACTTTAACGATTTTAACTTTACCTTGGTACTCAGTCGCTAAATCTTCTAAAATAGGTGCGATGGCTTTACAAGGACCACACCATGTTGCCCAAAAATCAACTAATACTGGCACGTCAGATTGTAAGACGTCTTGGTCAAAGTTGGCATCAGTGGTATTAACAATAAGGTCTGACATAATTTTTCTCTCTTGTTTTATTATATGTGTCACCATTTATCGATAAAACAATAAATGTCATACCAAAATGATGACCAGCTAACGAATGTTAAGAATGTGTATAAATCTGCCATTATATTAACATGTTTGCCTAAAGTTGACAGACGTAGACTGGTTAAATTGTTTAACAATTACGATTAGCACAATAAATCGACACATAAGGATACAGGGTTGGCTTTTATCTGTTACCTACTGTATTTATTTCTGCCTTTAACTGCTCGTTAAGATTACTTTCATTTTGATTCTATAACGGATTCTGATTTTTATATCCGAACTGATTAATATAAGTCCATTCATATAAGTAGCCCACATTTATGCCCTTTACAGATGAAAAAATCGATGCCCTTAATGCTGAAGAAAAAACCCGTTCGCCTGAGTTTTTTCAAACATTTGCAAAAAAAGTTACCGTCTATGAAGATGAAGATATCTGGGTAGTCGATAAGCCAGCAGGACTATTGAGTGTCGACGGTAAGAGCTTGAAAGTGAGCTTGCTAGCTCGCCTTGAACGTGCCAATCCTGCCGTCAAACTGATTCATCGCCTCGATATGGATACCTCTGGCCTGCTTGTTTTCGCCAAAAATGCAGCGGCACAAACCAATATTAGTAAGCAGTTCATCGACCGACTACCGCAAAAAAGTTATCAAGCACGAGTGTTTGGTCAATGGGACAGCGTTGGCGCTACTGGCAAGATATCGGTACCAGTACGTTATGAGCCTGCAACCAAACCGCGTCATATCGTCGATCCTAACTGGTCAAAACATGCGCTGACTTTATATGAAGTATTGGCGCATGAAGAATGTGATGGTCAAATAGTAACTCGCGTCCTATTAAAACCAGTCACCGGTCGTAGTCATCAGCTGCGCGTCCATATGGTACATGTCGGACATGTGATGATTGGTGACCCGATTTATGCAGAAGGTATTGCATTGGATATTGCGCCAAGACTAAATCTACATGCGCAGCAACTGCGCCTAAAACATCCAACGCTTGGAGCGTGGATGGACTGGGAAAGTCCAACACCTTTTTAGTGTTTTTGAAATAAACTAAAATCTAGCATTGTTGCAAATTACTAGATAAAGTTACTAGGTAAAGTTGCTATGGAAAATTAGTAGGGCATCCTGCGCTCTGATAGGTCAGCCAATTTGCAAAAACAAGGATTGTATTATGCTTGATATGACTACTGCCAAGCAGGCGCTTAAAAAGCGTTTTAAAGCTAAACCTTATTCATCAGATGCTCATGCAGATTATGAGGTACTGATTATTGGTGCGGGTATCGCAGGCATCAGCATGGCTTGCCATTTGCAACAGCAGAGCTCGCAAAAAAGTCATCGAAGTCTTTTTGATAGTAAAAGCGTTAAGCAGAAAAAACGCCTCAAACTTAATAGCCAACGATTTTTAATCGTAGAAAAACGTGAGGATTTGGGCGGTACATGGGATTTGTTTACCTATCCTGGTATTCGTTCTGACTCGGATGCGCTGACTTTTGGCTATAGTTTCCGTCCGTGGTTGGATCATAAGATGCTTGCAAAAGGTGCAGACATTAAAAGCTATATTGCTGATACAGCACGCGAGTTTAAAGTGGTAGAGCATATTCGCTATCAGCATGAAGTACAGCAGTTATCATGGTCAAGCGACAGTCAGCAATGGACGGCGATGATTAAAAATCATGCTACCAGTGAAGTATTGAGCTTAACGGCAAACTTTGTCGTTGGAGCGACCGGTTATTATGACTATGAAACTGGTTATAGACCACATTTTAAAAATGAAGAAAACTTCAAAGGTGAAATAGTCCACCCGCAGCATTGGCAAAATACACAATACGACGATAAAAAGGTCGTCGTCATTGGTAGTGGCGCGACGGCGATGACACTGATACCGGCATTGGTCGATGAAAGTAGTATACAATGTGCCCGTCATGTCACCATGCTGCAACGCTCACCGACGTATGTTGCAAGCGTACCGGGCGATGATCATGCGCTTGACTTGCTATCAGGTAAATTCTCACCTTTATCAAAATCACAGGCGTACACCTTGTTGCGTACGCGCAATGTGATGTTTCAACAAGGTGTTTATCGGGTGGCAATTTATGCGCCAAAGGTGATGAAAGCGCTATTAAACCATAAAGTCAGAAAAGAGCTTAAAGGTAGTGGCGTGGATGTGGCCCATTTTAAGCCGGCTTATAATCCTTGGGAAGAGCGTTTGTGTGCGGTACCTGATAGCGATTTGTTTCAAGCTTTGCATAGCAAGCGCGCTGAAGTAGTAACCGATAGCATCAGCCAGTTTACCTCAACTGGTATTGCATTAGCATCAGGCAAGCATTTGGACGCAGATATCATCGTTACTGCGACGGGTCTAAAATTACAGATGTTAGGCGGTGCAGCTTTATATGTCGATGGGGAGCCGATCGATGTAGGCGCACGGATGACCTACAAAGCAGTGATGCTTGAGGGTGTACCAAATATGGCAATCATGTTTGGCTATACTAACGCGTCTTGGACATTGAAGATTGATTTGGCCTGTCAGTATGTGCTGCGTTTACTGAGTTATATGAATAAAGAAGGATACAAAACAGTATGTGCGCAGGCTGAGACGGAGCACGAAAAAGTGAAAATGCAGGCAGATACGGTACTTGGGGCACTATCGGCAGGGTATGTCAGCCGTGCCAAGGATGAGCTGCCAAAACAAGGTGATCGCTATCCTTGGCGAGTGAACAATAACTATGTCACCGATCGCATCATGCTCAAATACTGTAAAATCAAAGATGAGTGGCTACAGTTTAGTCGTTAGAATTGACTAATTATTAATATTACTGAGCTTGATTGATAAAATCACTGACTTGTTTACTAAGCATTTGCCATAAGGTTTCTTGCGCGCTTTTGCTGCCCCACGCATTGTGCGGACTAAATATCACGCGTGGATGCTCACCAAGAGCCAGTAAAGGATCATTGGCAGCTATGGGTTCTTGCTCAAAAACGTCGCTGCCATACCCTAAAATCTGCTCATTGTTAATGGCATCAGCAAGCGCTTGGCTATCAACAATACCACCACGAGCGACGTTGACAAGTAGAGGTTTTTTAGTCATTTTGGCCAAGGTGTCTGCATTGATAAGGTGCTGAGTTTTCTCATTTAACGGGCAATGTAAGCTAATCACATCAGCACAAGCGAGCACTTCATCAAAGGCGGTATAATCATTATTACGCGGCATACGCCCTTGGTGCTCCGCCCACAATACCGTCATGCCAAAAGCATGCGCAATATCAGTGACACGTTTGCCAATGGTACCAATGCCAATAATACCCAGCGTTTTATTTTCCAAATCTATAAGCGGGATATCAAGTAGGCAAAAATTACCATTATCTGCCCACGTGCCATCGGTGACTTTATTATGATAATGCAGACCAGCACGCATGCCATTTAACATCAGCATAAAGGTATGCTCAGGCACGCTTTTCACCGCGTAACCGGCGACGTTATAGAGCGCGATATTATGCTCAGCACAAGCATCTTGGTCAACGTTATTCATACCCGTAGCGGTCAGTTGAATAAGTTTTAGCTTTGGCAACTTAGCAATCGCTTCGGCATTGATTTGCACTTTATTAGTAAAAATAATATCGGCGTCTTTGCAGCGCTCAATGATCAGTGCTTGAGGCGTATCATCGTAAGTAATGTAATCAGTAACGCCAGCGGGTGCTGGCAAATCGACGTTATCAGAAAAAGTGCCTTTATCTAAAAAAACCGCTTGCATGATGATTCCTTATCTCGTTGTTATCGTAAATAGGTTTTGTTTATTATCGGCTTAATGTAGCACGTTGCTGCATTTAGTCAAAAAACATGTCAAAAAGCGCAAAGCAAAAAACCTCTACTTCAAGCTGAAATAGAGGTTTTATTTATTGAGACACTAGTTTCTTGCGCTTACTTATTTTTTTGCGCTTATAAAGAAAAACGCTTACGCAATTTACCGATCAGACTACGTACACGACTGCTCAAGTCAATGCGCACATCGTTTTCAGGATCGTGCTCGACTTCATAACGTTTGACCAATTCAGGGCTGGCTTTTAGTTTTGCATGGTGCTGGAATGCACGATTGACACTAATTTCAAGGAGGCTTGCGCGCATTGGCTTCGGTAGGCAGCGATAGACCTGACCTTTATTAATCAAATCAATCAGCAGTCCTGCATCTTGGAATTCGGTCTGTACCAAGACCACCAGATGCGGCGCATCTTGTTTTAAGGTAAAGATAATCGGCGCGATATTTTCGCCGCTGACATTGATGTCGGTAATACAAACACCGATATCTTCATTCGCTAAATAATCGTAAGCTTCTTCTAAGCCTTTAGCATGCAGCACTTTATAGTTGTTAGAGAACTGCTTACGTATTTGCTCAATCAACTCATTGGTCTCATCAATGACCAATAAAGTCTGCTTATTGCCTGAACTATCGAACTGCTCGGCGTCTTCGTCTGGGTTATAAGTCAAAGCGATTTCAGTGGCGCGTCCGACGACAGCGAGCAGTTCTTCAGATTTACACGGCTTGGTTAAATAACGGTAAATTTCACCATCATTAATAGAGCCAATAATCGCGTTCAAATCAGCATAGCCGGTTAATAATATACGCATGGTAGAAGGTGATACGTCTTTTACTTCGCGCAAGATATCAACGCCAACCCGCTCAGGCATACGTTGGTCACTGACTGCAACGTGTACATGGTTGTTTTTGATATAGTCGATGTATTCAGCCGGGTCAGTGGTAATAAAAACGTCATGTGTTTTACGAAATAACAGTTTCATAGAACGTAAAATACGTTGTTCATCGTCAATGAACGCCAATTTCGGTTTCGCTTCAACCCCTAACTCAGCGGTACTTATGTTATTACTGGTGTCATTTTCTAATTCATTCATGATGGTATCCTTATGATGAATAACAGTGATATAGCTTCATATAATCATTAAAATAGCAATTAAAATAACAGCAGAACCTAGCGATTATGCCGCTAGGCTTTTTTCTGTCAGATCATTATTAATCGGTAGCGTTAAGGTAAAGGTTGTGCCAACGCCTACAGTCGATACGGCTTTAATGTCGCCATTATGCTGCTCCATAATCTGCTGACTGATTGCCATACCAAGACCAGTACCTTCGCCTGCGCCTTTAGTGGTAAAGAACGGCTCAAATATCTGACTCAGCACTTCTGAGCTCATGCCTTTACCGTTATCGATGACATCAACATACACATTGCTGTCATCGGCGCGGGTGCGTACTTCGATTTTGCCATCCGGTTTTTCGCCCATGGCTTGCGCGGCGTTATTGAGCAGATTGACCAAGACTTGGTTGATTTGCGACGGTGAGCATTTGATCTCAGGTGTCGGCGCAAAATCAGTGACAATCTCTTGATGTCTGATAGAGTTACCTGCGATTTTCAGCGAGGCTTCGATACATTCGCGCACATCAATGGTCTTCACTTTTGACTCATCAAGACGGGCAAAGTTACGTAGGTTTAATACCATCTCGGTGATTTGCTCGACGCCAAATAGCGAGTCTTTAATCAGCTCTTTTAGCTCAGCGGACAAATCATCTTCTTGAATTTCATCGGAAGCACGGACGATATCTGCTAATAACTTATCAATCTTGCCATCAGATGCGACGTCAGACTTGATACCTTTTAACCCTTGTACCAGTTCAATCAGCTCTTCGTATTGCTCAGTTAACTGACCGATAATCTCGAGGTTATTCTGTACATAAGATAAAGGCGTATTTACTTCATGGGCAACACCCGCAACCATCTGCCCCAACGTTGCCATTTTTTCTGAACGGATCAATTGTAGCTGCGAGCTTTTCAGCTCTTTTAGTGTGTCTTGCAGCTCAGCAGTACGTTCTTCTACTTTAATCTCTAGCTGTTGGTTAATATTGGCAAGCTTACCTTCGTTAGATTGGATACGATCTAATAGATCGTTAATAGAGCCGTTTACCAGTCCAATCTCGTTGCGACCTGTCTTGAATTTAACTGAGCTTAGCTTGTTGTACTGCTTGTTATTAATGATGTTTTCTGCGAGAGAAATTTTATCAGTGGTTTCTTTCAATGGCTTGAAAGCTAAGAAAGTTAGCATAAAGTAGATAATACCAGCGGTGATAAGGAGCGCTAATGCAATCCAGTTAATCAAGTTTTCACTTAGATTGTCGGCAATGGCGTTAATCTCAGCATCAGGTTGGACAACGATAAGTTTCCAATAGGTTTCAGGAATTTCAAAGACATAGGCTTGACTGCCGTTATAAAAGTTATCATTGGTCAGCTCAAAGCTTTGTAGCAAGCGACTATCCATAGCATTTTGCTTGTTTTCACCGTTATTTAGGTAAGCAGCATAGTTGACCAAATAATAACCTTTGGAATCACCTGTTTCTGCTTTATCAATTGTATTCAATACTTGCTGAACTTGCGGTGACACGCTAGCTGCAACTTGCTCGATAATCTCGTTACGCTGAGTTTCCAAGAAGTTTAATACCGGATTCCAAGCAGCGTCAGAGTTGATAACTTGTTTGATATCAAGTGGTGTACCGGTTGCTTCATCAATATAGCTTAAGCGTTCAGGGTTAGATGAGGCGATTACCTTATCACTGTTATCTAATAATAAAATGTAGCCTGAACCAGAGCTCTCACTCAACTTGACGATGTTCTCTTGCAACTGGTTTAGGGTAAAGTTGACCGTACTGGCACCCCAAAACTGATTGTCACGCTCGATTGCGACACCGCAGCTCATGGCAAGCTCGCCTTTGGTTTGGCTGGCGCGAACATGGTTCCAGATACAGCTGTCAGGTTTGAGTAGTTTTAAGACGCTAAACCAATCTTCTTGATAATAAGGATTGGTTGGGTTTGGATCGCTTAGTACCGCTTGATAATCACCGTTTTGGCGTACCATCAAAAACGGATGGGTTGCAGTATTGGCACCAAGAGCGCCTTTTTCTGGCCAAATGCCGCCACTACCCAATAAGTTATAGTCGCGTTTATCGAATGCATTGGCGGTACTGACTTGCAAAATATTCTCTTGCGGTGGCAGCGTTTGCGCGCTTTGCTGTAACAGCAAGGCACTACGCATGACACGATTGATGTCGGCTGAGATACTATTAACCGCGGTATTACCACGTTCAGCGACCAGCTTTGCTGACTCAAGACGGATTTTATCATGGCCTTCTTTATCAACCACATAAACAACGACCGCAAGTACGACCGCAAAAGCAATGAACAAAATAGTGGTAACTTGGGTACTGACTTGATTAAAAAAGCCAACTTTTTTAGAGGCACTCATGACGGGATTTGTCCTTGGGAGTAGGGAGCACAAAAAGAATTACCAATGGGATGGATTGGCTACAACGAAATATATGGTTAAGTTTCATCAAAATAGCTTGTTAACACTGGTCATAAACGTCAACTGAAAATAGTGTTAACATAACTTAAAATTATGATAATAAACTCAACTTATAACTTAATGGACTATCACAGGCAATAGCATACTTATAACCGCTGATAAAGCATGGATAACGGTTATGAGGTCTATGCTATTTTTTATATAAGTAGTAGTTAGCTAAAAGTCTAATGACTTAGTTAAATTGAATAGATTTGGTATTAAGAGAGATGTTCTATTGCATTTTTTAACAATACAGTAACAATTTTACGATAACAATATTTTTTGTTTACTTGCGAGTCGTTATCTTATTGGTTTATAAGCCCAACTTATGCTTAGCCTTGACTTTATCTTGCAGAAATCTGCTCTTGAAAAGTGAACTTAACGCACTCATCTAAGCGCTAACGTTATATAATGATCTGTTTTATCGACGGATTTGGCTTACAAGCTGATGTGCCTGATATATCTCGTGACAATATACTGAATAACCGTATATTGAATAAACGTATATCCAATAATTATCAGTTCGTCCATGTGACTGAGCCAGCAAGCATGGCTTGCATCGTAAACTACCTATTTTCTTATCATCTGAGTACAAAAAGACATCGCCCTATGACTATCTCTATCGCTTCATTGCACAGCACCGAATTCGCCGTTGGTCAACGCTATTTATCTGATACGGAGTCCGAGCTGGGCTTAGGTGTGGTCATCGATGTAGACGACCGATGTGTGCACATTTTATTTCCGCAAAGTGAAGAGACGCGCGTTTATGCAAAAAACTCTGCGCCGTTATCTCGTGTGGTGTTTAAAGTCGGCGATAGTATCTCTGATCAGGCAGGTAAGAGCTATACAGTAAATGCTGTTGAAGAAGTAATGGGCGTGCTCAAGTACAGTGTAAATGAGCACGAGAAAGCCATCATGGAAACTCGTCTGGCTGCTAATATTACTTTGGCGAAACCACTTGAGCGTTTGCTAGCAGGTCGTATTGAGCGCAGTGATTGGTACGATTTGCGTCAAGATATTTTGCGTATGCAATCAGCGCTTGCAGGTCACCCGCTCAAAGGCTTGATGGGGGCGCGCGTCGATATCATTGAGCATCAGCTCTATATTGCTCATGAAGTTGGCAAACGTATCGCACCGCGTGTGTTGCTGGCTGATGAAGTTGGTTTGGGTAAAACCATTGAGGCAGGTTTGATTATTCATCAGCAGCTGCTGACGGGTAAAGCTGAGCGTGTATTGATTCTTGTACCAGACAGTCTGCAATACCAGTGGATGATTGAGCTGCGCCGCCGCTTTAATCTCAACTTTGCCTTGTTTGATTTGGTGCGTACCGCAGCGATTAAAGAGCATGACCCTGAGCAAAATGTCTTTATGACTGAGCAATGTGTCATCGCTGGTATGGATTTACTCCTTGACCATCCTGACTTGTATGATCAGGCGATGGAAGCAGGGTTTGATTTACTGGTCGTCGATGAAGCGCATCACCTGCATTGGGATGAAGCTCAAGGCGGCAATGATAAGTACGACCTCATTGCAGATTTTGCTGAAGAGACGGCAGGAGTCATGCTATTGACGGCGACACCTGAGCAGCTTGGGGCGCAGAGTCACTTTGCCCGTTTGCGTCTATTAGACCCAGATCGCTTTGATGACTTGGATGAGTTTATCGACGGTCAAGATGCCTTTGCAGAAACGGCAGCCGTCGCCAGACTACTAATAGAAGATAAACCTTTAAGTGATGGTCAAATTGCCGCACTGAGCAGTTTACTGACGATTAGTATCGATGAATTAGCAACGATTAACGAAGACGAAAAACTCCGTACTTACGCCCTAAATGAATTGCTAGATCGCCATGGTACGGGACGTATTTTATTCCGTAATACCCGTGAGAGTGTAAAAGGTTTTTATGGTCGTAGTAGCCAGCCTTATCCACTGCCATTACCTGAGGCATGGGTCGACAGCTATCAAACCAATGGTAAATTGCGTGAACAGCTATGGGGCGAAGAAAATCAACCTGATGGTGGCTGGTTGGAAGATGACCCACGTGTGCCTTGGCTGATTGATATCTTAAAGGGTGAGCTTAAGCACAAAAAAGTACTGTTAATTGCCCGTAGTGGTGCGACCGTTGAAAGCTTGGAAGCAGTATTGCGTCTGCATGCAGGTATTAAGACTGCTATCTTTACCGAGCAGATGACCTTGCTTGAGCGTGACCAAGCCGCGGCGTTCTTTGCTGATAGTGAAGGCGCGCAGATATTATTATGCTCAGAGATTGGCTCGGAAGGTCGTAATTTTCAGTTTGCAAGCCAGCTGATATTATGGGATTTGCCTGCCAATCCAGATACCTTGGAGCAGCGTATCGGTCGTCTAGATCGTATTGGGCAGACGCAGCAAATCATGCTACATGTACCTTATGTGCAAGGTACCGCGCAAGAGCGTCTGTATCAGTGGTATAACAATGCGCTAAATATGTTCAATCAGATTTCACCAACAGCGCAGAGCGTACAAGAGCAGTATATCCAAGAGCTAAAACCGATGCTTGAGGGTGCCGATAACGACGTCAATCGTGCAATATTAGCAGATATTATCGCAGAAGCAGCACAGACACGACAGGGACTTGAAACACAATTGCAAGCTGGTCGTGATCGTCTATTAGAATACAACTCATGCCGTCCGCGCGTTGCTGGACGTATCGCTGATGCCATGCGCGATTTTGATGGGCACAACCTATTACCACAGTTTATCGAGCGCTTTTTTGCTTCGGCCAATATCGAGCATAATATCCAACGCGATGGCTCGTGGGTGATTGCCCCGATTGACAGCACAGAGATTAGCGATTATATCGATGGCTTGCCACTTGGTGATGAAGATGGCATGACCCTGACTTTTGAGCGTGAGCAAGCGCTGCAACGTGAGGATATTGCTTTTATCACGCATGAACATCCATTGATGCAGGCGATTTATGAGCTAGCAAGTACCAGCACCTTTGGTAATACCACGGTTGCAATGCTAAAAAGTGCTGCGGTACCACAGGGCATGGTGATGTTAGAAGTGAATTTCCGTGTAGAAGCCATTGCGCCAAAACTGCTTAACTTGCCTGCAACCTTGAGCACGCAAAATATCCGCGTCTTTATCAGTGAGCAGGGCAGCGATTTGTCAGCGCGTATCAGTGCCGATATGATCATGCCGCACATTGAGCGCCTAGATAAAAACCGCGCCCGCCAAGTGATTAAAGTACGCGGCGATGTCATCGAGCAGCGTTACTATGAAGCGGAAGATATTGCCCGTCAGCAGTTGGCTGAGATTGGTGAGCAAGCAAGTGCCCGCTTTAGCCAGCAGTGGTCGCGTGAGATCAAACGTCTTAAGCATCTACAAACCATCAATCCAAACGTGCGTCCAGCAGAGATTGAGCGTTTAGAGCAGCTAAAATTACAAGGCGAGCAAGCATTGGCGGGCTTGTCATTGGTGCCAGATTCTATCCGTGTATTGGTGGCAGTAAAACCATAAATTTAATACAATAGTAAAAACGAGGTGTATTTAAGCATCTCGTTTTTATTTATGACTTTTTATCATGAGTTTTCGATAATCCATTTATTGCTCATCTACAGATTTATCTTGTATATTACTGCTATTGATTTCATATTATTTAAATTAAAACGCCATATCGGCTCAAGCCATATCGTCTTGATATTCTTTGGCGCTTATATCTAGATGCTTGGCGTTATTGATAAAAATAAGGAAAGTAATCGTCATGTCTGATTATTCACAACTAATAGATGAGCTATTGGCTACCGTCGCGCTCATCGAAGTCAGCCCTGATGTATTTGAAGGTAAAAGCCATGACTATGTCGGTGCCCGTATCTTTGGTGGGCAAGTGCTCGCACAAGCGATCATGGCAGCAGCGCATACGCTTGATGAGGATAAACCTTGTCATTCATTGCATGGGTATTTTTTGCGCGGCGGTGATATTAACCAGCCGGTGATTTATCAAGTGCGCCGCTTACGTGATGGGCGTAGTTTGTCCGCGCGCGAAGTAACAGCGATTCAGTATAAGCAAGTACGTGGTAAGCCGCCGGTTGAGCAAGTGATATTTTCAATGATTGCCTCTTTTTCACCGATGGAAGAGGGCTTAGAGTATCAAGAAGATATGCCTGTTTATCCACCGCCTGAAGACTTACTTGCGGAGCAGGATCTAAAAGAAGACTATGTTGGTAAAGTTCCAGAGGCATTAAAATCTCGTTTTATGCGCCGTCGTCATATCGAGATTAAACCAGTAAAACCGCGTGATCCGATCCATCCAGAACCAATGAAACCTAAGCAAGCGAACTGGCTGCGTATCCGCGAGCTTGGCAATCAACCCGTCGCGATTCAGCAAGCATTACTGGCATTTTCCTCTGATTTTTATTTGGTTGGCACGGGGCTGATGTCACATGGTATTAGCTTTATGACCAGTGGCTTGCAAGCTGCTAGTATCGACCATTCGATGCATTTTCATCGTCACTTTGACCTAAATGATTGGCTGCTATATGACATGTGGAGTGATACGACATCCAATGCGATGGGGCTCAATCATGGTCAGTTTTGGCAAGATGGGAAGTTGGTCGCGACCGTACAACAAGAGGGCTTAATGCGTCTGCGTGTACCGAAGTCTTAAATCTAATAATATAGCCGCTATTTAGTTAATAAAAATCCTGGCATATAGCGGCTATAGTATTATAGAGTGTCCATATGATATGACTTTTTTACTTCATTTATTAAGCTAAAAAATGACTTTAGAGTAAAGTGCGTTACATATGTTTTTAGTACGTTCTAAAATTTTATCTTCGTTCCATTGAGGGTTATCTAAGAAAAATTTAGCTAATGGATAACCTGTTTGGATAAGTAAGGTTATTTTCTCATTAATACTCTTATCTTTTAGTTCATGACCATTGGTATTTGAGTCAGTTAAGATGAGATTCCCGATACTTCCAACAATATCATCCTCTAAACCTGTTTTGGTTCTAGCTTCAGGTATCAGGTGTTCTATAGTCAAGTTGTCATGATTGATATCTAAACCATTGCTATTATTCCCAACTAATCTTCTTAATGCATATTTAATAATAGATTTATTTTTAGTCTTATTTGATAGATAATTTAGTTCTAAAAACTTAACTTCGAATTCTTCGTATGAAGGTAGTTTGCCTTTTAGTTTTCGACTTAGGCTGACCAAAATTCCTTGTATTTCGTCTTGACTATCAGTATTCGATAAATCTATTGCATGTTGAGAATACATAGTTGCAACACTACCTGACGAGCGTTGCTGTGTGATTGCATTAAAAACAAAATGAAAATGCTCAATCTTATCAAGCATGTTTTTTAATTGCTTTAGTGTGATTTTTCTTTCTTGATAAGCTGATAGTAGGGCTAATACAAAGGATGACTGTTGTTTAACTTTGAAACTATTTAGCGCTTCTAACGATAATTTTATTTCAAACTGCTCTTTAGACCATACTGCATTTTCGGGACTGAGCATTACACAGTAATTTATAGCAGACGTGCTTAAGCTCTCTAATAGTTCTTTAGCGTTATTGGGAGATTTCGATATATAGCTTTTAATACATGAGAACAGTTTTTTATCAGTCGTATATTCTTGTTTCGAAATCCAGTAGTGCAATAGAAAAGCATCTATTACATCATTCTCAGCTATATCATCGAACCCTTTAATAAGTTTGTTCCAAGCTTGTTTAGGACTATCATAGGTTGTATTTGAAGATTTAATAGTTTTTAGAAGGAGGTTTTTGACCAAATCAGAAGTTCTTAAATCTCGCCCTCGTGCGTTTAGAGTTTCGAAGATTAAATAGGCATCATCCTCATTATCTAGTTGTATAAAAACAAGCTTCAATGAAAGGAATTTATCGCGTAATGCCTTTAATTTAATGATAGAGTTTTCAGGTGTAAAAAGATCCTGCTGAAGATTGACATCAGAAATTTCTGGTATGTGGGCTTCTAGCTTTTCTGAAAGAAGATCATAAGCTAGTTTTAAGTTTGCCTCTTCTGCACCAACGTCGCAGTCAAAATTTATTTTAGAAGGCGAGTCTTCAAAAGACTGAATATGTGTTTGTAAATAAGGAAAAGAAGTTTCTGTATCTAACACGAACTCATCAATGAAATCATTATTAGGTCTTTCAATATATCTGTGAATTCCCTTTGCTAAATTAGTATCGCCTAACTTAGCAAAAGCGTCTCTAATAACAGATAATACTATTGTGATTGTTGTTAAGCGCTGTTGACCATCAACGATTCCAAAGTAGGGCTTTTTAGTCTGATAGACGACCATAGAGCCGATAAAGTAACTATCAGTCATATCATTTATAATATCGTCCCAAAAGTTCTCTACTTCAGTCTTACCCCATGAGTAAGGTCTTTGAAATCTAGGGATTTTAAATATGCCCAGAGAAAAAATATCTTGAATTTCCTTGTCATCCGCTTCAATTTTCACTGTTAGTTCATTCCTTTAATTTAATGGAGTAAATGACTCATTTTATAATAATTTTTCTGTATTAGACTCCAAAATCTTAACCATTGCTCGCGGTAATCCTAGCGTTGCCTGTGCATCATTAGCGTTTAACCAATTAATATTAATTTCAGCTGCTTGTAATGCCTTGGTTATCTCAGTTACCTGTTTATCGTTTAAAGTTACTGATTGCGGGGTTAAATACCAATGAAAATGGGTCAATGAATGTTTGATAGGCGAATCATCGAGTAATGTGTTGCTGATTGATTTTGTGACCAATTGATTCTTATCTAACCACTCATTAATAATTTGCTCAGCAGTAGTAAATTCTGTCTCGTATATTTTTTCATTACTAGCTACTTCTAAAAGCTGATTATCATTCGCTGCAATTGGTTCCTTGTTTTTATTCTTGTCAGCATCCTTCAAAGCAACTTTTCCACTAATTTTTTCTATAAATGCTAGCGGCAAACTCCACAGTCCGCCCCAAATGCCATTATCAGGGCGCTGTAGCCAAAGTATTTCGCCATTTTCGTTTTCAATAAGCAGTGCATTACTAAATTTACTCGGTTTAGGCTGTTTCTTCGCCTTGACTGGATAGTCCGTCTCACGACCTTGCGCATGTGCCAAACAGTCGTCCTGTAGTGGACATAGTAGACAAGCAGGCTTGCTACGCGTGCATAAAGTTGCACCCATATCCATCATCGCTTGCGCAAACAATCCTGATTGTTCTCTAGGCGTTAGACGCTCTGCCAATGCCCACAGCTCTTTAGTCGTCGCGGACTTAGTGATGTCACCATCAATTGCTGCCCAGCGTGTCAGTACCCGTTTGACATTACCGTCACAAATGACGCCATAACGATGCAAGCCCATTGACATAATCGCCCCAGCGGTCGAAGGACCAACACCTGATATCGCTTCCCAACCTGCCAAGGTTTGCGGAAAGTCGCCAGATTCGTCAATTACAGCGACCAATTGCTTCGCGCCTTTATGCAAATTACGTGCACGCGCATAGTAGCCAAGTCCCGCCCAATGCTCCGCGATGGTGTCCCATTCTGCTGCTGCTAAATCTTGCACTGTCGGAAAGGAGTCCATAAAACGGGCAAAGTAGGGCAGCACGGTGGTCACTTGCGTCTGTTGTAGCATGACTTCTGATAGCCAAACAATATAAGGATTTGGCGTATCGGTCTGGTGCTGTTGCCAAGGCAGGTCATGGCGACCATTATCGGCGAACCAAGCGAGGAGGCGCGGGGCGAATGCGTCTAAAGAAGTTAATGAGTGAGAAAATTGAGTATGCAAGCGTATTCCTTGTAAATTTAACAGGGATATATAAAATTTGGGATTAAGGTTATTTATGGGGTGTAATACGATTGATACAAGACAACAGTAGGTGAGCTTAGTTGTGAGCACCATTGGATAAAATGGCAATTAACTGTATTGTTTGCCAAGTGAGATTGTGAGGATTTTCAGATAAGTTAAAGGTGAATTATAAAGATAAAACAGGTGCGCTAGGCGCACCCTACGAGCTATGTTAATTAGTGTCTACTTCCGATTCTTCCGCGTTTTAAGGCGACGTAAGCGTTTCTCTTCTTCTTTAGCGATTCTTTTTTCTTCTGACGCGATGCGTTGCTCAGCGACGACAACTTCTTCAGCCTCAGTCATAGGAGGCGTCTCCAAAGTGATACGCCCAATCTTACCGCTACGCAGCTCATTAACTAGGATTTCAGACATCCGGTAGGTATCGACTTTATTGCCCGCGCGCACGCAGCCACGATTGCGACCAGCTATTTCAAAAAACTCCCAATCGGTCTTAGGCAGTTCTTCAATTTTATAGCGGGTTTTTAGCAGCTCAGGATAGGCGGTTAATAAATACTCAGCGGTATAACCGGCAACATCCGCAAAATCAAACGCCGTATCACGAATGCCGCCTGTTGCAGCCAAGCGATAGCCAGAGTTTTCGTTTTCGACTTTTGGCCACAGCATACCGGGCGTGTCATAAAGCATAATATCGTCGTCAAGTTTAATCAATTGCTGAGACTTGGTGACCGCTGGCTCATCACCTGTTCTAGCCACGGCGCGCCCAGCCAAAGTGTTGATCAAAGTCGATTTACCGACGTTTGGAATACCCATAATCATGGCTTTGATTTGGCGACCCGTACCAACTTTATTGGGGACGAGTTGTTTACAGATGGCGATGATACGTTTGACATCATTGGCTTTATCAGTATCGCAGGCAATAGCTTTAACACCATTTTGCTGCTCAAGATAGTCCATCCACGCTTGGGTCAGCTCAGGATCAGCAAGATCAGCTTTATTTAAGATTTTGATGACCGGTTTTTCACCGCGTAATGCAGCGACCATTGGGTTTTCGCTGCTATAAGGAATACGCGCATCAATCACTTCGATAACCACATCCATCTGCGGCATAATTTCTTTGATTTCATTGCGGGCTTTGTTCATATGCCCAGGGAACCACTGAATACTTACTCTCTTATCCATCTGCTTTCATAACCTTTTATAAAAAATGCTCAAAGTAAGACGATCGTCATTTACTTTTCATGGTGTTCAGTTTACTACATAAGCCACGTACGGATGCTAAAAAGTAACAATGCTAATAGTGCTCACGCTATAATTTCAATTTACTCTAATAAGAAACTATTATTCGACCTGTTCTGCTGTTCCATCACGCGCCGGCGGCAACGGTGCCAAATAACCAATCAATAAAATCAAGCTACCCGCACCAAGGAAAGAAATCACTCGCCAAATTGCCTCAGTCTGTGACAAATCAACCAAGACCAATTTTAAGACCACAATACCCAATAAGCCAATGCCCATAAACCACAGTGCACGTTGGAGGTAACGACTGGCGATAATGGTGGCGACCAATGCCAGTAGCGTCCATAAAATCGTCAGTCCTGTCTGTACTTGCTCGCTACGCCATGCACCACTAGTATGATCGTATGAGTCAGCTATCCACAGCGGTGTATTAATAAAAGCGTGCAGCGTTCTGACCAGCATACTAGAGAGTATCCAAAAGCTAATCAGCGCTAGTACGATCAACAGCGTGTCACTCTTACGAATGGCGCTAAATAAATTTTGCGAGTGCGCGCCACGTTGACGCAATAAATAAACGCCCAATCCGTAAAACAACACCAGCCACAACGTCACATCATACAAGTTACACAGAGGAAAGTAGGGCAGTCCCCAAATCACGCCATTATAAGAGAAGTTGGTAAAAATGACCCAGCACAGTGTTAACGGCACAAATATTTTGGCGCAACCTAACAGTGCACTTTGCCAGTCAAACCAATACATAGAGAGCGGTGAAATTAGATTTTTCATCTGATTATTATTTTGCTGACGGTACATCAACCAGAGCCCAGCTAACATAAGCACAACCGGCACAAGAATGGTCATCACGCCTTTTGACTCGGGCAAACCATAATGTACAGCCTCGGCCAAAATTATAATGCCAGTACCAAGCCAGCTTGCACTATCGTAGCCTTTTAATTCTGTACCGTTATTGTCGTCGTTATTAGCATTGTTATGCCACGTCTTTAGCCATAATTGACCAAAAATCAGCCAGCCGATGAACAACGTTGTAAATATCGGCCAATAAAAGGCTGTCCATTGATAGTCAAATTCATATTGTTGTGGCAGTTGTAAGATCAGCATCGCATAAAATAACAGCAGCAAACCATGGCTAAATCGTCTGATTTCTCGCCATGAACGATATTGATTGATAAAATGATAAATCATCATGCTAACGACACTTGCTAGGGCAATAAGCGTCGATGTTGCCAATTGCCAGTTGGCAAGCCATTGGTCAAAATCGAGGACTAACACATACAGCAGCCAACCCACCGCAGTGAGCGTTAACAGCCGTATCAAAGAAGGACGTTGCCAAATGATTTTAAACGCGATACTTTGGTTGTTGACACTTTCAAACCATTGCTGAGTTGCTGTCTCGCTAAGGCCTAACGCTTTGCCGTATTCGGACAGCGTATTATTGGCGTTAAGCTGATTTTCATAATCGTGGACAGATGGCATTGAGCCTTGCGTCGCTGTCATAGGCGATGAAATAGGTAATGAAATAGGTAATGAAATAGGCGAATTGCTGGCACGTAAGATAAAGACGCTGGCAATTGCACTGATGGCAGAAATGGTTAATGCGAGCGTTGGATAGTAATCAAGGGTAATGACAAAGGTATTTGATAAAATACCAATGCTAATTAGCTGCAATACTAAACCCAATAATACTGACCATGCACGAAGAGAACGCCTGCCAAACCATACCAATGCTAATCCTTGAACCGACCAGCCGAAGGCAATCCATTCTGCATTTAATGCCAGCGGAATCACTAATGCCAAAAAGCCAAAGCCTAATGCCAGCATCCCTTCCGTAATCAATGCATAACGCTGACTGCGCTGAATAAACGTCCAACCAAGCCCCAAATAAATTACTGCTAAAACTGCGCTAGTGAGGGTTAAAGCGTGATTGATATCGTACAGTAACGCTGAAAATAAACCAAATGCCATTAGCGGTACAGAGAACAGTAGCCCAATATCAATAGGAAACACATAGCTGGCATGCTGACTCTTAATATCAGCAGTCTGGTCGGTATCAGTAGCCATAACGGTAGCGGCGTCACTATCGTCATGAGAAATAGTATCATTGTAAGCAATGATTTGCTGTGCATAGCGAATGACGACGAATAGATACAGCAGTACATGTAGCGCGACGAGTAATACCAATGCCCAGCGTTGATTTTCTATAACTACCGCTAAATTTTCAGTCAATCCCCAGTAGTATGCCAGACCAAATGTCACACTCGCGCCAAATAAATTGAGCACTTTCCATGGGCGATAATGGGCAATAATGGCAATGGTGATATTTAATAACAAGTAATAGCTAAAGAGTATCGTTAAGCTGCCAGTATCTTGACTGGTCAAAATCGGTGCAAAGAATCCACCGGATAATGCTAATAATGCCAAAGGAAAAGCGTTTTGGCGTACCGCTAAAGCGACCGTGACTGCTGATAATATGCCAAGCGCTATAAAGCTTGGCAGACTACCAATCACCTGATAGACGCTATAGGCAAAAAATGTGGTCAGATAAGCAATGGCTAAGCCAGTACCTTGCAAGCTGATACCATAGGCAAAGCGTTTTGCCGCCAGCTTTAAGCCTAATCCTGCCAGCCCTAATCCTATGATAATAATGACTGTTAGCTTGACGCTAATAGGCACTTGGATTAAGTCACTTAGTAAGCGCAGCAGTAGAACCACGCCGATCAGTAAAACCAATACTCCAACACGCACTACTAGGTTGCCACCCAAAAACCAGTTTTGAATCGAATGAAGAAGTGAGGTAACAATAGGAAATGAGCGCTCGTCAGGTTCTATCGGCGCATTAGCGGCTTTATCGATCAAAAGCTGGCTATTGGAAACTGATGATTGTTTTGCAGATGTTGATACAAAGTTATTTGATAGAGGATTAGAGGATAAAGCACTAAGTGGTAATGGGGGCGGCATTGATTTTTCTGTTGATGACAATGCATCATTCCCAGATAATTCGATGTCAAAGATACTTTTCACAGCAGCATCTTCTATAGTAGTGGTACTATTCTTTTGCTGCTCAAGCTCGCTCTTTAGCTGCGCCATGTCTTGACGCAGTTGTGCCAATTGCTGATGCAGCCTAATATAAAGGGCAATCATAATTACTATTAAAGTAATTACAACCAGCCAGCCTAAAGAACCCATCAAAAAATATAGCATCATTCCCACTCAATCTGTCTGTCATTGAGTGATAATGACGCTATTTGATTATAAGCACAAGAGTGACGTACCCAACACGCCACAACTGAGCTTATTCAAAGAAATTTAAAGGGCTTAAATAAGCTTATTGAATGTCAAAGTAGTATAAAAAGCTATTATGCCAAATTGTCTTTCATAAACTTTAGCATATTGTCCCAGCTCTGTTTGGCCGCCGTCTCGTTGTAACCAAGATCGACATCATTTTTCGCTGCGCGCTCATCCGCATTTGGATTGGTAAAGCCATGCTTAGCACCATCATAAACATCAATAGTGTAATCAACGTTCGCCGCATCTAGCTCTGACTTAAGACCTTCTATCGCATCCATAGATACCATAGAGTCATCACGACCATGAGCAACCAATACTTTAGCAGTGAACTGCTCATCGGCAGGCTGCTTCGGTGATGGGTTGCCGTGGAAGGTAGCGACTGCTTTTAAGGGCATACCTTCGCGCGCCATATCAAGGACGATTTTGCCACCAAAGCAATAGCCAATCGCACCTAAGTTTTCGCTATCAACAGCAAGCTGGTCACTGAAATCATTAAGGATTAAACGGCAGCGTGTCATCAGCATATCTGGGTCTTCTAATACTTGCTCCATCCACATATTGGCTTGTGCAGCATCTGAGGTTAGCTTACCTTCACCGTATACGTCCATAGCAACCGCAGCGTAGCCTGCTTTTGCTAAGCGTTCAGTGACATTCTTTGGATGCTCGACTACGCCCCACCACTCTGGTGCGACCAAAATGCCAGCGACAGGATTATCATTTGTCGCATTTTCTGGCAATGCGATATAGCTAATCAATTGAATACCATTTTCTGTCGTACTGATTAATTCAAACGTCTTGATTGACATAGTGTTGTCCTTTTTTAGGTAATGAAATTTACGTTATAAGTATCAGATATCTGTATTTTTTGAGTGATCTATTTGCTGACCTTTACTACCATAACGCCCAACTTAGTCAAAAACAGCTATAATACTGTAACGCTCTTTGTCAAAATGATACGGCAGTTTTATGACCCTAAATTTGTTAAATAACGATGAATCCCACTTAAGAGCTGCTGCGGAGACGCCTTTATTATTTGAAGGTGGCTCGACTGAATCACTGCGCCCGCAGTTTTGGTCACGCTATACGCTAGCAGAATTAAACCCTAGCGAATGGGAAGCCTTGTGTGATGGCTGCGGCAGTTGCTGCTTGATTAAATATATTGATGAGGACGAGCAGGGTAATGTTGATGAAGATTTGGTGGAATATACTGATGTAACCTGCCAGCTAATGGACTGTGCGACCGGCTACTGCACGCATTATGCGACACGCCAAGAGCATGTGCCAGATTGCATTCAGCTGACGATTGATAATCTACCGAATATGATGTGGCTACCGTCGCACTGTGCTTATAAACGCTTATATAAAGGGCAAAGCTTGCCAAATTGGCATTTATTATTGACCCAAGATGCAGTGGCAACCAAGCAACAAATGCGCGCTGCCAATGTCGGCGTAGCAGGGCGCTGCGTGACTGAGATCGGTATGGATGATGAAGAGATGGAAACGCGCGTGGTAAATTGGGTAAAGCCTTAATAAGCTCTGATCTTTTTATTGTTGAAATCTTTAATCTCTTGTAGCAGTGATATCAATGTGAAGCTTGAGCGGCAGATTTAGCATTTGCTTCGGCAATATTTTGCGAATCAGCCAATGGCGGAATAGGAATGCTTTGTCGAATTTGTCGTGAAAATTCGCTGCCATGAATATCGTTGCTATTCTGAAATCCTTTAACCTTTGGATTGATATGGGTGCGCTCATACCACGTATCCATCGACCAAGGTTGTCCTCTATTTTCGGGATTGGTATCTAGCATACCAGCATCATAAAGATAATTGGGCAACCAACCAGAGACCCAAATTCGGTAGTCCCATGGCAGACGATCATCACTGACCAGACGCGCCATGTAAAAGATGATATTGGTACAGTTGCTGGTTAAAGTGTTGTACCACGCAGGCTTGGCATTGAGCTCATCAGCGGCTGTCAAATATGACTCAAACAATGCTTTGACTTCATGCTGCTGTAGATGGCTAATGGGGAATAAATAGACTTGTTCACCGCGTGCGTTAGTACGTGTGTAGATAATATCGCGCTCTTCAGCGGCAATCAGGCTCAATTCAAAACGTCTAAAAAATCCTGCCAATGCCGAAAACGATTCGCCATTCTCTTTACGAATCTCAAATGAAAAGGCAAGTGGTCGCTCATCTTCGAACCGAAAGCTTACCAAAGTATGAGCAATCAGTGGTCCCATCCAATAAGAATTACTAACATCGATACCCGATAGTTTAGACATATCAATCGTGCGCGTCTCCCAGCGCTCTGTCGCTTCTGTGTCGGTATGCCAATCAAAATTTCGTACATTGGTGAGTGTAATCAGATCAGGATTGCTAGGATCGCGCCTATAAGTGACTCTTTCAGAAACTTCTGGCATCCAGTCACGTGATTGCTCTGCTTCAATAGAGAAAAACCAGCCAAGACCGATTAGCCAAAATGTCGTATAAGCGGCTATAAGGCTTTTAGCGACAGTCTTTGCAGAAATACGTTTACTATTCAATTTCCTTATGCCAGTGAGCCTGTTTATCAGTGTCTCAGCCATGCTTGTCCGCAAGCGAATAGCAAGCAGTGCTGCCAGTAGCCCAATGACAGTAATGGTTGTGAACCACGTGATAACTGAATGACCACCGAATTGATACCAAATCGCTAGCAATAGCCAAACCGCTGACAGTAACAGCGTTAGCGCAATAAAAAATTGCAGCAAATAATATCGCCACTTGGGTTTGGTCGGCTTAGTTTTTAGTGGCTTACGATTCGATGGTTTATTCAATGTGCTATTTGCCTTGTCATTATTTAACTGATGATTGCCTAAGCCATTGTCTGAACGATGACCAGTTGAGTGCGACGAAAATAGGCGAGAAAAAAAGGCACGTAGCGACATAAGGTTTATTTTGCCTTTGTGTTGGCTTTTATTAAGAAAGAAACAGGCTTTGACCATAGCAAAAATTGCAACACACTGACAATACAATTTGAGTGAATTTGACGTTGAATGTCGCCAAGCCTTGCGATAAAGTAAACCTGATTAAGATGGATGATTTGTGCTTTAATATCCTCTTAATGATAAGCTGACTGTTTTATTTAGCCTTTTTATCCCCATCTATCATTTTTATGATTCTAATTGCCATTCCATTAATTAAAGAGGTTAACTCACACCATCATGTCTGAAGATGCTCCAAGCCCGAGTAGTTGGTCGATGCGCGGCTTAAAACGCTGGCTATCGACCGCCCCCGAAACCCGAGATGAACTGATACGTTTGGTGCAAGACTCGCGCCAATTTCTAGAACCTGACACCGTGGATATGTTAGAAGGTGTGCTTGATTTGCCTGCAACACAAGTGCGTGAAATCATGACACCGCGCCCGCAGGTGGTTGGGCTACACGAAAGCGCCAGCCTTGCTGAAGTCATGGACATCATCCTTGAAACCACCCATTCGCGCTATCCGGTTTTTGATAGCCAAGATGACGATGCGGTCATTGGTATTCTGTTGGCAAAAGATTTGATTCCTCTGTTGGTGCACATGGTGCGCGATGAAGAAGAGAAAATCAGTAGCAAGCGCTTAAGAGATTTGGTGCGTCAGCCACTCTATATCAGTGAAAGTGCACGCTCTGATACTTTGCTGCGCTCATTACAGCGTACCCAAGTTCATATGGCGATTGTCGTCGATGAATTTGGCAATTTTGGTGGTGTGGTCACGATGGAGGATTTGCTTGAGGAAATTGTCGGTGACATCGTCGATGAGCATGATGATTTTGATGAAGACAGTGACATTAATAATATCGTCGCTGACCCCGAAAAACCCAACACTTGGCGTGTGCAAGCTTCTACCGTGATTGAAGATTGTAACGATGAGCTTGGCTGTCATTTTGATGATACTGATGTCGATACCATGGGTGGCTTGGTCATGCAGACCCTTGGTCATGTCGGAGATTTAGAAGGTGAGAGCGTGGTCATAGACGATTGGCAAATCACTATCACTGATGTCGAAGGGCGTTTTATTCAAAATCTTGAGCTGACTAAAATTAATCCTGAACAACAAATCTTAATTGGCAGCCATTAAACACTCTGTTGAATAAGTTGAGCCTCTTGATTAGAGCTATTAAAGATACACTTAATAAAGGTCATAACCATACAAAAAACACGATTGCGATCGTGTTTTTTGTTTTTTAGCATTTGTAATCACTCTTTGGTCTATAAATTGATCGATAAAACACGCAAATTTACCCATTATTTTGGACAGACTGGTATTATGAGCAAGTTTGATTTTTGACGGCTGTATTGAGCATAATATGCCTGTTTTTATATGAAACGTCGATTGAATCATCAAGATTTGAAATTACTGAATAATAAAGTTTTGGATAACTGCTATGCGTCTGTCTACTGTTGATTTGCAAAAACGTCTAAACCCTGAGAATCCAAAGGGCTTACCTCTGGTGCTGACGGTCTTGATTGCGTGGCTGGCAGGCGCAATATTTATCTTTGCACTCGCGCCTTATGGCTTTTGGCCCGTGGCTTTGGTCTCTCCGGCGATTTTATACGCTTTATTATTGCCACAGATGAGTGGTAAGCGAGCATTCTTTATTGGTCAGACTTATGGCACAGGGCTTTGGTGTGTGGGGGCGTTTTGGTTATATACGTCCATTCATGTGTATGGTGATACGCCAGTATGGCTTGCGCTGATTATGATTGCGCTAATGGGTCTGGGCATGGGGTTATTCCATGGCTTTTTGGCGCTGACTTTTAATCGGCTAGTTGGCAAGCAGCCGTTATCATTTGCCGCGCTATGGATATTGCAAGAGTGGATGAAAACTTGGCTGTTTACAGGCTTTCCATGGCTGTTTGTCGGTTATGCGTTTACTGAGCAGTATTGGCTGTCGTCATTGGCACCGGTCGCGGGCGTGTTTGCTGTATCGTTTGTGGCCGTATTATTAGCAGCCAGTATCGTGGAGCAATTTCGCCGTCGCGGTGGTTATCTGATTGCCACGTTTGCGCTATTAATCATTAGTACTTCTTTGTGGCTCATCAATCCACAATGGACGAAGCCAAAGGGCACACCTGATTTGTCGGTGTCGTTAATTCAGGGCAATATCCCCCAAGACTTGAAATGGCTGACTGAGTATCAAGTAGAGACGCTAAAAATATATGCAACTTTGACCAGTACAGAATGGGAACGTGATATTGTCGTATGGCCAGAATCTTCTATTCCTATGTTTCAAGATGAAGCGGTTGGTTTCATCAATGAAATGGTAAAGATGGCTAAAGAAACCAATACCACATGGGTCACAGGTATTCCTTATCGAGATCAAGCAGACTTTGATCCAAAAATGGATAAGTACCCGCCGTTTTATAACAGTGTGATTGCGCTTGGTAGTGATGCGGAAGGGATGTATAAAAAGCAGCGTTTGGTCCCCTTTGGTGAATATATTCCTTTTGAGGGTATGCTAGATATCTTGCCGAATCTTGCTGGTAGCCAAGATATCATGAGCTATAGCCGCGGTAGTGATAGTCAATCACCGCTGCGTGTACGTGGGCATAATCTGGGCGCGGCAGTATGTTACGAAGTCGCTTATCCTGATACCACGCGCAAAAACGCTATCGATACTGACTTTTTATTGACCATCTCAAACGATGCATGGTTTGGCACTTCAGCGGGTCCGCTGCAACATCTGCAAATGGTACAGATGCGCGCGTTAGAGAACGGACGCTGGTTTATGCGTGCGACCAATACGGGTGTGACTGCTATTATTGACCATAAAGGACGTATCGTTAAACGTGCCCCGCAGTTTGAGCGTACCGTATTACGTGGCGATGTTCAGGCGCGTGTCGGTAATACCCCTTTTATGCGCTTTGGTAATTATCCTATTTTAATCGTGATTGCGCTACTATTGTTATTGAGCTATCTTGGCAAACGATCGACGCCTCAAACACGTACGATTGAGTAATTACACCGTAAATATGCGGTGGCTATCATATTTTTCGATAATAAAACCTTTAATTAGTTGAGGGTTTTAACAAATCGACATAAATTGCGATATAATAGCCCAATATTTTAAATATTTTGTGCAAGGTGGATAAGGTATGTCAGAACATATTGTCGAAAACAACCCTAAAAAAGAGCTATTGTTGACTTTAGGCGGTGTTGCCTTATTTTTAGGTATCGTCTTATTGATCGGTATTTCTGGTTTCTTGCGCCCAGCGGGAGAGCATATCACTGCTGAAACTATGCCAGCAGTTGAAGCAGAAGCACCTGCAACAGCAACCGAAGAGGCAGCACCTGCTACTGCCCCAGCAGCAGATAATACCGCAGTGGCGACTGCTACTCCCGCAGATGCGACAGTGACCCCAGCAACTGACGCTGATAGTGCCGTTGTTAGTGCAGAAGCAGGTACAGCTACTGCTGAAGGTACAGTAAGTCAAGCGGCAGTTGCCGATGCTGATTTAACAGCAGAACCTGCTGATGGAGTAGCAGCGGAAACTACTGAAAAAGCGCCTGCTGCACAGTAATTTTGCTGTTTTAGAGTGATAGCATAAATATAGCGATAAGCAAGCTGTCTATAATTAAGTCTCTAAATGTAGCGTTCAGTCTCTACTTAATGACATTGCTATTGCTGCTATGATTACGACTCAGCACAACCATAAAAACCCCGTTCTCAATTATGGAGAGCGGGGTTTTTTTATGGTTGTTTGTGTAATTATTGACCAATTCTCTCTTTACTTGCTTCCGAGCAGGTGAAACAATATTGCGCCTATAAAACCACTGACTAAAAGAATTAGGAATTGGGGCATTATCTAAGTGGAATTTAAGGGAATAGATTTATGAATATAGAATCAAAATCAGAGGTAAGTGCTGCCGAATTGGCATCGCTAGAAAATGGCTTTATGGGACATCCTAAGCCGCTACGCCCGTTATTTTTCACTGAAATGTGGGAGCGTTTTTCTTATTATAGTATCCGTCCGCTACTGGTATTGTTTATGGTAGCGACTGTCGGTAATGGGGGTTTTGGCTTTGATGAAGTGACTGCCTCTGCCATTTATGGTATTTTTGCCGGTTCGTTGTATTTAGCAGCCGTTCCAGGCGGCTGGCTAGCTGACAATTGGCTCGGTCAAGAGCGTGCGCTATGGTGGGGCAGTATTATTATTGCTTTGGGTCATTTGTGTATCGCGCTTTCTGCTATGTTCGGTATGACGCTGTTCTTTATGGGGCTCATCTGTATCGTCTTGGGTTCAGGCTTATTTAAAACTTGTATCTCAGTGATGGTTGGTGCCTTATACCCTCAGAGCGATTCGCGCCGCGATGGTGGATTTACTTTATTTTATATGGGTATTAACATTGGCGCGCTATTGGCAGCACTGATTGTGGGTGTATTTAAAGAAAAAGGGATGTGGCATATAGGTTTTGGCGTTGGTGGACTTGGTATGTTGGCTTCGCTAATCATTTACCGCTTTTCTGCTAAAAAGACGTTAAATCGTTATGCCAGTGCCAAAAACATCACCCCTGAATGGGAGCAAACGACAGGACTGTTTAAAAACGTCGGTCAGTGGGTTGCAGGATTCTTAGCTTTGCTAGTTGCCATCGTGATTTTAGTATCCACTGGTATCATGCCATTTAGCCCTGAAATGGTCGCAGAATATATGACTTATGTCATTGCTGCAGTGGTCATCTTATATTTTGCAATAATGGCTATTTCACCAAGACTGGATAAAACAGATAAGCTGCGTTTGTTGATTTGCTTTATTTTGATTATTGGCTCGACGCTATTTTGGTCAAGTTTTGAGCAGCAACCAACGTCTTTTAACTTGTTTGCCGATCGCTATACAGATCTAAATGTCTTAGGGTTTGAAGTACCCAGTATCTGGTTTCAATCATTGAATCCGTTGTTTATCTTAATATTAGCGCCTATAGCTAGTATTTTATGGGTCAAGCTTGGCAATCGAGGTCTTGAGCCAAGTAGTATGACGAAGTTTGCGCTTGGTATGTTGCTTGCGGCGGCTGGTTTTGCCTTGATGATATTTGCATCAAAAAGCATCTTAACCGCTGATGGCGGCTTGGCATCACCTTTATGGTTGGTAGGTAGTTTATTACTACTGACGCTTGGTGAGTTGGCACTGAGCCCTGTTGGATTGTCTGCTATGACGAAGCTTGCGCCAAAAGGTATGCAAGGGCAGATGATGGGACTGTTCTTTGCTTCTGTTGCACTGGGCAATTTAGTTGCGGCATTCTTTGGTGGTCATGTCTCAGCAGATAAGATTGAAGGATTACCCGGATTGTTTACCACTATGACTGTCTTTTTGGTAGTAACGGCAATTATCTTGCTATTATTGGCAAAACCTATCAATAATATGCTCAAACAAAGCGAGCATGCGGATCAAGCCAGCTAGATAACCAGTTATTGATTAGATAAGTGGTCTAATCAGTGACTGATGATAAGACGTGTTACCATTATAGGTAGCACGTCTTATTTTTTAATTTGGTAAGATATTTACCTAAGGCGATTGAAAGCTGACTGTCTGCCCAAACATCTAAGGGTATTGTTTTTACTCTTACGCTTCATCAACCTTGTCTGATTACTATGCAAAATGACTTTGCCTAATATCATTTACCTAATCTTTGTTATTTTTTAATTCACATGAAGAACCAAAGCAATTTCTCAAATAAGACGGCTATCCATAGTCGCCTCACGTTATTTTTTAAAAACTGTTTTAAATACTAATTTTTAAACACTCATAAGGAATTACCTAATGAATAAACAAGCCATTCATGATCGTATCGAGAGCTTACGTCAAGCCCTAGCAGCACAAGACCTTACTGCGATTATTGTCCCTTCTGCTGATCCGCATCTGTCTGAGTATTTACCAGAATATTGGCAGGCGAGGCTTTGGTTGTCAGGATTTACCGGTTCGGTCGGTACATTGGTCGTTACCGCTGACTTTGCTGGTCTGTGGACCGACAGCCGCTACTGGGTACATGCAGCTGAGCAGTTGGATGGCACGGGTATTACTTTAGAGAAGCTAGCACCGGGTCAGCCAAACCATATCGATTGGTTGGTTACGCATTTGGCGGAAGGTGATAGCGTGGCAGTCGATGGCAATGTACTGTCTATCGCTGAGCAAGATCGCTTGCTTGATGCCTTTGAAGCCAATGATATTACCTTAATTACTGAGCGTGATCTATTGACGGAAGTATGGACTGACCGTCCAGCATTGCCAGCAGCCAGTTTATATGTACATGATGCACAGTTTTTAGCGCAGTCTGCTATCGACAAATTTGCCGCCGTCCGTGCGGGTATGGCAGAGGCAGGGGCGACGCATCATTTGCTCTCGAGCTTAGACGATATTGCTTGGCTGACCAACTTACGCGGCGCTGATGTTGATTATAATCCTGTGTTTTTGGCACATATGC
Source organism: Psychrobacter sp. ANT_H59 (assembly GCF_008369225.1). Lineage (NCBI taxonomy): Bacteria > Pseudomonadati > Pseudomonadota > Gammaproteobacteria > Moraxellales > Moraxellaceae > Psychrobacter > Psychrobacter sp. ANT_H59. The sequence continues at coordinate 157,918 of NZ_VOBE01000005.1, forward strand.
TCATTGGCGAAAACGACGCGACATTGTTTATTGATAATAATAAAGTCAGTAGCGAGATAGCACAAAGCTTGAAAGATAGCGGTATCGCAATTGCTGATTATGAGGCAGTGCAAGACGCATTGGGTATGCTCACAGCCAATGACTTATTGCTATTAGACCCAAGTAAAGTGGCAGTGGGTACGCTATCTAAAATGGCCGATGGCGTAGGTTTTATTGAGCAAATGGCGCCAAGTACTTTGCTAAAATCGGTTAAATCTGACGCTGACATCGATCATGTACGTGAAGCGATGCGTCAAGATGGCGCAGCATTATGTGAGTTTTTTGCCACCTTTGAGCAGCGTTTAGCAGACGGTGAGCATTTAAGCGAGCTGGATGTTGATAGTATGCTGATTGAGGTACGTAGTCAGCAGCCACATTATGTGTCGCCAAGTTTCCCCACTATCGCAGGTTTCAATGAAAACGGTGCTTTGCCACATTACCGCGCAACACCAGAAAAATTCAGCTATTTAGAGGTAAATGAAGGCGAAGGCGGACTGCTACTGATTGATTCAGGTGCTCAATATCAAAACGGCACCACAGATATCACGCGCGTGGTTGGCATCGGTCAAGTAAGCACGGAACACAAACGCGACTTTACCACCGTACTTAAAGCACATATTGCTTTAGCAAAAGCACATTTTCCTGATGGTATTGCCTCACCACTGATTGATGCGATTTGCCGTGCGCCACTATGGCAAGCTCAAATGGATTATGGTCACGGTACGGGTCATGGCGTTGGTTACTTCCTCAATGTCCATGAAGGTCCACAAGTTATTGCTTATAGTGCCAGTACGCCAAAAGAGCGCGCGATGAAAGAAGGTATGATATCTAGTAATGAGCCGGGTCTATACCGCGAAGGTAAGTGGGGGATCCGTATCGAAAACTTGATGGTTAATAAACGTGTTTCTCATCCAGTAGAGACGGAATTTGGTAATTTCCTTAATTTTGAGACTGTTACTTACTGCCCAATTGATACACGTTTGATTGAGCCGTCATTATTAAGTCAAGTAGAGATCGATTGGCTGAATGACTATCATCGCCAAGTATATGCAGAGCTAAAAAATCGCGTCGATGGCGCAGCACTTGACTGGCTAACGGAGCGTACGAAAGCCATATAAACATTGCTCATTTTTAAGCAAGCATAAAAAAGCCCCGTAAATATTTATGGGGCTTTTTTTGTTCAGAGAATGCGTTTAGTTTTTTGGAAGATTACCGTTAGAAAGATTTTTGTCTTGCTCGCTTAAATGTTGAGTCATCTCAGCACGTAGCCAAGATTTTAGGTTTTCAGACATCAGCATCATCTGATCGCTCAAATAATCGTCAATCTGCATTTCAAGCTCATGAATTAAGTCTTTATGAGTGACGCTGAGTTTGGCATCTTTAACAGCTAAGCTGATCGCTAAACTGGCTTTATTGTTGATGGCGTTAATACTGCTATCATTTTTAATAGTGCTGTCATTTTTGATGCTGTCATCATCAATTGCATTAGCATGTTCGCTAATGGTTTTACTATTAGCAATATGTTCCTCATTATCAGACTCATCGTTGATGATAGTATCAACTTTATCGTCGATTTCTGTTTCATCTGCATCAGCTGTCTCTAGTTTTATAGCTGTTTCTAAACGATTTTTATCATCAGCAAACAGTGTCTCTTTTTCTGCTTCTTTTTGAGTATTTTCAGCTTCTTTAGGCTTATTTTTTTCTTCTAAAGCTTGTTCTTTTAACCTGCTTTCCTTTGTTAAGTGAGCTTCTTGTTGACGTTTGGTCTCTTCTGCTGCTTTGATTTTTTGTTCTTCTTCTAAACGCTGTTGTTCAGCACTTGCCTGTTCTGCCGCTTGTTTATCAGCGATTGCCTTGGCGATAGCTTGCTCAGCTTCGTGATTCTCATAGAGATCATCAAGGTGTGCATCTAGGTCATGGGTGCTAAAAACAAAAGTTTCAAATGGCGTTTCAGCTTTCAATAAAGTCGTGATATCGGTGAGTTCTTGGATGATTGAGGCACGGATAGGCTCTGGTGCACACGTCCAGCGCTGATAAAACTGATGAGAAAATGAATAGCTTGACATGGTATCGTCCATAAATGTTGCAAAAATTACCCCTTATCATACGCAAGGATGATAAGGGGCTGCAAGTAGACAATCGTAGTAAATCTGCCACCAAGGTTACAAGGTCTCACTCATAAGCTTGACGCCTTAATGATTGAGTGGCCAGCGGGCAAATATCAATGAACCATTGGTGCCACCAAAACCAAAGCTATTGGATACGGCATACTGCAAGTTCTCAACTTTGCGCGATTGGTTGGCAACATAATCCAGATTACAGTTATCCTCAACATTGTCCAAATTAATCGTTGGTGGTACTTGCTGATGTTGCAAAGCAAGAACAGTAAAGATGGCTTCAACGCCGCCCGCAGCGCCAAGTAAATGACCGGTCATTGATTTGGTGGAGCTAACCAAGATGCTATCTTTTACCGGTGCAAATACCGTTTCAATCGCGATAGATTCGGCGACATCACCGGCAGGCGTGCTAGTGCCATGAGCATTGACATAGCCTACGACTGACGGCTCAATACCGGCATCGTTTAAAGCATTACGCATCGCTTGTGCTGCGCCACTACCATCTTCTGGCGGCGCAGTAATGTGACTGGCATCATCACTCATGCCAAAACCAACCAATTCAGCCAGTATCGTCGCACCGCGCGCTTTTGCGTGAGCAAGACTTTCTAGTACCATGACACCAGCACCATCACCAAGTACAAAACCATCGCGGTCTTTATCAAATGGGCGTGAAGCGCGAGTTGGCTCGTCATTGCGAGTTGAAAGAGCGTGCATGGCACCAAAACCTGAGATACCAAGTGGGCTTGAGCCTTTTTCACTACCGCCTGCTAGGATCACATCGGCGTCGCCATAAGCAATTAAGCGCGCTGCCAGACCGATTGCATGAGTTGCTGTAGTGCAAGCAGTGGACGTTGCAAGGTTCGGACCTTTTAAAGTATGTTTGATCGCCACCAGCCCTGCTGCCATATTGACGATAGAGCCTGGAATGATAAAGGGAGAGACTTTACTTGCCCCTTTTTCACGTAAAGTATCACGGCTATTTTCGATGTTTTGAATACCACCAATACCTGAGCCTATAATGACACCAAAGCGCTCTTGATCAACACCTTGTACCGGAGCGTCAGCAGCGCTTACTTCATTGATAAAACCTGCTTGCTGTAGCGCCATCGAGGAAGCAGCAACCGCATAATGCATAAAATCATCATAACGGCGTGCGTCTTTGGCATTCATATATTGCTTTGGATCGAAGTCTTTGACCACGCCTGCGATTTGCGCACGATAACCCGATGCGTCAAAATGACTAATAGCGGTGATGCCACTTTCACCTTTGAGTAGTTTTGCCCACGAGCTTTCGACATCTAATCCCAATGGCGTGACCGCGCCCATACCTGTTACGACAACGCGCATCTCATCAGTGCGTTCAAAATGTGGCGGCTTATGACGTTTTTTTGTCTGAGCGGTGGCAATAGGGTTATTAACAGTACTATTCGTAGCTTGGTCGATAAGTGAGTCGTTCGGTAAACTGCTGTGCTGGCTCATTCGCTATATCCTATACTGACAGATCCTAAGAGGAGTGTATTTCTAAAGCCATTATAAAACACATAGGTGTACGCATGTAAACTAAAATTTGACCGCTCAGGCAAAACATACTTGTCCCAATACCACGCCTTTACTTGCGCCTGTCACGGCGGGCAAGTTACCGGTTTCACCCATAAGTGTTTGTCTTGCTAACCAAGCAAAGGCAACGGCTTCTACCCAAGTTGGCTCAAGTCCTAAGCTGGCTGTCGTTTCTACTTTGCATCGTGGCAAATGTACTTGTAAGCGAGTCATTAAATAATTATTTAACGCCCCGCCGCCGCAGACATAAACAGCATTATTACTACTAGCATTGATAAATAGATTGATTTGCGCACTGGCACTGATGGCGGTCAGCTCAGTGAGCGTTGCTTGTACGTCGGCGGATGAGTAGCGAACATCAGCAGAAGCCTGGTCGAATTTTTGTAACTCATCTTGTAGCCATGCTAAGTTAAAATCTTCACGCCCCGTACTTTTTGGATAGGTTTTCTTAAAAAATGGATGCTCTAATAGCTGATTCAGTAAAGGCTCAACGACTTGACCTGACTGTGCCCATGTACCGCCCGCATCATAATCCTTGTCCGTGTGCAATGTTGTCCACGCATCCAATAATAGATTGGCAGGACCGGTATCATAACCAACCACGCTATCAGATGGCTGATTTTCTGAGTGTTCATTAGAATCTACAAGGTCATTAGAAATCGCTGGCAAGACAGCGATATTAGCAATACCGCCCAAGTTTAATAACACACGCGTGCTATCAGGCACCGCAAACAATGCTTGATGAAAAGCTGGAACCAAAGGCGCACCTTGACCACCAACTGCCATATCACGGCGACGGAAATCACTGACGACGCTAATGCCCGTACGTTCAGCAATGATATTGGCATCGACCAATTGTAAGCTAAAACCCATCTGCGGACGATGGCGTACCGTTTGACCATGACAGCCAATCGCTAGTACAGATTCACTATCAGTATTTGATTGCTGCAATAATATATTAACCACGTCGCTTGAAAATTCAGCATATTCTTTACTTGCCCAGCCAAACCAGTCTAATTCGCTATTTGGTTCATCATCGGATGGCGTTAATGCTTGAATCCCATTAGGCTGACACAATGCTAATAGCACTTCACGCAGACGCGGTGGGAAATCTTGGCTATGAGTCGCTAACAAGTGCATCGGTTGTTGGGTATTATCTTTATCACTGAATTGACAAAGAACCGCGTCCATACCATCTAAGCTAGTGCCCGACATCATACCTATATATAAGCCATCATCGAAGTTTTCAAACACCGTTTGTTCGAGCGCATCGGTCAAGGTGGCATAGTTTAAATCGTCCATATTATCTAGACGACTATCAAAATCATCATCTAAACTCAGATCTGAAAAATTATTATGCTGACTATCAGCAAACGATGCAGGGTTGGTCATGGCAATTTACCTTAAAAAACGCTAGTATATCTGTCAAATTCTAACATTTTTTGATGGCTACGAGATTCTAAATAGCCCAAACGCTTTACCCTTTAAATAAAGACAATAAAGAGAGCATCATGACCACCCAAACTTATACCTTAGAAGAACAACTAGCGATAATCCAACGCGGTACACAAGAAATCCTATCTGAAGAAGATTTGGTTAAGAAGCTAAAACTCAATCGTCCGCTACGTATCAAAGCAGGTTTTGATCCTACCGCACCAGACTTACATTTGGGTCATACCGTGCTGATTAATAAGTTGAAGCATTTTCAAGATTTGGGTCATGAGATTTATTTTCTAATCGGTGATTATACTGCCAAGATTGGCGACCCTTCTGGCAAAAACAGCACACGCCCGCCATTGACTGATGAGCAAATCAAAGTCAATGCGCAGACTTATGCTGAACAAGTTTTTAAAATTTTGGATAAAGAAAAAACCAAGATTGTCTTTAACTCCGAATGGTTCAAGGATATGTCAGCGGGCGATATGATTCAGCTTTCTAGCCAGTTGACCGTTTCACGTATGCTTGAGCGCGATGATTTCTCTAAACGCTACGCGGCGCAAACGCCAATTGCTATCCATGAGTTTCTCTACCCATTGGTGCAAGGTTATGACTCTATCGCGCTAAAAGCCGACGTCGAGCTTGGCGGTACTGACCAAACCTTTAACATCCTGATGGGACGCACCCTGCAAGGTCGTTACGGGCAAGAGCCGCAAGTTTGTATCACGGTGCCAATCTTAGAAGGACTAGACGGCGTCAATAAAATGTCTAAGTCACTTGGCAACTATGTCGGCATTTACGATGCGCCGGGCACCATGTACCAAAAACTGCTGTCGATGCCAGATACTTTAATCCGTCGTTACTTTGAATTTTTAAGCTTTAAGCCGATGGAAGAAGTTGAGGCGTTAATGGCTGAGATGGAAAACGGTCGCAATCCACAAGAAATCAAACGCATTCTTGCTGAAGAGTTAATCGAGCGTTTCCACGATGCCGATGCGGCTGCTAATGCGCATAAATCAGCGGGTAACGTACTTGCTGATGGCGAATTGCCAGTCGATTTACCAGAAGTGACGTTAGAGTTAGAAGGGCAGGACGCATTATTTATCACGCAGATATTAAATCAAGCAGAGCTTGCCAAAAACAGCTCATCGGCTAAAGATATGATTAAACGTGGCGCGGTAAAAGTAGATGGCGAAGTGGTTGATGCGGGCTTTAGCTTAACGTCTGGTCAGACAGTTGTTATCCAAGCAGGCAAAAAGGCTTATGCGAAAGTGACAGTAGCTTAATAATTTATTGAGACAAGCTATTGAGAGTAAGAATAAGGTCGACATGATGGTCGACCTTATCTATTTTTGCGATGTAAATATAATGAGAAAGTATTTAATTCGTGCATTTATAATAAAAATTAGGGTTCAATCATGACAAAACCTATCCCTCAAGGTATCTACCGCCATTACAAAGGCAGCCTTTACCAAGTATTGCATACCGCGCAGCACTCCGAAACGGAAGAAGCGTTAGTCGTTTATCGCTGTCTCTACGGTGAGTATGGCGTTTGGGTAAGACCGTTAATGATGTTTTCTGAAACTGTCACGGTAGATGGTAAGCAGTTACCTCGATTTGAGCTTATAAAAGGATTGGCTGATTGAACCTAAGAATTTTCTGATAACTGATAAACAAGAAAGCGACCATTCAAGGTCGTTTTCTTTTTTATATACAAAATTCATTAGCTGTCTAAAAAAGCAATTAAAGCTTCATTAAACTCTTTAGCATGCGTCACATTGATACCGTGCGGGCCGCCTTCAACGATATGAAGTTGACTATCTGCAATCATTTCGTGCGAACGCTGACCACTGACCACTGACCTCTAACGGTACGATTTGATCTGCATCGCCATGAATGACCAAAGTTGGTACATCAAATGCTTTTAAGTCATCACGGAAATCGGTATAGCTAAAAGCTTTGACACAATCGTAGCTAGCTTTGGCGGAGGCAAATGCAGCAATATCACGGTTATATAAGCGTAATGGTTTACTAACTAATAACGTGCCGTCTTTTGGGGTAAAAAACTTCTTAGTAAAATCATTTAGGAAGGCAATACGGTCACCGCTGACACCATCTAAGAATTGCTGAATATCTTGCTTTTCTAGACCACCTTCAGGATTGTCATCTGCTTTATATAAATAAGGCGGCACAGCAGAGGCTAATACTGTTTTACTGACACGTTCAGAACCATATTTCCCAAGATAACGTGCCACTTCGCCGCCACCCATAGAGAAGCCGACGATAGTAGCATTTGTTAAATCTAGCTCATCCATCAAGGCTTTTAAATCTTGTGCCAAAGTATCGTAATCATAGCCATTCCATGGCTGGGAGGATTTCCCGAAACCACGTCTATCATACGTAATCACTTGATAACCAGCCTCAACCAGCGCAGGAAGTTGTGACTCCCATGCCCGTCCGCTTAATGGCCAACCATGAATTAACACGACAGGTTTGCCAGTACCTTGGATTTCGTAATACAGTTCGACAGGTTGCTCGTTTTGTGTTGCAACTTTTACATATGGCATGTTCAGATCCTTTTTATATTATTATAAAATTTTTATAATGACGCACTTTTTTGATTTGGTTTTTGGTTAATGAAGGCGGACGTCAGCTTTTTAGTATAAAAGTAGGTTTGAGCAATTACTATGACGTGTTGTAAAGTTATGGTGTCGATTATAGAGTTTTTAAGTGACATCGTAATGTTATGCCTAAGTTTCCAAAAAACTCTTTAACACTTTATAAAACCCAATTGGTTCATCCATCGGTACTGCATGACCTGAGCGTGGCAACACGACCTCAGTTGCATTGGGTAGCATCTGGGTGACTTTTTGCTGCCACTTAGCATCGTAAAGTTTAGAGCGACCACCGATGAGGTTAACAACTGGAATAGTGACACGCTCTATCGCGCCGCGAAAGTCATAGGGTAAGGTCAAATAGGCTTGTAAGCAGCGCATTTTATGATGCCAAATACTGTGTTCATAAAGCGCAAGTTTAGGGTCATTTTTATAGGTCATCACTTGTATAAAAGCTTTTGAGCGCGTGCGATTGACGGATAACAGAGAAAATAGCCGTTCGACATCCGTTGCACGGCGTTTCAGGGCAAAAGGCAGATGGGTAAAGCTTTCGATGTCAGCATAAGGCAAAGTCTTATCAATCACCTCATGAAAGATATCGAATACTTCTTGCTGGCGCGTGCCAAACAAGCCACCTTGCCAATTAGGTTGATTGTGAATAGCAGGACTTTGGTCAATATTCAAATAGCGGCTGACTCTTTCGCCACCATAACGTTCAAAGTATGCCCACATCACTTGCGCGCCCATCGAAATAGCGGCAACTGGCAAGGATTCTATATTGCGCGCCAAGCAAATTTGCTCAATGACGACACTGATATCATCGGCATACTGACGCACAAAATCAAACTGGGTCTGCTTGATATCTTTTGCCGCCCCAAACCCTCGCAGATGCGGTAGATAAAATGCGTAGTTGCCAACTAAAGGTAAAATAAACGGCAAAAACTCACGCGCATCCATACCATAGGCATGCAAGAGCAGCATGGGTTTACCATTTCCTATCACTGACACTGGTAGCAACGTACCGTCAGTCAAAGCAATATCAATTGTTTTCAACTGATAGTTAGCAGGCAGTTTGATTAAGTTTCTCTTCATAAGGCAATGCACCTTGTTTTCATTAAGCGGTTTTACCAAGTCGATTTAGCCGAAATGTATCGTAGCAAAAGTCTTTATCTCATTTCTAAAAGACTGCTATATTAAAATAGGTAACTGACCATAACATAAAAGCTGTTTAGGGTTAAAAGCAGTTAAGCGGTAAAAGTAGCGACTTGTCATAGACTGTGATCAATCGAATCAAACGTCAGCAAGTAAAATATAAGGATATTAAGGTATGAACAAGTCAAATTTGCCATTGCTTGATAGCAGCCTATATCCACAAATCTGGCAGCAGCAGAACTTTGCTAGTCCACAGACATTATTGATGGAGATGTTAACAGCAGATATCACACTAGACGCCGATGCTTTCACCAAGCAATTACTAGCCAATGATATTTATCAAGACTGGATTAATAGCAGCGTGTTTGGACGTTATTTACATCGTAATTTTACGGCGTTCTCTCAGCAAACAGAAGACAGTTTTAATATTGATATGCCTTCGCTGTTTCGTCAGGAATTGATGCGTCACGCGCAGTATTTACCATTAGAGCAGGTATTGTTTTTTGCAGGGGATTTACCAAAAAGTGTACGTCAGACAAAGGTGTTAATTACAACTATTAATCCTGTTACCGCCATCATTAATGCTCAGAAGCTAAGTGAAAAAGCTACCCTCAATAATTCGACCACGATTATCAATCAGATAGTGATTAGAGGTAAGCAAGTCTTAGGATTTCCGATACGGCACAATAAACGCACCAGCGAGCGTTTGCGTAATGAAGTACTGATTTTAGACTTTCAGGAATTGCGCTTGGTCAATGAAGAGAATATCAGTAGCAAAAAAAGAAGCAATATAGATGCGACTATATTGCTTCGGTCTTATGAACTGCGTTAATGAGCCAAACGGTCAGCTAAAATTTTAAGAGTCTTGCTTAGCAATGGTCAGACCGTTATAAGTTTGCGCGACAGGCATGACTTCCAAGCGATTGACATTAATATGAGCAGGCGATTCAATCAACCACAATAAAATATCGCCAATATCATCGCCGGTCATGGTTTTAAAGCCGTCGTAAACCTGAGCGGCTTTATCATCATCGCCGTGGTAACGCACGTTTGAAAACTCAGTACCCGCGACATTACCCGGTTCAAGGTTGGTCACGCGCACTTGCGTACCGATGAGATCCGCACGCAAATTTAAGCTAAACTGTTTGACAAAGGCTTTGGTCGCGCCATAGACGTTACCACCAAAGTAAGGCCAACTTCCGGCAATCGAGCCGACATTAATGATATAACCGCTATCGCATGCGACCATGGCTGGCAAGACCGCGTGAGTCAGCGCCATTAAACCTTTAATATTGGTATCGGTCATACGCATCCAATCATCAAGACTAGCCTTGTGCGCAGGCTCTGTACCAAGCGCCAGTCCAGCGTTATTTACCAAGACATCGATTTGTTTAAAATCAGCAGGCAAATTCGCAATGATTTGCGGGATAGACGCTGTATCACTCACATCCATAACCACAGGTAAAAACGCCTCGCCCAAAGTTTCTGCCAAAGCATTGAGTTTGTCTAAGCGTCTGGCACAGCCAATCACGCGATGACCTTTGGCAATCAAACGCTCAGCCAGCGCTTTACCGAAACCCGCGCTTGCCCCTGTAATCAATACGTTCATCTTATATCCTTATCATTGATGTTTTGTACATATGTCATGTTGTTTGAGACGACAGCTTGTCTTAGTTTATCTGCTTTGGCTTACTTATTAAATAATTGCTTACCAAAGATTTTATCGCCCGCATCGCCCAGACCTGGAATAATATAACCGTGCTCATCCAAATGACTATCTAATGCAGCAGTATAAATAGTCACGTCAGGATGTGCTTCATTGACTACACGGACCCCTTCAGGTGCCGCAACTAATACCAAGGCTTTGATATTAGTACAGCCGTTTTTCTTAAGCATTTCGATAGTTGCAACCATAGAGCCGCCAGTGGCTAACATTGGGTCAATGATAAGGGCTGGGCGTTTGTCCATATGGCTGACAAACTTTTCAAAGAACGGCACCGGTTGTAAGGTTTCTTCATCACGTTGCAAACCAACGACAGAGATTTTCGCCGTAGGAATCAAATCGAGCACCCCATCAAGCATGCCAATACCTGCGCGTAAAATCGGTACGATAGTTGCCGTCTTACCGATGATCTGCTCACCAATGATTTCACCACACCAGCCTTCCATCGGAAAGGTTTCAATTTCGAAATCGCGGCTAGCTTCATACGCCATCAAGCGCGCAAGCTCTTTGGTTAATGTACGAAACTTATAAGTACTACAGTCTTTTTCGCGCATAAGGCTGAGTTTATGACGGACTAACGGGTGATCGATAACAGTGATTTTTAAGTCGCTCATAAGTATTCTCTTGGTTTTTTGGTCTGATGCTTGATTAGTATAAAAGATACAAACACTTACTGCACTTCAACCCTATATTTAGCCCATCAATAGTAAGCTTAATACTTTAACAAAAAGTAAGCCAAAGGCATTTACAACGAGCTCGGTTTTGTTTAAGCCGACTATGTTTGACTATATAGCGCTATAACAAATGAAGTAGTGTTTAATCCTGCTATGATACCAAAAAAACTGCTTTTCTGATGAAGAATCTTATGACCAAAACCTCACTGAATAATCCCACCCATCCACAAAAAGCTGCTAACGACTTTGTGTGGACACAGAAATTAAAGACCGATAGCGCAAATATCGAAACCCATCCTTTTGGTCCTGTCCTACCACCTGATGCCACCGTCATGATGATGGGCAGTTTTCCGCCCACTGCCGATAAATGGGCAATGAGGTTCCATTATCCCAATTTTCAAAATGACATGTGGCGCATTTATGGACGCGTATTTTTTGATGATGCGGATTATTTTAGAGTAGGGGAGGAGAAACGCTTTGATCCTGAGCGCATTCGAGCCTTTATGTTTGAGCGTGGTATTGCCTCTTGTCCCACGGTAGTACAAGCGATTCGCGAAACAGGCAATGCGTCTGATAAAGACCTTACGGTCGTGACCACCGTCGATCTAGACACAATTTTGCCGCAAGTACCAAAAGTGCAGGCACTATTCACCACTGGTGGTAAGGCAACAGAGGTCTTACTGAACTTATTAGCTGAACCACCTGCCAAATCAAAGCATCCTAAGACCAATCAAAGTATGGACTATCCTTATAAGTGGCAGGATAAAGATAATAAAAAATCTGATGTTAATAGTTTAACCTTATATAGACTGCCTTCTACCTCGCGCGCCTATCCTTTAGCATTAGATAAAAAAGTCTCTGCTTATAAAGACTTCTTCAAAAAGATAGGTAAGCTATAAAAGTGTTATATATAGAAGAAGCTATGAGGCTATATATAAGCACTAACTAAGGACAAGAATTGATTTTGGTAAAGGTAAAAGTACTTTTAACCCTAACTGACTGATAAATAGATGGTATTGATGATAAGGATAGATAATCGCCAAAATATCGGGCAAACCTCCTTGACCCTCTACTAAAACAGCGTATACTGCCACCCAGTCGGAGAGGAAGGCGGATTGAGAGTGGTTTATCGCTTAGAGAGTTTAGCCAACCAAAAAAATTACTTTTAAGTTAACTCAAATTAAAATAATTTACTTCTTGACTTACCAATTAAAGCGTCTATAATACGCACCTCATTAAGACGAACCGGAAGCAGCTACTGTGTGATTACACAATAACTACCCCGTTAACTTAAAGAAACAAATTAAGAAAAGAAGTTGACAGACTATTAAAACATGATATGATGGTCAGCTCGCTAAATAGGATAAGCCAGATTGGTTTAGCATATTTAGTAAGAATACTCTTACTGGACGACAGTAGAGA